>JAIQFP010000003.1 GCA_020073165.1 Terriglobia bacterium | reverse complement strand
CCCATGATGGAGCCTGCGAATTCATCCGGCACCGTGATTTCCACCACCATGACCGGCTCCAGCAGCGTGGGTTTGGCCTGCTCCATGGCTTTTCGGAACGCGATGCGGCCGGCCATTTGAAACGACATGTCGTTCGAATCCACGTCGTGATACGACCCGTCGTAAAGGATCACTCTAAAATCCACCACGGGAAATCCCGCCAAATATCCGCGTGACGCCGCATCCTTGATTCCCTTTTCGATAGCGGGAATGTAGTTTTTCGGGATCGCGCCGCCAAAAATGTCATTCACGAACTCGAATTCCCCGCCGCGTGCCATCGGCTCCATCTTGATCTTGCAATCGCCATACTGGCCGTGGCCTCCGGTCTGCTTCTTGTGACGCCCCTGCACATCGGCCTTGCCGCGTATGGTCTCGCGATACGGAACCTTGGGCGCCTTCAGAACCACTTCGGTGTGGTAGCGCTTCTTCATCTTCGAAACCACGACCTCGATGTGCTGCTGTCCCGTGCCCGCGATGAGGAATTCCTTGGTTTGCGCGTCACGGAAGAAACGCAGCATGGCGTCTTCTTCCATCATCTTGTGGATGCCCACGCCCAGCTTGTCTTCGTCGGCGCGGCTCTTCGGCTCAATGGCGAAGGTGATCGCCGGCTCCGGCAGCATCACCTTGGAATATTGAATGGGCGCTGACTTGTCGCCCAGCGTGTCACCGGTCACCGTATCTTTCAGCTTGGCCACTGCGCCGATGTCGCCCGCGTGAAGCTCGGTCACGGGTACGGCGGTCTTGCCTTGCATGATCGAGATGTGCGCCAGCTTCTCCTGCGAACTTCGCGTGAAGTTCTGCACCGTGGCGTCGTTCTTCACCACGCCGGAGAAGGCTTTGAAATAGGAGATGCGGCCGGAAAACGGGTCGGAAACGGTCTTGAACACGAACAGGGAGACCGGCTCTGAGTCTGCGACTTTGCGTGCCGGCGGCTCGCCATTGCCGGAGGTGACCTCGCCGCGGACTGCGCCTTTCTCCGTGGGCGCCGGCGTGTAGTCCACGATGAAGTCCATGACGTGGTCCGCGGCGACGTTCCCCAGACCGGAAGCAAACAGCACCGGGAAGATGCGGTCTTCGCGGATGGCATCGTGCAGAGCGGGAATCAAGTGCTCTTCCGGGATGGTGCCCTTTTCGAAGAACTCTTCCATCAGGGCGTCGTTGCCTTCGGCAATCATCTCGACCAGCTTCTCGTGGGCGGACTGGGCCTCATCTTTCAGGTTGGCGGGAATCTCGCCCTCCTTGGCCTTGCCGTTGCCGCCAAGTTCATAGGTGTAGGCCCTCATGCTGACCAGGTCCACCACGCCGGTGAAATTCTTCTCGCTGCCAATGGGCAACTCCAGGGGAATCACAGTGCGCCCAAACGCATTTTGCAGCGACTCCAGCACGCGCCCGGCGTCGGCGCGCTCACGATCCATGCGGCTGGCCACAATCAGGCGCGGCGTCTGATATTCCTCGCAGTAACTCCACACCCGCTGGGTCACGACTTCTACACCGGCCACGCCGTCCACCACTACGATCGCGGCCTCCACCGCCGGCAGCACCATCTTGGCTTCGTGCACGAACATGTTGAACCCGGGGGTGTCGATCAGATTGATCTTGGTCTTGCCCCACTCGACGTAGGCCAGGCTGCTGGCAATCGACATCTGGCGCGCGATCTCTTCGTCGTCGTAGTCGGTAGTGGCGGTGCCATCGTCCACGCGGCCCAGCCGCTGGGTTGCGCCGGCGGTGTACAACATGGCGGAGACGAGCGAAGTCTTGCCGGCATGCCCGTGCCCCACCAACGCTACATTCCGGACGTTTGCGCCTTCATAAACTTTCACGGGTTCACTCCTTTAAGGTGTGCGCGGCTGCTCCACTCCAATGGGACCAGCAATTCAAATCCCGGTGGACCAGGAAGAAGAGGAGATATAGGCCAACGTCGAACAGCCTGCCAAAACCTAAGATGCTAACACAGCGGATTTTAGCGGCTCAACATCCGGGGAGAATGATCAGTGGCCAGCGGCAACGCGCTTGCACTCCCGGCCTTGGTCGCCTATGCTAGACGCGAGTTTCCTGGGCAGGGTGTGGGGCTCCTGCCATGCCACTTATGCATCGCCTGACCGCCAGATTCTTGCTGATTCTGCTGCTTGTGGGCAGCTTTGCCCCTGTCGGCCTGGCGGTCTCCACCCCGCCGCCGCACGCCTGTTGCATGCGGAAGATGCACTCGCACACTTCCCCGGAGACAGAATTCCGTGCTCTGGATTGCGGCAGCCACGACTGCTGCCGTCCCCTGACGGTATCGCATGCCGCGCAGCTCCGGCCACGGCCGAGTGCCTACGCGGCGCCGGCCTCAGTAGCTATGCTGCCGCAGTTGCGGCCCATTGACGTCACCGCCGAGGTCAATGCTGCCCATTCCGTTCGCGCTCCTCCGTTCTCCATCGCTTAGACCAATCAAAAGCTTGCCGTGCGCCGTCCTGCTTGCCTCGTGAGGGTCATTGACCCTATCGGTGCGAGTTCCGCTGCGGCAGCTTCTGCCATTCCACCAGGTTGGGGCTTTGGAGAACGTCATGCGCTTGATTCACATTCCGCTGCTCGGCGGGCTGCTGCTGCTCGCCGTCACGGCGAACGCCACCATTTTTGGCTCAGTCCAGGGCCTGATTCACGACCCAGGGCATCGCCCCGTCCCGGGTGCACAGGTCACTCTGCGCTCGGCGAATTCCGACTGGGCGAAAAACGTCACCTCCGACAGCTCCGGCGAATTCCGCTTCGACACTGTGCCGCTGGGGGAATACCAGGTCAAGGTTGAGGTCCCCGGATTTGCCACCCAGGAGCAGAAGCTCGTTCTCACCTCCGGCCGCGATGCCCGCCTGCACTTCTCGCTCACCGTCGCCCAGACCAAGGAAACGGTGGAAGTCACGGACACGCCCGCCACCGTTAACCCCGAGTCGTCCACCACATCCGCCGTAGTCAGCCGCGAGCAGATATCCCACACTCCCGGCGCTGACCAGACCAACAGCATGGCCATGATCACCAACTACACCCCCGGAGCCTACATGGTCCACGATCAACTCCACATCCGGGGGGGACACCAGGTCTCCTGGCTGCTCGACGGTGTGCCCGTACCGAACACCAATATCGCCTCTAACGTTGGCCCACAGTTCGATCCCAAGGACATTGATTACCTCGAAGTGCAACGCGGCGGCTACAACGCCGAATACGGCGACCGCACCTATGGGGTATTCAACGTCGTCACCCGCTCCGGCTTTGAGCGCAACCGCCAGGCGGAAATCGTCGCCAGCTACGGCAGCTACAACAACACCAACGATCAGATCAGCTTCGGCGACCACACCGAGCGTTTCGCGTACTATGGCAGTTTCTCCGGCTATCGCACGGACTTGGGATTGGAAACTCCCATCCCGCAGGTCATTCACGATCAAGCCGCCGGAATGGGCGGATTTGCCTCGCTGATCTTTAATAAGACTCCAACCGACCAGTTGCGCCTAATCACCTCGGTGCGTGGGGACCACTACCAGGTGCCCCAGGACCCTAATGCCTCCGCGGACGAAGGTTTCGTCGGGATCGGTGACGTTGAAGACGAGCGCGATGCCTTGGTCAATTTTTCCTGGCTGCATACCGCCGGTCCCGGGCTTGTGCTCACCGTGTCGCCGTTCTACCACTTCAATCGCGCGCACTACTTAGGCGGTCCCTTGGACCAGCCCGTCAGCCCGGAAGACGATCGCGGCTCCAGCTACGTTGGCGGCGTTGTGTCGCTCGCCTGGACCCAGCGCCGCCACACCCTGCGCACCGGCATTCAGATCTTCGGACAGCGCGACAACGAACTGTTTGCCATCGCCAGCAGCGACCCCGCGCAGCTCCTGCCTCCGCAGCGCAAAATCCTCTGGGGAAATGTGGAGACCTTCTTTCTGGAGGACCAGTTCAAGCTGACTTCGTGGCTGACCGTGAACGGTGGGGTGCGCCTTACCCACTTCGGAGCGACCATCAGTGAGAATGCCGCCGATCCCCGGATCGGCGCGGCCGTGCGCATCCCCAAGCTGAACTGGGTGGCCCGCGCCTTCTATGGACGCTACTACCAGGCCCCGCCTCTGCTGACCGTGGGCGGCCCGCTGATTGATCTCTGCAGGCAGCAGGATTGCGGCTTCCTCCCGCTGCATGGCGAGCGCGACGAGCAGCACGAGTTCGGACTGACCATTCCTCTTGCGGGATGGACTTTCGACGTCGCGAACTTCCGCACCGGCGCCCGCAATTTCTTCGATCACGACGCGCTGGGAAACTCCAATATCTTCTTTCCTCTCACCTTGGAGCACGCACGCATTCGCGGCTGGGAAACCACCGCCACGTCGCCTCGCATTGCTGGGCGCGCCCAATTCCATTTCGCTTACTCGCATCAGTATGCGCAGTGGAGCGGCGGAATCACCGGTGGATTGATCACTGACGCGTCTTGTGAAGGCCCGCTCTGCTTCCTCGACCACGACCAGCGTGACTCGTTCTCCACCGGCTTCAACCTGGCGCTGCCCTGGCGCGCCTGGACCGACTTCAACGTCAATTACGGCTCTGGGTTTCTCGATGGCGAGGGGCCGCAGCATCTGCCGGCGCATACCACCTACGACCTGTCTCTGGGGAAATCGTTCGGAGAACGCTGGACGGTGCGTTTAACGGGGCTGAACCTGGCCAGCAATCGTTACCTGCTGGATAACGCCAACACCTTCGGCGGTACCCACTACGTGAACCCGCTGGAGGTGTCCATCCAAATCAAGTACCGCTTCCGTTTCTAGCGGCGAGTTGCGATCGCACCCAACAAGTCCCATTTTGGACGCCTGCCCTTAATGGTTCAATTCTGGGCCGAGGTTCTCTGGTACTCCCTGGCATCACTGCGCACCGCCCCTGCCTTGGGGGAGAATGAAAACATAGCTGGTCGCTGGCCCTGTGACACGCGACCTATCCGACCTCGGGGAGATGTGCTCCGCCAGATTGCTCACTCCTCCAGGCACGGTTCGAGGTGCAATGTGAGCAGCCGAAGCACGGACTGGAGAAAGGTCTACGCGTCGGCAAGGGTCGAACTGGATCCCGCCAGACAGGCGGAATTGTGCAAGCAAGCCCGCCGGCTAGTGCAACACAGACTAGTCGAACTCGCTTCCTTGGATGGCATTGTTGGAGAGCGAAACGAGTTGGAAGAAGCTCTGCGGGATTTGTTTGTAATTGAACTGGGAATTCAGAAGCCCGACCTGCAGTGAAACATTCGAAGGGTACAGCGACCAACGTAACCCCCCAAAGGTCGCTCGATCACAGCCACACCCTCACCTTCCGTTGAAAGATGACGCTGGAGGTGATTTTCGTGTTGCGGCTCGATTACTTGTCCTGTGTGCTCACCGTCCTGTCCACGATCCTGGTGGGCAGACGATGCTGGGAAGGCTGGGTCCTGGCGGCGGCCAATAGCGCCATCATCTGTGTCATAGGGGTCAAGACCGCGCAGTTGGGCTTCATACCCGCGAATCTGTTTTGCATCGTGCTGTACGGCGTAAACCTGCGGACCTGGCGCAAGGCTACGGGCAGCTGATAAGAACGTAGGATTCGGTCTTGTCCTAAATGGTTTAGGACAAACACCCAGGATTCGTATCAGGGCATCGCTTCAGCGATGCCGAAAACAAGGCACAACGAGGCGCCTTTAGGCGCTGTTTTCGCCGTGGGGCACGGCAGAAGGCAGCGTTGTCCCGCAGTCTTTGTGGCATGCCCCGCTAAGGCAAAAGCCCAAACACTGCTACCCCATTCGTCGTTCCCACGTACACTCTCCCATTCGCGATCGTGGGCGTGATGAACTTGTTGCCCGCCCCGAACTGGTCCCGCGAGCCCGCCTGGTTGCTGTTGTAAAGTTCGTGCGCCAGGTTGGTGGCGTCGTAGGCGTGCAGTACTGCTGGGTTGCTATTTTCCACCGCCCACAAGATCGAGTTGGCTGTGCCGTTAGCGGAAATGCCGGGAGTGCACCCAGGATACGGAAAGCTGTTGCCGGTCTGGCTGGTGGGCGCGCTGGAGAGCCGGGCGTCGGTAATGGTGAAGGCTTTCAGGTTGTCTCCCACCGAGCCGTAATACAGCGTGTTATTGAAGTAGGCAGGTGCAGAAAACACGCCGCCTGACAACACTCCGGAAAGTTGTTGGTAGATGTTGTTGCTCGAGGAGTTGAACTTCCCCATTTTTTCGCGGTTCACCACATAAATGTTGCTGTCTTTGCCCGCGCCCACTGCCAGGTGCTGCACCTGTCCCGAACCGTCGGTCAAATCGGGCAACACCATGGCCGCACCCGAGCCCAGATCCTCATCCGCATTCGATTCCGACACGGTGTTGAACATGTTGAAGTAGTCCGCCACGGCCAATCCGCCGGACGTGGAGACCTTGATGAACCCGTTGCCGTAGTCGCCCTTGTTCGGAAATCCGTTGCCGTCGAGCGTGGTCTCAAAGGTCCCGTTGCCATCCAGGAAGTAGAAGTTGCCGGAAGCATCCGCTGCCAGCCCACCCCCCGCCTGCCAGATCCCGCCTTCGTTTCCATTGGGAGTGACATTCAAAACGCTGGTCTGGGCCAGAGTGGAAGCATCGTACGCCATCACCCAGCCGGTGTACGGACGGATGTCGCAGTGCGACGTCCAGGCCATATACACCGTCCCGTTCAGCAGAAGCATTCCGGCCCGCTCCTCATACTGCTTGGGATCGAAGATCACCATCCCGCCGGAGCTGCCGTCGCCGCTGCCAAGGAAACTCGCCTGGATGTTCTTGGGACCGCCGAAAAGTTCTGCGCCAGTCGTGAGATCGAGCGCATGCAAGCGCTGGAAGTAGGTGCTCCCGCTCTTCGACATGGCGACAACATAGATGGCGCCGTTGGGGCCGCGTGTCTGGTCAATCACTGGAGTGGCGGTGATGCCGATCTCCGGCGTGACCTGGCTGCAACTGCGCGTGTCACTCGTGGTTTCGCCCGTCCCCAGCACGGACACTTGCCAGAGCACAGTGCCCCCCGCGGCGTCGAATGCGTAAACGCTGGCGTGCTCGGTAACCACGTACAGCACGTTGTGCGTTCCCTGGCCGGAGATGTTCACATTGGAAAGGTAGAGTGGCTGGGCATCCACCTTGCCGTCCACCGGGAAGAATCCCACTTTGCCGAAATTCGTCGAGTTCACATTGCCGGGGTTGAGCAGGGTCTCTGCCAGGTTCTGGCCGGTGCGGGCGTTGTCGTTGTGATAGGTGGTGACGTCCACCGCCGACATGCTGGAGCTGACGGTCAGGGTTGCCGGGTTGCTGGTCACACTGCCCATCGAGTTGGAGACAACCGCGCGGAACGTGGAACCGTCGTCGCTGCCCGAGGTCGGCGGAGTGGTGTAGCTGGCCGCAGTTGCGCCGCTGATGTCGGAGCCATTCTTCTGCCACTGATAGCCGAGCGGCGCCGCGCCCCTGGCTCCCACCGTGAAGGTTGCGGTCTGCCCCGCCTGCACCGTCAGGCTGGAAGGTTGGGATGTAATGGAGGGTGAACCCGAACCCTCGGGGGTTGAGGAGTTGGTGCTGCACGCGTTCCAATTCAACAAGCACAGGATGGAGAAGAGCAGGCCGGCAAGCGCTCTGAAGGACATGTGTTTACCCCTGGATGGGCGATTACAAGGATCATGCCAAGGTTTCGAAAGTTTTGCTAGTGGGAGGACAGCGTTACTTGAGTTCTACCCGTTACGCTGTCCATATTCCTGCACTTTGCCGTCAATCGCCACGGCTAGGTACTTATTAGTTTGAATATCGCGGAACTGGACGACCTTATGTCCTTCGCGCGCCGGGTGCCCCACCTCTTGCGCCGCCATTTTAACCATAAAGACGTCCGGGGTGCCCCGCTCCTTGCGCTTTTTGCAAGGGGCGGGTGTGTGTACCGTCACGGACCTATCCCTCCGGTGTGAGCGAGCATCGTGTACTGCAAATGCCGATCAGAACTCCGGCAGCGTCGGTGATGCCGGCACCCGCCCCTTGCAGAGTACGCAAGGAGCGGGGCACCCCTTTCGGTATTTGTGGCTTACCATTGCGGCGGTGCAGAGGTGGGGCACCCGGCCATGGACGCACGAGCCGGCGCTACCGCCTCCCGTACTCCTGCACTTTGCCGTCTACGGCCACGGCCACATATTTATTGGTTTGGATGTCGCGGAACTGGACGACCTGGTGTCCTTCGCGGGCCAGTTGTCCCCAGCGGCTGGGCTTGTGGCGGTTCTGCTCGATGGACTGGTAGTCCCGTCCGTTGAGCGTGAACCTTGCCGTCCGGAGGCGCTGGCTGCTGGTGCGAGTCACCGGCCAGGTTTGATCCTCCAAGGTGATTTGCTTGCCGGTCATTAACTGAGACGCAACGGATTCGAGCGTGGCAGTGTCCAACATGGCTCACTCGGGTGTCTTGCCGCTACGCGCCAGGTCCCTCGCCCGGCTGAACAGCGCCGGTCTTCGGGATGACGCCATTGTTTAATATAGTGGCAAAATTGCGGAGAATTCGGGTTGAATCGCTCCCCAACAGGCTCAGAATACCGAAAAAATAGCGGGTTTGTCCCACCGTTTACTTTGCGGGTTCTTAACGACTGAGATGCTGAGACAAAAGGCGGACAAGAGTGTCCGCCCCACACTGACTCCCGACTCCCGACTACCGACTACTGACTACCGCTTCCTGCGCCATCATCGAAGCGATCTTCTCCAGCAGAACTTCCATCCGCGCGCCGGTATCAATGTTGGCGTCCACCTCATGATGCCGCGCACCGTCGGAGTGCATGACCAGCACGCGGGTTCCGGCGTGGGCCTTCTTTACCATGTAGGGCAGGTGGTGGCGGTCGTCGCGGGTGAGGGTCGGTCCCAGCAGCACCAGGTCGAAGCTGCCGCCACGCAGGGCGTCCTGCACCGCCTTGCGGCCGATGACAGTTTGTACCTGGTGGCCAGCCTTTTGAATCAAAGCGGCTTGCGCGGCCAGCACTTCCTCATCGCCCTCGCCGTAGAGAATCTTGAGCTTGAACGCGGTCTTCGCCATGACATACCTTTCCGGGGGACCAGACCATTAACGGTAGCAACCGCGCCTTCCGCTGAGAACGTCACCGAAGACCACGTACGAAGGGCACAGGCGTCCTTCTGGCGAGGGTGAGAGGCAAGGTGAGACCGGAGCCGAAAACACATCTTACCGTGACGCCAGTCACGGCAGAGTCCGCTCCCGTCGCCAATAATGGAGCCGACGGCGAGGTGTACCTATGAATGACAGCGTATTCTTCGCAACGTTTGATCCCCTTTACATTAACGCTCCGGACGCTTGCAGTCTCTGCGTCGCACAGCCTCCGATCTTTAACTACGAGTACTGCATCGAGGAGGAAAACGGGCAAAGGCAATACATCAAGGGTTTCTGCTGCGCCAGGTGCGCACAGGACCTGCTGAAGAAGCTGGCTACGACTGAAGCCAAAGAATGGGAAGCAGAAGAAGCTGCGCTGGAAGCCGATGACCTCGACGTCACCGACCTGCAGAAGCGTCGGCTGGCCACGTTTGGCAGCAGCGTACGCTAGTAGCCTGGGAAGAACAGAGTTCCAGATAGTGCATGGGACGGACCCTCCGTCCCAGTAGGGTTTTGTGTTGCCCGCAGCCGCTGTCGCTACCGCGCTCTTGCGGCGCTGATCCGAGCCGTTACCGCGTCAACCAGCTCCTGTGTGACCGGTACCGCCAAAGCTCGCTGCTCCGCCCCGCGAAGAATGGGTCCGGCGATGGCGTCCAGCTCCGGGGGGTTTCCAGCGGCCACGTCTTTCTGCATGGAGCTGCGCGCTTCCGGCTTCAGACTCTCCATGAACTTGAGAATGTTCGCGCGATCGACCTTGGCACCATTGGCGGTGGCGACCGCACAGGCTTCCGCAACGCAAGCTTCCAGCCGCTGCCGCCAGACGGGATCTGCAACCAACTCGCCCTTGTTGCGGGCCGCCGCGGTGGAGGCAAGCGCGATGGGTGCTAGAAACGCCAGCTTGCTCCACAGCAGCGTGGCCTCGTCGTCGAGAAACTGGCAGGCGAATCCGAATTGCCGCAACTTCTCGATGGCAGGCGCCAGCCGGTCTCGCCCGATGGATGACACATTAAGGCGAGCGAAGTTGGAGCGGTGAACGATATTTCCGGGGCTGACACGCTCGGACTCGACCGCGATGGTCGCCGGGACTACGCGCTCATGACCGAAGCGAGAGCGCAGCAAAGCGACGTGATCGATTCCATTCAAGAGTGGAACGATGCTGCCGAGCTGGGCGCCAGCTGGGATGGAACTCAAGGCGGAATCGAGCTGGGTTGCCTTGACGGTGATCCACAGAACGTCGAAGGGATGGGACACCGCGGTGGCGCGTTCCACCGGAACGGCCAACTTGCCAAAAGGACTGTCGAGAGAAAGGGCAGGCGGATAACCGGCGGCCACCTCCCGCCGAAGAATCAAAGTTACGGGATCGCCCGCATGGGCCAGCGCTGCCCCAACCAATCCTCCAACCCCGCCCACACCCAGAATCGCGTGCCGCATCGCCCTAGTTTAGACGCTGGTGCGGCGACGAGGATTCGCGGGAATCGGACCTCGGCCCTCAGCTCTCAGCTGTTATGACGCCGCTGGCTCACTCTGGTACACATAAGAATTCTCGTGATCTCCCACTTCCGCTATGCAAAACCGCGGTTCCGCACCGTAAAGATGCCCCACAGAGCGACGATTCTCCCACCATTTACCAGGCTGAGTCGTGACTTCTCAGGTCCGAGGCCCGAAGTCTGAGGTCCGTTATTCGTACCGCAGAGCCACCATCGGATCAACCCTGGTGGCCCGCCGGGCGGGAATGTAGCCCGCGATCGCCGCAACCAGCAGAAGCATGGCCACCGCCACGCTCATGGAAAGCGGGTCCACTCCGCTGAGGGCGTACAGCATGTTTTGCAGCAGGCGGCTGGTTCCGAATGCCGCGGGGATGCCGACCACCACACCCACGCCGACCAGCAGCAGGGCCTCGCGCAGCACCATCCAGAGCACATCGCGGCGTTGCGCGCCCAGCGCCATGCGTACGCCGATTTCGCGGGTGCGACCGGATACCGTGTACGACATCACCCCGTACAGCCCCACGCACGCCAGCAGCAGCGCCAGGCCGGCGAACAGGCTGGAGAGCTGCGCCACCAGCCTTTCCTGGGCGATGTAGTCATCTACCATGTGGTTCAAAGTGTCGGCCTCGCGAACCATGACGTTCGGGTCGAAGTCCTTCAGCTGTTGCCTGACTGCGGCCAGGACGGACGTCGGATCGCCAGCCACGCGCAGCACAAAGTGGACTTCAAGGTCGGGAAGGATGCTCTGGTAGTAGGCCAGATAGAAGCGGCGGGGAATGGCTTCGCGCAGGCTGTGATCGCGAACATCCTTGGAGATGCCGACGATCTCAATCGGGCGCAGCCGCTGCGCGCCATCGTCAATCACGAACTTGCGCCCAATCGGGTTCACGCCGTGAAAATAAAACTTGGCCATGGCCTCGTTGATGACCGCGACCTTGGTCGCAGATTCCACGTCCTGGGGGCCAATACCGCGTCCCAGCAAAATGGGAACGCCCACGACCTTGAAATAATCAGGGCCAACCCAGTCGGAATAGCTGACTGTGTCCCCATCGCTCGCGGGGGTGTATCCCTCGATCTTGATGTCGTCAGCCCCTTCCGTACCACTGAACAAGCCATTTTCTGAGACCGTGGCGCCGACGACTCCAGGGATGGCGTTGAGCGGCCCCAGCAGCCGCTGCGAAACGGCGGGAAGCTGCTCGTGCTTGTAGCCAGCGGAGATGAAGTCAGGGCGGATGATGACCAGGTGCTCGCGCTCGTATCCGAAGTCAACATCCTGCAGATTGCGCAGCGTGCGCACCAGCAGACCGGCGGCAAACAGTACCAGCAGAGAAAGTGTGACCTGGGCCGCGACCAGGACTTTGCCGGTGGACCACTTGGCGGAGCCGGTGGCTGTGCCGCCGCGCGCGCCTTCTTTCAGCGTGGACGATACGGGGATTCCCAAGGCGCGCAGCGCCGGCGCCAGGCCAAACAGGATTCCCGCCAGAAGGCAGACGCCGGCGGTAAACGCCAGCATGTGCGCATCGGGATGGATGTCGAAGGCGCGCACCGTGCCGGCGCCAAAACTGGTGCGCACCAGCAAGGTCGCTCCCCACTGCGCCAGCAGAACACCGAGGAGGCCTCCACACAGCGCCAGCAAGACACTTTCGGTGAGAAGCTGCCGCACCAGGCGCAGCGGGCGCGCTCCAATCGCCATGCGCACCGCGATCTCCTTGCTGCGGCCGCTGGCCCGGGCCAGCAACAGGTTGGCCACGTTGACGCACGCGATCAGCAGCACCAGGCCCACCACTCCCATCAGCAACAGCAGCGGGCGCTTGAATTCATGCCGCAGGTACGACAGCCCGGCGCCTCCGGCGGACACCTCGATGGCCGTCTTGGATTTCTCCAACGACGCGCGGTCGTCCACCGAAAGTTTCGCGCCATAAGCGCCGCTCAAGGCTTGCCGGTACACGGTGTTCACGTTACTGCCCGCCTGGGCCAGGGACACGCCCGGCTTCAACCGGCCCATGATCTGCAGCCATGAAGTGTTGGGCGTCTCCAGGTATTCACGCCCGCGCATCACCTGGCCTTGCATGCTCATGGGAATCCAAATATCGGTGCCCCGCTCGATGATTTCGCCGTCAAAACCCGCTGGGGTCACCCCGACAATGGTGAACGGATACTTATTCAGGCGGACTGTGCTGCCGACCACAGTGGGATCAAGATTGAATCGCCGCTTCCAATAGCTGTAACTGATCACCGCTACCGGGCTAGCCCCTGGAGCCACATCGTCGGATGGGGTCAATGTGCGGCCGATCAGCGGGTTCACGCCCAGCACCGAGAAATAGTTGCCGGTCACCACGCGCCCGTAGGTGCGTTTCGAAGACTCGCTGGTGGAAGAGGAAGAATCCGACTGCAGATCCACGCGTCCGGGATCGCCGGAAGCAAACAACCCCGAGAACGCTTGTGTGCCGTCGCGCAGCTCGCGGTAAAGAGGATAGGAAAACAGGTCCAACTGGGGCGTGCCGTTCGAGGTGGAATGAATGCGGGAAGGATCGCCAAGAACGGCAAGTTGCTCCGGCTGTGAGATAGGCAGCATCTTCAGCATCACTGCATCGAGCACGCTGAAGACGGCGGTGTTGGCGCCAATGCCCAGCGCCAGCGTGAGGATCGCCACGGCAGTAAACCCCGGCGACTTCAACAGCATGCGTAACCCGTAACGCAGATCCTGGAGAAGGACTTCCATGGCTTGACCTTCAAGCGACGTTGTTCCGCACAACCAGCGCCGGTGTTATGGCAAGTTCCGTGCCTTCCAGAGCGCTGCTATGTCATTGAGTTAGAACGGATAATTTGAACAACGCAGGAGCAGCTTCCGATGAAGATGTGCGCTTGTGGGATGGCGGCGTTCGAAAACGAACATAGCTCTCGTGCCCTGGCAGGCGGTCTAACTCGGTACTCAGTACCGGGTACTCGTTCCTCGCTACTCGCTCTTCCCCTTCAGCATCTCGACCACACGATCGAAATCCTCGAGCGAGCCGTACTCGATCACAATCTTGCCTTTTCCCTTGCGATCGCGGATGCGGACACGCACGCCTAGAATGCGCTCCAGATCGGTCTGGGCGGCGCGGACGTTGGGATCAATCCAACGGGTGGTTGGTGGCGCATCCGATTTCTCCAGCGGAACGTTGGTGGCGAAGACCAGATCCTCCAGTTGCTGCACCGAGAGATGCTTGCGGATCGCTTCTTCGGCGATTTTGGGGATCAGATTGGGATCAAGCAGCGTGAGCAGCACGCGGGCCTCGCTGAAACCCAGGCGGCCTTCGCCAAGATGTTGCTGCACTTCCGGCGGCAGTTTCAGCAGGCGCATGTAGTTGGAGACGGATTCGCGCGAGACTCCGGTGCGCTGCCCGATCTGCTCCTGCGTCATGCCGAAGTCCTTGCTCAGCTTGGCGAATGCGTTGGCCTGCTCCAGGCAGTTCAGGTCCTGGCGCTGCAGGTTTTCGACCACTGTCATCTCCGCCGCCTGCTGCTCGGAGACGCGGCGCACAATGGCCGGGACTTTTTCCCGGCCCGCTAGCTTGGAGGCGCGGCAACGGCGCTCCCCTAGGATCAGGAGATAGCGGCCGTCCTGGGCGGGGCGTACCACGATGGGCTGCAGGACTCCGTTGGCGCGGATGGAATCTGCTAACTCCTGCAGCGGTTCGTCGCGGAAGCGAAAGCGAGTCTGGTGAGGATTGCCTTCGATCAGATCAAGAGACAGTTCGACCACGGTGTCGCCAGGCGCCAGGTGCGGGGCAGGTGCGGCCGCTGGGGCCGCGGCGGACGGGAGAGCCGCGGCCGGGGGAGTGGGCACCACCCGCGGCCCGCTGGGCAGTAGCGATTCCAGGCCTCGGCCGAGGGCCCTGCGTTTGTCCGTGTGGCCTTCAACGATCGGCGTCTTCTCTGCGCTGGTTGTCGTCATCGGTCTCCTTGTTAGCTTTCCACTACATCGATAAGTGTAAATTTAAGACATCGATCACTATCAATGTACTAGGCTGTCTTGTCCATAGCCTCGACCTCTGCCGCCGGCTCCGGGACCGCGCTCGCTTCCGCAGGGATCTCCTGGACGGCCGCCGGTTCCGGCGGGGCCTCGGTCGCAACCGCCGAAATTTCCCCGACCGGCACTGCTTGCTCCCCGGGTTCGGCGATTTCCGCCTCCGGCTGCTGGGCCGGAAGATTGTGCGAGATGATCTCCTTGGCCAGGCGGATGTAGCTTTCCGCTCCTCGGGAGCGCACGTCGTACACTAGCGCAGGCTTGCCGTGGCTGGGCGCCTCAGCCAGTCGGATGTTGCGCGGGATTGATGTAGAGCACAACTTTTCCCCGAAAAAGCGCTTGAGTTCGGCCGTAACCTGCTGAGCCAGATTGGTGCGCTCATCGAACATGGTCAGGACCACACCCTCGATCGCGAGGCTGGGATTAAGACTTGCGCGAATCCGCTCCACCGTGTCCAGCAGTTCGGAGATTCCTTCCAGCGCGAAGTACTCCGCCTGCATGGGAATCAGGACCGCATCGGCCGCGACCAAGGCATTCAGAGTCAGCAGATCCAGCGCCGGGGGGCAATCGAGCACAATGAACTGGAAGAGGTCCCGCAGCGGCGCCAGCGTGTCGCGTAGCCGGAATTCCCTCCGCTCGCCGTCGACCAATTCGAGATTGGCCCCGATCAGGTTCTTGTGCGACGGAATGATCCACAATTGTTCGAGTTCAGTTGCCTGAACAGCATCCTGGGCCATGGCAGCACCCATGAGCAGATGGTAGGTGCTGATGCGTTCGGGATCTTTGACCAGGCCCAAGCCGCTGGTGGCATTGGACTGGGGGTCACAATCAACCAGCAGCGTGTTAACTTCCGCTGCGGCAAACGACGAGGCCAGATTGATGGCAGTCGTGGTTTTCCCCACGCCGCCCTTCTGGTTGGCAACCGCGATAACGCGTCCCATTTAGTTTTCGGAGAATCGAGAGATGGGCGCAGAATAATGCGAATTGCGATGCATTGCAATGACGGATTTCAGTGCAGCAGCGAAATTCGACAAATTTGTTGATCTGCATGCGGTTTCTTGATGGCGTCGGGCTTTCTTTCCACAAGAAAGTCACCGTTCCACGTGGAACATGAGAGCGAGGGTTCCACGTGGAACATTTCTTGAGTAGAAGGGAAGTTACTGCTCGAACCAAAGTAAGTAGCGCCAGCGACCAGCCACTTGGCTTGATGGCTCCCCGACACCGTATCTCGCCGAGGTTCGTACATCCTCCCACTTCTTGTCATCTCCTGGCTGCAATCTGCCCAAAGCCAGTTGGAACTGGGCAAAGGACGTGCGCGCCGCTCCACTATTACTATCCTGATTCCTGCTGTGGTGGGCGACGCATCGAGGAAGTCAACTCAAGCAGGCGATCTTGGCGGTTCGACCGGTTCCGACTTCTAGACCGGAGGAAAACCGTTGGCCGAAGTCCGGACTGTAAGTTGGAGGGATTTCTGTCCAAGTCCTTCCCACCAGTTAACCAACGAGGTACGTATCTACGCTGGTTCTCCACGCGTGCGCTTCCCGACCAGCAGTACCCGGTTCAAGGATTGGGGCACCGCAATGGGCTCCTTCCAGGCAAAGCCGGGCGTGAGCTCCTCCGCCCTGGCGATCTGGCCCTCACCAACGAGGAGTGCAATGCAACCCGCGGGACGAACCAGACCAGAGGCGTTGCGGAGTGCGGCGTCAAAGCGTTCGACGGCACGCAGGGTCACGACGTCGGCGGAGGCGAGTGGAAAGTCTTCGGCGCGGCCGGCGAATACATCGACGTCGGTCAATATTAGGCGGTCCACTTCGCGCAGAAATGTCGCCTTCTTCTGGTTGGACTCGATCAGGGTTAGATGAATCTGCGGCGCCCAAATCTTGATGGGCAGGCCGGGAAAGCCGGCGCCAGAGCCGACATCAACGAGATGGGCCCTGTTGCTCAGCCCTGAATCCAAGGGAAAGAGACGAGCCCCGGCGAACAGCGATTCGCCGAAATGTCGAGTCACGACTTGCTCCGGCTCGCGCACCGCGGTCAGGTTGATGCGGGCGTTCCAGCGGAGCAATATATCGATATATGTCGATATGGACTGCAGTTGCACAGCGCGGAGCGGCGGGGCAAAAGGTTGCAGCAATTGCGCGATGCGGGCGGCATCCATGAGAAGGCCGATTGTAGATAAAGCCAGGCACCTTGGCGAATGGCAGTTACCATCGCACGAGGGGTAACCCGCAGATGTACTTGGACTTCTGGTATGTGAGCGGCCATGGCGATAGCTGCTAGACTCGCCCTAACCATGGTAACCCCCACCGAGACCGCAACGGGAACGGATAAAGCCCACGCCCTGGTGCAGTTGCTGCGCAACCGCTCCTACGAAGAGATCCGGCAGCGCATGTACGACAACGCCCCTGGGACCCCGTGGTGGTCGGCTTGCAAGACCGAACTCGATATTCGCAACGGCGAACAGATGGCGACCGCCCTGGTGACTACCTCGCGGGTGCTGGAAAAAGTGCGGGCCTCAACCGAGCACTTCGAGCAACTGGCCGACACCTTGTCCCAGGTTACCCAGGAGGTGAGCGATCTTCTCCGAGACACCAAGGAAGCCGGCCGCCGTCTGGAAATCGCGGTTTATGTGCTGATCGGCGTCACCATCGCGCAATTCTTCAATGTCGTTTTCCAGGTCTTCGGAAAGAAGTGACGACCGAACCCGCCTGAACTCTGCTCACCCAGCCATTTGCGCTCAATCGGCAAGAGTCTTCTCGATCGCCGCACGCAGATCCTGATACGGCATCACGCCGGGATGGTAGAGGGCGACGCGCCCGGCGCGATCGACCAATACCAGCGTCGGCGTCGTGCTGGCGCCGTACGTGTCGAAGTTGGCCTTGCCGACGGGTACCGGCACGTCCTGTAATGCCGGATAGAAGTGCTGCCACACCTGCCCGATGTAGGCCAGCTCGGTCTTGGGTGTAGCATCTTCGCCGCGGGCGGCGTATCCATAGAGCTGGGTGGGAGCCACGACCGTTAAACCCTTCGGTGCGAGCTCGGAGCGCAGTCGGCTGATGATCGGTCCTTCAGCTTTGCAATCCACGCACCAGTGGGCCCAGAAGAACAGCAGCACAGGCGAGCCTTTGGCCCGGCTGAGAGCAGCGGGCCTGGGGCCGAGATATTGGGCGATGGCGAGTGGGGGCGCCGGCCGGCCCACCAGTCCGAGCAGGTTCAGATTCTTCTGCAGGCGGGCGCGAATGGAGGTATCGCGATACTTAGCCACGGCGCGTTGAAGGAGTGCAACCGCCTGTGAATTCCTGCCACGAGCGGCGAGCACCTGCGCCTCCACCTCCAAAGCCGCACCAAGGGCAATCGGCAGGTGCGGCTCGGCGTCGAGCGTGCGCTTCTGGAGCTGTTGGAAGGACAACGTCTCCGTCTGCTTGGCATAGGTCTCGGCACGGTCGAGTTGGTCGCTGGCAAGCGCGGTGCGTGCCATCCAGGAAAGCGCTTCCAGGTACTCTGGGGTCACTCCTTGCCGGGCCTGGTAACTCTGGAGGCTGACATCGGCCGCGCTAAAGTTCTTCTGAGCAAGTGCGGTGCGGACATCTTCCACGATGCCGGCGAAGGAGAACGAAGCCAGGAGCAGGAAAGCGGTCAAGAGGCGGAAACGCATGCCACTAATGATGAACGCGGGAACGGAAAGTTGCGAGCAATATGCCCAGCGCGATTCCTGATGGCACCCGCAGGATGCTCCTGGGAAGTCGCCACGGCCAGCGTCATGGCACTCTGGATCATTATGAAAACGGGCCACTTACGCCTTGATTTGGGAAAAGCGGTGGGAATTTTCCCGGCAGATCAGGTAAAATACGTATGCGTTTGATCTTGCGGTTTTTTTGCAGTTCCCAGTATCTCCGCTCACCCAGCATGATCTGCCTGCGAAAGTCCTGCGAGCAATTCAGCGCAACATCTAAAGAAAAAGGAACATTGCAACACCATGGAAACAGGAACAGTAAAGTGGTTTAACGACGCTAAGGGCTATGGATTCATCAGCCGCCAGAACGGCGAGGATGTCTTTGTGCACTTCTCCGCCATCCAGGCAAGCGGATTCCGCAGCCTGCAGGAAGGCCAACAAGTCCAGTTCGATGTCGTCAAAGGCCCCAAAGGCTGGCAGGCTGAGAACGTGAAGCCTGCCTAAACCACACTACAAGCAGACGATTGAAAAACAGGGGTGGCCAAGTGGCCGCCCCTCATATTTTGGGCTTCGGCGATGATCTGCAAGCCGATTCGATCCGCCGGGTTCGCTTCGATGGAAATTGCCCCACTTTCTGAGGGGCCTGGCTTTCCTGGGATGATTTTCCTCTGGTACGATCTGACCTCGTGATTTCTGCACGACAACGCTACCACCCCTCGGCAGCTGCCCGCCTGCGGGCGATCCTGGAGAGCGAATTTTCGCGTCGTAAGGGTGTGAACCCGCGCTACTCGCTGCGTGCCTTCGCCCGCTCGGTTGCGATCGAGCACTCCACGCTTTCGCAGTTACTGCGAGGAAAGCGTGCCATCACCTGGAAATCGATTCGCCTCATCGCCGGCACCATGCGGTGGACCGGCGCCTCGGTTCTGGAACTCTCCTCGCAACGTGGCTTCCGCTTTGACTCGCGCGCTATCGCCGGCCGCCTCGGCGTCTCGGTGGACGAGGTGAATGTCGCCTTGACCGACCTCTGCTTGTTTGGCCTGATCGAACTCAAAGGAGAATAAGCTCATGGGCAACCCAGTCATCCAATTTCAGATCCTTACGCGAGATCCCGACCAGCATGCCGCGTTCTACGCCAAAGTCTTCGGCTGGAAGATAAACTCCAACAACCCACTCGGCTATCGCATGGCCGAGACCGGTTCGTCGCGAGGCATCTCCGGCGGATTCTGGCCCGCGCCGCCGGAAGCGTCCGCCTTCGTGCAACTGTTCACGGAGATCGGTGACATGACTGAGACCATCAGCAAGGTCACGCAGAATGGTGGCACTGTACTGATCCCTCCGCAAACTCTGCCGGCCGGGGAACAGATGGCAATTCTGCGCGATCCCATGGGAGTGACGTTTGGCGTGGTTGTGCCGAGCAAGAAGTAAGAGTCGAAGATGTGCGGGCCTCCGCTCGAACGCCACAGAGGCCCGGGAGTTGGAACCTCCTTCAGAAGCGGAACGTCAAGCCGACGGACGGTTCCGCGGTGTGGGTCCAGCTGTCCGTGGAAATTGCGGAGAGCCCGAAGTCAGGCGCCTTGTATACCAACCCGCGGTATTGCAAGCGCAGCCCCAGGCCTCGCACCAACCGATAGTCCACGCCTGCTCCATAGAGGAATGTCCCCTTGGCTTGGGTGTCGCCGCCCAGGATGGGATTGAACGAGCTGCCGGTCGGGCTGAAGATCAGCGCGCCCCCTCCTCCCAGGACGAACGGATCCAACCGCCCCGCGCGATTCATCGAGAGCACGTAGGCGGCTGTCGCCTCATGCACATTCGCCTGTTGTGCCGCAAATGTGCCTGGGAACGCGCCGGTGAAGTTCTGCGTGTTCCGGCTGTAGCCGTAATTGAGTTCCACTGCGGAATGGTTTCCGAGCGCCAATCGGTAACTGGCCAGCAATCCCCCGGAATGAGTGGGGTTCTGCAAAAGTCCGTTGCCGCTCGAGTCCTTGTTGAGGACACCGGTGAAGCTCACGGCGGCATCGGAATGATATTCCTGGGCAGCCGCCATCGACAAGAACACTAGCGAAGACACTACCAGCATACTGATCTTGCGAAACATGGGTCTCTCCTGGGTTCAGTCTTGGTGAATTGCATGTTTTGGAGTGGAGTTGCGATTAGTTAGAAGCCTGCAGGTGGGCGGGGGGATGGTAAGACTTTGTCAAGAAAAGTAAAAATGAGGTAGACAAGACAGTCACAGCCTGCGAGCCTTTTTTCTCCGGCAGGCAACCTCTGCTCGAGGTCTGCATCGCTTGTGGCCCCAGGCGGGCAGAAGCTAAACTGGCGTGCGCGAACGCAGGGCAAAGGAAAATTCATGGCACTTAAAGTTGGCGATCCAGCTCCGGAATTTGAACTGGCCGCGGTCGAAGGCGAGCGCCAGTTCACAGTGAAGCTTAGCGATTTTCTCGGGAAGAAGCATTTGGTAGTGAGCTTCCATCCCCTGGACTGGACGCCGACCTGAGCGGCGCAAGTGCCGGCGTTCAACTCCGACCGGGAGAGGTTCGCCGCCCTGAATGCCCAGGTCCTGGACATCAGCATAGATTCGATATTGAGCCACATCGCCTGGCAGAAAAAAGAAATCGGGATGATGCAGCTTCCCTTGTGTTCCGACTTCTATCCCCACGGGGCCGTGACTCAGGCCTTCGGGATTCTCCGTGAAGGGCCTCCGATCGCGGGCATCTGTGAGCGAGCTGTGTTCATCGTGGATAAGAGCGGGAAGATTGCGTTTGCCAAGGTGTATCCGCTGGACCAGACGCCGGACAATGCCGAACTGCTGCGAGTGCTGCAGAAGATGCAATGACCGCGGACAGGCCAGGGCACAATCCAACTCCTAAATTGAATTGGAGGTCAAGAATCTTGAACTTTGCGACCCGCAATGTGCTGGTTGCACTGCTTAACTTGCTCGCTGTCGCCCAATCCACAACCGAACTGAAGCTGCCGGGCCCCGCTGTCCAGAAACTCATGTTGGGCACCTGGTCCATTCTGAGTCTTTTAAGCAAACGCTGCTCATGGGCGAACCTGGCGGCGCGCTGAAACCCTTCGTGACGATTCGGGCTACCCGCAAGCCGGAGCAAAGCACAGCGCTCTCCCGGTAACCGGCGGCATGCCAGGAATACCCATCCCACCAGCGTGCCAGTCCCCCCGCCCGAATGGGCCATTCCACACGGCTTTTGCCACAATTTAGTCTGGCACTGTCGTAGGTGTGGGGGCGCACCCGTGACAACAGCAGGCGATCGACTACACGGGTCTTGCCCCTCAGCGTCACGCGTTCAAGGGGAATCCAATGGCCACAAGTGATCCGCGCGATGATTCGGCCTTGCAGTATGCGTTAGAAGAGTTGGAACACATGGTGGTAGACAACGGCCTCGCCCGCAGCGAGATCATGGCCTTGCTGGAAGTAATGAACATCTACGAAGTGCTGGACTACCTCGACGCCAAGATCGCGAACCGGTTGCAGTAGCTATCCAGCGTTCATCTAAGAGACTGCCCACTCCACGCCGTAAACTGGCTCGGGCCAGTGCCTTCGTCCCTTCCGCCGGGTCACCCCGGGTTGCGCGCCAAAATGGGGCACGCAGTAAAATATCCGGCTGATCTTACTCTGCGAGAATCATCCCTTATGGACCAGCAAACCGGAAATGGTGCCAAAGAAAAAAAGATCTACGTGACCTTGACCGGGCTGCCGCTCTCGTTTCATCTGGAGTGGCCGTTTCACCGGTCCACATCGGGGGCGGATTTCTGGGTGCTGCATGGCGACATCCGCCTGGAAAACTCCGAAGGCCTGCACGCACCGGTAGCGGTGAATCTGTCGGCCACGGTGCGCGAGGTGATGCCATCGCTCGAACCTAAGGACGCCGAAGCGCCGGTCATCAACGCGCTGCGCAAAGAAGTGGACCGGCGGCAACTGGAGTTTGTGAAGTCCGGCAAGCTGGTGCCGGTGCAATTCTCCAGCCGTCATTACGACTTTAAGCGCAACAAGTGGGTCTTCGGCAAAGCCGGTGACGACGAGATCACGCAGCTATTGGCCCGCAAGGTGTACTGGCAAACCCGGCTGGTGGGCGGCGACGTCTGGCTGGGCGATGAAACCGAGGCCCTTTACGTCGAAAACACCACCGACCATCTCGCCGAGCTGGCCAAAAAGCTCGCCGACCAGGGCCTGTTCCGCATGGAGCGAAGATACGCGACTGCCAATCTGTCGCTGATGGAGCAGGCGGGAAAATTTGAGTCCGACATGCGGGTGGCGCTGGTGGAGTTGGAGAAGAAGCACGCGTTCGAGCGGGGATGAGAGGGGTAGCTAGTGGCCGGAAGCGGGTAGCCGGGACCACGGAACCAGCGACTTGCCACCAGCCACCAGCCACCAGCTGCCGAGTCTGGCTGCTACGCAGCCGTTTTGGTGGCAAAGCCCGCCGCCAAACCGGCGACGCCGATGACCAGGTGCACGATGTTTACCTGCGTGGTCAGGCCCAGCATGATCGGGCCCAGGTCGTGGATTCCGAGAAAGCCTGCGATGGCCAACAGCGTGTACACAGCCCCAAATATCTTGGCAAAGGGAACGGCGAGCTTCCCGCCTCCGCTCATGCCGGCCCATAAGGCGACCAGTCCGCTGAGCACGTGTATCGCATTGTGATGCATCGGCAACGGCACCGCGCTGGTGAAAAATCCCGCCACTCCGCCTAACAGCAAGACCACCCCGATCACGTTGCAATAGAGTTTCGCCATGCGCTCCTCCTGTTTGATTTTCCGGGCTGATTCACACACCTGGGGAAACCGCAATGCGGGGGCCTAACTTCCAGCGGGGGAAGCGTACTCAGGGCGGGATGGGAAGTCAATGGGAACTACGGGATCACCGCTTCAGCAGGTCTTCCAAGGCCTTCTTCAGATCAGAGTGCTGAAAGGGATACCCGCTGGCCATCAGCTTGGTAGGCTCCACGCGCTGGCTGGCGAGCAGGAGTTCGTCGGCCATCTGGCCGAAGGCCAGGCGGGCGGCCAAGGCGGGCATGGGAAGGATCGCTGGGCGCGACAGCACTCCGGCCAGGGTCTTCGTGAACTCTGCGTTGGTGACCGGGCTGGGGGCGACCGCGTTGACCGGGCCTGCCAGGCGGTCGTTCTCCAGGATGTGGTGAATCGCGCCGACCAGGTCCCCGACGTCAATCCAACTCCACCACTGGCGTCCGTTGCCCATGTTGCCGCCGAGGCCCAGCTTGAACGGGGTGAGCATCTTTTGCAGCGCGCCTCCGACGGGGCTCAGCACCAGGCCGATGCGCACCTGGGCGGTGCGAATGCCGGCGGCGGATGCGGCTTCGGTGGCGGCCTCCCACTCGCGGCAGACTTCGGGCAGAAAACCTTTTCCCGGCGAGCTATCCTCGCGGAGGATTTCGTCGCCGCGGTCGCCGTAGTAGCCGATGGCGGACGCGGTGATCAGCACTGGCGGGCGCTGCGACGCCTGGGCCAGCGCTTGCGCCAGGTTGCGGGTGCCCAGCACACGGCTGTCGCGGATGCGGGCTTTCTTGGCAGCGGTCCAGCGGCCGACTACCGTCTCTCCGGCGAGATGGATGATGGCATCGAAGCCGGAGACGGACTCGGGCGCCGGGGGTCGGGCGGGATCCCAGGGGATTTGTGTATGTCCGGCAGCGCCGCGGACCAGGCGGGTGACTTGGTATCCGCGGGCTTGGAGCGAGGGCAGCAGGGCGGCGCCGATGGGGCCGGAGACACCGGAAACGAGGATGCGGGGCACGGGATCAATGTAGCAGAGGAGCGAGCATCGCGCCGCTGCGCGCGAGGTCCTTCGCCCTTCGGGCTCAGGATGACGCCGGTTAAGGGTCGGGTGCCAATGTCGCAGCTGCTACTCCTGCCCGTGTTCGGGAAGAATTCCCTGCAGCGCCCCAGAAAGTGTCGGTTTGGCAGGAGCCCTTCGCCTTCGCATGGCCGCGCGATGCGCAGCCATACTCCGCTCAGGGTGACAGCGAAGAGGTTGTAGGCCGCTATAATCAGAGTGAGCAGATTTCTGAGGCGGCACCTGGCCGATACATGGGTCGGGCGCCGTGCGGTAAACGGGCCCTCCCTTCCCTGCGAGCTATAATCCGTCATGGCGACGCTGCGCCAACAGATCGCGACTACCGCGCTCTCGGTGACCAAGTTTCGGGAACTGATGAAGCGGATGCGGGCCAACCGGCCCAGCGACGATCTGTCCCTGGTCAGCAAAGCCTACGATTTTTCCCAAACACACCACGCCGGGCAGACCCGAGCCTCCGGCGAACCCTACCTGGTGCATCCCCTGCAAGTCGCCCTTGTGTTGGCTGAGATGAAGATGGACGCGGTGGCGGTCGCCGCCGGGCTGCTGCACGACTCGGTTGAAGACACTTCGGTCACCATCGTTGATATCCGCAAGGAATTCGGGGAGCAGGTAGCGCACATCGTGGAGGGCGTCACCAAGATCAGCGCCATCGACTTTGCCACCCGCGAGGAACAGCAAGCCGAGAACCTGCGCAAGATGATGCTAGCCATGGTGGATGACATCCGCGTGGTGCTGATCAAGCTGGCCGACCGCCTGCACAACATGCGGACGCTGGAGCACCTGGCGCCGGAGCGGCAGCAGAAAATCGCGAAGGAGACACTGGAGATTTACGCGCCCATCGCGCACCGCCTGGGCATGGGCAAGATCCGCGGGGAACTGGAGGATCTGGGCTTCCGCTACGTCGATCCCATCGCCTACCAGCAGGTGCACGATGCCGTCGAGGCCCGGCGCAAGGCGGGCGAGGCGTTCCTGGCGCGGGTGGAGCAGGTGCTGCGCGACAAGCTGAAAGAAGCCGGCATCACCGCCAAGCTCGAGAGCCGTATCAAGCGGCTGCACAGCATTCACAAGAAACTGGTGCGCCAGCGCATCGCCGTGGACCAGGTGTACGACCTGTACGCCATGCGAGTAATTACGCAATCGGTGCAGGACTGCTACGCCGTACTGGGGATCATTCACAACCTGTGGCGTCCAGTGCCGGGACGGATCAAGGACTTCATTGCCATGCCGCGGCCGAATTTCTATCAGTCGCTGCACACTTCGGTGATTACCGAAGACGGCACCCCGTTTGAACTGCAGATCCGCACCGAAGAAATGCACAAGATGGCGGAAGAAGGCATCGCGGCGCACTGGAAATACAAAGATGGGCCGGTGTCGGCGCAGGACGAGCAGCGGCTGGCGTGGCTGCGCCAGGTGGTGGAGTGGCAACGCGACGTTTCCGATCCCAACGAGTTTCTTTCCACCCTCAAGATCGATCTTTATCCCGAAGAGGTCTACACCTTCACGCCGAAGGGTAAAGTAGTGGTGTTACCGCGCGATTCCACCCCCATCGACTTCGCCTATTCCATCCACACCGAAGTGGGCCACAGTTGCGTGGGCGCCAAAGTCAACGGGCGCATGGTGCCCCTGCGTCACAAGCTGCACAGCGGCGACATTGTCGAAATCCTGACTCAGCCCGGCCACAAGCCGAGCCGCGATTGGCTGGGGGTGGTGAAGTCGTCGCGCTCGCGCAACAAGATCAAGCATTGGCTTAATTTGCACCAGCGCGAGCGGGCCATCGAAATCGGCCGCAAGCTGATTGAAAAAGAGGCGCGCAAGTACCGGGTGGCGCTCAAAGAGATCAAGGACGAAGAGCTGCAGAAGATCGCGTCCGATTACGGCCTGGGACGCCCGGAAGACCTGATGGCCGGCATCGGCTATGGCAAGTACTCGGCGCGACAGGTGCTGGCGAAACTGGCGCCGGCGGGGAGTGAACCCGCCCCCGAGGGTGAGGGAGAGAAGCCCGGCACCATCGCCAGCGTAGTGCGCCGCGTGTTTGGCGGCGACAGCAGCGCCAACGCCATCCGCGTGAAGGGACACGGCGACCTGCTGGTCTATCGCGCCCGCTGTTGCAATCCCATCCGCGGCGAAGCCGTGGTGGGCTATGTCACGCGGGGCAAAGGCGTGGCGGTGCACGCCCAGAACTGTCCCAACGTAGTCAACCTGATGTACGAGCCGGAGCGGCGCATTGACGTGGAATGGGCCGGTGACGAAAAGTTGCCGAGTGCCTATCCGGTGAAGCTCACCGTGTTTTGTGATGACCGGTTTGGCATGCTGAAGCAGATTACCGTGGTGATCAGCGACACCAAGACGAATATCCGCAACATTGAAGCGCGCACCGCCAATGGGCAGGCAAACATTGACATCATCCTCGATATCGCCGATCTGAAGCACCTGGAGAACATCATCGGCGGGGTGCGGAAGATTCCCGGCGTGCACGATGTGCAGAGGCTGCAGAAGATCTAGTCGTCAATTGTCGGCAAACTCCGAGCCTTGAGAATCCGCATTCCAATTCTGCAATCTAAAATCTACAATCTGAAATTCACTGACTACCAGCCGCTGCTCTTGGAGGTTTCATGCGCGACGTGATTGTGACCAAAGACGGCCCGCACGCGATTGGGCCCTATTCGCAGGCGATCCGGGCCAACGGATTTGTGTTTGTTTCGGGGCAGATTGCGCTTGATCCCGTCACCAACACGCTGGTTTCCGGGGACGTGGGGTTTCAGACCGATCGCGTGTTGAAAAATTTGTCGGGAATTCTGCAGGCGGCCGGCAGCGGGCTGGAGAAGGTCGTACGCTCGACCGTTTTCTTGAAAAACATAGGCGACTTTGCTGCCATGAATGAAGTCTATGGGCGGTATTTCAGTTCGGCGCCGCCGGCACGGTCGACGGTGGAGGTGGCTCGGCTTCCCAAGGACGTGCTGGTGGAAATTGATGTGATCGCGCTTGCGTAAGAAATTCGCGCTGATTCCCGGTTACTCGATCTGGACCAGGCCGCCGACAGGCTCGGGGTTGGGATGTTGCGGCGCGCGCCAGGAATCGAAGACCGATACCTGGTGCACGCAGGAAACCGTGCAATGCGGGGCGCACGATTTCTCGGTCAGATACTCCCGCCGGATGTCCGCCACCGTGTACTTCTCCAAGGGAACCCCGGGATAGCCGCGCTGCTGCGAGCAGTAGTGCACCAGCCCATCTTCGCAGATGTAGAGATAGCGCGAGCCGGCGCGGCAGCGCCACTGATTGGGGCGGCCCTGGGCGATGTTGTCCTGGAAGGAATTGATGCGCGTAAAGCTGCGCTTTTCCATGGCCTTCATCTCGTGGTAGACGCGCCGCTCTTCCTCGCCCAGCGGCTGCAGCTGCCCATCGCCGTCGTGAATGATCCCGACCGTTGAGCTGAAGCCCAGTTCCAGCGCCCGTTTGCCGATGGTAAGCGCGTCCTGCGGATTGCTCACCCCGCCGCCAACCACAGAGTTGATGTTCACGTGAAAGTCAGCGTGTTCGGCAAGCAGCTGCAACTTCTTATCCAGCACCTTCAGGCTCTTCTTCGAGACATCGTCTGGAGTCACGTTATCGATCGAAATCTGCAGCCACTCCAAACCCGCCCGGTTCAGCTTTTGGATACGCTCTGCGGTCAGCAGATAGCCGTTGGTGATTAGCCCGGCAACCATGCCGCACTTGCGAATGCGGCGGATAATCTCATCCAGCTCGGGATGCAGCAGTGGCTCGCCGCCGCTGATGGTGATCACCGACGTGCCCAGTTCGGCCAGCTTGTCCACGCGCTGGAACATGGCCTCGGTCGGCACCGGCTTGGAGAAGTCGTCGTACTCGTTGCAGTACTCGCAGGCCAGATTACAACGCCGCACCGGGATGATGTGCGCCAGCAGCGGATGCTCGGTGGACAGGAACGCACGCGTCACCATGCGCGCCCCTCGGAGATTCCGGTGGAGCGCTTTCAGACGGCGGCGCACGCTGGTACGGCTGGAGGGCATGAAGTTAATGCTCGATTAAAACACACTCAGACGCTAACTGCATCATTTCAAACAGCGTTCTGCGCATTTCGCCGGGCGAACGGCAGGGGTGGAAGATGAATGGGGAGGCCCAAAACGGCCATTCGATCAGCTTGCGCCAGGATTCGTCCCGGGCAACAGCTCGTGCCCTGCCTCTTGAAGGGCTTCCAGGGCCGCGCCAGCAAACTCTTCTTTCACCAGGACGTAATCAGTATCGAAGGTCGAGATGGAAACGATCGAGACGCCGCGCTCGGCCAGCGGACCAATGAACGACGCCAGAATTCCGGTCTGCGAGAACGGGAACGGGCCTCCCAGCTCGAAGCCGATCCAGCCCTTTTCGGCCCGCACCCCTTCCGGAACATTTTCCGCAGGACACACGATGGAGAGCTCAACCTCAGTGCGCGTGACGGATGTAACCACACCGCTCAGCGCCCAGCCCGGCAGCGGAGCCCGCGGCGGCAGCCGGCAGACGGCGAAGCTGCCGGTAATCCTTCGGAACTTCAGCTTGTGTTGGAAGTTCAATGCTTCCCCATACCCGAATTGGCCCAAGTGCTAACTGCTAATTGCTTTCTTCAGCGCCGCCCGCGCCAGCAGCCGCGTGGAATCCAGTGTGGGCAGCGGCGAAGTGTCCGGCGTCACCAGCAGGGGGATTTCGGTGCATCCCAGAACCACTGCATCGCAACCCTCCTGCGCCAGCCCGCGAATCACTTCGGTGAAGTACGCCAGCGAGCGCGGCGTGAACTGCGCGTTGACCAGTTCGTCGAAGATGATCTGGTTGATCTTCTCCCGCTCTTTGGGGCCGGGAATGCGATACTCGAGCCCGGCTGCTTTCAGCTTCTCCGGATACACCGGCCCTTCCATCAGGTAGCGCGTGCCCAGCACACCTAGTCGTTTGTAGTGGCAATGCCTGGCCTCGTTGGCCACCTCTTGGGCGATGTGCAGCCAGGGCCGCGGCGAGCGATGCTCCACTAGATCGAACACCTGGTGGATGGTGTTGTCCGGACAAATCAGGAAGTCGGCTCCCGCCTTCGCCAGCTTTTCCGCCGAAGACAGCATCAGCTCCGCCACGCCAGCCCAATCGTTGGCATCGACGCAGCGCATGTATTCGGCCAGCGAGTGGGTGTGCATCGAAACTTCCGGATGCTCGTGCCGCCCCAGCAGTTCCGCACCTTCCAGGCACACGGTGCGATAGCACAGCGCCGCGCCCTCCGCGCTACAGGCGACGATTCCAATGTGTTGGGGCATGGCTAACACCGATTGCAGGTTCAGATGGATGATTGCAGATTTTTCCGCCGAGCGGTAGCCAAGTCCGAAATCATCGGGCAGCCGTGGCGTCAAACAGATTCAGAAATCCGAGCTTCTTCTCCGCAGGAAGAAAGGATGCCTCGAATGAATTTCGCGCCAGCTCGCGCAGATGCTCGTCGGTGAAACCGAACGTTTCCTGGGCCAGATAGTATTCACGGGCAAGGGAGGTACAGAACATCGCGGGATCGTCAGTGTTGAGCGTGATCATGACGCCCTGGTCGAAGTAGTTCCGCACCGGATGCTCGGCCAGTGTGCGGCAACATCCTGTCCGCAGGTTGCTGGTCAGGCAAATCTCCACCGGGACCTGCCGCGTGGCCAGTTCTTCAACCAGCTCGGAATCCTGCCAGGCGGTGAGCCCATGTCCAATGCGCTCGGCGCGAAGATTCAGCGCGCCCCAGATGGATTCGGGCCCGGCGGTCTCGCCGGCGTGGGCTGTCAGGCGAAGCCCGTGGTCAGCGGCATAGGCGTAGACATCGCGAAATAGCTCCGGCCCCGCCCGCCGCTCGTCGCCACCGATGCCGAAGCCGACGACATTGCGCTCCTTGTAGCGCGCGGCCAGTTCGGCCACATGCTGCGCCTCGACCGGGCCGAAGTGGCGCACGGCATCGAAGATCCACAGCAACGAGACACCGAAGTCCCTTTCCCCCCGCTGCCGCCCGCGCTCCAGACCCTCAAAGATGGCGTCAAAATCCTGCTTGCGCCACAAGCACACTCCCACCGAAACGTACACCTCGGCATGCAGCACGCTTTCCGCCTTCAGTTTTTCCATCAGGCGGTAGGTGATGAGTTCATGGTCTTCGGGCACGCGCAAGTCCTCGGTGACCGCTTTGAAAGCCATGAGGAAGCCGTTGAAATCCTGGTATTGGTAAAGCTGCTCGACCTGGGCGAGCGTGCCGTGCCCGCCGTGACGCTGCTTGAGCTCCAGCAAGGTGGGAGGATCAATCGAGCCCTCGAGGTGCAGGTGCAGTTCGGCCTTGGGCAGGGAGAGGGCGAATGAGGTGGGGAGGAGAGCCGAGGTTTCGGAGCTGATCACGGCCTGCCCTTCGGTTAGCGTTTCGCTGCGAACTCGCTGTGGTGGCGGCTGTAGAAGATGTAGATGATCAAGCCGATCGTCAGCCAGACCACGAAGCGGATCCAGGTAATCACGGTCAATCCGGTCATCAACCCGCCGCACAGCACAATCGAAATCAATGGGAACCAGGGCACAAAGGGAACGCGGAAAGCGCGTTTCCGATCGGGTTGCCGGCGTCGCAAAAGGATCACCCCGAGAGAAACCAGAACAAACGCGAACAGGGTCCCGATGTTGGAGAGATCGGCGGCGTCACCGATATCCACCATACCCGCCGGAATGCCGACCGCGAAGCAGGCAATCCAAGTGGACCAGTGCGGGGTTTTGAACTTGGGGTGCACGGCGGAGAACAGTTTGGGCAGCAGGCCGTCGCGCGACATGGCGTACCAGATTCGGGCCTGGCCATACTGGAACACGAGCAACGACGAAATCATTCCCGTAAGCGCACCCACCACGATGATGGACCGGAACAACGGGTGTGCGCCTAACTGCTGGAGTGCGTAAGCCACCGGGGCCTCGGCCGCTTTGCCCGAGACAAAAGTCGTGTACTTCATCATGCCCAGCAGCACGACGGCGACTCCCACGTAAAGGATGGTGCAGATAATCAGCGAAGCGATGATCCCAATGGGCAAATCGCGTTGCGGGGTGCGGCATTCCTCGGCCGCGGTGGAAACCGAATCGAACCCGATGTAGGTGAAGAAGACGATGGCGCCGCCGGTAACGATCCCCGCAAATCCGGAGGGGGCAAACGGCTTCCAGTTGGCAGGATTGATCAACATGCCGCCCACCACCAGGAAGGTGAGAATGGCGCCGATCTTGATCGCGACCATCACGTTGTTGGCTTCCGCCGACTCGCGGACGCCGCGCACTAGAAGCAGCGTCAAGATAAAGACGATGAGAAAGCCGGGCACATTGAAGTAGGCGCCGGTCCAATGTCCGGAAGCCCACACTGGACTAGCCCACTGATCGGGCAAGTTGATGCCAAAGGCGGCCAGTTGTGCCTTGGTGTAGCCACTGAAACCCACGGCTACTGCCACGTTGCTGACCACATATTCCAGGATCAGGTCCCAGCCGATGATCCAGGCAAAAATCTCGCCCAGCGTGGCGTAGGAGTAGGTGTACGCGCTGCCGGCGATGGGAATCATCGAGGCCAGTTCGGCGTAGCACAAGCCGGCAAAACTGCAGGCGAACGCGACCAGGATGAACGAGATCGCAATGGACGGCCCCGCCGCCGGACGCCCATGCATCAGCGCGCCCGCTGTGCTCCCGGTGCGCAGAAAGTTGCTGATCAGGTCAAGCACCTGGGCATGCAGGATGGAGGGCGCTTCAAAGTGTTCGCCCGCCGCCGCGGTGCCGGTGAGCACGAAGATGCCGGACCCGATGATGGCGCCGATGCCGAGGGCGGTCAGCGACCAGGGACCGAGGGTCTTCTTGAGCCGGTGCTCGGGCTCATCGGCCTCAGCGATCAGCTTGTCGATGGACTTGCAGCGCAGCAGCTGGTTCCCCGAGTTGGCAGGTTCGACCGGAGTGGTCGTCTGCTGGTTGGTAGACGGTATTTGTGCCAAAGGGTCCCCTCGTGTGGGCCTGGACTTGAGCAGGGCGGGTCAAAGACCCGCCCCACACAATCTCCGACGGCTAGCGCTTCGCCTGGCCGCGGGCCATCTTCTTCACTTTGCGCTTCAGTGAGCCACGGGCTGCAGTCCGCTTCTGCTGCGGCTTTTCGGCCTTGCGCTTCTTGCGCGCCGCCCGCTTGGATTTCTTCCGCTCTTCCTTGCTCAAACTCTTCGTATTAGCCATGAATGCTATCTCTCTTCTCTCTGTCCGGAATGTTCGAGGGCTAAGTGCTAGTTGCTAATTGCTGGTTTCTACGCCTTCTCCAGCTGCGCGTACTTTTCTACCAGCTTCTTCAATCCAAAACCATCGAATTTTACCGTAATCTTGGCGTTTTCACCTTCTCCTTCGCGCTGGTAGACCATGCCTTTGCCATACTTGGGGTGGCGCACCTTCTGGCCGGGACGGAAACCTTTCCTGCCTTTTGGCTCTTCGACCGGCAGCTTGGGGATGTTGAAATTGTTCCCCCGCGACGCGAAAAACTCCGCGATGTTGTCGATGGAGTTGTAGGTCTTGCCGGAGTACTTCGTGCCCGCGGCCCGCTGCCGGTTGCGCTCCGTCCAGCTGGCGCTCTGATCTTCATCTTCGTAGGCGTAGTGGGTGGCTTCAGAAAGCCTTTCGGGGCTTCGCCCCGACGGACGGGCGAGGGCGCCCGACCCTACACGAGCTGTGCCCACACGCGCGCGGCGCGGCGATCCCATATCCTCCATCAGTTCCGCGGGCACTTCCTCCAGGAAGCGCGAGGGCACGCTGGCCTCGGGCAAGTCCGTTCCGTACCGCCTGCGGTATACCGCTCGTGTCAGGACGAGCGCGTCCATCGCCCGGGTCATGCCGACATAGCATAGGCGGCGCTCTTCTTCTATATCGTCAGGCTGCAGGAAGGTGCGCGAGTGCGGGAATAATCCCTCCTCCAATCCACACAGGAACACCAGGGGAAACTCCAGGCCCTTGGCCGCGTGCAGCGTCATCAGCGTGATCTGCGCCCGCTCGTCGTAGGCGTCGGCGTCGCTGACCAGCGCCGCGTGATCCAGGAACTGGTCGAGTGTCTCACCGCGGTCGCGCGAATCCATGGCCGCATTCACCAGTTCGCGCAGGTTCTCGATGCGCGAGTAGGCCTCGGGTGTGTCTTCTTCCTCGAGTTGCTTGATGTATCCAGTGCGATCAATCAGGAACTTGAGGAGCTCGGCGGTGTTGGCGGCTCCGCCGGGCGCGCGGAACGCCCCATCTTCCGTAGCGCCGTCTCCTGTAGCGCCGGCGCCTCGCCGGCTGTCGGGGAGGCGACCCGCCTCCCCATCATCGGAAGCTCCGAAATCAAAAGCGGTCGGATCGAAAGCTGTGGTGTCTTCAAGCCGTGGTTCCTGCGCCGACGGCTGCGGGGCTTCGCCCTTGACGGGCGAGGGTGCCCGTCGCTCCGTCGGTTCTGTTTCTGACGAGGCCGTCTGTTCCAGCCGCTCCACGTATGTCCCGGCAAGCATCGCTCGGGCATCCTCGATCAGGTCGCGGAACCCCTTCAGCGCCGCCACCGCCCGCTGCGGCAGAAGCTGCCGCTGGATCACCTCGCCGATCGCGCCCCATAGGGAAACTCCCGTCTCCAGCGCCACGCGCTCGACGGTCTCGATGGTCGTCTTGCCGATTCCGCGCGTGGGCGTGTTGATTGTTCGCAACAGCGAGATGGAATCATCCGGGTTATGGATGACTTTCAGGTACGAGATCATGTTTTTGATCTCAGCCCGCTCGTAGAACGAGAACCCTCCCACCACGTGGTACTTCAACTGGTAGCGCCGCATGGCCTCTTCAAACAGGCGCGACTGCGAGTTCGTGCGGTAGAGCACGGCGGCGCGCGCAGGCTCACCCTGTTCAACGGCTTCGCGGATGTACCGGGAGATATAGTCCGCGGCAAACAGCGCCTCATTCTCGCCATCAGGCGCTTCGTAGTACCCGATCTTCGTTCCACCCTGCCGCGAGGTCCACAGATTCTTGCCCTTGCGCTTGATGTTGTTGGCGACCACCGCCGACGCCGCCTGAAGGATGTTCTGCGTCGAGCGGTAGTTCTGCTCCAGGCGAATAATCTTCGCCTCGGGAAAGTCTTTTTCGAACTCGAGAATGTTGCGGATGTCGGCCCCACGCCAGGAGTAGATCGACTGGTCCTCATCGCCGACCGCGCAGACGTTGTGCCGCGTCCCCGCCAGCAGCCGCATCAGCTCGTACTGCGGGCGGTTGGTGTCCTGGTACTCGTCTACCAGAAGATAGTGAAAGCGCCGGTTGTAGTACTCACGCACCGCGGACACCGCCTTCAGCAGCCGCACGGCCTCGAGCAGCAGGTCGTCGAAGTCGAGCGCGTTTGCCTTGCGCAGCTCCTTGCGGTACTCCTCGTAAATGTGGGCCACGCGCTCGGTCTTGGGATCGGCTGAATTCAGGTAGACCTCCTGGGGATCGAGCATGTGGTTTTTCGCCCAGGAAATATGCGCCAGCACGGAACGCGGCGTGACCTGCTTGTCGTCAATTCCCAACCGCCGCATCACGCTCTTGACTACCAATTGCTGGTCGGTCTCGTCGTAGATGACGAACTGCTTGCTGTGACCGATGGGAGGAGCGCCCGCCGTCGCCGAGGGAATCCGCAGCGCCTCAATATCGCGTCGCAGCACCCGTACGCAGAAGGAATGAAACGTCGAGATCACCGGCTTGGCAACCGATAACCCGCCCACCAGCTTCTCCACCCGCTCGGCCATCTCCGCAGCAGCCTTGTTGGTGAACGTCATCGCCAGGATGGACTCCGGCATCACCCCCTGGTTCTCGATCAGGTGGGCGATCCGGTAAGTGATGGCGCGTGTCTTGCCACTGCCGGCCCCGGCCAGGATGAGCAGCGGGCCTTCGGTGGTTTCGACGGCTTCGCGCTGTTGCGGGTTGAGGTGATCGAGGAAAGACAATGGATCTACAGCCCCTGGACAACCTGATTTTCGATTGCCAATTGCCGATTTTCGATTGAGGAATCCTACCTGCCGGTTCTCAGTCGGCAATTGGAAATCCTTACACTGCCTTTTCCGCCGTCCGCGCCGCCTTACATTCCTCGCATGGGCACACCTCCCGCAGGAATTGCCACGAGTAGATCCCCAGTTCATGCCCGTCATTCCAGTGGAAGCGGATGGCGTACTTCCCCACCGCCTCTGCCTTAGTCGGCCTGGCTGCGGGTTTGAACATGGGTAACGTCCCGGGCGCCGCCTTGGGTGGATCCCCCGGTTCGCGCTTGGCCCCGGCACGCTCTTCGTCGCACAGGGCGCAAGGGCAGGCGTCGCGCAAAAATGGAAAGGCGTAATGTGACTGGTGCCCGTCCTTCCACTCGATGTCCACCCCAGTACCCGTGGTCAGGTTCACTTTGACCGATTTGGGGTCAGCGGACTTCACTTTTTCAGTATCGCACAGTCACTTCGAGCAGCCCCGAGCCATGCCGGGATGGGTCCAAGGAACCGGCTTGGCCAAATGCGCTTAAATCCAGTAAAATAATTGTTTGCACAGCAAGTTCCGAGGAAATCTGGAGCAGTGATGGCACAAACTTGTGATATCTGCGGCAAAGGGCCGCAGTTCGGCAACCACATCAGCCACGCGCACAACGTCAGCAAGCGGCGCTGGAACGTCAACCTGCGCCCGGTGCGGGCCAAGATCAACGGCGCTACCAAGCGCCTGCGCGTCTGCACTTCCTGCCTGAGCAGCGGGAAGGTCGTAAAGGCCTGAAACCACAAAAGACACAAAGGTTCACGAGGGGTGCGGATGCAGGCCCTGGTTCGTCTTCGTGTCCTTGGCGGTGAACGTCTTCTTTACTCCACGCCCAGCAATTCCACGTCGAAGATCAGAGTTGCGCTGGGCGGAATCACCGGTGGGCGGCCGCTGGGACCGTACGCCAGGTCGGAGGGAATCCGCAGCTGCCGTTTGCCGCCGATCTTCATTCCGGCCACGCCTTCGTCCCAGCCCTTGATTACCTGGCCAGCGCCCAGGCTGAACGTAAAGGGCTGCCCGCGATCCACCGAACTGTCGAACTTCCTGCCGTTGGTCAGCCAGCCGGTGTAGTGGACTTTCACGCTATGACCTGCCGTCGCGGTGGCGCCACTGCCCACCTTGATGTCCCAGTATTCCAGACCATCGGCCGTCTTGGTCGCCTTGCCGGTCACTTTAGTAGGCGCGCTGGTATCGGGCGCGGCGGATTTCTTGTTTTGCGCGAACACGGCCAGGGCCGCCAGCGCCAGGATTGCGACTACACCTGCCTTTTTCAGCATGCATTCTCTCCAGATTTTCGATCGCCAATTTCCAATTGCAGCCGGAACTCTGGATTCTAAATTGGTATTGGCAATTTGAAAATGATCGGCACTAGGAAATTGCCTTCCGCTCGGCGTTATTTCTTGGCCGTCGGCGGCAACAGTCCATTCAGCCGCAAGTACATCGCCGCAATGCTGTAGTGGTCGGTCCAGTCGTTGGTCAGGGCGATCACCGCGAAAGCGCGTGTGGTTTTCCGGCCTCCCCAGACTTCGATGGGATCAGCGAACTTGGCATCCGTAATCTTGGGAATCGCCGTGTCGCAGAAATCGAACGAAGCCTTTAGCCCCGCCACCAGTTTGTCTTTGCCGTCGCTTTCCTTCAGTTCCTGGGCCTTGGGCTCGGCGACGTCGGCGGCCCTGGAGCAGAGGTAGTAGTTGGCCTCGGTCATATGCATGACCAGATGGGCGAAGGTCTGCTGCTGCGGCGTGGGCTTGAAGCTGAACTTGTCTGCCGGCATCTCCTCGACGGCGGCAATCATGTTCTTCTCCATACGAGGAAGCATTTCCTTCACCACCGACGACACTGGCTCCTTGTTCTGCTGCGCAAACCCAATCACACTCGAAGCCAACAGCGCTACGACAGCAATGACGCATTTCATGGCAACCCTCCAGATGTGCGGAGCAAGGATACAACCTCGAAGAGCCGATTTGCTACCGGAGCCCACGATTCTCAATTTCCAATTGAAAATCGGCAATCGAAAATCTCGTTCACTGTCCCGCAGGCTTCTCCCGCGCCCCCATGGTCTTGACCGGTGGCCGCATTCCCGGTCCTCCGTGGTTGCGGCGCATGTCGGCGGCGAGTTCCTTGATCTCCGTCAAGTCGCGTTGCATCTCGCTCCAGCCGTACCAGAGCGCATAGTCCGGGCTGGCGTGGAAGGTGCCCTGGAAGGTGCGCATGCGGTGCTCCAGGTACATGACGAACAGTTTCTGCTCGATCACGGTTGGGGCATCGTGAAAGGTGAGCAGGTTGGGAAAGGCGTAGGCATAGTTCTTGGGTTTGGGCAGTACTCCATCTTTGTACAGTCCGGCAACGATTTGGATCGCCTCTGCCATTAGGTGATCGGCGTTGCGGATCATATCGTCACCCAAATGAAGTTGCTGCTTGGCGAAATTGAGCGAGTGGCACTGGTTGCAAGTCTTGAGCATCTTGTCGCGTTCACGCTGCCAGTCTTCCTGGGTCAAGCGGGCGACATCGGCGGCTTTAACGGTCTCCAGCAACGCGGTTGGCTTGCCGGCGGGATCGAGCACACCCAGAGCCTGGAGGATGGTGGCGCGGTCCGCCGCCCACTGCTTGTCCTCAGGCATGGGCAGGCGGACGGCGAGGAAGCCCCAGGCGGTGCGCACTTCGTGGTTGCCGTCCTGCATGTGGCAGGTCTGGCAGGTGGGGGCGGCAGCGTCCGGCGGCAGGATCTTGCGTTGCTTCAGGTCCTCACGCACCCCATGTTTGGACGAAGAGTACATCTCCCACTGCGGATGATCGAAGCCCATATGGCAGCTCTCGCAAGCCTGCGGCTGCTTGGCCTCTTCTACGGAAAAGGTGTGGCGGGTGTGGCAAGAATCGCATGAAGCCGTTCCGAATTCATTTTCCGCGCGGTTGAGGGCCGCCATGTCCTGAGGCGACTTCAGGCCGATCTTGTGACAGCCGCCGCAGCCCTTCTCGCCTTCGATCATGGCCATCGGCTGCCAGTGGATGGTGGGCATAGCCAGCATGGCCGCCCACGCCATGGAATGCTTGCCCTTCTTGTATTGCTCGACCTGGGTCTGGTGGCAAGTGGCGCAGGTGTCGGGCGTGGGCATCTTCACCTTGGCCACGTCGTCGGCCGAGGTGTGCTGGTCGCCGTGACAGGCGACGCAGGTCACGTCCGCCTGGCTGTGCTTGCTCAGCTTCCAGTCGGACACGATGTTGGGCGTGACTTTGCTGTGGCAGTCAACGCACTGGGAGGCTGTGCCAGGTTGCTGGGCGGTGAGCATTGAGGAACAAAACGGGACCAGGGTGAGCATGAAAACAAGTCTTCGACTCATACACCTCCCCAAGGCATGAGGACTATCTGTGCCGGTCAAATGCGGGTTTGTGATCCATGTCACGCGCCCGACGGGCTCACACCTGATGTTATGAGAACAATGCGCCGATGCCCGCGCCTGCCAGAGTGAAGACCAGCCACCAGCCGAAAACGATAGCTAGGGCTGTTCCGCGCTTCACCTTGCTCACGCAAGTGAAGCCAATGGCCGTGAGCACCAGCGTCCAGATCAGAAAGATGTCGAGCGACGAAGCCAGGCTGTAGAGAAACGGCGAATCCGCTGGGTTCAAGAAATAGCCGGGATTGGTAGCTACCGGATTTTGGAACGTGAACGAGTCCGCGCTCGCCCCCGCCAGCAAGGACACGACGGCCAGGACCGCCCGCAGCAGTCCGGGCAGGCCCGCATACATCACAATGGCCAGCGAGATTTTGAAGGAAACAGCCGCCCCGGCTGCGAATTTGAACGTGCCGAACAACGCGGCGGCGATGATCACCAGGATGACGAACTGGAGTACCGGGAAGCAGTAGGCGATGATCTCCGTGACCTTGGCCCCTTGCTGCATCTGCTGCTCACGCTGTTCAGGCGTCAACTGCTCCAGGCGGGCTTGTGTCTTGGGCTGCGCCTGCATCTGGTTTTCCATGGCTTTGCGAAAACCCACTTTCTGGCCGGCGACATAAACAAAGCCCACCGAGAAGATTGCCATCAGCAGGAACGGCCCCCACCAGGCCGCGCTGCGGCGCAGGTCGGTGAAGGTTTTCGACGGCGCCACAAAAGTGTTAATGATGCGTGCGGGCTCAGATAGCGGGGCTGCTTCGGGTGTGGGAGTAATAGGCGTAGATGTCATGCGGTCTCCTTGAGGATGGCAGCGGGCGAATTCTAAGCCGCAGGGGGGAGTGGAGACAAGTGCAGATTGTCAGGGCTGGAGAGCGTGGCGCCAGGTGCAGCTACGCGATCTCCATCTCGGGCGTAGCTGCGAGCAGGGACTTGGTATATGGATGCGAAGGTGTGGAAGTGATCTGCTCGGTCGCGCCCACCTCCACGATTTTCCCCCGATACATCACTGCAATGCGGGTTGCCAGGTACCGCACCACCGGCATGGAATGCGAGATGAACAGATACGTCAGCCCGAACTCGCGCTGCAGTTGCGCCAGCAGGTTGACGATCTGCGCTCCCACGCTCACGTCGAGGGCGGAGACGGGTTCATCGGCCACCATGAACCGGGGACGCAGTGCCAAAGCCCGCGCAATTCCGATGCGCTGTCGCTGGCCTCCGCTGAACTCGTGGGGAAAGCGGGGCAGGGCGGACTGGTCCAGGCCCACGGCACGGAGCAGTTCAGCCACTCGGGCGCGGCGGCCAGATGCGCTCATGTTTTCGTGGATGATCAGCGGCTCGCCGATGACGTCTTCGACCCGCATGCGGGGATCGAGGGAGCCGAACGGATCCTGAAAGATGATCTGCATGTCGCGGCGCAGGCGGCGCATTTGGCCATGGTCGGCAGCCAGCAGGTCGCGCCCATTAAAACGTATGCTCCCCGAGGTAGGTTCGATCAGCCGCAGCACCAGGCGGCCCAAGGTGCTCTTCCCTGATCCTGATTCGCCGACCAACCCGAGGGTCTCGCCGGATTCGATGTCGAGCGAAACATCATCTACCGCCCGCACCTCTCCCTTGGCGCCGCCACCGAAAATGGATTCCCCGAGGGGAAAAACCCTCGTCAGGTTGCGGATTTGGAGGAGGGGCATGGACTTACTTTCTCACGAATTCCCTTTGAATTCTGATTGCATTCCATATTCCGGAATATGGAATGTAGTCTTCTACTGCAGCGCAATCATCGGCACCGCCAGCAGTGCCGTCAAGATACCCACGGCTTTCCAGCGGGTGAAATGCTCCTGCAGAAACCACCGCGCCAACAAGACCGTGATGGCAGGATACAGCGAGGTCAGAACCACCGCCGCATCCAGGCGTCCGGTCTGGTCGGCGCGGATGAAGAGCAGGGTGCCGGTGGAGTCGAGGCAACCGGCGATCAGCCCGAGGGTCGCGGCGCTGGTTTGTAACTTCGGCGCACGGCGGCGAGCCAACACGATCCCCGTGACCATCACCAGCGAGGCAAACCGGGAATGAGCGGCCGACCACAGCGCCGAACTGTCGCCCGTGCGGTGGATGCAGATGTAGAAGCCGGCGAAGCCGAGACCGGCCAAAACGGCCAGCCCCAGGCCCTCGGGGCGGCCGACCGCGCCCTCCGGTCGAGAGATCAGCCAGATTCCGAGGCCGGCCAGCACAAATCCGGTGATGGGTAGAACTCCCGGCATACCCTCCGCGAACATTCCGAACACGGTCGGAATGGCCGCTCCCAAAACGGCAGCCACCGGAGCGGTGAGCCCCATTCGGCCGCTGGACAGTGCGCGATAAAACAGGGCCAACCCTGTCCCTCCGAGCGCACCCGCCACCAGAGCCCAGACCTCACTCGCGTGCGACGGGAATGGAGCGTGATTGGCCACGGCGAGGCTCGCCATCAACCCGAAGCCGCTGGCGTGGGCCAGCATAGTAACGACGAAAGCGTCTGACCGTCTGGAGGCATATCCGCCGAGGAAGTCGCTGGTTCCCCAGCACACCACTGCGATCAGGCTGAAACCGGTGGGTACGAACTGGGCGGGGGAAGGCATGGACCGACGAGATTAGCATGCCAAGTGCTGAGTACCCAGTGCCGGAACCCCCTCGCAACTCGCACCCGGCGGTCGCTACCAACGTGCTAGAATTTCCACAACTATCTTGCTGGGAGCCCAGGTTGATTGAGCTGGCACCTTCGATTCTATCGGCTGACTTCGCCCATTTGGCGGAGCAGGTCCGCAGTGCGGCCGAGGGCGGCGGCACCGTGGTCCATGTGGACGTGATGGATGGGCACTTCGTCCCCAACATCACGATCGGGACCCCGGTGGTGAAGTCCCTGCGCAAGGCGACGGACTTGCCGCTCGACTGCCATCTCATGATCGAGAATCCCGACCAGTACATTCCGGAGTTCGCGGACGCTGGGGCGGATTGGATCTCAGTGCACCAAGAAGTGTGCCGGCACCTGAATCGCACCCTGCACCTGATCAAGAGCCACGACCTGCTGGCCGGGGTGGTGATCAATCCGGCCACTCCGGTCGAAACCTTGATGGAAGTGCTCGACTGCGTGGATTACATCCTGGTGATGTCGGTCAACCCCGGCTTCGGGGGGCAGAAGTACCTGCCGGCCGCAGCGCACAAAATCCGCCGTTTGGCGGAGATGCGTAGCCAACGCGGGCTCAATTACCGCATCGAAGTAGATGGCGGGATCGCGCTCGACACCGTGGGCGAAGTGGTGCGGGCGGGAGCGGAAATCCTGGTCGCCGGCAGCGCCGTCTTTGGCCAAGGCGATCCCAAGAGAGACGCACAAAAGCTGTTGAAAGCGGCAACCGAGGCGACTCTACTGAAGGTGTAACCTCAGCTGTGGAGGACGGGGCGCCCTCGCCCGTCGGCCATGGGTCGCACAAACCAGTTTCCCGAGGTTCTATGTCACGTCGTATTCTGGTCATCCTGCTCTTAGGCGTACTGGCCTTCACGGCCGCCTGCACCAACAAGAAAGTCAAGAACCCGCTGGCCGATGTCGGCTCTAAACAGCCGGATAAGGTTCTGTTCGACCGCGCCATGGACGCTCTGAAGCACAACCGCTTCGACGTCGCCCGGCTCACCTTGCAGACCCTGATTAACACCTACCCCGACTCCGAGTTCATCGCCCGCGCCAAGCTGGGCGTGGCTGACTCCTGGTATGCCGAAGGCGGCTCCACGTCCTTGACCCAGGCGGAGATCGAATATAAGGACTTCATCACCTTCTTCCCCAACATGCCGGAAGCGGCAGAAGCTCAACTGAAGATCGCGAATATCCATTACCAGCAGATGGAAAAGCCGGACCGCGATTTCACCCACGCCGCACGCGCGGAAGAGGAGTACCGCAACCTGATTCTGCAGTGGCCCGACAGCAAGCTGGTGCCGGAGGCCAAGCAGCGTCTCCTGGAAGTGCAGGAGGTGCTGGCTGACCGCGAGTTCCGCGTGGGACGTTTCTACTACTTGCGCGGGGCCTATCCCGCCTCCATTGCCCGACTGCGCTCCGTAGTGGACAAGTACCCGCTCTACAGCCGAGCGGATGAAGCGTTGTACCTGTTGGGCCAGTCTTACGAGGGAGAAATCGCGAATGTGCGCCTCCGGCCCAGGGTGAACGAAGCGGCCAAGGCGCGGTTGATCGAGATGGCTACGCGCGGGGCGGCCGACGCTTATTCGCGCATCCTTACCCGCTATCCGCTGATGAATCGGGCCGATGATGCCAAAGCGCGCCTGATCGCGTTAAAGCAACGCGTACCCAAGCCAACCCGGGAGGCTGTCGCCCAGAACAAGGCGGAAGAAGACAGCCGGCGTGAAACCGGCATGCTCGGGCAGTTGATGAACAATTTCAAGAAGCATCCGAACGTTGCCCAATCCGCCAAGGTCGGCGAGCCTACGCTGGTCGATCCCAAGATGATGAGCGCGACGGAGGTGGTGCAGCAAGCCACGCGCGCATTGACGACAGGCACGGGCGGTTTGGGCAACAATACGGTCTCAGTGGAGACGGTGAAAACTGGCGCCCCCCCGCCGGCCCAGCCTGCACCTCGTTCCGACGAGCCGGTTCCGGCCGCGGGTGACTCTGCCCAAGCGGCAGGTACCGATTCGACCCCCGGTGAACTGAAGCCCAATGTTCCTATCAACGATGCGAACGAACTGAAGCCTAATGTGTCCGACAGTGCCCAGGCCCTGCCGCCGGGGCAGGTCAATGAGATCCAGGCCGGGGCCTCCGACCAGGGGGCAGGCAGTTCGGGTCAGGCCAACGCGGGAGGGGCGAAAACCGGCGATCAGGCGGCCTCCCCGAGCCAGGAAAAGAAGGATGACGTGGATGCTATGATTGCGTCCAGCAAACATAAGAAAAAGAAGGGCCTGAAGAAACTCATCCCGTTCTGAATCAGTGCCGCGCGGATAGGCAAGTGCGGAAAGTTGCCGGGCGGACAACCTCCACCCACAGGGGAATGTCCGCTGGTAACCTCTTAGTCTCCTATTGTCATTGACTTAGGGCGTGGGACAAGATAATTTCGCGCTATCTCCCCCTTCAGCAGAAAAGGACTATCCTTTGGCGCGGAAAATACTGCTTGCCGACGATAGTGTGACCGCCCAGAGCATGGGGCGGAGAATCCTGACCGACGCTGGCTATGAAGTGGTGACGGTCAGCAATGGCTCGGCGGCGCTCAAGAAAATCGCCGAGAGCCGGCCCGACCTGATCGTCCTCGATGTGTACATGCCGGGTTACGGCGGCCTCGAAGTCTGCCAGCGTCTGAAGGAAACGCGCGAGACCGCCCGCATTCCGGTGCTGCTGAGCGTGGGCAAGCTGGAGCCCTTCAAGCCCGAGGAGGCGCGCCGCGTGCGCGCCGATGCCTACATCGTCAAGCCGTTTGAAGCCAGCGAGCTCCTCACCGCACTCACCAAGCTCGAAGATAAGATCGTCCCGCAGCCCGAGCCCTACAAACCGGGACGATTCGCCAAAGCCATTGCTGCCGTGGAACAGGTCGGCGCGCCCGAACCAGGACGAGACGAAAGCTTTGGCGACAGCGAAACCGGGTGGAAGGATCGGTTGATTATTCCGTCGCCGGGATCCAAGGCCGCAGAGCCGGAAACGGAAGCTGCCCACGTCGGCGACACCGGGTTCCGCAACTTGCCGCGAGGGGAAGATTTCAAGCCGGTCGAAGCGAAGCAAGGGTTTGAGCGTCCGATTCCGGCCGGCCTTCCGGCAGACATCAGTGCCGAAGAGATCGCAGCGATTGCCGCCGCCGCCGCCGCCGTCAGCGGCAGGAACGAAGAACCTGTACCCCAGGAGCAGGCTCCGGTCGCAGAGGCGGTGGGCGAAACTGCTGCCACGGCTGCCGACGACACCCCGGCCGCAAGCGCTGCCTCCGTGACCGAAGAAACCCGGCCCGAACCTGCTGTTTCCGTGGCGGAAGAGTACAAGGTCGAGCCTCCGGCAGATGAAATGCCGAGCGATGTACCGGCCGCAACCTTTGCGTCGGCGCCGGAAGTGCCGGCAGAAGCAGCGCCCCAGACTTCGAGTGAAACCGCTCCTGAAGCCACGCCCGCCCCGCTGGTAGTCGAACCTCCTCCTGTTCCTGAGCCGATGGCCAGCAGCGAAGCCGCGGCTATGAACGAGAGCCCGGCCTGGGCGGGAGCTCCGGCGGCTCCGGTCGTACCGGAGCCAGCCAGCACGCCCGAAGCCGCAGTTGCGGAAGTCGCGAAGCATGCGGCTACGGACGCGGAAGTCTTGGCGGCGCTGGCGTCGTTGGCGCCGCTGAATGGCGAAGAAACAGCTACCGCTGTCGAGAAGAGCGAGCCGGATCCTGTCATCGTGGCAGCCGCAATGGCCAGTGCCGGGACGGCTTCCTTAGGCAGGGCGAGCGGCGGGCCGAGATGGATTGCTGAGCCGGTACCGGTCGACGAACAGGAAACCAGCTTCCTGCTGGAACGGGAGATGGAGAAGGCCTATGCCGCGTTCGCGGCCGCCGAGGCCGCGCAAACCGGTTTTGCTGCTCGCCAGATGGAGACGGCTGCGGCCGCCCTGACCGAAGTCCCGGCCGCGAGTTGGCAGGTCCCCTCGGTTGACACCGCCGCGGAATTTCCTGCTGTCGCCGAGTCCATGCCGGAAGCTGCCATGCCGCCTGCCGTAACTGCGTCCGAGCTCCCCGCCAGCTTGCCGGTGGAACCAGCCCCAACCGCGGTTGCCGATGCGGTGAGCGAACCCCCCGCGTCTCCGGAAGCAACCACACCAGCAGTTGCGACGGAGTTCAGCGAAACCGCAGGGTTCGCGCCCAAAGAAGAGGTTGCGTTTGCCGCCGCTGCCAGCGTTGGCTCCGGGTCGGTGGAAACAACCCCTGCAGCCCAGATTGCACCCCCCGCCGAGTCATCGCAGAGCTCGGCGCAGGATTTTGAGACCAGTGAACGGCAGCGCGAATCGGAGCTGGCTGCCGCATGGACCAACTGGACGCAGGTTCACCAGTCTACCGCGGCATCGGAAGCTGCCGCGCAGATTGCCGACGCCGAAGCCGGATTCCGGGAGGTCCCCGAGGAAGCACCGCTCCCCGCCGAGCCCAGGCCTGAGGTCGAGCCCGCGACGGAGCCGGAAGCCGCCGCGGCGGCGCCGGAGGAGTCGGGCGACATCTCCGACATCGTCGACAATATGCTGGCCGAACTAAAGCCCAAGCTGATGGCAGAAATTTCCAAGAAGCTCAAGAAGGGGAAGAACAAGAAGTAGGCGCGCCTGGGTTTAGTCTGACGCCTGAGACCCCCGACCCCGGTTTGACCGCATTTTCTGCCCACCTGTAATATCAAAGTCTCGTCTACATGCATCGCTCCGCAAATGTCATCCAGCCCGGAGAGGCCACAAGCCGAACTGGCTGATTGCTGAGTGCTGAGTGCTCAACCATGCCCCACGACCTTCCCAAGGCGTACGAGCCGGGCGCCATCGAGGCGCGCTGGGCCGAGTTCTGGATCAAGGAAAGGCTGTTCTCGGTGAAGACTCCGCCGCCCGGCGAGAGCCGTCCAGTGTTTACACTGCTGCTGCCTCCACCCAACGTCACCGGACGCCTGCACATGGGGCACATGCTGAACCAGACGCAGATGGATGTCCTGGTGCGCTGGCATCGCATGCGCGGCTTCCTCACCCTGTGGCTGCCCGGTACCGACCACGCCGGCATCGCCACCCAGATGATGGTGGAGCGCCAGCTCGCCAAGGAGGGCAAGAAGCGCCGCGACATGGGCCGCGAAGCGTTTGTCGAGCGGGTGTGGGAGTGGAAGCGCCATTACGGCGGCGCCATCCTCGACCAGATGAAGCGCCTCGGCGCGTCCGTAGATTGGGACCGCGAGTACTTCACCATGGACGAGGGCCTCTCTCGCGCGGTGCGCGAGGTCTTCGTCCGGCTGTACGAAGAGGGGCTCATCTATCGCGGCAAGTACATCGTCAACTGGTGCCCGCGCTGCGGCACCGCGATTTCCGATCTTGAGGTGAAGCACGAGGACGTCCAAGGCAAGCTGTACGAGATTCGCTACCCCGTGATCGGAACAAACGAGTTCATCACGGTGGCGACAACACGGCCAGAAAGCATGCTCGGTGACACGGCCGTCGCTGTGAACGAAAAGGATGAGCGCTATGCGCATCTGCACGGGAAAAAAGTCCTGCTGCCGCTGATGAAGCGTGAGATCCCCATCATCACCGATGACTTGGCCAATCCTGAGTTCGGCACCGGCGCGGTGAAGGTGACCCCGGCGCACGATCCCAACGACTTCCAAGCCGGGCTGCGGCACAACCTGCCCCAGATCGATGTCATGGACGAGCACGCCCACATGAACGAGAATGCCGGGCCTTATGCCGGCCTCGATCGCTACGCGGCGCGCGAGAAAATCGTTCATGACCTGCGCGAACTGGGGCTGCTGGCCGCAGTGAAGGACTACACGGTTCCGCTGGGCAAGTGCGATCGCTGCAGCACGGTTGTCGAGCCTCGCCTTTCGACCCAGTGGTTCGTGAAGATCGCTCCGATGGCCAAGCGGGCCATCGAGGTGGTGGAAGCCGGAGAAGTCACCATCGTTCCGGAAAACTACAGCCAGATCTACCTGAACTGGATGAACAACATCCATGACTGGTGCATTTCGCGGCAGCTGTGGTGGGGACACCGCATTCCGGCGTGGCGATGCGCGGGCTGCAACGAGATGATCGTCGCTCGCGAGGCGCCGTCAAAATGTACCAAGTGTGCCGGTTCGCAACTGGAGCAGGACACCGACGTGCTCGACACTTGGTTCTCGTCGGGTCTGTTGCCGTTCACGACCCTGGGTTGGCCTGAGAAGACGCGCGACCAGGAAGTTTTCTATCCCACGACCCTGCTCATTACCGCGTATGAAATTCTGTTCTTCTGGGTGGCGCGCATGATCATGTTTGGCTGCCACTTCATGGATGGGCATCATCAGGACGCGGCCTTGAAGGCAGCCAGTTGCTGGGGCGCGAAGAAAGATGACAGCGTGCCCTTCCGGCGTGTCTACATTCATGCCTTGGTGCGCGACGCTGAGCGGCAGAAGATGTCCAAGACCAAGGGCAATGTGGTTGATCCCATCGAAGTAATCGAGAAATACGGGACAGATGCGACCCGGTTCACGCTGGCGGCGATGTCGTCTCCCGGAACCGATATTGCGTTCAACCCCAGCCGCACCGACGGCTATCGCGCGTTCGCCAACAAAATCTGGAACGCAGCACGATTCATGTTCATGAACCTGGACCGTGTGGCGCCGGGTTTTACACCCGGCGCGAACGGGTCAGATACGCGCCCCCAGACGGGCATTCCCGGGTTCGAAGCCAAGACGCTCGAAGACCGCTGGATCCTCTCGCGCTTCAATCGCGTTGCCCAACAGGTGCATGAATCCCTGGACGCCTACCGCTTCGACAACGCGGCGACCAGCATCTACGACTTCTTTTGGGGAGAGTTCTGCGACTGGTACATCGAGCTGGTCAAGCCCCGGCTGGCGGACGGGGCAGACAAAGAAACCGCCCGCATAGCTTGCCGCAATCTGGTCAGCTTGTTTGAAGCGTCCTTGCGCCTGCTGCATCCGGTGATGCCCTTCATCACCGAGGAAATTTGGCAGGCGATCTACGATGGCAAGCCGCCGCTGAAGTCCATTGCCCTGGCCTGCTATCCCACGGCGGACCAACATCAGGTCGGCTTGCAAGCCGAAGCCGACATGGCCATCCTGCAGGACCTGATTGTCAGCGTGCGCAACCTGCGCGCCGAACTCAAGGTCGAGCAGAAACTGCGTGTGCCCATCCAGGTCTTCGCCGAAGATACCGCCGTTCGTGCGCTGATCGAGCACAACCAGGGGGCCGTCGAGCGCCTCGCCAACGTGCAAGACATTATGTTCGTGAAGGAGTCTCTGGCCAAGCTGGCGGGGGCCCGCCACACGGCACGCTTCGATGTCCATGTGGTTTACGAGAAACCGATCGACGTGGCCACAGAACGGGAACGCCTGCGGAAAGAACTGGAGCGCATCGAAAGGGAAATCGCCAACGGCCAGCGCCAGTTGTCCAACGAACAGTTCCTGGCCAAGGCTCCAGCTGACGTTGTGGAAGGACTCCGCAGACGAGCCAGGGAACTGGAAGTTCTGCGGGACAAAACAAGAAGTAAACTGGGCGAATTAAGGTAGTCAGCAGGAAGGAGTCGGCGTGTTCTTACTGACTCCTGACTACTGACCCCCGACTCCTGATCTTATGGACTGGAACAGCCGCCGCATCACCGCCATCCTCGAGAACGCGTTGCTGGAAGACCGTGCCACCAGCGACGCCACCAGCTATGCCTGTGTGGAGCCTAACCAGCGCGCCGCGGGCACCATCATCGCCAAGCAGGACTGCATTCTTTCCGGCATCGGGGCCATTGCTCGCATTCTTGATGTCTATGCCGCGCTCGACGGCGCCGTGATCTCCCACTACGAGGTCACGACCCATCCCGAGATATTCGACGGTATTCGCCTGCACAAGGGACAGTCGGTCGCGGTCATCCAGCACAATGCCCGGGTCATCCTCTCTTGCGAGCGTGTCATTCTGAACTTGCTCCAGCGGCTGAGCGGTATCGCTACCCTGACCCGCAAGTTTGTGGATGCGGTTTCCGGGACCAAGGCCCGCGTCCTGGACACGCGCAAGACCGCCCCCGGCCTGCGCACGCTCGACAAATACGCCGTGCGCTGCGGTGGCGGACAGAACCATCGCCTTGATCTTTCGGATGGGGTGCTGATCAAAAACAACCATATCGCGCTTGCCGGAGGCATTGTGCCGGCGCTCGAGCGGGCGCATCGCAACCGGCGGGGATCGCAGCCAATCGAGATCGAGGTGCGGTCGCTGAAAGAGCTGGAAGAAGCGCTGAGCCACGGCGCCGAGGCGGTTTTACTGGACAACATGTCGGTCGAGGACGTGAAGCAGGCAGTGGCGCGCTGCGCGCGGCTGGAACGGCGCATTCCCGTCGAGTGTTCCGGCGGCATCATCCTGGAGAATATCCGGTCCTACGCCGAAACCGGGGTGGATTTCATCTCTGTCGGCGCGCTCACCCACTCGGTTACCGCGACGGACATGAGCCTGCGCGTGGTCCCCTCCTGAGCTCGACCTCGGACCTCAGACCGGCGTCATCCTGAGCCCGAGAGGGCGAAGGATCCTGCGTGCAGTGGCACGGTAGCCATGTTGGGGCAGTGTCGCTCCTCGCAAGGTTCCTCGCCCGGCTGACGCCAGACTCGGGATGAGCCATCTCTACGATCAAACCGAGCTGCTGCGGATTTTCCTGACAGCTGACGGCTGAGGGCTGACGGCTGGGTATAATGCCCGCATCAAGAAAAAGGCCACAATCCGTAAGGTGATCACCCCGCAAAGGACCGATGCCCGCCTGGGGCGTATTGTTCGCCTCCTCATGGACAACGCCACGGTGGTGGCGAGCGGCACCAAGATTGCCCAGGAGATCGGCACCACCCGGTCCGAAGTTTGGCGGATGGTGCAACAGTTGCGCAAACTGGGGGTGGAGATTGCCGGGCATCCCGCAACCGGATATCGTCTGAAGTCTGTGCCTGACTTGCTGCTACCCGACATGCTCGCGCCCCTGCTGAAGGGAACTATTTTCGGTAAGAATATCCAACACTATTACAAGATTGGCTCGACCAATTCTGCGGCCATGGAGGCCGCGCGCGCGGACGCGCCTGAAGGCAGCGTTTTTCTCGCCGAGCAGCAGACTGCAGGACGTGGGCGCGGCGCGAACCAGTGGCATTCGCCGCAATCCACGGGAATCTATTGCTCGGTCGTGCTGCGCCCCCCCCTGCCTCCGTCCGAAGCGTTGATCTTCTCATTGGCGGCGGGACTGGCCGTGCGTGCGGCGGTGCAGGAAATTGATTCGAGGGTAAAACCCGACTTGAAGTGGCCGAACGATGCATTGCTGGACGGCAAGAAAGTTTGTGGCATCCTGACCGAGATGAACGCCGAGGCCACGCGCGTGCGGCACATCGTGATCGGGCTTGGCATCAACGTGAATCAGACGGATTTCCCGTCCGACTTAGAATCCCTCGCAATTTCGTTGCGGATGTTTACTGGCACCGAGTGGTCGCGCGTGGAGGTGTGCGCGGCTTTGCTAAAATCGCTCGATCGCGAGTATCACAACCTGCTGGAGAAACCGGGAGCGCGCGAGTCGGTGATGCGTCGTTTTCAGGAAGCATCTTCCTCGGTGCGAGGCCGAAAGGTCCGCATTGAGGAGTCTCCCGGACTTGAAGGCGTGACTGAAGGACTGGATGATCGCGGCTTTCTGCAATTGCGGACGGCGCAGGGGTTGAAAACGGTGCTGAGCGGAACGGTAAGGTTTGTGTAGAGAGTGTCCGTGTATGCTCCTGGTTCTCGATGTCGGCAACACCAACACGGTGCTGGGAGTCTTCGCCAAAGTCGCGAAGGTTCATCCCGGCGAAGGCGGCGCGGCTGAGTTCGACACGCCGCAATATGAGCTGCTGGTAGCGAACTGGCGTGTGACTACTACCCAGGCGCAAACCGTCGACGAGTATGGGGTGCTCTTCCGCAACCTCTTTGCCATGGCCAACCTGGAGCCGAAGGGCATTCACGGCATTGTGATTTCGTCCGTTGTGCCGCCGCTCGATTCCACGTTGCGCCAGGTCTGCGAGCGCTATTTCAATTGCAAACCGCTCTTTATCGAGCCGGGCGTGAAGACCGGCATGCCCGTGCTCTACGAAAATCCCGCCGAGGTGGGCGCCGACCGCATCGTCAATTCGGTGGCGGCCTTCGAAAAGTATGGCGGACCGTGCGTGTCGGTCGATTTTGGCACGGCGACAACATTTGATTGTGTTTCCGCCAAGGGCGAATACATCGGCGGTGTGATTTGTCCGGGCATCTCGATTTCCGCCGAAGCGCTATTTGGTCGTACCGCGCGGCTGCAACGCGTGGACATCCGCAAGCCTGCCCGCGTCATCGGCACCACCACCGTCGGCAGTATGCAGTCCGGTCTTTACTACGGATATCTCGGGCTGGTGGATGGCATTCTCGAACTCCTGCTAGCCGAACTGGGCAAGGACACCAAAGTCGTGGCGACCGGCGGCTTGGCTTCGCTGATCGGCTCGGGATCGAAATACATCAAACATGTGGATGAGTTCCTCACCTTGGAAGGGTTGCGTATCATTTACCAGCGCAATGCTGGAGCCAAACCGGCGCGAGAGACGCCGGCCGGCAAGACGTCGCGGGCCGCGCCCGCTGCGGGCGAACGTCCTCCATCCAAGCCCTGGCCCGGCAGCAAGTCCAAGTCCCGCTGAGTGGTCGTGGAAAACTACTTCAACTATTTCACCGAAATCGAAGAGCATTTTCAGCGGCGGCGGGGCGGCATTCTGCTGCTCTCCACGCTGGATTGGGCTTTGATTGAAACCTGGAAAGATGCGGGCATCCCGCTGGAAGCGGTGTTGCGCGGCATTGATGCTGCTTTCGAGCACTATGAGAAACGGCCTACCCCGCGCAAGGTGAACAGCCTGGCCTATTGCGCGCAGGAGGTGTTGGCGGCAGCGGAAGAGATGAAAGAGGCGGCGGTGGGAGCAACGCGCCCAGACAGCGCGGCCGGTCACGGATTTCAGACTTCCGAGATTGTTGCCTTTCTCCGGCGCAATGCGGCACAACTGGAATCAGCGAAGTTGCCGCAGGGGAGCGGGGTCTCCGGAGGTGCTTTGGCGCAAGAGACGGCAGTTACACTGCGCGAACTGGCCTCGAATCTGGAGAACCAAGACGCTCTGCCGCGCCTGGAAGATCTGGAAAGACGCCTCACGGTGCTGGAGGACAAACTCTTCGCCGTGCTGCTGGCGGCGACGCCCGATGAGGAGATCGTTACCGTCCGCGCCGACGCCGATCGTGAGCTTGCGCCGTATCGCCGGAAAATGCCAGCGGCGCAGATCGCCCAGCTTCAGAAACAATATGTACACAGGCGGCTGTTGGAGAAGTATGGCCTGCCACGGCTGAGTCTGTTTTACATGTGATCTCGCTTGACTCATCACTTTGATGCATTGATTCTCGGCGGAGGCGCCGCCGGCCTGATGTGCGCGCTCGAAGCCGGCAAGCGTGGACGCCGCGTGGCGGTGCTGGAGCGCGCCGGCCAGCTCGGCAAGAAAATTCTTATCTCTGGTGGCGGGCGCTGCAATTTCACCAATATTCATTGTCGGCCGGAACACTTCCTCTCCGCCAATCCGCACTTCGCCAAATCCGCGTTGGCAAGATATACGCCGGCGGATTTCATTGCGCTGGTCGAGAAGCATCGCATCCCGTATCACGAGAAAACCCTGGGACAGCTTTTCTGTGACCGCTCCGCGCGGGATATTCTGGGCATGCTCGAAAGTGAGTGCGCCGCGGCGGGCGTCTGCATTTTCCTGGGAGCCAGGGTTCAGGAGGTCCGGCACACCACCGAATTCGTGGTGCGCACCGAGGACGAAGAGTTTCATGCTGCGGCCCTGGTGGTCGCGACCGGCGGTCTCTCCATTCCCAAGATCGGCGCGACCGCTTTCGGATACGACTTGGCGCGGCAATTCGGGTTGGCCATCCGCGAGCCGTGGCCGGGACTGGTGCCGCTGGTGCTCGGGGACGAAGACCGTTCCCGCTACTGCGATCTGGCGGGAGTCTCTGCCGAGGTGGTTGCGTCCTGCGGAAATCAGCGGTTCCAGGAAAAGATGCTGATCACGCACCGCGGGCTGAGCGGCCCGGCAATCCTGCAGATTTCATCCTATTGGAAGAGGCCTGAGCCAATCGTGATTGACCTGGCGCCTGGGCGCGAAATCACAGCCGCCCTTCGCGATCCGAAGCAGCCGAGAAATTTGTCAGCCGTGAAGTCAGCCTTGCAGGCAATTCTTCCCAACCGGCTCGCAAACCGGTGGCTGGATTTTCATGCACCGGCGGCCTGGACGAATACGGCACTCGCCGAACTGGAGAGGCAGGCGCATGCCTGGGAGATCACGCCCGCAGGCACCGAGGGCTACGAGAAGGCTGAAGTGACTGCGGGAGGGGTGGACACGGATGAACTATCGGCGAAGACCATGGAGGCGGGCAAAGTCCCGGGCCTGTTTTTCATCGGAGAAGTGGTGGACGTGACCGGGCATTTGGGCGGGTTTAATTTTCAGTGGGCGTGGGCCTCGGGAGCGGCGGCAGGGCGAGCGTTGTAAGTTGGCCGACACGAAATTGGCCGATCTGGAGTAAAGTGCTTCACATGCTTCGGCACTGCGTGGCTCTGCTGCTATTTCTCCTGTTTCCTCTGGGATGCAAGAAGGCCTCGTCTTCGGCCCCTGAGTCGATCGAGATGTTGGCAGTGTTGCGTTCACAGTGCACAACGCAGGCACGAGCTAACTTGCCGAAGGACCTTCTTCCCGTGCGCTACATCTACGTCCTGATTCAACAGAACGATGGTGGAGAACAGGTGGAGTACCGGGAGTTCGACGGAACGTGCCGAGTTGTCACAACAGCAACGAGCCAGTGGACATTTGAGCAATTCGAAGCTGCCAAGAAGCGGATCAAGCTCACCGGCATTCAGAGCGGCCAATCGGTTGCGCCAAGTGAGTCAAGTGGGAATGATCTGCCGGTTTCATTCCTAAGAGTGCACACTCCGGAATACAACATCGACTTTTACACGATGTATCTCCGATTCCGCTGGACGGGTGAGATGAAGACAGAGGATCCAGGAATGGCGAAGGCTTTGGATGAGTGGCACGCCCTCCTTAACCAGGCTACGCCCGCAGAACGGACGAGGTTAGGAATCACCGAAATCACGAAGATTGCCAATAACTGCGCGAGCGACTGGCCCCCCAGCTTCAGGGCATGGATTTGTAGTGAAGCGCGGCAGATCGTGAAACCGCAGTAGGCCCGCCGACAAGCGATACGCTAATCTCTAGTTAGCATCAACGAAAGACTCTCGGCCTAACGAGTGTCGCGGCGTCCAGCGCAACCCCTCCCATTGGCTTAGAATCCCTTCTTGCGCCTCCCAATCGAAAAACTGGTCTATGGCGGCGATGGCCTGGCTCGTCTTCCCGCCGATGAGCACGGGCGTGGTAAGGCACTTTTCGTCCCGTTTGTCCTTGAGGGCGAAGAGGTCGAGGTCGCCGTCACCGAGCAGAAGCCGGGGTTTGCGCGCGGACGGGCCGAGCAGATCCTGAAGGCTTCTTCCTTCCGCGTCGCTGCAGGCTGCCCTTACTTCCAGCTCTGCGGCGGATGCCATTACCAGCACGCCGCCTACGAGCATCAGCTTGCGATCAAGACTGCCATTCTGAAGGAAAATCTTCGCCGCATTGCCAAGCTGGAATTGGGGAACGAAATTCACGTCCATCCCTCGCCGGAATGGAACTATCGCAACCGCACGCGGCTGAAGGTTCGCACTGCGCCGGACTTCGCCCTTGGCTACTTCAAGTTCAATTCGCACGAACTGCTGCCGGTTGAGCAATGTCCCATCAGTTCGCCGTTGATCAATCGTGCGATTGCAGCGTTGTGGCAAACCTATGGAGGCCGGGCGTTCCAGCCCGGCAAGGGTCTAGACGGAATCCAAGAGATCGAGTTCTTCACGAATTCCGACGACACGCAACTGTTGATCGAGGTTTATTGCGATCCGCTGCCACAATCACTCGCAGAACAGGTGGCAAAAGAGATCAAAGACGGACTGCCCGAAGCTGCGGGAGTGGTCCTATTCAAGGCCAACGCCAGCGCTCACGCAAGCGGCGATCCAGCCAGACTCGCTGGCGCCGGTGCTCAAGAACTGACCTACAAACTCGCCACCGCCTCCTATCGCGTCAGCGCGGGATCGTTTTTTCAGGTCAACCGTCATCTCACCGATGAACTGGTGACCCTCGTCGTCGCCGGACGCTCCGGGCGCACCGCCCTCGACCTTTATGCCGGGGTCGGCCTGTTCTCCTCAGTTCTATCTCGGGAATTCGAACGAGTGATTGCGGTCGAATCATCACCGCTTTCTTATGCCGATCTGCGCTACAATTCGCCTGTAAATGTGAAGGCAGTTCAGGCGATGTCCGAGCAGTACCTGAAAAACGTGGCCGGCAAGTTGCAGCCCGATCTGGTGGTGGTGGATCCACCGCGGAGCGGGCTGGGTGAAAGCGTAATCCACGCCCTGGTCTCCCTGGGAGCGCCGCGCATGACTTATGTCTCGTGCGATCCGGCTACCCTCTCCCGCGACCTGGGCCGCCTGCTGAACTCCGGATATCGAGTGGAGCAGGCGCACTTGGTCGATCTGTTCCCCCAGACCTACCACATGGAAAGCGTCTTTCATCTGGTGCGCTAGCCTTCATCCGTGAGAGGGAATGAGTTCACAATTCAGCGCGACGGGTGTGCAAAATCCCCCCCCTGTCTCTGCAAAAGGCGCAGAGACAAGGGTGGGGCACCCTTGCTGCGGCGGACGCCAGCCTCTGCTCTGGGCAGCACTAGCGTTTGGCGGCGGTATCGTCGCGGGCTTGTGCGCTTGGCGACCGCCGTTGTGGTGGCTGGCGGCGGCCGTCGCCTGTCTCGTGTTCGCGATTTTCTTCCTTCGCCGGCGGCCGCGGGCAGCCGCGCTGCTCGGACTGGGCGCAATGTTCGTTGCGGGGGCACTCGCCATCGAACTGCGGCCTCTGGGCGACGCCCCTAGTTCCGGCATTCTCCGGTTCGCCGACGGTCAGGAAGTCACCATCACCGCCCACGTCACCAACGACGGGAGCCTGCGCCAGGCGGGCTCGGGCGGAAGTCGGCAAGTGCTTGACGTTGACACCGAAGATGTCAGCACCGACGTTCAGACCTTTGCCATCCACTCCGGCCTGCGCGTTAGTTTCTACACCAGGCAAGTCACCACCGACAGCCAGGACGCTGCCAGCGCTGCTCCCCCGCGCTTGTTCCGCTACGGCGAGCGTCTGCGCTTTCCGGCCAAGCTCTCTCCGCCGCGAAACTTCCGCAATCCTGGGGCGTTCGATTACCGAGGCTACCTGGCCGACCATGAAATCGCCGCGCTGGGCTCAGCCAAAGCCATCGACGTGGAAGTGCTCCCTGGCTTTTCAGGCTCGCGCAGGGAGCTTTGGCGCACCCGCATCCACCGCAGCATCATCGAGAAGATCCATTCTCTATGGCCGACGCCGCAAGCCGCGCTGGTCGATGCCATGGTCATCGGCGAGGATGCTTTCATCGGCCGCGACACCCGCACGGATTTCCAGCGCTCCGGCACTTATCACATCCTGGTGGTTTCGGGGATGAATGTCAGCATCCTCGCCTTTGTGATCTTTTGGGTGTTGCGGAGGTTCTACATCAGCAATGTAGTGGCCAGCGTGGTCACCGTGCTCATGGCCGTCGCCTACGCCTTTCTCACCGATGTCGGCCCCCCTATCTGGCGCGCGACCCTGATGCTTACGCTTTACCTGGGGGCGCGGCTGCTTTATCGAGAGAGGTCCATGCTCAACGCCATCGGAGCGGCGGCGTTGGGCCTGCTGATCGCCGACCCGCGGGTGTTATTCGGCGCCAGTTTCCAACTCACGTTCTTATCGGTCCTGCTGATCGCCGCGGTAGCGGTGCCCATTCTGGAGCGGACCACCCAGCCCTTCTCTCGCGGTCTGCGCTATCTGGATTCCACCACCTACGAAGTTTCGCTGCCGCCGCGCGTGGCGCAATTCCGGCTTGACCTGCGGATGATTGCTGGCCGCCTGCAGCGCTTTCTGGGAAAGGCCATTCCGCTCCCAGGGCTCGCGGGCCTTGCGCGTACGCTCCTGGGCGCGACGGAAATACTGGTTGTTTCCGCTCTCATGCAAGTCGGGCTCGCGTTGCCCATGGCGTATTACTTTCATCGCGCGACGGTCGTCGGCTTGCCGGCAAACATCGTCGTGGTCCCGCTGACGGGCATTCTCATGCCAACCGCGGTACTGGCGGTCGCGCTCGGCTACGTTTCGCCCGCTCTGGCCAAGGTTCCCGCACTGATCGCGGGCCTTGCGCTGGATGGCATCAGCGGCACCGTACGCAGCCTGGGAGGCTTGCGAGTGGCCGACGCCCGCGTCCCCACCCCCGAATTCGCCGTCATTCTTCTTGCTATGGTCGCGCTTGCAGTCGCCATGTTGCTGGCACACCGCCGTCGCCTGCTCGTCGCTTCCGGATTGGCGGTGCTGGTGTGCAGTGCTTTCTGGATTGCGGTTGGCCCATCGCACCCACAGGTTCGCCCTGGAGTGCTGGAACTGACCGCAATCGATGTCGGACAAGGAGACGCCATTCTGCTGGTTCTTCCGCAGGGGCAAACCCTGCTGGTCGATGCCGGAGGCTTGCCCCACTGGATGCACTCGGATTTCGATGTGGGCGAAAACGTGGTCTCGCCCTATCTGTGGTGGCGCGGCATCCGCCGGCTGGATGCGGTGGTGGTTACCCACGCCCACGCCGACCACATCGGTGGAATGGCAGCCGTGTTGGCCAACTTTCGACCCAATGAGCTATGGCTGGGAGTGGACACGCCCAACTCCGACCTCGATCGACTGCTCCGCGAAGCAAAGGACCTGGGCGTAGCTGTGGTCCCCCGGAAGGCAGGGGACACATTCCAGCTGGGAGGAACTCAGGTCCGCATTCTGGCCCCTGCGCCCGATCCCGACAGCAGTGCGTGGCGTCCGAATGACGATTCGATGGTTATGAAGATTACGTACGGCGCCACCTCTGCGCTGCTCGAAGGCGATGCGGAAGGGCAAGCTGAAAGAAGGATTGCGGAGGAACAACCGCGGGCAGATCTCCTGAAGGTTGCTCACCATGGCAGCGCAGGTTCGACCGTTCCGGAATTGTTGTCGGCTGTGCGGCCGAGGTTCGCGGTCATCTCGGTGGGAGCGCGGAACACCTACGGTCACCCGCGCGAACAAGTCCTGTCCCGGCTGGCAGAATCCGGCGTGGCCACCTACCGCACAGACTTGGATGGTGCGGTCACGTTCTACCTCGACGGCACGGCGGTTACCCCTCGGCTGGCGGCTCTTCGCTGACGTCGACCTCGGCGGTTTCATCCCCTGGGGCTTGCCGGTATTCCTCAATCACGCGGCGGGCTTCCTCGGCATCTTCCTCGCGCACCAGGATGATGGTGCCCCCAACCCCGGGAAGGATGTCCTGCTGCGCGTCCAGGGAAGTCATGTCGGCATCAATGCCGGCCGACTCCAGCAGGCCGCGCACCACCAAGGCCTCCGACTCCTGTTCGGTGTCGAACACGCGCACCAGCTTCTCATTGGGGTTGGGACGTTCTGCGATGTCGTCGGTGGAGCCGGGACGGGTTTCCATCGTTCCTCCGATCGGGGCTGCACCTGCGGAAGGCTGGCACGGCTCCCGGACTGCACGGTTTGATTCTAACCCCGGCGCGACGCTGTGGGGGAGTCTGAACAAAGACCTGGCAAGCCGCGTATTTGCAGGGAGTTGCCGAGCCCGCAAACACTTCGGTAATTCTCTCAGACCATTGGGCGATTGCATTTTGTCACCATTCGCCGCAAAATCGGGCCAAGAGGGGTGGGCGCAACGTACCCCGCCAGCGGTACATCTAATTGGCGTACTGGATGTGACGCGGGTGCTCGGGAACCACGCCGCCGCATCCGAATTGGGGGCCCCATGGATGGTCTGGAAACGAACAAGCAGGCGGGAAACTCAGGCAAGAATTCCGGAAGCGTAACCGAGACCCAGGAGGAAGCCCGAAAAATCCGGCGCCTGCAATTGATGATCAGCATGGTGATGTCGGTCATCAGCCAGGACCCCAACCTCACCGTGGAAGAAGCTTCCGAACTGGTGGCGGGCGCCAAGCGCGCCGCCCTGGCCATGTTCCCTGACAAAGAGTTCACCTACGACATCCTCTACAAACCCCGCTTGCAGCGCTTGATGAACGAGCGCTTCCGCCTGCAGTAAGCCAGGATGCATATACGCTTGGAAGGACGGCGCACTGGGCGTTATGTTGATCATCGTCCGCGAGGCCGTGATCTTGGGGGACACGCTCTTCACAAATTGGGAAGTCCTTCGTTGGCACCTCCGAGAGCTTTTGACGCGTCGCCAGTTCTGGGCTGATTGTTGGCCTCGGACAAGGATCCGGGAGGAGTCTCCCTCAGGGGGAATCGAAGTCGAGGGCATAAACTTCCTGGCTGCTTGTGTCGCGCAGCAGCAGGGGCGAACCATCGGGGGCGACCCCGTTCCATGGGAAGTAGGAGAAAATCTGGCGGCGGAGTCCCTTCAGGCTCGCAAGGCGTTCCAGTTTTCGATCGCTGAGGCGCAGGCGATATATGGCTGGATCGTTGCTCAATCCCGTGTCGAAATACAAGTACCTGCCGTCGGCCGACCATTCCGCGAGGCCCACGTTCATCTGGATCAGTTCCGACCATTTCTGGGTCGTGAGATCGAAGAGCTTGAGCTTCCGTCCATCCCGGTCGGTAGCGGCAATATAACGGCCGTCGGGCGAGCAAACCGGGAACTCCAGATTCCTGGAATCGGGGACCGCCGCTACCTTCGAGGTTGCCAGGTCGGCGATCTTGATTTCCCTGATCTCACCTCCCACGCTATCGGAGAACGCAATGGAACTTCCTCCCTTGGCCCAGCTTGGACGAATGGCGGTACGGTAGGTACCCGGGAGAAGACGGGCGGTACCCCCGTCGGCTGGGATCACGTAGAGGCGGGGTGGGAAAACCCAGTCTCCCTCGGCAAAGGCGATCTGCTTTCCGTCCGGCGACCAGCGCGGCCAAGCCGCAATCATGGGAGCCGAGGTCAGCTGCAGTTTCTCGGTCCCGTCGATCCGGCTGCGCCAAAGGGTAGAGTCCGGAAATGTGGCATAAGCCACCCACTGTCCGTCCGGCGAAAAGCTAACTTCAGTGGTGGAGGGACCGCCAAGATAAGGGATAAACGCCCCGGCTCTGGCGTCGTAGCGAACCAACTCGGAGCGTGGTTGCGTCCCCACTCCATAGATCTTCTTTCCGTCGGTACTGAGCTGGGGGGAAGAGAAGTCCAGGGGGCCGGCCGTCAGTTGCACGGGCTGCGGGTTGGCCTTATGGACAAGGTCGCCCTTCATGCGCATGGCCCAAAGGTTGACATGGTTCCCTTGGATTCGCTCGAACACGTAGTATTTTCCGTCCGGCGTCCATGTGCCCAGGGCATGAAAGTCCGTCCATTGTGGCAATGCACGGTGGTAATGGCTGCCATCGCTTGCAATTTCAGCGAGAAAGTTCCAGCCCTGTTCGGGAGCCACGGTAAACCGAAGGACTCGCCCGTCCGGCGACCAGCGGAACCGGTAGGAATAGTCGGGAAGTGGGGCGAACTTCCGGGGACCATTGGGTGTGACCTCAACCAGATCGTTGTTCTGCGCGATGAGCAGGTTCCCATTGGGCATCCAGGTTCCGTCGGAGGCCACAAAGTCGCCGATGCGGCGGGGAGATCCGCCCAGCACCGGCAACGCCCAAATCGGTTGGTCGCTCTCGGCCCCAGTGAAACTGCCGACCAGCAATTCCGACTTGTCGGGGGAAATATCCAGGAGTGAAACATTGGGGAACGGCGTGGGGATCGGAATCGTTTCTCCGCCGGACGCCGACACTTGCGCGACGACAAAGCGACCGTCCACGTTCTCCTGGATATAAAGGCGCGGTCCATCGGTGAGCACGGAGTCGACAACCTGGCCGGCAAAGGATTTCTGCTGGCCGTCGTGCGTGATCTGGGTGTAGCCAGTAATCCGAGGGGGTGGCAGAGTTGGCCGGAGCAGGTAGGCCGCGGGCACAAGGATGACAGCGGCGAGCGCGCCTACTGCAAGCCACTTGCGCCGGGAGCGTGGCTGAGGCGGCGGCTGAGGAGTTAGAGCGGCAGCAGGCACGGCGGAGGTATAGGTCGAGACTGCACCGGTGCGGCCCGAGTCGAGTTCGCGCCGCAAGCGTTTCAAGTCGACGCCAATCTCGGCGGCACTCTGGTAGCGCAGCCTGCGGTCCTTCTCCAGCGCCTTGTTGACGATGTTCTCCAGTTCCGGAGGAAGCGCGGGGTTGAGACGAACCGGCGAAGTTGGCGCCTTGTGAAGGATGGCATCGAAGACCATGGCCGAGGTGTTTCCCGAGAAAGCGGGAAGTCCGGTGGACATCTCGTACAGAACGGCGCCGAAGGAAAACAAGTCTGTGCGGGCGTCGAGGTCTTCACCGGCGGCCTGCTCGGGCGACATGTAGGCAATGGTCCCCAGCGCTGTGCCCGGACTGGTCAGGTTGGCCTCGCGCATGACGGTCGGGGCCGCCCCGAGGGATTGCGGAGAATGCAACCGGTCGGGAGCGACTTTGGCCAGACCGAAATCCAAAATCTTGGCGTGTCCGCGCTGGGTGACGAAAATGTTGGCGGGTTTGATGTCCCGGTGGATGATGCCCTTGCTGTGGGCCGCATCAAGGCCATCGGCGATTTCAACTGCCAGCTCAAGCAATCGCTGGGTGGGCAGCGCCCGGCCTACAATCTGATCTCGCAGAGTTTGGCCCTCCAGCAACTCCATGACAATGAAGCACTGTTGTTCTTGCTGGTCGATCTCGTGGATGGTGCAGATATTGGGATGATTGAGCGCCGAGGCAGCGCGGGCCTCCCGCTGGAAACGCTCTAATGCCGCGGTGTCGGAGCTGAGCTCCGGGGGAAGAAACTTCAAGGCGACGCGGCGTCCCAGCGTCGTATCCTCGGCCTCATAAACCACGCCCATGCCGCCGCCGCCTAGCTTCTGGAGGATGCGGTAATGCGAGACAGTTTGGCCGATCATGGAATCGGGCCATGTTAGGCGGGATGCGGGGACAAGTCAATGAAAGCGGAGTAGTTGACGGTGTCCAAGAGAATAGCCGGTGCGTAGCCTCGCCATGACACTCATTAACCGGGACTCCCGCGAACAAACGGCGCAAGCTGGTGCTAAGGTCAGTTTATGCCAACGGTCCCTTATCCCTTAGAATCGGGCGTGAACGGTCACCACTTCTTCGAGGCCCCGAAATGGAAATGGCTCACGCGCTGATGGGCACATGGCGAGTGGTGGAGTTTGCCGATCTCGACAAGGATGGCAAGTGGCAGTATCGGTTCGGTGAGCGTCCACGGGGATACTTCGTTTACGACGCAGCCGGGCACGTGCACATTCAGATCATGAAGGTTCCGCCCCTGGCGCCATTTCCGGAAGCGAAGCTCAAAGACGGCAAGTTGCCCACACCCGAGCATGCCCTCGCCGCTTACGCCGCCTATGTCGCATACTTCGGCACCTACACCGTAGACGCGGAGAAACGCGTGGTGACCCATCATGTCGAGGGCAGCCTTGCGCCGGATTTCACCGACACTGACCAGCCGCGTCCCTTCAAACTGGCAGGCGACCGGCTGGAGATCGGGGATGGCAAGACTTGGCGGCGTGTGCTGGAACGGGTGCGCTGATCTTGCGGACTCCTGCCGGTCTCCTTTATCTCTTGCGCTTCGAGCGCGTCGACCAGATGCACTCGGAGAAGAGCGCCATTTCGCTCGAGTCGGTTGCGGAGAGACGCTTTCTGGTGCCCGGCAGCGAACCTCAGCGGCTGAAGCCGCCTTGATTGCCGGTAATTTGCGGCGCGCCTGAAGGCGCGCCCTTTCAAATCGGCGGTTGAATCCCAAGTTCTTTCGGCAGCCTGCTGGTGGAGGAACTGCCATGCCAACCAACGGCTCGCGTTGAAATCCATTGGGTTCAGGAAACTCGGTCCGACCCATCCCCGCGTTGACCGTCTCCGACTCGCGGGACTAGACTCCTCGCACGGGGTATGCCATGAAGCGCTTTGCCTTATTGCTAGCCGTCATGTTCCTGTGCTGCGCGCTGCCGCTCCTGGCCGACGAAGGCCATCACCACGAAGATCTCACTCCCGACCAGTTGGGCACGGTCCACTTCCCGGTATCCTGCGCTGCCTCTGTACAGAAGCCGTTCGAGCGCGGGGTGGCGCTGCTGCACTCCTTCTGGTACGAGGAAGCACAAAAGGAGTTCGAGCAAATTGCCAAAGATGATTCCCGGTGTGCGATGGCGCACTGGGGCGTGGCTATGAGCCTCTGGCATCAGCTTTGGGATACGCCGAAGGCTGACACTCTCGCGCAAGGCGCGGCCGAGGTGAAGAAAGCCAAGGGGCTGCATGCCAAGACCGACCGGGAGCGGGATTACATCGCGGCCATCGGGGCTTTCTATGAAGATTCCAAGAAGGATCACCAGGAGAGAGCGATCGCCTACTCCAAGGCGATGGAGCGGATGTACCAGCGCTATCCCGCGGACCGCGAGGCGGCGGCGTTTTATGCGCTGTCGCTGCTGGCTTCCGAGCCCGACCACGACACCACGTTCGCCAACCGGAAGCAGGCGGCCACGGTCCTGGAGAAGCTGTTCGCCGAGGAGCCCAACCATCCCGGCGTGGCGCATTACCTGATCCACAGCTACGACAAACCGCAACTGGCGGAGCTGGGATTGCCGGCGGCGCGGCGCTACGCACAGATTGCGCCGGCATCCCCGCACGCGCTGCACATGCCTTCGCACATTTTTTCGCGGCTGGGATTGTGGCAGGAAGACATTGATTCCAATCTGGCGTCCGTCGCCGCGACCCGCAAGACCGCCGCCATGCACATGGGTGGCGAGTCGCATCAGTTTCACGCAATGGATTTTCTCGACTATGCCTACCTGCAGATCGGGCGGGAAGCCGACGCACAGAAGCTGGTTGACGAAATAAGAGCGATGCCGCCGCAGCCAGACATGTACGGCATGGGCGATCCACGGATCTGGGCGTTAGCAGAGTTTTCCGCAAGAAACGCCATCGAATTGCATCATTGGCAGGAAGCGGCTGCGCTCTCTCCAATGCCGGACGCACAGACGGGAATGAATGCGGTCGTCTACTGGGCCCGAGCCATCGGCGCTTCCCGCAGCGGCAATCCGGCTCAGGCCGCCAAGGACACTGAGGAGATGGAGTCCATCCGCAAGGCCCTGGTCTCAGAAAAGAAAAAGGGCTTCGCCTATGATGTTGAGCAGGAACGGAAAGAAGCCCAGGCGTGGCTGGACTTCACGCAGGGGAAGGGCGATTCAGCCGTGCTGACGCTGCGCTCCATCGCGGAGCAGGAGGAAGCCGAAGGCGAAGAAACCGGGGTGTTCCCCGCGCGGGAAATGCTGGCCGACATGCTGCTCGAGATGAAGCGTCCGGAGCAGGCGCTGGCCGAGTACGAAGCCGACTTGAAGTTCAATCCCAACCGTTTTAACGGACTGTATGGAGCCGCGCACGCCGCGGAAATGGCCGGGAAGACCCAGGAAGCCAACACCTACTATGCCCGGCTGGTGAAAACCTGTGACGGCTCCAACTCGGACCGGCCGGAACTCGCACACGCCCGGTCGCTGCTGGCGCAGAAGTAACCAGTCTTGACAATCAACAATTGAAAATCTGAAATCTGAAATCTGAGATCTGAGATTTCTTTATTGCTTTTCCAGCCTCTGCATGCGGAACAGCAGCGTTCCCCATCCCAGCTTGGAGCGCATCTGCACCGGAGTGCGGTTGGGATCGTCGGTGAACCATACAAAAACGCTGCCCTTGCCCTTCATCGGGCCGGACGTGGCTTCTGCTTTGACGCGGATGGTCTGAAAAGTGCCGAGGGGAACCTTCACCCGTTCGCGTGCCTCGACCCGTGCCGTTACCTCCACTGTCTTGCCGCCGTCGTTCAGCGAGAACGTATAGCTATCCCCCGTTTCCAGGGGCAGCGAGGCCAGGTAGTAGAACCCGCTGACCACGTCGGTGACGCATGCGGGGATATCGTTCCCGACGTGCTTCGATTCCCCGGTCTTGAGGTTCTTTTCGTCCAGGACGCTCTTGCCGCGCGCATAGTCAAAGACGATTACGGTGTCGCGCTGATGAGATCCCTCCTCGGTGTGCTTGGTAACCCGCTGGGAACAGAAAGTGTGCGCGCTGAATAGAGCTTCAAAGCGGTCGTGCACTTTGTAGAGGGCATTGACCACGCCGCTAGAATCGGCGGTTGCAGACACGCGCTCGTCCGTCCCGGCGGATTCCAGCTTCACCGTAGCGTTGCCAGCGGTGAACAGGTGCCACTCCACGGTATACACATAAGTCTGGCCGTTCGGAAAATGATAGTTCGGGGGCGGAGGAATGATCTGCGACGCAGGAGCCGCACTCACCGTTGCGCTTGGAGAGCCCTGCGGCTGGGATGGGGCGCCGGTCTGCCCCGGCGACAGGGAAACGGCCAGCATCCCACACAGGAGTAGTGCCAGGCCGGATATCACGAAGTTGCGCATGTGTTGTTTAGACGAACGAGTTGAGAATATGGTGAGACGCTGACAACCGGGTCGCGAGATGCTTGTTCCCCCGCCCGGCTAATTCGAAATCCAGAGCAGCTTCGCCACCAAAGCTGCCACCATCGCAACCGCACCGATTATGGCATTGTACTCGCGGTGCTGGCGATACAAATCCCTGGAAAACTCGCTCTTACCGTTGCCAAAGGGAGTGAGGCGAGGCAGCAGGCGCGGCACGTGGCGAGCATATTCTGCAAACTCGGCAAAGCGCTCTCGCAGGAATGTCTCCTCCGATCGGATTACTGGCAGGTAGATCGCGAGGAAAAAGACAGCCATGGCCGCCGCCATCCACCAGCTTCGCGCGGCGAGTGCAAATCCGGTGGCCAGGATCAGCGAACCCAGATAAAGCGGATTGCGCGTATAGGCATAAGGCCCGCTGGTGGTGAGCTGTTCGTTCTTTTGCACGTGGCCCGAAGCCAGAGCGCGCACCACGATCCCAGGGACGACAAGGGCCAGACCGATGAGAAGCGACATCAGAGTCGGCTTCGCCAGCCAGAGGTAGAGCGCGGCGAGGGCAAATCCCAGCGGCACTCGGATGCGGCGTGCAATGCGCGACCAGCTAGCCACGGCAACTCCTCAGCAATCTCCGGGCGGCCACGACTACTTCTTCGGAACTGATTTCCAACAGGCCCTCGTCCGGCTGCGCGCGTCGGGTGTGGGTGGTGGGGCTCTCCGGGTTGCGCAGTACGATGCTGCGGGTGCCGAAAGGCCCGTTGCGCGCGGGGTCGGTGGGTCCAAAAATACTGACCACAGGAATGCCCAGAGCGGCGGCCAGATGCATGGGGCCGGTATCCCCCCCGATGAACAGCCGCGCGCGCCGGGTGAGCGCAGTCAACTCGGTCAGCGACAGGACAGTTCCTTTAGCCGTGCCCCCGCTGGCTGCTTCGACGGCCTGCACCAGCCCTTCTTCGCCGGGACCAAAGTTGACCAGCGACCGCAGACCATCCTCTGCCAGATGCCTGGCCACCTCTCCATATCTTTCGGGCGGCCACTGTTTGGCGCCCCACCCGGCGCCCGGATTGAGCAACACGAAATCATGGATATCGAGAATTCGTAGGCGGCGGTCGCATTCCTGCTCGGCAGACTCATCGTGGGGAAACTCGACCCTCGGCATTTCCAGCGAGCGCCCAGCAATGGCTTCCGCAAGTGAAAAATTCTGTTCCACAATGTGCGTGCCACGGGCAATCACCTGGCGCGTGTAGAACATGCTGGCGACGTTTTCCCGGGGCTGCGCCACTCCGAAGATCACCGGCGTGCCGGACCAGCGGGCCAGGAGGGCAGAGCGCGCCGCGCCCTGGAAGTCGGCTGCAACCTGGTATCGTGCGGCACGCAGTTCGCTCAATCCGGCTGCGATCTGCTCCCAGGTCTGGTTTGACAGTGGCGCAGCTCGCCACTTGGCCGTGCTGACGGTATGAATTCGGTCTGCCAGCGGCCGTTGTGGCGAGCGCGGGCCGCTACGCGGGGTGGGCAGCGTGCACAACAATTCTGCCCAGCGCTCCTCCACGATCCATCCGATGGTGGCTTGGGGAAAGACTTGGCGTAGTGCGGTCGCTGCGGGCAATGTGTGAATGATGTCGCCCATGGAACCGAGCCGCACAATCAGCAATCGCTGGATGTCTCCCGACGCAGTGATCGTTGCGGGCGTGTCTCTGGTCTGCGATGCCATGCTCACGAACGCCGTTCCAGCCGCGAACGGATGATGGCGCTGGCCGAATGGTCCTTGGGATCGCCGACGATCTCCACCCGGCCTCCGCATTCGCGCACGACATCGCGCTCGGGCACAGTGTCGGCGGTGTAGTCGGTGCCCTTGGCGTGCACGTCCGGGCGAATTTCACGGATCAGGGTACGCACATCCGGCTCGGAGAAAATCACCACTGCGTCCACGTCGGCCAGCGCCGCCAGGACCTCTGCGCGCTCCTCAGCCGGCATCAGCGGACGGCCGGCGCCTTTCAGCGCGCGTACCGATTCATCGGAGTTGATCGCGACAATCAGATGGCCACCCAGGGCCTTGGCCGCGTGCAGATAACGCACGTGCCCCACATGCAGCAGATCAAAGCATCCATTGGCCAGAGTGATGCGCTCGCCCGCGCGCCGCCACTCGGCCGCGCGCTGCTGCAGTTCTTCGCGACGCAGAATTTTTCGCGTGCTCAATGGGATCTAGTCGCCGGGGGAGCCTTCTCCAGCGCGTCCAACAGCTCCTGCCGGCTGACGGTGGCGGTGCCGCGCTTCATCACCACGATTCCCCCGGCGTAATTGGACAGTTGGGCAGCCTCCTCGGCGCTGGCCCCGGCCGCCAGAGCTGCGGTGAAGGTGGCGATGACCGTGTCGCCGGCCCCGGTCACGTCCGCCACTTCGTCAGAGCCGAAAATCGGGATGTCCACCGGCTTGTGCTTGGCGGCAAAGGCCACCATGCCGTCGCGTCCGCGCGTGATCACCAGCGATTGCAGCTTCATTTGCGCCATGATCTGCTCACCCGCAGCACACACCCGCGACCAGTCCTGCCCAATGCGGATGCCCATGGCTTCTTCCACCTCGGGCTCATTGGGTGTGGCCGCCGTCACTCCAGAGTACTGCAGCAAGCGGTAACGCGAATCCACGATCACGGGCAGGCGCTCCAACCGTCCTCGATCCCGAATCGCGTTCAGGATGGCGGGGGTTGCGGCGCCGTAACCGTAATCGGAAACCAGCAGCGCGTCAGAGGCGCGCGCATACTCCCGCGCTGCCAGCACCAGTTCGCGCTTGAGGTGGCTATTGGGCTCGCTTTCCGGCTCGCGGTCCACGCGCACTACCTGTTGCCGCGCCGTGTGCGTCATCCCGGCGAGGATACGGGTCTTCGTCACCGTAGTGTAGTTCTTGTCCTTCAGGACGCCACTGATGGGAATGTGTTTGTGGCGAAAAGTCTTGAGCAGCAGGCGCCCGGGTTCGTCGTCGCCCACCACGCCTACCGGAAGCACGTTCACGCCCAGGTCAGCAAGATTGTTGATTGCATTGGCTCCGCCGCCGGGGACCACCGTGCGCTCCCGGTGCTTGAGAATCAGTACCGGCGCTTCCCGCGACACCCGCGAAATCTCGCCGAAGACGAATTCGTCGGCCACGAGATCCCCGATCACCGTGACCGTGACCTTCGGAAACGATTCGACGATCTTTCTCAGCCGCTCGCCTTCTTTGGGATGCTTGGTCATCAGTCGTAGCGCCGGCGTCCCACCGGCCACAGGAACTCAAGATTCTCTCACGCTTTGCGCCTGCGCCCGTCAATCACCCGCATCATTGTATCCAGAGCGTTAGGTGCGTCCGCCAGTTCCATCTTGACCGGAACCACGGCCAGGGGCGCCAGCGCGGAAAGGTATCCGCCCAGGTTGATGGCGTCCTTCTCCGTGGTAACGAACCCACCGCCTTCGCTCTGCTGGCGCAACTTTAACAATTCACGAATGTCCTGCTCGGTGTAGGCATGATGGTCCGCGAAGCGTGCTTCCGCGATCGGTTCAATCCCCGCCGTGCGCAGTTGCAGCAGGAAATTCTGCGGCCGGGCAATCCCGCAGAACACAACCGGGTTCGCGGGGACGTTGCTCGGCAGAATGCCGCGGCGCACCCGCCACACTAGTTTGCCATCCAGCGGAAAAGGATCCGGGGAAGCGCCGCTGGTGAGCACCACAGCGTCAGCCCGGCGCAACGCAGTCAGCGGTTCGCGCAGTCGCCCGGCCGGCAACAGGTGGTCACGGGCATCCTCAGGAGTGGTTAGCACGACATCGAAATCCCGTGCCAGCGCGCGATGCTGAAAGCCGTCGTCCAGCAGGTGCAACTGCGGACCGAATTTCGCCTCAGCCATACGGCCTGCCTCATAACGATCTTCACCTACCACCACTGGAACCCCCAGCCGTCGTGCCATGAGCAGCGGCTCATCGCCGAAATCGCGGGCCGAGCCTCCTGCATCCACGAGCATTACGCCTTGCGTCTGGCGCCCATACCCGCGGGAGAGAATATCGAACTTCACACCACGAGCTTTCAGCAGCTCCCCCAACAGGATCACGAACGGTGTCTTGCCCGAGCCGCCCACCGAGAGGTTGCCCACGCTGATGACAGGCCCCTCCAGCCTCTTGTTCGGCAGGATGCCGCGGTCGTAGAGCACATTCCGCGCCCGCACGCCAAGGCCAAACATCGAAGCCAGGGGATTCATCTGCACAGTGGTTCCGTGTGGTGGCGATTGTGTGAAGCTAGTCCTGTATGGGACGGGTCTTTGACCCGTCCCGCCCGGGTCAGAGACCTGCTTCTGTGACATGGCCCTGATCAAGCAGTTTCAACAGCGCGGCCACCGTCCTGCTGGTTGCCCCCTTCTGTTCACGTAGCGTCTCGGCGGCCCGCCGGCCCAGCGCCTCCCGCTGCGCTTCGTTGGAAATCAGCTCCATAAACACCAGGGGAAGCTCCGCCGGACCCACCACGCGCACCGCTTGGCAGCTCTCAAACAATCCCACAATGTCGCGAAAGTTTTCCGTATGGTCTCCGACGATAATGGGCACTCCGTATTGGGCGGGTTCAATGATGTTGTGCCCGCCCCGCGGAACCAGGCTCCCCCCGACAAAAGCGATGTCCGCCAGAGCATACAGCGAAGCCAGTTCGCCAATACTATCGAGCAGCAAGACTCCGCCGCTGATCGGGTCGCCGCTCCACAACGAACGCCGCCAGAATCGCACGCTGAGCTGTTCCAGCAACTTCGCGACTTCCACAAAACGCTCGGGATGACGCGGCGCCAGGATCATCACCGCTCGCGGATGGCTGGCCAGGACATTCTCGAAAGCACGCAGTAGCAATGGTTCCTCGTCATCCACTGTACTGCCACACACGATGACCGGGCCGGCCCCGGCTTTCTCCAGCCCACTTCGCAGGCTGGAGACAATGGGTGGCGGAGCTGGGGGTGCCACATCAAACTTGAGGTTGCCGCTAACCTCTACCCGCTCGCCGGGCGCTCCGATGTCGGCCAAACGCTGGCGGTCTGCCTCGGTCTGCCCCAGGAAAAGGTCCACGTGTTGCAAGACTCGGCTCAACAGCCAGCGCGCCCTCCGGTACCCCGGCAACGAGCGATCCGAGATGCGGGCGTTGACCACCGCAACCCGCGCCCGGCTATGGTGTGCCAGACGCAGGAAATTCGGCCAAAACTCGGTTTCCGCAATCACGATCAGTTGTGGGCGTAAGCTCTCCAGATATGGCCGTATGGCAAAGGCAAAATCCAGGGGAAAGTAAAAGACGTTTTCTTCTCCGAAGCGCTTGCGGGCGAGTTGCTGCCCGGTGTCCGTCGTCGTGGAAACCACCACATGATGCTGCGGAAAGCGCCGCTGGATCTCCCCAATCAGCCCGCTCACCGCAAGCACCTCACCCACCGACACCGCGTGGACCCAGATCGTGGCCCCTGTCGGTCGTTGCCCCAATCTCGCCGGCACTCTCCCGAATCGCTCACCCAACCCGGAGCGGTACTTGCCGTGGCGCATCATCTGCATCACCCAGTAGGGAAGGCTCACCAGCAGCCACAACGCCAGCAGCGCGCTATAAACCCAGTACATGAGGGAAGGGACATTCTACCCGTTTGTTCGCCGCAACCCGCACCTCGGGCACCGCCGCCCGCGCAGCCTGCATCTTATAATCGAGATCATGCCTACCCAACCTTCCGCGCTGTTCGCGAAAAGGATCTTTGCCCTGGCGGCTGCGCTGGTTCTGGCTTCGGTGCCAGTTCTGGCGTCCAAGGAGTTCGTCATGCCGGTAGCGCAGCCGGCCAAGACCTATCCGGCGAACGACGAGCATCCCCTGGAAAAGGTGACCGTTGCCGTGGATCCCTACGACATGGCCGACAAGGCTAACATCTTTTCTGTCCATTACAGCGACCTGGGCTTTGTCCCGTTCTTTGTGATTGTCACCAACGACGGCGATCAAGCCGTCTCGCTCACCGACATAACGGTGAAGCTGATTACGGCGGACCACAGTAAGATTCCGCCTGCTACCCCGGACGATATCTACCGTCGGCTGGCGCATCCTTCGGCCAGCACCGGCCGGACACTCCCCATCCCGCTTCCCACCAAGAAGGTCAAAGGCACAGTGAGCAAGCAAGCCCAGGACGAAATTCAGAACGCCCAATTCGGCGCCCGTGCAGTGGAGCCCCACAGCACCCAGTCCGGCTTCATGTTCTTTGACGTATCGGGAATTTCCACCCCCCTGGCCGGCGCGAACTTCTACCTTACAGGTGCGCGCGACGCCAAAGGGAATGAGCTGATGTATTTCGAGATTCCGCTGGAGAAATACCTGAGCGCGCCGTCCAGGCCGAACTGAACTCTCGGCGAGTTCCAAGCCGCAAGCACGGTCAGGCTCCAGGCCATCAGCCACCCCACCCCGACTATAATCACTGTTTATGGCCACGACGCCCGACACCTCCTTAGCGGCCCGCGCCAGGTACGAACCCGTCATCGGGCTGGAGGTGCACGTCCAGCTCCTGACCGCGTCCAAGATTTTCTGTTCCTGCTCCACTCGCTTTGGGGATCCGCCCAATACCAACGTCTGCCCCGTTTGCCTGGGATTGCCGGGCGCGCTTCCGGTGCTGAACCGCAAGGCAGTGGAGTTCGCGGTGCGGGCTGCCATGGCGCTGAATTGCCGCGTTAACGAGACCTCGATCTTCGCCCGCAAGAACTATTTTTACCCCGACCTGCCCAAGGGCTACCAGATCTCGCAGTACGACAAGCCGCTGGCCGAGTTCGGCTGGATTGAGATTACGACCGGCACGGGAAGAAAGAAGATCGGGATCACGCGTCTGCACCTCGAGGAGGACGCGGGCAAGAGCCTGCACGAAGGCTTTCCGGATTCCGACCAGACGACCGCAATTGATCTGAACCGCAGCGGCGTGCCGCTGATCGAGATCGTGAGCGAACCCGACATCGCCTCGCCCGATGAAGCCTACGAATACCTGACCCGCTTGAAGGAAATCATCCTTTACACCGGGGTGAGCGACTGCAACATGGAAGAAGGCTCGCTGCGCTGCGACGCCAACGTCAGCGTACGCCCGCGCGGGCAGAAGGAATTCGGCACCAAGACCGAAGTCAAGAACGTGAATTCCTTCCGCTTTATCCGCGAGGCGCTGGAATACGAGATCGAGCGCCACATCGGGGTGATCGAATCCGGCGGCAAGATCACCCAGGAGACCCGCCTCTACAACGCGAACGAAGGCAAGACCTACGGCATGCGCTCGAAAGAACAGGCGCACGATTACCGCTATTTCCCTGAGCCCGACCTGCTGCCGCTGGTGGTGGATGAAAAGTGGCAGGCGGAGATCCGGCGCATGTTACCGGAACTGCCCGAAGCCCGCCGCAAGCGCATGGTGGCGGATTACGGTATCACCGAATACGATGTCCAGGTGCTGACCTCAACTCAGGCGCTAGCCGACCAGTTCGAAGCCGCCGCCAAAGCAGCGAAGAACCCGAAGCGCGTGGCCAACCTGGTGCAGAGCGAACTGATGGGCCGTCTGAAGGCCAGGGGCCTGGAGATCGAGCAGTCGCCGATCTCGATGAAGGGTGTAGCTATGTCGGCCGATCTGGTCGAAAGCGGTGCGATCTCGGGCAAGATGCTGAAGGATCTCTACGACCTCTGCTTCGAGCGCGGCCAGGATTTTCCGGCAGTCTACGAGAAAGAAAAGCCGCAGCAGATCACTGACACCTCAGCGATCGAGAAAATCATTAATGAAGTTATCGCCGCCAATCCCAAGCAGCTCGAACAGTATCGCGGCGGCAAGAAAACCGTGATCGGATTTTTTGTCGGACAGGTAATGAAAGCTTCCAGGGGGCAGGCGAACCCGCAGCTGGTGAATGAACTGCTCGCGAAGAAGCTGGAGTCTTAGGCAGATCACTTTCACTCATCAACGTGCAGATCCAGAATCTCGACCTCTTCCTCGACTATCTAGACAAGGTCCATCAGCGGACCATGCGGGTTGTTCGTGCATCCCTCCCGACAAGCTGGACTGGTCTTATCGCGAAGGCAAGTTCACGCTGGGAGACTTGGTTCGCCACATGGCAGCCATCGAGCGCTACATGTTTGCTGAAACCATCCAGAACAGGCCGAGCCGCTACGCCGGCTGCGGCAAGGGGCTGGCCGATGGCTACGAAGAAGTCGTGATGTGCATGGAGCGGTTGCATCGCGAGTCGGTCGAGATCATCTCCCGCCTGAGCGCCGCAGACCTGAACCGCAAGTGCGCCACGCCTGACGGTGCCTCGATCACCGTTTGGAAATGGCTCCGGGCCATGGTGGAGCATGAGATCCACCATCGCGGCCAGATCTACACTTACCTCGCCATCCTAGACATCCCCACGCCGCCACTGTACGGGCTGACTTCCGAGCAGGTGCGGGAGCGCAGCATAGCCCCAGATAGCCCAGAGTAATCTCCCACTGGCCAGCAACTTCCGTCATGTGAGGCGGGATTCCGAGGCCGGTAACATAGACAATGCGCGTCCCCGGCGCTGCCGCGAGGTCGGCCCATGAAGATTGACCGCATCATCAGCATCGCCACGCTCGGCGCTTCTGTGATCGCCATTGTGCTCGTCTTGAAGAGGCCGCAGCCGGTAGCAACGCCCCAGCCCCCAGCTGCGGCAGCCGTCAACGCCCAATCTTTCCAGGAAAAGGTGCAACAGCTCGATCAGCCGAGAGCCGAGGGGCAACCCCCGGCGGAGGTTCATATTACCTCCGACGAGGTCAGTGCAGCGATTGCGCAGGCAGCCGGAGCGCTTCCCGCTGCCATCGCCGGGCAGCCGGCAGGCGATACTTCTTTGTCGTCGCCCGATGCCATAGTCGCGCCGGGACAACCTGACATCAAGGACTATCAGGTGAACTTCGATGGCGACATCGCCCGCGGCCAGTTCGTAGCCGAGATCGGCGGAAAGACCGTTTACATCACGCTTGCAGGTCACTTGGGATCGAAGGACGGCTACGCCACGTTCGATCCAACTGAGTTCAAGGTCGGCGATTTGAGCATTCCCGTGTCCCTGGTGAACGATGCCCTGCGGAAGAAGCTCGCCGAACAGCGCGATCGCCTGAAGTTACCCGACAACGTCGGCGGCATCAAGATCGAAAACGGCGAACTGGTGATGACGCAGAAATAGGCAAGAACCACGTAGGGACAGCCGCCTCGGCTGTCCAGTCGAACGCCAGCTCGGCAAGGCTTTCCCGGGCCACCAAGGGCTGCGCTATTCCGGCGTCCCCTCAAACAGCGTGTACACTCGGTCGCCCACCACGCGGTCAATCACAAATGCGCTGCCTGCATCGGAGGTCTGGCGGAACAGCAGGTCTCCGCGGCCGTCCCCATCGGCATCCACCGCGTCAATCAATTCCATTCGCGGAATCACATCCAGGTGTTGAGTGTCGGTCACATTGGTCAGTACCTTGTGCAATTCGGCGTAAATGTCGTTCCGAGCCACCAGAGTTACCAGGTACTGCAACTCGGTTCCAGTGGCGTTCGGCCGCTGCGGCATGCGCGCTTTTGCAGTCAGTACCAGCACCGGCTCGTTGTTGCTCGCGAGGTCAAAGATCCGGAACTGGACGTCGTCAAAGCTGGGCTGAACGGGCTTGGTCGCTTTGCTTCCCCTGGGCGATGGCGGCACCGGACTGATCGCTTCCGAGGCCAACTGCTTGACGCGTGCCAGCACCTCAGCTGCGGCCAGCGCCAACATCTTCGCGCGGAACTGCTGCTCCTCTTCCGGCTTCAGGTCGTAGGTGAACGGCATCGGATCGGGGCCGCCAGCATCGGAAATTGCGGGGAAGACTTGCGACGGGCTGGATGTCGCCTTGGCAGGCTGCTTCAGCCCCTGGGGCGCTCCCTTGGCCTGTGATTGCGAGGCTTTCGTGGACGGCTCCGGCAGATGCGTCTGCTGGCCTCGGCGAAGTACCGGGCGGTCGCGATCTTCCTCCGGAGCGGGCGAAGGCGCAGCCGCAGCGCTTGCAGGCGGCGCGGCTGTGGCAGTGCTCGCCGAGGGCGCTGGCGGAGCCTCGGGGACGGTTGGTTGTGGAGCCGGCAACTCTGGCCCCGCTGGCTTTTCTGGACTGCGCCTCAGCTTGGGCGGCGCGTCGATGTCATCTTCCACTGCCTTGGCGGATACGATGGTTTTCTTTGCGGGCGCTTCACCTGCAGCTCGCCACGTTCCCTCGCCAATCCATGTTTTCTTCAACTGGAGCGCGCCCGCCACGGTGAAAAAGCCTTGCGAGACCCCGGTGCGTTCCCCCTCATAGACCGTGCCCGACTCCAGCGCCATCGGCACCGGTGAAGCTTTGTACGCGCTGGCGTCATAGAACTGGCCGTCGTACAGGATGGTGATCGGGATCAGGCGGGCCTTGCCATTCGGGGCCAGTTCGACCAGGGCTAGAGCGCGGGGCCCCTTGCTCGCGGTGGGTTTACGGGCAAGCTGCGCGGCCCCAATTTGCGCCAGGACCAAGGCCAGGCCGGCGAAGATGACGGCCCGCCCCGCACTGCGGTATAACGGTTGGCGTAACGGAGACAACCTCATGGATATCAATGATAAAGCTCCCGACTTCACTTTACCCGATGAGAATGGCAAAAACGTGTCGCTCAAGGACTTTCGGGGCAAGACGGTGGTGCTGTTCTTCTTTCCCAAAGCCGACACTCCCGGCTGAACCATAGAGGCGTCCGGGTTCCGTGACGCATACAAGAAGTTGCAGAACGCAGGCGCCGTGATCCTGGGCATGTCTGCCGACCCGCCACAAGCACAGAAGAAATTTCAGGAGAAATACAGCCTGCCTTTCACTCTTCTGTCAGATGCCGACAGGAAAGTCTGCGAGGCCTTCGGCGTGATCAAAGAGAAAAACATGTATGGCAAGAAAGTGAAGGGGATCGCGCGGACTACCTTTGTGATCGGGCCCGACGGCAAGATTAAGCACGTCTTCAACAACGTGAAGGCGGACGGGCACGCCGCAGAAGTGCTGGAATACCTGAAGAGTGTGGCCTGAGAACCGTGTGGGGCGGGTCTTGGACCCGCCCACTTTATCTACTTTGCGTGTGCCGTACTGGTGGTGGTGAAGGTAATCGCTGTCTCGGCATGGACTACGGCTTCTTCCTTCCCCGTGGCTGCGGCTACTCCGGTTCCGGCTCCAGCGCCGACCGCTGTCCCTATCAGGGCGCCTTTGCCTCCGCCGGCCAGTCCGCCGATCAGCGCTCCGGCAGCCGCTCCACCGCCGACCTTGGTTACATTGCTCTTGGTATGGCTTTTGCCCTTAGCGTGATACGCACTGCTGGAGATGGGAACCATCTTGCCATTCGCTTCGACGGAGGTCAGGCGCAGCGTAAGCTCGCCCGGTGCGTGCAGCCGTCCACTGGACTTGGCGTAGGTAACCTTGCCCCGTACCGGCGCACCCGCTTTTGCGATGGTCTTGCCGTTCGCCACCAGATCCCGCGCCAGCGTGGCATTGAATTTTTCGCCTGCGGTAGCGCTTCCCGAATTGATCTGCTGTCCCATGCGCACCGTCAGCTTGGTTCCCGACGGGATGGTTTGTGCGGCTGCCACGGTCAGCAGCAGAAGCAGCGGAGCGATCTTTAGCAGTCTCCCGAGCATGAGTCCTCCTTAGAATGTGGTGCAGTACACTCGAGTGGCGAGACGATAGCCACCAAAATAGCAGAACCTACCCTGGAAGGCTCCGCACAAAGGGGCAAGGAGACGCTTGTCCGAAGGTCACAGTGGACTTTAGCCAACGGTTACCGGCGGCATTCTTCGATCGGGGCCCGCGCCGCGTCGCCCGCGACCTGCTGGGCAAGGTGCTGGTGCGGCGAGAGGGCCGGAAACTGCTCGCCGCCCGCATCGTGGAGGTCGAAGCGTACTTAGGCACAGGTGACCCCGCCGCCCACGCCGCTGCCGGACGCACTGCCCGCAATGCCGTATTATTCGGCCCGCCCGGCTACGCGTACATCTACTTCATATACGGCAATCACTATTGCCTCAACGTCTCCTGCCTGCCCGACGGAACGGCGGGAGGAATTCTGTTTCGCGCCCTGCAACCGCTCGCCGGGATCGCGGAAATAGCTCGTGCACGGGGCATCTCAATCCATGGCCAGCGTGACCTGCGCAACCTGACCAGCGGCCCCGGACGCCTGGCACAGGCGTTTGGGATTACGCGGCAACGGGACAACGGCAAAGACCTGACCAGCCTCCGTTCGGACCTCTGGCTCGCCGACGACGGGTACCCTCGGCCACGGGTGCAGGTGACCAAACGCATCGGCATCACCAAAGCCACCGAGCGGCCCCTGCGTTACCTGATCGCAGGCAACGAGTTCGTATCCGGACCGAAGATGCGGCCATAGCCGGGCGAACCTTATCTTTATCGCCGTAAGTACCCTTCGTGGTTTATCTTTCCTGTTCCGCATCCACTTGTTCCCCAGGAGCCCGCAATGCGCCACTGCAAGATGCTTGTTGTGCTGTCCTCCCTTGTCCTGCTTATCGCACCGGCTTGGTCTCAGCAGAGGCCTGCGCTGGAAGACCTGAAGAATGAAGCCATCCAGGAAATCGACCGCCGCCAGGTCTTCACCCAGCAGATGGTGGACCAGATCTTCAGCTACGCCGAGCTGGGATTCCAGGAGTTCGAGACGTCGCGCTACGTGACTGGCATCCTGGAAAAGAATGGATTCAAGGTGGAGCGCGGTATTGCGGGCATTCCGACCGCGTGGGTTGCTACCTACGGATCAGGCAAGCCGGTGATTGACTTCATGGCCGACATTGACTGTATTCCGCGCGCCTCGCAGAAGCCCGGCGTCGCTTATCACGATCCCATCATCGAAGGCGCGCCCGGTCACGGTGAAGGCCACAACGCCGGTCAAGCAGTGAATGTCACCGCCGCCCTGGTACTGCGCGAACTGATGGAGAAATACAAGCTCGCCGGCACGTTGAAGATTTTCCCCGGAGTCGCCGAGGAACTGGTCGCCACCAAGGCATTCTACGTTCGGGCCGGCCTGTTCAAAGATGCCGACATCGTGCTCGGCGCCCACGTGGATGACTCCTTTGGCACCGAGTACGGCCAGAGTTTTGCGCCGCAGGGTCTGGTATCGGTGCAGTACTTCTTTCACGGTAAAGCCGCCCATGCCGCGGGCGCGCCGTGGGAGGGCCGCAGCGCCCTCGACGCCGTCGAACTGATGGACACGGGCTGGAACTTCCGGCGCGAACACCTGCGGCTCGAGCAGCGCTCGCATTACGTCATCATCAACGGCGGCGACCAACCCAATGTTGTGCCCTCGGAAGCCGCCGTCTGGTATTTCTTCCGTGAGATGGACTATTCCCACATCCGCGAGAACTACGATTTGGGCAACACCATGGCGCAAGCCGCCACCATGATGACGGGAACCACCGTGACGCGGCGTCTTGTGGGCTCGGCCTGGCCGCCGCACTTCAGCAAAGTCGTAGCGGAAGCGCAGCAGAAAAACATCGAGCGCATCGGCATGCCCACATGGAGCGATGCCGACCAGACACTGGCTAAGGCGCTGCAGAAGGAAATTGGCGCCCCGGTGGAAGGCCTGAAGACCCAGGTTGACCCGCTCAAGCCGCCCTCCCCGGCAACCGAACAGGGTGGATCCGACGACATCGCCGACATTTCCTGGGTGGCGCCCACGGTTTACTTGCGCTATCCCGCCAACATCCCCAAGTTGCCCGGCCATAGCTGGGCGAATGGCGTCTCCATGGCAACCCCCATCGCCCACAAAGGCTCGACCGCCGGCGCCAAGGCGCAGGCCACCACCGCGCTGGATTTCCTGCTCTCCCCGGATTTGGTCAAACAGGCCTGGGACTACTTCAATAACGTCCAGACCAAGGACTTGAAGTACACGCCGCTGATCGCCCCGGAAGATCAGCCCGCAATTGAACTGAACAAGGAGAAGATGGAGAAGTTTCTGCCGGAGATGCGGAAGTACTATTACGATCCGACGAAATACAAGACCTACATGGAGCAACTGGGGATTCAGTATCCGACGGTGAGAAAGTAGAACTTCGTTTCAATACGAGAAGGGCCGCAAGACTAGCCGTCAGTAGTGAGGAGCACCGGCGCGGCGGAGCGGGCAGCGGTCTTCGGTCAATGAAACCCGCCACCCGTCCTTAGGACAAGTCATCGCTGATGGTTATCCGCTGCCCCGATAAGGGCAAAGTATTTTGCGGTCTCCCTCTTCGCCACTTCCTTTTCCCACTGGCATTTGAGCAATTGCCGCCCGGCATCTTGAGTCGGACTCCACAGCTCGGCCAAGAAGCAATGCTGGTCATAGCATTGGAAAACGACTTGGCCAGTCCTAGCGACCGCACGCCCGGAGACCGCGTTCGACAAGACCATGGCAAGTGTCTTGCCATGTGCGTTCTGAACGAATACCTTGTCCTTGGCCGAAGCAATCAGGTATTCCCCCTCGGGAAGGGTCCTGTCGGCTACTACGAAGTTGAAGGGAACCTTTACCTTCACGCCACCAGTCTGGGCTTGGGCCGGCACCGCAGCGAATCCGAGCGAAAGGCAAAGGGTTGCGAGCAACAGCGTCTGCTTTTTCATCGTCGTTTCTCCTGATTTGTTTTGCCGAGTCGCCCTGGAACCGCCCCACGTCGGCTGCGGCATGGGCGCACTTTGCCCGGAACGAGGGGGCAGAACAATGGCTGGACAGTGATCTTGGCGGGAAACGAATGTGGCCGGCTAACCGGTTGAAAACAGTAGATCAAGAAGCAAATGTGAACCCAAGTCAGGAGGCCATTTCTTGCTGGGAATGGTGATAGACTCTCCCCATCATAGGGGTGATCTCAAGTCGTTAGCGCCAATCTGTATGTCGGAACCAGCAATTAATCCGAGAGCCGAGCAAAACGTGGTTCGGTTTGGGGTTTTCGAACTCGATCTGCGAGCGGCGGAGCTGCGCAAGTCTGGAGTCAGGCTCAAGCTACAGGAGCAGCCGTTTCAGATCCTTGCCATGTTGCTGGAGCGGCCTGGAGAAATCATCACCCGGGAGGATTTGCAAAAGCGGCTCTGGCCGGAGGATACCTTTGTCGATTTTGACCTGAGCCTCAACAGTGCGGTCAAGAAGCTGCGCCAGACTTTGGGGGACGATTCAGAAAACCCCCGCTTCATCGAGACGTTGTATCGGCGCGGATACCGGTTCATCGGACAAATCCACGGACCGACGCCAGCAGTCGAATCCGTCAGGGCTCCCGCAACATCGTCGTCCTTGCCGGCTTCAGTGAAGCCAAGCCCTACTGCGCACCGGGGAAAGCACCTGCGAGCACTGCCCTGGGCCATTCTCGGTTTGCTGGCGGTGGCCGCCGCACTATTTGTGTGGACAAGACCCTCGCCGCTTCCTCAGGTAACCGGATACACGCAGATTACGCATGACGGTGCGTTCAAGGGTGGCATTGTTACGGATGGCGAGCGGCTCTATTTCCAGGAATTGCAGGGCGATCATTTTGTGATCGCCCAGGTCGCGGTGACAGGTGGGGAGACTTCTATCCTGGAGACGCCTTTCAAGAATGTTGGAATCGGAGATATCGCCCCTGACGGATCCGCGCTCTTGATCGCCAGCTTCGAAGACACCGCTAAGGGATCTCCGATTTGGTCGCTGCCCTTGCCGACCGGGTCGCCCCGCCGGCTGGGCGACTTGCTGGCTTACGGTGGCACCTGGTCACCGGATGGAAGTGAGCTGGTTTCTGCCAGTGGGTCTGATCTCTACGTGGCGAAGAGCAACGGGAGTGAACCGAAGAAACTCGCGACCCTAAGCGGAACAGCTTCGAATCCACGCTTCTCCCCAGACGGTCGCCGGCTTCGGTTTGACGTCGTCGATACCAGGAACGGCTCCAGCGCATTGTGGGAAATGAATCACGATGGCACTGGCCTGCATCCTCTGCTGCCTGGCTGGAACACCCCTCCCCAGGAATGTTGTGGCAACTGGACGCCTGACGGAAAGTATTACCTGTTTCAGAATTTCCGCAATGGAAGAGACAGCGTGTGGGTCCTACCAGAGCGGGCCCATTGGTTGGCGGCGCGTCCCGCCCCAGTGCAGTTGACCAACGGGCCTCTCGCCTTCACCTTACCGGTACCCAGCAGGGACGGGAAAAAGATTTATGCCTTTGGGGCGCAGCCGCGCGGCGAACTCGTGCGCTACGACGCCAAGTCCGGCTTCGCGGCGTACTGGGGAGGTGTGTCAGCGACCGACCTGGCTTTCTCTTCCGACGGAGAGTGGGTTGCCTATCTGTCCGTGCCGGAACGCACCCTCTGGCGGAGCAAAGTGGATGGCAGCCAGAAGCTTCAGCTTACCGAAGAATCGATGCAGGCTGCCGTGCCACGCTGGTCCCCGGACAAACAACAGATCGCCTTCATGGGACGCACCATGAACAAAAATTGGCGCGCCTACCTGGTCTCCTCCAACGGCGGTGCGGTGCGTGAACTGATCCCAGGGGCCGAAGCCGGCTTTGATCCCGGCTGGTCCCCGGATGGGAAATCCATCGTGCTGACACTCAACGATGCCGGCGCGCCAGGCCTCAACATTGAAGGTCCCGGCATCGCGATATTTGATGTGAAGACCCAGAAGACCTTTCCGATACCTGGCGGCCAGCAACTCTTCTCTCCCCGCTGGTCGCCCGATGGGAAGTACATCGCGGCGCTCACCGATGATTCGGGGAGACTTATGCTGCTCGATTGCTCAACTCAGCGTTGGTCAGAGCTGCTGGCCGCCATGCCATTCGGATATCCCAGCTGGTCCCATGATTCACAGTACATATATTTCGACACCACCTTCACCGATGAGCCGGCGCTCTTCCGAGTCCGGATTTCCGATCGCAAGTTGGAGCGCTTGGCAAGTCTGAAAGGCGTCCATCGCCTTTGGGGAGATTTGGGCCCGTGGACGGGGTTGACGCCGGATGATTCGTTTCTGCTGGTGCGCGATACCAGCAGCCAGGAGATATACGCGCTCGATTGGCAGAGACCCTAGACCGCTGACTGGCTCCTCGGAGACTGATATATTCGGAGCGGATATCTCTAACCTGTGGGCGAAACCACTTCTTTCAAATCGCTAACCCTGCAAGACAATATTGTCGATCAGCCTGGTATTCCCCACAAACCCAGCCACCGCCACCAGCGCAGGACCATGCACTTCGCTGATCGCCTCCAGCGTATCCGGGTCCACAATCTCGAAGTAATCCAGCCGCACCGAAGGTTCCTGCGCGAAAACCTGCTTGCCCGCTTCGATCAGCCGGCTTGCCTTCCGCTCACCGCGATCAAAGAGGTTCTGTACCTCTTTCAGGGAACGCGATAGCACCAGCGCCGATTTCCGCTGTTGTGCATCCAGATATGCGTTGCGCGAACTCATGGCCAGGCCGTCCGGTTCGCGCACGATGGGGCACACCACGATCTCAACCGGCAGATTCAGGTCGCGCACCATGCGGCGGATGATGGTGGCCTGGGCCGCATCTTTCTGTCCGAAGAAGGCCGCGTCCGGCTCGATGATGTGAAACAGCTTCGCCACCACCGTCGTGACTCCCCGGAAGTGGCCGGGTCGCGATCTCCCGCAAAGCTTTTCGCTCAGCCCCTCGACCGTGACGTAGGTGACTGCACCAGCGGGATACATCTCCTCCACCGGCGGCGCGAACAGCAGTTCCACGCCTTCCTGCTCCAGCAACTCGTGGTCGCGCTCGAAGGGCCGCGGATACTTGGCCAGGTCTTCCTTCGGTCCGAACTGGGTGGGATTCACGAAAATGGAGACGGCAACCGCGTCGCACCGCGCCTTCGCCGCTCGCACCAGCGAAAGATGTCCCTCATGCAGCGCCCCCATGGTGGGGACGAAGCCCAGGCGCTTGCCCTGGCCCCGCACCGCCCGGCAAGCAGCTCGCATTGCCGCCACCGTGCTGCAGAGTTTCATTGTCTGTAGGTGTGTTGCCATGGGCTTCAGGCGGACGGAATCCAATTGATCGCGACGTGCACGCTCTCCAGCGTTCCCGCTACGATCGCCCGGTTCCTGCGAACCCGGGCCTTATCGTCGTCGGAGCTGGCAACACCACTCTCGGCCACCGCTACCACGCGTCCGTAAGGCCATGCCGTTGGCGGCAATTGCGCCAGCACCTGCGTCAATTCGTCGGGGTTGATGTAACGCTCTTCGTTATTGCTGACGTCGAGCAGGGCTACTCCATCCGGTTTCACAATCAGGTAAGGATTCCGCCAGGCCTTGGATTCCCGCACGTCGTGATACTTCTGAGCTTCAGCGGCAGGGATCGCCTGGATTCGCGCCGCAGCATCCGCTTCCAACGCCGCTGGATCAACTTTCTTCGAGGTGCAGGACACAAAAGCCAGCGGGATCAACACCGCAACCATGAGCCACGAGCGCGTCTTCAAGGACGAATCCTACCTCCGCATGGCATGCTTGCGTTCCAGCACCGTCTCCAGCGCAGCCTGCGTGTCTTTCGGCAGGTGGTACGACTCCTGATCTGACGGATACTGCCGCGAAACCACATCTGCCCGGAACGCCTGCACTGCCTCGCTGATGAGCGCCGCGGCATCCGCATACCGCCGTACGAACTTGGCTGCCGGTCCGAAAGTCAGGTTGAGGATATCGTGGAACACCAGCACCTGGCCATCGCAGTCCGGCCCGGCGCCGATGCCGATGGTCGGCGTCTGCACCTCGGCCGTGATCATGGCCGCGACTTCCCGCGGAATGCCTTCCAGGTAAATGCAGGCCACGCCCGCACGATCGAGAGCCACCGCATCACGCATGAGCTGCTCGACCGCAGGCAGCGTCTTACCCTGGACTTTGAAGCCGCCCATGACGTTGACCGACTGCGGCGTCAGGCCGATGTGCCCGGTGACCGGAATCTCGGCGTCGATAATGGAGCGGATCAGGTCCGCCCGCTTCTCGCCGCCTTCGATCTTCACCGCCTCGGCACCGGCCTCTTTCACAAAACGCGCAGCGTTGCGCACCGACTCGTCCACGCCGAGGTGATAGGAGCCAAAAGGCATGTCCGCGACCAGAAACGCGTTCTTCACGCCCCGGCGCACCGCCCGGGTATGGTGCAGCATCTCGTCGACCGTGACCGTAAGCGTATTCTCGTAGCCGAGCATGGTCATGGCCAGCGAGTCGCCGACCAGAACAATATCGATCCCCGCCTCATCCACCAGCCGCGCACTTGCGTAGTCGTAGGCAGTCAGGCAGGTAATGGGTTCGTGCTGAAGTTTCTTTTCTCGAAGGGAAGCGACCGTAATCTTGTGGCGAGGTTCGCCAATCGGTGTGAGACTCACGATGTCCTCCAGTGCCCCTCCGCCGTGGCGGATAGAGCCTGTACGCATCTTAGGTATTGCTAGGGGTATTGTAGCCGCAAAACGGTCGTTGGTCGATGGGTGTTTGTCGTTGGATGCCGCTCCGTAAGGCGATTTGACGATTAGTCTTACCTAGTAGTAAGATATGATACATGACGTCTTACCGCACCACCATCAGCTCCAAGGGCCAGGTGGTTATCCCCGCGGAATTGCGGGAGCAGCTCGGGCTGGAGAAAGGCACGCCGGCTACCTGGAGCGAAGAGCAGGGCAGGCTGGTACTGACGCCCATCACTGAGCGGCGGATCAACGAGATCATGGGTTTCCTGAAGCCGGCGCCGGGGGAACCATCCATGTTTGACGAGCTATTCGCGGAGCGCGAACGCGAGCGCAAGCGGGAAAAGTAATGAGACATGGCATCTCTCGTGGCAGCATGCGCCGATACGTGCTCGATGCCAACGCCCTGATCGGCTTCTTCGAAGGCCGTCCTGGCGTCGCGGACAAGGTTCGTCATCTGGTCGTGGAGACCCTGCGGCAGGATGTCCCGCTTTTGATGTCGGCGGTGAATTGGGGTGAAGTCTTCTATATCGCGTGGAGACGCCACGGCGAAGCGAAGGCCCGCGAGGCCGAGGCGAGGTTGCAGGAGCTGCCGATTGCAGTCATCGCTGTGGACCGGGAGCGTGCCACGCGCGCGGGGGCCCTGAAGGAAAAACATGCCCTGGGCTACGCTGACGCCTTTGCCGCCGAACTTGCTATCGAACGCCACGCGTGGCTAGTCACCGCTGATCCGGAGTTTGCCAAAGTCGGGAAGGGACTGTCGGTGTACTCGCTGCCACGGTATGAGAAGTGATGGCCATGCCGGGAGCTTAGGAACGGCCCAACGACCAGCGACTACCGGCCAACGACCGCCTCTACGCGCTGGCTGCTTCCGTGCTCCCCAGCGGCAAGAAGTACTGCGTCCCCTTGATGGGCGCCGAGACCTTGCGCAGCAACTCCTGCAGATCTTCGTTGCGCTCTACGAAGTCAATGTCCGAGGTGTTCACAATCAGCAGGTCAGAAGAAGTGTAGTGAAAAAAGAAGTGTTCGTACGCCTTGATCACTTCCTGCAGGTAGTCTTCGTTGATCGCTTTTTCTCCGGCAGCATTCTTTTTCTTCAGACGCTTTTTCAGCACCTCGGGCGTGGCCTGCAGATAGATGACCAGGTCAGGAGTGGGTAGCTGTTCGCGAAAGTAATTGTAGTAGCGGTTGTAGGTGTCGAGCTCGTGGTCGGTGAGATTCAGGCAGGCAAACAGCTTGTCCTTCTCGATGATGAAATCCGCGACCACGGTCTTCTGCGAGCGCGGTCCCAGGTCGAGGGCGCGGAGCTGCTCAAAGCGGCGAATCAGAAAGGCGAACTGCGCCTGGAACGCGGCGCCCCGCTCGCCCTCGTAGAACGCATCCAGAAAGGGATTGTCCTCCGGCTCCATGACCCGCTGCGCATTCAGCCGTTCGGCCAGGATGCGCGCCAGCGTGGTCTTGCCGACTCGTATGGGACCTTCCACTGCAATGTAGCGGGGCAGCTCGAAAAGATTGGCCATGGGTTCGAGGGGACAGTGGCAGCATAGCTCGGAACCGGCCAGGAGGCAATTGCGGGAAGAGTTAACCCCAATTTGGATTGTTGATCTTTGATTGTTGAATGGAAAGCCGCCTCAGCCCGCCCCTTTGGCAACCGACAATCAGAAATCAACAATCAGCAATATAGAATTGTCCTATGCTCGGCCTCGCCCTCACCGCCGTCGCTGCCGCTGCGACCTCTGCCGCCGGCTACCAGACCATGGCACCGACCGGGCAATGGTATGGCAAGACGTTTACCGGCCTGGGGCGCGGATCGAGGCAGTTAGCGCTCACATACGATGACGGCCCCAACGATCCACACACGCTGCGCTTGCTGGAGGTCCTGGCGAAGCACGATGTCCGGGCCACGTTCTTCCTCATAGGCCGCTACGTGCAGCAGCGGCCCGACATCGTCCGCGAACTGGTGAAGGCCGGACATGTTGTAGGCAACCATACCTTTTCCCACGCTCTGCTGATTTTTCAACCCGCTACCACCATCAGGACCCAGCTGGTGGACTGTGAGCGCGCCTTGACCGACGCGGTGGGCGAACACTCCAAGCTGTTCCGGCCTCCGTTTGGAGGACGCCGGCCGGCGGTGATGCGCATCGCGCGCGTGCTTGGCCTCGAGCCCGTGATGTGGAACGTGACCGGATATGATTGGAACGCGCCGTCGGCCGAACACATCGAACGCAAGGTCACAAGGCAGGTCCGCGGAGGCGACGTGATCCTGCTGCATGACGGCGGACACCTGGCGTTCGGGGCTGACCGTGCATACACGGTCACGGCAACTGATCGGCTCATTTCCCGCTACAAGGCGGGTGGCTATGAGTTTGTGACGGTCCCGAGGATGATGGGACGCACGGTCGTCAGTTATCAGTCGTCGGTTGTCGGCCCCTTGCACTGATTTCGGTGCGTGCCTCGAGTCGAGCGGTGTCTAATCACCTTGGAGTGCAGGAATGAACCGACTTCGCACCCTTTGTGTGGCGGCGGTTGTCTTTTGTGCAGCGATCTCGACGTCGGCACAATCTCAGCACTTCGACCTTCCATTCCTGATCAGCCGTAACGACAAGCACGGATTCATGGATTCCAACTGCCAAATGGTGATTCCGGCGCAATATTCCGGGGCGTTCGACTTTACGGATGGCCTGGCTGCCGTCAAGATCGGTCAAAAATGGGGTTACATCGACCAAACCGGGACGGTCGTGATCCCCGCCATGTTCGCAGGGGCGGTTCATTTCTCCGATGGACTGGCCAGCGTCCGGCTGGATGAGCACAGCCCGTTGTGGGGCTTCATAGACAAAACGGGCGAAGTCGTAATTAAGCCTAAGTTCGGAATGCCGCTCTGGTTCTCTGAAGGGCTGGTCGAAGGATATGGCGAGAAGAACGGCATCCTGAATGTTCCCTTAGGGTATGTCGACAAGTCTGGGAACTACGTGATACGGCTGAATGAGGCGGGCATGGAGATAGAGTTCCTGGTGGGATTCTCGGAAGGACTGGCGAGAGTTTCGATGCGACCAAAACATCCGGACGGCAGCGTCGGTCCGAGCACATGGGGGTACATTGACCACAGCGGAAAGTGGGTTATCCCCCATTCCTTTGCCGCAGGCGACGACTTCCATGAAGGACTTGCGGCGGTCACCGGAAAAGACGGAACCTGGGGCTACATCGATAAGACAGGTCAATTCGTGATCGCTCCTCGCTTTGAGACCGCAATGGATTTCTCGGAGGGGCTGGCTGCAGTAAGAGTTGCGGGGCGATGGGGTTGGATCAACAAGAGTGGGCAAATGGTCATATTGCCTAAGTTCGAAGGGGAGGAAATAGGCGTGTTCCGCGGCGGCATGGCCATCATCGTCAAGAACAGGAAACTCGGATACATAAACGTGAAAGGCGATATGGTGGTTCCGCCGGGCCTGAACTGGGGTACCGAATTTACAGATGGCGTTGCGGCCGTTTCGGACAGTTCAGGCTATGGAGCCATAGATGCTGATGGCAAGTTCAAGTGCCGTTTGAAGCGCGAATAGCATCGGCTAGTGAACATCTAACCCTAAACGGTCGTGATGTTTGTTAGCTGACGGCTGATGGCTGACCGCTGACGGCTGCCGCAAATGCCTGCTTCGCCATTGCGATCGTCTGCTGAATGTCCTCTTCCGTATGCGCGGCACTCAGAAACGCCGCCTCGAACTGCGACGGTGGCAGGTACACGCCATTGTCCAGCATCGCCCGGAAGAATCGCCCGAAGGCTTCGGTATCCGACTTCGCCGCCGAGTTCCAATCGGTCACCGGACAGGGCGCAAAGAACCAGGTAAACATCGAGCCCACGCGGTTGTAGCAGATGGGCACCCCGGCTTCCTTCGCGGCCAGAGCCACGCCCGCTGCCAGCTCTCCGCTCAGCTTGTCGAGCCGCGGGTAGATCTCTTTCTTGTGCTCTTTCAGGTGGCGCAGCGTCGCCAGCCCTGCCGCCATGGCCAACGGATTTCCGGAAAGCGTCCCCGCCTGGTACACCGGGCCCAGCGGCGCCACCAGGTCCATGATTTCGGACGGGCCTCCGTAAGCGCCCACCGGCAGGCCACCGCCGATAATCTTGCCCATGGTCGTCAGGTCAGGATGGATCGCATACAACTCCTGCGCTCCGCCAAACGCCAGGCGGAAGCCGGTCATCACTTCGTCGAAGATCAGCAGCGTCTTGTCCCGCTCGGTGATGGCGCGCAGACCCTCGAGATATCCGCGCGCGGGGGGCACGCAACCCATGTTTCCGGCCACCGGCTCTACGATCACGCACGCGATCTGATGGCGAAATTTCTTGAACGCCTCCTCCAGCGCGTCAGTGTCGTTGAAGGGCAGAGCCAGCGTGAATTGGGTGAATTCTTCCGGCACGCCCGCCGAACCCGGAATGCCCAGCGTGGCCACGCCCGATCCCGCTCTCACCAGCAGCGCGTCCGCATGCCCGTGATAGCAGCCTTCAAATTTCACAATGTATTTGCGCTTGGTATAGGCGCGGGCCAGGCGGATGGCCGACATGGTCGCCTCCGTCCCCGAGCTGACGAAGCGTACCTTCTGCATGTGGGGGAAGGCTGAAAGCACAATCTCTGCCAGGTCCGCTTCCGCCGGGGTAGAGGCGCCGAAGCTGGTGCCATTTCTGGCCGCGCTGGTGACCGCGTCCACTACTAATGGCGCGGCGTGACCAAGAATCTGTGGCCCCCAGGACCCGATGTAGTCGATGTACTCATTGTCGTCCGCATCCCAAAGATGGGAACCCGCGCCCCGCACAATAAACGGCGGATCGCCGCCCACCGCGCGAAACGCACGCACCGGCGAGTTCACGCCGCCGGGGATCATCTGCTCGGCGCGGCGTTGTAGTTTGCGCGATTGCTCGATTTTGCGGGTCATGGGTCCTCCTGCCGGGAGTGTTGCCCCCGAAGTCAACTATAGCAGCGGCCTGACAGGCTGCTGCGAGCCCAGTCACAGGAAGGCGTGATACGGAGCATTGGGCACTGGGGAAATTCACCGGAAATTCATGATGCCGACATACTCCTGCAACACGTTCCCGCTACTCTTGCTCCAGTACACGCCCTTCTAACCGGGAGGGATGTGGGACAGCCTCGGGGGGCTCCGGGCTGTCCTTTTTCATTACTGCGGGTGAGTGTGTGGGGACGGGCGCCTCGCCCGTCCACCGAGCGAAGCGAGGTCTCCTACTTCTCCACCTTCACGCCCTTCCAGAACGCCACGTATCCCGCAATCTGCTTCGCCGCGGATTTGGGCTCCAGATAGTACCAGGCCGCGCCTGCATTGCGCTTTCCATTCACTTCGACGTCGTAATAGCTGGCCGTGCCCTTCCACGGACACACGCTATTTTGCGGGCTCGGCTTGAAGTATTCCTTCCTGATCGCGTCCGGCGGAAAGTACTGGTTGCCTTCGACCTCAATCGTCTGGTTGCTCTCGGCGAGCACAGCGCCTTCCCACATTGCTTTTGCCATACGCTCATAATAGATTGCTGAGCGGGAAGGCGGCCACAAACTTTGCCGAGTTCGGAACACTACAACGGTCATTCCATGGTCGGCCAATTGCACCGCGTAATGGTGTGCTCCCCCCGCTCGGCGGGATGGGCCGAGCGTGCCGGGGGTTGGCGCGACCTCGGCTTTCACCACCAACCGGACTTCAAGATCGCCCAGAGCCAACACGATGCTCTGTGCCATCAACTGGAGTCTGCCGGAGCGGAAGTAGTTCACTTGCGGCCGGCGGCCGAACTTACCCTCGACGCGGTCTACACCCACGACCCATCCCTCGCCACCGACTTCGGCCTCATCCTGATGAATCCCGGCAAGCCCAACCGGGTGCCGGAGGCGCGGCATCACCGCGAATTCTGCCAGGGTCTCGGTATCCCGGTGCTGGGCGAGATCAGGCCTCCCGCCACCACCGAAGCTGGAGACATGGTCTGGCTCGATTCCCAAACCCTGCTCATCGGCCACGGCTATCGCACCAACGCCGCTGGTATCGCCCAGATGCGTGCCTTGCTTGCCTCGAAGGGAGTCGAAGTCCTCTCCGCTCCGCTTCCCTACGGGCCCGGGCCTGCGGCCTGCCTGCACCTGATGTCGCTAGTGAGCCTGCTGGATGACGAGACCGCGCTGGTTGATCTGTCTTGGCTGGCCGTCGAAACCGTCGAACTGCTCAAAGCCCGCGGCTATCGCTTCATCGAAATTGACGCCTCGGAACGCGACTCGCTCGCCTGCAACGTGCTCTCTCTCGGCCGCAAACGCCTCCTCGCCTTGGAGGAGAACTCGAAGACAAATGACCGTCTGCGAAAGGCAGGCTTCGACGTCCGCGCTTTCCCCGGTTCCGAGCTGTGCATCAACGGCTCCGGCGGCCCCACCTGCCTGACGCGGCCTCTGCTCCGTAGTTGACCTCTCCCAAAGCGCCGATCCCCGCACCCAAAAGGGCCCGATTTTCACCTTGACAGGACATACTATGTGATGCATAGTATAGTGCGTGGCACAGCAAAGCAACCACGAACCCGACGCGGCCGAGAAGTGGGAAGTCCAGCTGCGCAAAGGATCCCTGGAATTGGCCATCCTGGCCGCGCTCTGGGATGGCCGCCTTTACGGCCTCGAAATCATTCGCCGGCTGGAGAGCGACTCCGATCTGATCGTTGTCGAAGGCACGGTGTACCCGTTACTGAGCCGCTTGAAGGCACTGGGACTGCTCGACTCCGAATGGGTCGAGTCTGACGCCGGACATCCGCGCAAGTACTACTTGCTTACATCGGCCGGCCGGCGCCGCGCTCTTGAGATGGCGCGCCTGTGGGCGCGATTTTCCTCCAGCATGAGCAAGATGCTGGCGCCGCTCGGGAAAGGAAAGTGAGTGATGAACGTTTCTGCAGAATCAAAGCAAGAAATTGACGCCTACCTCAACACCCTGCGCCGGTTGCTGCGCGGCATGAACGACGCCGACGCGCGTGACATCGTTGAGGAACTGCGCAGCCACATCCTCGATCGCGCGGCCCCTTCCGGAGAAGTCACACCGGCAGCCGTCACCCAGGCGCTCGCCGCCCTCGGAAGTCCCGAAAACCTCGCCAGCCAATACCTGACCGACGACCTGCTGAAGCGGGCCCAGGTGAACCGTTCCCCGTGGCTCGTCCTGCAAAGTCTGTTTCGCTGGGCCAGCCTGAGCTTTGCGGGATTTTGGATCCTGATGATCTCACTCATCGGATATTTCATCGCCGGCTCACTCTCGCTTTGCGCGCTGCTGAAGCCCATTCACCCCACGACCGCCGGACTCTGGTTGATTCCTAATTCAACCGATACCGTGCTCAGCTTGCGGCTCGGATTCGGCCCCGTGCCGGTCAACGGCAGAGAGCTGCTCGGTTGGTGGATCATCCCGCTGGGCTTGATCCTCGCCATGGGCATGGTTCTGGTCAACCTCCATTTCGGACTGTGGTGTATTCGCACCTTCTGGCGCCGTCGGTCCGTGGCAGGGCGGTGAGGTTAAGGGAAATATCATGAATGATCCCACCGCCGCGCCCGACAACACGCCAGCCGCCTGGCGCCAGAGCAAATGGCTCGCGCTCGCGGAGTTCGCTCTGGTTGCCTTGATCTTTTTCGCCGACGAGAGACACTTCATTCCCGTCAGTAAGACTCCGTTCCTCCTGATGCTCGGCTGGATTTCCTTGCGCCTCCGCGGCCTCCGCTGGCGGGACGTGGGTCTCACCAAGAACCGCAGTTGGAAACTCACGTTGGCCCTCGGCATCGCAGCCGGACTCCTGATGGAAACCTTCGAACTGTTCGTCAGCCAGCCGCTGCTGACGCGTCTCACCGGCAAGCAACCGGACTTGTCCGACTTCCAGGACCTCCCCGGAAACTTCAAGCTAGCTGCTCTCGGCTTCCTATTCATCTGGACTCTCGCGGCGTTTGGCGAGGAAATGGTGTGGCGAGGCTACCTGATGAATCGCGTGGCCGACCTGGGCAAGCGCACGCGGCTGGCGTGGTTCGTAAGTTTGATCGTAGTCAACATGGGGTTTGGATACGCCCACTCCTATCAGGGCATCACCGGCATCATTGATGAAGGCCTGATGGGAGTATTGCTGGGACTGATGTTTCTGGGCACAGGCTGCAACCTGTGGGTTCCCATCGTTGCCCACGGCGTGCAGGACACCGTCGACCTGCTGCTGATCTACTTCAGCATGTATCCCGGGCTGCACCGCTGACCCTGTTAGAATAGAAGCCGCATGGTTCTCCCCTTCGTCCGCGATCTCTTCGCGGATGCGGAAAAGTTACCCGCCTTTGCGCGTGTGGCCTCCCACCTGAAAGAGGGCACGGGGCGGATTCGTGTCTGCGGGCTCACCCCCACCGCCAAGGCGCTGCTTCTGGTTCTGCTGCATAAGGCTGCCGGCCGGCCACTCATCCTGGTCGTCCCCGACAACCACACCGCGGAAGAATTGATTCCCGTACTGCGGGCGTTCTCGGAGCTGAGCGGAGGCAGCGAGCCCGAATCCATCGTCTCGCTGCCCACTCGCGATGTGCTTCCCTTCCAGAACCTCTCTCCCCACCCGAAAATCCAGGAAGAGCGCGCGGTCGCGCTCTGGAAAATCGCCACCGGTGCCGCCTCCATCGTGGTGTCGCCGATCACCGCCACCGCCCTCCGCCTGCGTGCCGCCGAGTATTACGCCGATCTGGCACGGATTGTCCGGCGTAGCGATAGCCTCGACACCGACCTGCTGCTGCGCCACCTCAACACCGTGGGCTACAACTCGACCGACGTGGTCGAGATGCCCGGAGAGTATGCTTTGCGCGGCGGCATTCTCGATGTGTACTCACCTGAGGCCGACCGCCCGCTGCGCATCGAGTTCTTCGGCGACGAGGTGGAGTCCATCCGCAAGTTCGATCCCGGAACGCAACGCTCCTCGAATCCCGTGGACGAAGCCCTGCTGCTGCCCCTTACTGAGACTCCGGTCAGCGAGGATCTCTTGGGCGCAATTCACGCCCGCCTTTCCGGAAAGCGCATTACCGGCTCCGAGGAGGTAATCGAGCAGGCAGTGCGCTCCGGCGGAGTCACGGTGTTTCCCGGCTGGGAGTTTTACGCACCGGTGGCCGGGGGCGATCGCAGCCTGTTCGATTTGCTTCCCAACGCTGTGGTGCTGGCTGACGAGCCTGACAGCCTCCGGCAGGAATTCGACCGCATGTGGGCGCGCATTGAAGAGGCCCACGAACGCAGCGAAGTCGGCAACCTGGTCCGCCCCACCGATCTCTACTTCCCTCCGGAAAATTGGTGGAAGAAGCTGGCGACCATTCCCGGCGCGGAGATCGAACACCTCGGCATCGAGCGCGGGGAACAGAACGAGTCGTCCGCGACGTTCCACTCCCAGCCCACGCCCCGCTTCCACGGCTCCGTCCCGGCCATGCTGGAGGAAGTCAAGAAGCAGATCGCCGAGGGCAAACGGGTACTGCTGGCGGTGCCCCACACCGGCGAGGTCGAGCGCCTGGCGGACATTTTCAGCGAGTACGCGGTCTCTTTCCGCTTGGGCAGCCGTACCCGCGGCGGCGAGAGCTATGCCGACGAGACGGCATACTTCGCCGGAGAGGTCCTCACCACGACGCTGGCGAAAGCCTACGTTCCCGACGGCGTGGTGCTGCCCGCGGCCGGTCTCACCATCTTTGGCTCGCGCGACTTGTTCGATGAGTCCGAGGCGGTGGCGGCGCAACCACAGCGCCAGAAATCCAAGGTCTCCGCCTTTCTTTCCGACTTTCGCGACCTGCAGGTCGGCGACTACGTCGTCCACGTTGAACACGGAATCGGCCAGTACCAGGGCCTGAAGGAAATCAACCAGGGCGATGGCAACGCCGAGTTCATGCTGCTGGAATACGCCGAGGCCGCGCGCCTCTACGTGCCCCTGACCCGTCTCGACCTGGTACAGAAGTACCGGTCATCCGAAGGCGCCAAGCCTCCGCTGAATCACCTGGGCACGGCCGCCTGGATCAAGACCAAGGCCCGCGTGCGCAAGGCCATGAAGGACATGGCCGACGAACTTCTCAAACTCTATGCCGAGCGCAAGGCCGCCCAGGGCCATGCCTTCTCGGCCGACAACGAATGGATTCGCGAGTTCGAAGACGCCTTCGAATTCAGCGAGACCGAAGACCAGGAACTTGCCATCGTGGACGTCAAACGCGACATGGAGTCCTCCCAGCCCATGGACCGCCTGCTCTGCGGCGACGTCGGCTACGGCAAGACAGAAGTCGCCATGCGCGCCGCTTTCAAGGCCATCAGCGACAACAAGCAGGTCACAGTGCTGGCACCGACCACCGTGCTTGCCTTCCAGCACTTCGAGACTTTCAAGCAGCGCTTCGCCGCCTTCCCGGTCACGGTTGAGATGCTCAGCCGCTTCCGCACCGCGAAGCAGCAAAAGGAAATCTTGCAGAGGGTGGAAGCCGGCAAGGTGGACATCCTGATCGGCACCCATCGCCTGCTGTCCAAAGATGTGAAGTTCGCGGATCTGGGCCTGCTGGTGGTGGACGAAGAGCAGCGGTTTGGTGTTCGCCACAAGGAACGGCTGAAGCAGATGCGCAAGCAGGTGGACGTGCTCACCATGTCAGCCACGCCAATTCCGCGCACCCTGCACATGTCGCTCGTCGGGCTGCGCGACATGAGCGTGATTGAGACGCCGCCCAAAGACCGCATCGCCATTCAGACGGTGGTGGCCAGCTGGGACGACAAGCTGATCCAGTCTGCTCTCGAGCAGGAGCTTGATCGCGGCGGCCAGGTGTACTTCCTGCACAATCGCGTGGACACCATCTGGGAGATTGCCGCCAAGCTGCAAACCCTGGTTCCGCGCGCCCGCATCATTGTCGGTCACGGACAGATGTCCCAGGGTGAGCTCGAAAAAGTGATGCTCAAATTCATGCATCACGAAGCCGACATTCTGGTGGCCACCACCATCATTGAAAACGGCCTCGACATCCCGCTCTGCAATACCATCCTCATGAACCGCGCCGAGCGCTTCGGCCTCTCCGAACTCTACCAACTCCGCGGCCGCGTGGGACGGTCGAACCGCCGCGCCTACGCTTATCTGCTGCTGCCCGCGGAAATCGAGCTCACACCAATCGCGCGTCGCCGCCTGGCCGCCCTGAAGGAATTTTCCGACCTGGGCGCGGGCTTCAAGATCGCAGCTCTCGATCTCGAACTGCGCGGAGCCGGAAATTTGCTGGGAGGCGAGCAGAGCGGCCACATCGAGGCCGTCGGCTTCGAGCTCTACACCCAGATGCTCGACCGCGCCGTCCGCGAGATGAAGGGCGAAGCCGCACCCGAAGAAGCCGAAACTCAGCTCAACCTCGGCCTCAATATCCGTATCCCGGTGGACTACATTCGCGAGGAGAACCAGCGCCTGCGCATGTACAAGCGTGTGGCTGGCGTAGAAAACGAGTCGCAGCTCAAAGACGTCCGCGCCGAGCTGAAAGACCGTTACGGCGACCCGCCGGGCGCGGTGCGCAATCTGCTCGAATACGCGACGCTCAAACTGCTCGCCGTGCGTGTGGGCGTGACGGGCATCGAGCGCAAGCGCGACCTCGTCAGCATCAAGTTCCGGCAGAACGCGGCGATTGACGCGGGCAAACTGGCCCGCTTCGTGGCTTCGCAACGCGGCTCGCAATTCACCCCCGACGGGACCCTGAAGTTCGGCATAAAAGCCGCCGGAGCCGACGCAGTCCTGCAAACCCTGCATGATCTCCTGGAAGAGCTGGCCGCCCACGAAGCCGTAAGCCCGAAGTAGCGCCGGCTTGTGTGGGACCGGGTTCTCTGACCCGGTCAGGCCCGCAGGGCCACATGTACTTCTCTGGCCATCGTCCCAACCCCGCCGCGCCCAACCACTCCTCGCCTCCCCACTCCCACTCCTGTTATTGTTAAGGGCGATGTAGGTGCCCGCCTGCGGCACGATTCCCCGGTTCACTCTGGTGCCGAAAGAGAAACTGGACCATGGCGATGAAAGTTCGCAAAGCGGTTTTTCCCGCTGCCGGCCTGGGCACGCGCTTCCTGCCCGCCACCAAGGCCCAACCCAAGGAGATGCTTCCCCTGGTGGACAAGCCCATCATCCAGTACGGCGTCGAAGAGGCGCTGGCTGCTGGCTGCGACCAGATCATCATCATCACCGGCCGGGGCAAGCAAGCCATCGAAGATCACTTCGACGTGAGTTACGAACTGGAGAGGATGCTCGAAGAGCGCGGCAAGACCGAGCTGCTCAACATCGTGCGCGACATCTCGGACATGATCCACGTCGCCTACGTCCGCCAGAAAGAGGCACTGGGGCTGGGCCACGCCGTGCTCATGGCGCGGGAGCTGGTGGGCAACGAGCCGTTTGCCGTGCTGCTGGCTGATGACGTCATTGATGCGGAAACCCCCTGCCTGAAGCAGATGATGGATGTCTTCGAGCAAACCCAGTGCTCGGTGCTGGCCGCGCAGATGATCGAAGGCGCTGCCATTTCTGCGTACGGCGTGCTCAAGGTGAAACCCGCGGATAAACGCTTTGACGGGCGGCTCTACGAAATCGAAGACATGGTGGAAAAGCCGAAACCGGCAGACGCGCCTTCCAATATCGCGGTGATCGGCCGTTACATCCTGACGCCTGCAGTGTTCGAGACCCTGTCCCAGATCAAGGCCGGCGTGGGCGGTGAACTGCAACTGACCGACGGATTGCGAGCCTTGCTCAAGAAGGAAAAAGTGTACGGTTACGTGTTCGAGGGCAAGCGCCACGACACCGGCGACAAGCTGGGCTTCCTCAAGGCGACGGTGGAATTTGCCCTCAAGCGCCCCGACCTGGGAGAACCACTGCGGCAGTATCTGAAGAGCCTGAAGCTGTAGCCATCACGTAAAATTCCTGCGTTCCCGGCGTCATCCTGAGCCCGGCAGGGCGAAGGATCTGGCGTGCAGCGGCACACTGCCGGAGTCGGTTTGGCAATCAAGAATCTGCAATGGTTAGCTCCCCAGCGTCATCTTCAGCTTCTTCGACTTCTCTTCCACGCTGTTAGCTAGCTGATCTTTGTGCGCACTGAGTTTCTTCCCCAGGCTCTCACTCGAGAGCCCGAGGATCTGCGCCGCCAGAATCCCCGCGTTGGTCGCACCAGGCTTGCCGATGGCCACGGTGGCGACCGGGATCCCCGCTGGCATCTGCACCGTCGCCAGCAGCGAGTCAAGGCCGTTCAGGGACGTAGATGGGATCGGGACACCGATGACCGGCAGCGTGGTATGCGCCGCGATCACACCTGCCAGGTGGGCCGCGCCGCCGGCCCCGGCGATGATCACGCGAATGCCGCGGCTCGCCGCCTTGCGCGCATACTCCGCCGTCCGCTCCGGAGAGCGGTGCGCCGAGGTCACATCCATCTCGTAATGAATGCCGAACTGCTCCAGCGCTTTGCCGGCCTCCTGCATGATCTCGAGGTCGGAGTCGCTACCCATCACAATGGAAACCTGTGGTTTGCTCATGGATCTCCCGTGTAGTTTGAGGTCCAAGGTCTACTTCTTCAGCGCTCTTGCCGCAATGTCCTTGCGGTAATGCGCGCCTTCAAACCCAATCTTGGAGGCGGCCTCATACGCCCGGTGCACCGCGGTCGCCAGCTCGGCGGACCGCGCGGTTACGCCCAGCACCCGCCCGCCTGCGGTGTAGTAGGCGCCATCGCGCCTGTTCGTGCCGGCATGGAAAACCTTCACGCCCTCCACCTTTGCGGCTTCTTCCAGACCCATCACCTTCTTGCCCACCTCGAACGCGCCCGGATAACCGCCCGACGACATCACCACGCATACGGAAGCATCCGCCGACCAGCGGAAATCGCCATCGCTGACTCGCCCGTCAATCGAAGCCTCCAGCGCCTCCACCAGGTCGCTCTCCAGCCGCATCAGGATGGGCTGGGTCTCGGGATCGCCAAATCGGCAATTGAATTCCAGCACCATGGGCCCGCGCGCGGTCATCATCAACCCGCAGTACAGCACGCCCTTGTATTCAGCGCCCTCGGCCTTCATCCCCTCCACGACCGGCCGCGCGACGTGCTGCACCAGCCAGTTCGTCATCTGATCGTCCACAATCGTCTGAGTGGAATAAGCACCCATACCGCCGGTATTCGGACCGGTATCGCCGTCGCCGATGCGCTTATGATCCTGGGCCGCGACCAGCGGGGCAATTCGCTCGCCGTCACTGACCACCAGGAAAGAAAGTTCGTCGCCCTGCAGGCACTCTTCCAGGACCACGCGCGAGCCGGCCTCGCCCAGCATCTTCCCACTCAACATTTCCGACGCGACCGAGGAGGCCTCGTCCTTGCTCTTGCAGATGACCACGCCCTTACCCGCAGCCAGCCCGTCGGCCTTGACCACAACCGGCATGTGGAAATGCGGCAGGGCGTGATGGATCTCGTCCAGCGAATTGCAGATGGCGTAGTGTGCGGTGGGAATGCGATGCCGCTGCAGGAATTCCTTGGCGAAGCTCTTGCTCGACTCCAGCCGCGCCGCCGCTTTGGTCGGACCGAAAATACGCAAGCCGCGCCGGGTGAACTCGTCCACTACGCCCAAGGTCAAAGGCAACTCGGGCCCCACGATAGTCAGGTCGGGCTGGACCTGGTGGGCCAGCGCCAGCAGCGATTCCAGGTTCTTCATGTCGGCGGGAAGGCACTCGGCATCGTCCGCAATGCCGCCGTTGCCCGGCGCGCAATACACCTTCGACACACGCGAAGACTGACGCAGTTTCCACACCAGCGCGTGCTCGCGTCCGCCGCTGCCAATGACCAGGATCTTCATAGCTCGGGATAAACAAGGTTAGGGGGCGACGGGGACGATGTCAAACCCCGGATTGGCAATTACCGATTTCAATTGCCAATTGAACAGCGGCCGGTTTCAGATTGGCAATTGGGAATCGGCAATCTTCAATTCCTGACGTCCCCCAGCCGATTCCCATTAACCATGCTTAATCCCGCCGTATAATCTCCCCAGATGATTACCGTCTCCAAAGAAGACTACCTGAAGGCGATCCTGGAAGCTGAGAGCGAAGGGGAGACCGTCATTTCCGCGACCCTGGCGCACTGGCTTTCGGTTTCACCGCCGGCCGTCACCATGGCCCTGCGCCGGTTGAAAAAGGATGGCCTAGTGCGGGTGCAGACAGACGGCCAGGTTGGGCTCACCCCGGCTGGGCGCAAGATCGCGCGCAAGCTTACGCTGCGTCATCACCTCATCGAGCGCATGCTATCCGAGATGTTCGGCATGGAATGGTACAAGGTGCATGACGAGGCAGAGCGCCTGGAGCACGCCGTTTCGCCCGACTTCGAGGCCAAGCTGCTGGCCAAACTCGGCCGTGGAGGCGCCTGTCCCCACGGCAATCTGAGCGAAATGGAGAGTCCCGGGAGTCGCCGTAGACGTGGCCTGATGCTGCTTTCCGAAGCTGAGGCCGGACAGCGCTACCGGGTGAGCGGGATCTACGAGCGGGACCGGAACCTCCTCGAATTTCTGGAAGCACGCGGTATTCGGCCGGGAGCAGAACTCCGCCTGGTGGAGTGCAACTACGACAAGACGCTGTCTCTCCAGACAGCCTCGGTTACTGTGGTTTTAGGCCGATCCGCATCCGACAAGATTTGGGTTTCCCACCTGCCCTCCCGCTCGGTATAATTAACCATAGTTAATTTCAGGCCGTGTATGCCAGTTGACTTGCTCCTGTCCCGGAAGCGCACAAGATGAGAAAGGAAGACGGGCAAATGAACGCCGACGGGCTGGGGGACTCGCGCGCGTCCGCCGCCGGCAGCAGCCCCGCCGATGTTCAGGGCGCCAACCACTTGTCATTGGAGGGAGTGCATAGTTCCGTCGAGGTGCCGCACCACCAGGCGGGATTTTGGGAGCAGTGGCGGGCCTTCGTGGGCCCCGCGATTCTGGTCAGCGTCGGCTACATGGACCCCGGCAACTGGGGGACCGACCTCCAAGGCGGCGCTCAGTTCAAGTACGGACTTCTTTGGGTCGTCGGCCTGGCCAGCCTGATGGCCATCTTCATGCAGGTGATCTCCGCTCGCCTGGGCGTGGTAACCGGCAAAGACCTTGCCCAATGCTGCCGCGACTGGTATCCCAAGTGGACGCGCTGGCCCAACTGGCTGCTTAGCGAAATGGCCATTGGCGCCTGCGACCTGGCAGAGGTGCTCGGCAGCGCTGTCGCCCTCAACTTGCTCTTCCACATCCCGCTGCTTTGGGCGGTGATCATCACCGGTTTGGACGTACTGCTGCTCCTGGCCTTGCAACGGTTTGGCATGCGCACCATCGAGGCCGTGGTTCTGCTGCTGATCGCGACCATCGCGGTGTGCTACTTCATAGAGATTTTCATCCTTCCCGAGACCCAGCCTGGCTTCCTGGAAATGGGGCGGGCCCTGATCACGCCGCACTTTCGGCAAGCGGGAATGTTATACATCGCCATCGGCATCATCGGCGCCACCGTGATGCCTCACAACCTGTACCTGCATTCGGCCCTGGTACAGAGCCGCAGACTGCAAAAAGACGAGCCGTCGATTCGCAGCGCGCTTCGCTTCAATACCATCGACTCCATCGCGGCCCTGACCGTCGCCTTCTTCGTCAACGCCGCCATTCTGGTGCTGGCGGCGATGGTGTTCTTCGGAAAGCACAGCATCCTGGTGCCGGGTGGGCAGGTGGTCACGTTCGGCCCCGACAGCGACTGGATCCGCGTCGCTTACCTGACCCTGGCGCCATTATTGGGCACCGCGGTTGCGAGCACACTGTTTGCAGTGGCGCTCCTGGCAAGCGGCCAGAGCAGCACCATCACGGGAACGCTCGCCGGGCAAGTTGTGATGGAAGGCTTCATGCATTGGCGGATTAAGCCGTGGGTTCGGCGGCTCATTACGCGCACGCTGGCCATTCTGCCGGCAGTTTTCATCATTGGCCTGCGAGGCGACAGCAGTGTTACCGACCTGCTGACCCTGAGCCAAGTGGTGCTGGCGCTGCAACTGCCATTCGCCATGTTTCCGCTCCTGCATTTCACCAGTTCGCGCAAGCGAATGGGAACCTGGAGGAACGGTTGGTTGCTGATGGCTGCGGGTTGGGCCAGTGCTATTCTGATCACGGCCATGGACATCTACGGCCTGCCAGAGTCGCTTAAAGCCGCTTGGCAGGTCGTCATCGGCGGATGATCGGCACGAAAAAAACAGGACCACCATGTACGAAACCATTCTCGTGACGTTGGACGGCACACCGACCGACCGGGCGATCATCGAACACATCAAACAGCTCGCCAAACTCGCGCACAGCCGTTTGGTGTTGCTGCATGTGGCCGACGGATGGGCAGCCAGAACCTACGGCCCGGACGCGGTGAGCCCTGAAATTGCCGAAGACACTGCCTATCTGGAAAAAGTCCGGGCCGAGTTCGAATCCGTAGGCGTTCCCGCACAGGCGGAACTGGCGTATGGCGAGCCGGCGGACGAGATCATCAAATGGGTCCGGCAGAAGGGGTGCGACCTGGTGGCCATGAGCACCCATGGACACCGCTTCCTTGCTGATGTGTTTCTTGGCACCACCGCCACTCGGGTGCGACACAGTATCAGCGCGCCCGTGCTGCTGCTTCGGGCGAAATAGACGTTCGACTGCACACCCATCCACAACCCACAAAGCCGGATTCAGGCGAGAGCTCTCGCCTACACGATTTGGCAGGAGAGGGCTAAACTATAGTTTTGGCATCGTGGAGCGAGTGGCCTGCGCCACGAATCTATATAGTCAGGAAGGCACACCATTCATGAACAGCTTTAACTGCCACTCTACTCTTAAGGTTGGCATCAAGGAATACGAAATTTACCGCATTGACGCGCTCGACAAGCAGGGCATTTCCACCCGGCACCTTCCATTTTCTTTGCGCATTCTGCTGGAGAATCTTTTGCGCACGGAAGACGACCGCAACGTGACCAAAGACGAAATCCGCGCCCTGGCGGCTTGGAACAGCAAGTCGAAGCCCGACAAGGAAATTGCGTTCACCCCCAGCCGCGTGCTGCTGCAGGACTTCACCGGCGTGCCCGCCGTGGTCGACCTGGCCGCCATGCGCGATGCTATGAAGCGCTTGTCTGGAGATCCTGCGTTGATCAACCCTCTGCAGCCTGCCGAACTGGTCATTGATCACTCGGTGCAGGTCGATGAGTTTGGTACATCCAGCGCCTTCGACATGAATGCCCTGCTCGAGTTCCAGCGCAACAAGGAGCGCTACCAGTTCCTGCGCTGGGGACAGACCGGGTTCCGCAATCTGAAGATTGTTCCGCCGGATACCGGCATCGTGCACCAGGTGAACCTGGAATTTCTGGCGCGCGTGGTCTTCGTGCAAGAGTCGGCCGGCAAACGCTTGGCCTACCCCGACACGCTTGTCGGTACGGACTCGCACACCACCATGATCAACGGCCTGGGCGTGCTGGGTTGGGGCGTGGGTGGAATCGAAGCCGAGGCCGCCATGCTGGGACAGCCGGTTTCCATGCTGATCCCGCAAGTAGTAGGCGTAAAGCTGACCGGTAAACTCCGCGAAGGCGCAACCGCTACCGACCTGGTGCTGACCATCACCGAGATGCTGCGCAAGCATGGGGTCGTCGGGAAGTTCGTCGAATACTTCGGTCCCGGCCTGCCGGAGTTGCCGCTCGCAGACCGCGCCACCATCGGCAACATGTCCCCCGAGTACGGGGCGACCTGCGGCATCTTCCCAATCGACAAAGAGACGCTCGCCTACCTGCGCCTCACCGGACGCTCCGAGGAGCAGATCGCACTGGTCGAAGCTTACTGCCGCGAACAGGGGCTGTTCCACGACGCTAAGACTCCCGAAGCGGAATACTCGGAACTGCTGGCGTTGGATCTTGCCACAGTCGAGCCTAGCCTCGCCGGACCCAAGCGTCCGCAGGATCGCGTACCGCTGTCAAGGGCGCGCGAATCGTTCGAGCAGGCGTTACCTTCGCTGATTAAGCCGGGCAAAGGCGCCGCCATGCCGGCTGCGGCTCCGGGCAACGGCAACCTTCATCACGGAAGCGTGGTCATTGCGGCGATCACGAGCTGCACTAACACGTCGAACCCTTTCGTCATGCTCGCCGCCGGGCTGCTGGCCAAGAAGGCCGTCGAGCGTGGACTGGAAGTTCCCTCGTGGGTTAAAACTTCGCTGGCGCCGGGCTCGAAGGTGGTGCGCGATTACCTGGAGCGCGCCGGCCTGACCGCTTACCTGGAGAAGCTCAAGTTCCATATCGTCGGCTACGGTTGCACCACCTGCATCGGAAACTCCGGACCGCTTCCCCCGGAGATCTCCAAGTCGATTGATGAGAAAGATCTCGTCGTAGCGTCGGTGCTCTCCGGCAACCGCAACTTTGAAGGCCGCATCAATCCCGACGTCCGCGCCAATTACCTGATGTCCCCGCCGTTGGTGGTGGCCTTCGCGCTGGCGGGACGCATTGACGTGGACCTGCGCAAAGATGCCATCGGCAAAGACAAGCAGGGCAAGTCGGTCTATCTCGCCGACGTCTGGCCGTCCCGGCGCGAAGTGGACGAGGCCATTCAGAAATCCATTTCCTCGGACATGTTCCGCAAGAGCTACGGCGAGGTTTACGAGGGCGATGAACGCTGGCGCTCCCTGCCCGTGCCGAAAGGCGAAACCTATTCGTGGGAGAAAGACTCCACCTACATCCGCAAGGCACCGTACTTCGACGACATGAAGGTCAAGCCCGCGCCAATTGAGGACATTCGCCGGGCGCGAGTACTGGCCGTTCTGGGCGACAGTGTCACCACCGACCACATTTCTCCTGCGGGTTCGATCAAGAAAGACAGTCCGGCAGGGAAATACCTGATCGAACACGGGGTCAAGCCAGCCGACTTCAACTCCTACGGCTCACGGCGCGGCAATCACGAAGTCATGGTACGGGGCACCTTCGCCAACGTGCGCCTGCGCAACAAGATGGTGCCTAACCTGGAGGGCGGTTTCACCCGTCACCTGCCCGACGGGGCGGAGATGACTATCTTTGAAGCCTCGGAGAAATACATTGCCGAAGGCGTGCCGTCGGTGATCATCGCCGGGAAAGAATATGGCTCCGGCTCTTCACGCGACTGGGCTGCGAAAGGCCTGCTGTTGCTGGGGGTGCGTGTCGTGATCGCAGAAAGCTACGAGCGCATCCACCGCTCGAACCTGGTTGGCATGGGCATTCTGCCACTGCAGTTCCTGGCGAGCGAGAATGCGCAATCATTGAAGCTGAGCGGCGACGAAGTGTTTGAGATCGGCGGCATTCGTGAACTGATTACCAACTTCGCGCCCGGCCGGCAGGTGAAGGTTCGCGCCACGGCCAACGGAAAAACCACGGAGTTCAGCGCCCTGGTGAGAATCGATACGCCGCAGGAAGCCCAGTACTACGCCAATGGTGGAATCCTGCAGTTCGTGCTGCGCCAGTTGCTGGCAGGAAAGCCGGAAGCAGTGCACGCGTAAGGGGCAGGTGTCCTCACCTGCCCGGCCGGCTGCCTACAAACGTGCGATTCGTATCAGGCATCGCTTTCGCTAGAGAGATGGCGCCGCGCTCTTATCGTCAGCCGGCTTGGGCGGGCCCTGCATGCACTTGTTGCCGCCACAGCAACCGCCGCCCTCCTTCATGTCTTTGCAGCACTGCATCCCGCCTTCCATGCCGCCCTGCATCATGCCCATCCCCATGCCTTCATGCCCGGACATCATGCTGACCATGCCTTCCATGTGCTTGACCATGCCTTCCCACAGGTCCACATCAAGCTGGGCCTGCTGCTTGAGGGCGGGATCTTTCACCTTGGCTAGGTTGGTCTTCATCTGCTCCAGAGTGGCGCGCATTTTTTCGACTTGCGCCTTCATCTCCTGCATGTGCTGGTCGCGCATGCCGCCCATCGCGTGCTCGTGATGATGCATGGGCGCACCCGGTGCTGCCGCCGGTGCTTGCGGAGCCGGGGTTGCGGCGGGAGCGGCTTGCGCCCATAGGGAAGCGGAAAGCAGAACTACGACGAGACAGACAACGGCAGATTTCATGAATCTCTCCTTCGCATCATTTCGGAACTGGCTGCAGTATAGGGCAACCTTCGCACACCGGGCTGTGACATAGGTCACTGGGCGCGAGTTCACCAGCGATCTCTCTCCCGCTGCTATAATCAAGAATTAACCTCATGAGCCGGAAGCGTTTAGTCCGATCGACGACTGTTCTGTGCGTGCGCCGGAACGGCAATGTAGTCATGGCCGGGGATGGCCAGGTCACGCTGGGGGAAGCCATCATCAAGCATTCCGCCAAGAAAATCCGGCGCCTTTATCAGGACAAGATCCTGGCCGGATTCGCAGGTTCTACCGCCGACGCGTTTACGCTGTTCAGCCGCTTTGAGGCCAAGCTGGAGCAATATCACGGAAACCTCGGGCGGGGCGCGGTGGAACTGGCCAAGGACTGGCGCACCGACAAGTTCCTGCGCCACCTGGAAGCGCTACTGCTGGTCTCCGACAAAGAGCAGACATTCCTGCTCAGTGGCCAAGGCGATGTAATTGAGCCCGACGGAGGCATTGCGGCGATAGGCAGCGGCGGACCGTATGCCCAGGCGGCGGCGCAGGCGCTGGCCGAGCACACCCAGCTCTCCGCGCGCCAGATCGCGGAAGAAGCCATGAAGATTGCGGGCAAGATGTGCATCTATACCAATGACAAAGTGACGATCGAGGAACTGTAACCGGTCTTTGGCCGATAGTCGTTGGTCGTTGGCCAGGACCCCAGCCTTGCGATCAGGGCCTAACGACTAGCGACCAACGACTAGCGACTGACTTATGGCCATCTACTTACCCGGAAGCGTCGAAGAAGAACAGATCGCTCTGGACGAACTCACACCGCGTGAGATAGTGACCGAGCTCGACAAGCATGTAATCGGTCAGAACGCCGCGAAACGCGCGGTCGCCATCGCTCTGCGCAATCGCATGCGCCGCCAGAAGCTCTCGCCTGACCTGGCCGAAGAAATCATTCCCAAGAACATCATCATGATCGGACCCACCGGCGTGGGCAAGACCGAGATCGCCCGCCGCCTGGCCAAGCTCGCCAACTCCCCCTTCCTGAAGGTGGAGGCTTCCAAGTTCACCGAAGTCGGCTACGTTGGGCGCGATGTGGAGTCCATGATTCGTGATCTGGTCGAGATCGCGATCGACATGGTGCGCGAAGAGAAGCTGGAAGACGTGTCCGACAAGGCCGAGCTGAACGCCGAAGAGCGCCTGCTGGATATCCTGCTGCCGCCCACACCGGCGCCGCGTCCGGTGGAGCCACAAGCCGGTTTCGTGCTCGAAGGGACAACTTCATCCGGTGAATCACACTCGCGCACCCGCGAGAAGCTGCGCCAGCAACTGCGTGAAGGCAAGCTCGACGAGCGCATGGTCGAGATCGACGTGCGCGAACGGAATTTCCCCTCCTTCGAAATCATCTCCAACCAGGGCGTGGAGGAGATGGACGTCAACATCAAGGACATGCTGCCCAACATCTTCGGCCAGCGCACCAAGAAGCGGAAGATGAAGGTCAACGAGGCCTTCGAGTACCTGATCCAGGAAGAGGAGCAGCGCTTGATCGACATGGACCAGGTCACGCGGATCTCGATTGACCGGGTGGAAGACGCGGGCATCATCTTTCTCGACGAGATTGACAAGATCGCCGGCCGCGAAAGCGGCCACGGGCCCGACGTTTCCCGCGAAGGCGTGCAGCGCGACATCCTGCCCATCGTCGAAGGCACAACGGTCAACACGCGCTACGGCATGGTACGCACCGACCACATCCTGTTCATCGCAGCGGGGGCATTCCACGTCTCCAAGCCCAGCGACTTGATTCCCGAGCTGCAAGGCCGGTTCCCGATTCGCGTCGAACTGCAATCGTTGACCATGGACGACTTCATCCGCATTCTGACCGAACCCAAGTCGTCGCTGGTGAAGCAGTACACGGCGCTGCTGGAGACCGAGGGTGTGAAACTGGAGTTCACACGGGAAGCCCTGGAAGAAGTTGCCCGCTTCGCCTTCCGCGTGAACGAAGGCACGGAAAACATCGGCGCCCGCCGTCTGCACACCATCATGGAACGCGTGCTGGATGAGATCAGCTTTGAAGCCCCCGACAAGAAGGGCGAGCAGTTCAAAGTGGACGCCGACTACGTGCGCAAGATGTTGGCGGATATTGTGAAAGACCAGGATTTGTCGCGCTACATCCTGTAGCCCCTTTTTACAACGATGGAGGACGGGCGTCCTCGCCCGTCCCACCAGATTGCTTCTTTACCCAGCACGTACAATGACTAGTCAGCTTTATAATCCTCTCGTTTTCTGAGCGGAGGCGTTCAGTGCGACGTGTATTCTGGCTCTTTGCGTGCTTTCTACTAGCCGGAAGTCTGGGTTTTGGCGTTGGTGTAGTCGTTCCGCTTTCTCAGGAAAAACGGAAAGACTTGTCCTCGTATTCTGCCGAGGATCGCAGGTTCGTCGAGACTTTCCAACTAATGACGCGTCTGAAGTGGGCCGACGAGCGCGCCACGGCCGCCCTTGAAGATCCCCAGAAGACCACGGAAGAGCGGCGCCAGATGCTCCTAGAGGAGTTGCAGTCGGTCGCAGAGGCCCAGCTGCAGCATCACCCTCCCGAATTAGATTCACTGATCAAGGCTCAAGCGGGCATGGCTAGTCTCCGCCTGGCTCTCCTCGAAGAAGCTGGCGGAAAATCGCAGGCTGCCCAGGAATACCTAACGAAAGCGCAGGATTACCTGAAGCAAGCCGGATGGCGAGACAACTCCGAGAGCAACCTCCGGTCGATAATGCAGCCCCAGCTTGGCGGCCCCGGCAAGCTATGAGTGATTGACCGGAGAGATTCTATGCCGAAGGTGCGGACTTTCGTTCTGACAGCACTGGCAGCCTTCATTCTTGGCCTGCCGGCGGGCTACGCCTGGTCGTACAAGAATCTTGTCTTGAGCGAGAAATTCCTCAACGGGATGCTCGCCACAGCTGGCTATGCCAACTCTGCGTTTTGGCAGTACAAGGAAGCCGACCCCGAGCGGGGCCGTCAGGCCCTGCTGGGCTTTCTCGATTTCACGCAACGCATGCAGAAGTTACCGTGGTGGGGAAACGATAGGCCCACAATCAGCGATCAGGGTCTCACCTACATGAGGTTGGCTTTCTTGGAAAAGTCCGCGGGCAACGCATCCCTTGCTCACGACTACGTTCTAAAGGCCCAGGAGAGATTTAAAACTGCTGGTCACCCACACTCCGAGAGTGAGCTCTGGAACATGGTGTCGAAGATCGATTCCAACGCGCGTCCGTAGCCTCTCACTTCATCCTTCTGTTAAGCTTTTCCGTCTCCAAACTCATTCCCGGACCATTGGCTAGCCTCATGACAACCATCGACCGCGCCCGCCTCAAGTCCCTAATGGAGCGCGAGCAGCAGCGCTTCGTGAACGACCGGCCCAAGTCCAAAGCCCTGTTTGAACGCGCCGGCAAGTCGCTGCTGGGGGGCGTCCCCATGAACTGGATGATGAAGTGGGCCGGCGCGTTCCCACCATTCGTCCGCGAAGCGCAGGGCGCGCACTTCTTCGACGTCGATGGCAATCGTTACGTTGATTTCTGCCTGGGCGACACCGGCGCTATGACCGGACACTCTCCCTTTGCCACCGTGAAGGCCGCCGAGGACCAGTTGAAGCGCGGCATCACGCTGATGCTGCCCAGCGAGGACGCCGTCTTCGTAGGCGAAGAGCTGCAGAAGCGCTTCGGATTGCCCTACTGGCAATTTGCCCTCACCGCCACCGACGCCAATCGTTTTTCTATCCGCTTAGCTCGCCAGATCACCAGCCGTCCCAAGATACTGGTCTTCAATTGGTGCTACCACGGCACCGTGGATGAAAGTTTCATCACGCTGAAAGACGGCGTGGCCCAGGCGCGTCGCGGCAACATCGGGCCCCCAGTCGATCCCACCGTCACTACGAAGGTAGTCGAGTTCAACGATCTACCGGCGCTCGAGCAGGCGCTGGCGCCCGGCGATGTCGCCTGCGTGCTGGCCGAACCCGTCATGACCAACGTCGGTATCGTGCATCCTGAACCCGGCTTCCATCCGGCGATGCGCGACCTCACCCGCAAGCACGGCACGCTGCTGATCATGGACGAGACCCATACCATTTGTGCCGGGCCCGGCGGCTACACCCGGGCGGAAAATCTGGAACCAGACCTCTTTGTTCTCGGCAAGGCGATTGGCGGAGGCATTCCCGGCGCCGCCTACGGATTCACCCAACAGGTCGCACAATGCATTGCCGACCGCCACAGCCTGGAAGACTGCGATACCGGTGGCATCGGCGGCACACTGGCTGGCAACGCGCTCTCCCTCGCCGCCATGCGGGCCACTTTGTCCAAAGTGCTGACCAAAGAAGCCTTTGACCACATGATTCCCTTGGCGGAGCGTTGGACGGCCGGCGTGGAGAAGACCATCACCGAGTTCGGCGTGCCCTGGCACGTGACCCGGCTAGGCTGCCGCGCTGAATATCTATTCTCGCCGCACCGTCCCAAGAACGGCACCGAGGCGCACGAAGCCATGGATTTTGAACTGGAGCGCCTGATGCATCTTTACGCCATGAACCGCGGCATCCTGCTGACGCCCTTTCACAATATGGCGCTCATGTCCCCAAGCACGACTAAGGACGACGTAGACCACCATTCCCGCGTGTTCCGTGAGGGCGTGAAGGAACTGGTGGGATAAGAACCCACACCCGCCGTGTTAGGCTGAAGAGCTGTGTTCATGCAACGTCCGTGTCATCTCGGGGGACTCTTGTGCGCCATCGCGCTGGCCACTCTTTGTGGCTGCGCCAAGGTCGGCGCCCCCATACCGCCAGCGCTGGAATTGGCGAAGCCTCCAACCGATCTGCGCGCCACCCGCAAGGGCGATAAGGTTTACCTGACCTGGAGCGTGCCCACGGCAACCAGCGAGAGCACAACCGTCCGCCATCCGGGTGCGACCCAGGTCTGCCGCAGCTTCGAAGTCGCTATGAGCGCCTGTGGTACTCCAGTTGGAGAAGTCGCAGCATCCCAGTTCCCAGTCCCGGCCGGAAAGCAAAAAGCCGCCAACCCGCCGGCCAAGATTCAAGCCTCGTACACCGACACGTTTCCCCTGGAGCTGCAAGCGAAGAATCCTGCGGAACTGGTTACCTACGCAGTCTCGGTCCTGAACACCAGCCATCGCACCGCCGGACTGTCGAACCAGGTGAAGGTGCCGGCAGCGCCCACGCTGCCCCCGCCGGACGATTTCAAGGCCCAGATCACGCGCGACGGAGTCGTTCTGAGTTGGACGGGTATTCTGCACGAACACGAGGCTCCGGAACTGCGTCATGTCTATCGCGTGTACCGCCACCAGGAAGGCGGCAAGACAGATGCGGTCGCTGGCGAGGTGTCTCTCAGCACCTCCCCGCTCGGAGAACTTGTGGACCACAGTTTCGAGTGGGAGAAGACCTACGATTACCGGGCGACGGTGGTGACTGTCATCGCTCAAGCCAGCGGACCCGAACTTCAGGTCGAGGGCGATGACACACCAGCGGTGAAGATTTTCGCTCATGACACTTTCCCGCCGGCAGTTCCGTCCGGGCTGCAGGCGGTGTTCTCGGGAGTGGGACAAGCGCCGTTCATAGATCTGATCTGGGCTCCGGTTACGGATGCCGACCTGGCTGGATACAACATCTACCGCCACGAAGAGAGCGAGCCACCGGCAAAGATCAATTCCGAGCTGGTAAAGACCCCGGCGTTTCGCGACGCGAGTGTAGTCTCAGGCCACCGCTATTTCTACTCCGTCTCGGCCGTAGATCTTCGCAACAACGAAAGTGCGAGGTCCGAGGAGGCCAGCGAAGCGGTACCATAAAGGCGGCAACTAGCAATTGGCAATTAGCAGTGAGCATGTAGCCGCAATGCGGCGTGGTCGGTCATGAGGCAGGACGGTAAGGGGCTAAGTGCTAATTGCTGAGTTGTTATGAAATATTGCCGATTCCAACTCGACGGCCAATCCCACTACGGTCTGGTCGAATCCGTCGCCGGGCGAGAGGAGATCACGCGCCTGCTGCTCACCGCCCCGGAGGAGACCGGCGGGGACATGGAAGACCTGGCGACCAAACGCATGGACCATATCCCTCTGGCCGAGGCGAGTCTCTTGGCACCGGTCCGCCCGTCAAAAATCGTTTGTGTTGGACGCAATTACCGCGAGCATGCGGAGGAGTTGGGTAACGAAGTCCCTGCCGAGCCCTTGATCTTCTTCAAACCGCCATCTTCGCTTCTTGCCCGCGGAGAGAACATCCGCCGTCCCCGGATCGCACAGCGCACCGACTACGAGGGCGAAATGGGCGTGGTCATCGCCAAAACTTGCTTCCAGCCGTCCGCGGAGGAAGACATTCGCTCCTACATCCTCGGTTACACCGCCGTGAACGATTTCACCGCCCGCGACCTGCAGAACAAAGACGGCCAATGGACCCGCGCCAAGGGTTTCGACACCTTTTGCCCGGTGGGCCCGCTGGTCACCGATGAGATCGATCCCTGGGCCGGCGTCGCCGTGGAAACCCGAGTCAACGGCGAGGTCCGCCAGCAGGGCAACACCCGGGATTTCATCTTTCCCCTGGACGTCATTATTCGCTACATCTCCCAAGCAATGACCCTTGTCCCGGGTGACTTGATCGCGACCGGAACCCCCAAAGGCGTGAGCCCGGTGGTGGCAGGAGACGTGGTGGAAGTCAGCGTCGAGGGCGTGGGAACGTTGCGCAATCCCGTGGTGGACGAGTGAAAGAATTTGGTAATTTGGTAATCGGGTGATTGTGTAATTTGCAGCCGCAACCCGATGTGAGGAAAATTGCTAAATTTTCTTGCCCCTTCCGCGATTCCCGGTTAGGCCTTATCCTGTTTCTGGAAGCTGCTGCTCTACGCCGCGGTTGTCCATCCCGCAGGTCATGATTCCATTTCGCCTCTATACTTTGGTTCTCGGTGGCTCGGGCGTGCTGCTCGCTGCCTATCTCCTGCTGCGACGCAAGCCTAGGACTGCGGAAGACATTGAGCGCGAACGGCGCGCCTGGCTGGACCGGATTGGCCGCATCACCGACGGCACTGTGATTGATGTACAGGAGATTCGGCCCAGCGACCGCGCCGCCACCATGCTCATCTACCAGTACGACGTGGCCGGTGTGTCGTATGAGGCCTCGCAGGACGTGACCTACCTACGCCAGCGCATTAATCTGCATTCCTGCCGTCTCGGCTTGCCCACCTCCGTCCGCTACGACCCGCAAAACCCGGGAAACTCCATCGTAGTGTCGGAGAGATGGATAGGGCTGAGGCAGTAAGAGACAGACCTCGCCCCCAGCCCTCGGACTTCAATCCCTAGGTGTTTGCGACGGGGCGATTGTGTATTGAGGTTGCGAGTGGAGGAGTCGGAAAGCCGAGGTCTGAGCTCCGAAGTCTGAGGTCCGGCCTAGCTGCCTGCCGCAAATCCGCCACCACGTGCCAAGGTCATGCGTAGGTACTTGTGCGGATTGACCGGGGTGTCGTTGATGCGGACCTCGTAATGCAGATGGGGACCGGTGCTGCGGCCGCTGAGGCCAACGTACCCGATGGTGTCGCCACGGTGCACATGCTGTCCGCTTGCTACGGCAAAATTCGCCAGATGCCCGTAGCGGGTGGTAATGCCATGGCCGTGGTCCATGACAATGGCCCTGCCGTAGCCCCCCAGGAGGTCGGCAAAGACCACCACCCCATCCGCGGGCGCGATGACCGGCTGTCCGTAGGAAGAAGCAATGTCCACCCCACTGTGGAACGCACCTTCGCCATTGAAGGGATCGATGCGCTCTCCAAAGGACCCGGTTATGGCACCTTCCACTGGCCAGAGATTGGGGGCCGAGTTCGCCCGCACCCAATCCGCCGTGGTGGCGTTGCGAGTGAGACCGAGAGAAATGCCAATCATGGTCGCGCCACTCAACGCCGAGGTCCTCAAGGCGTAAAGCTGGTCAAGGGAGGATGTTACTTGGGCGTCCTGAAAGTGTTCCGATGAGGCTGCTACCAGGATGGGTTCGGTCTTCAGGCCGTATAACGAGGAAACCTCGCTGGCCAGCGATCCGAGCGACGCCACCTGGATATCCTTCTCCTTCGCCACCTGCTCCAGCTTGGAGTATCGGTTCTTAAGCTCGTCTTTCTCGGTTCGGAGCTCGTTGAAGCGCGAAACCTTCAGCAGCATGCGCATGTACGAACTGGCAATCCCCGTTAGGCTCAGGGCCCCGATCGCCGCTCCCACCACAAATACGTACAGGTAATGGAGAGGAATAGGGATCTTACGGAGTTGTCCGTCGTCACCGCGGGCGACAAAAAGGATGTAGAAGCGTTTGCGCAATATTTTCCTTCCGTTAGTATTCAGGACCGGACCACGTGCGGGCGGCTTGCGGTTACAAGACCCGCAGTTCCATCCTGAGCCCGGACTGCGCCCCCATCTGTGGATGGGCCCGACGCGCCCGTATCCTACCGGAACCAGGCTAGGCCTGAAAACAACGCTTATGCTGCAATCCAAACCGAATGCAGCACTTAGCTCGGCCAAAGGTATTGGAAACAGCTTCGCAACGGTAACAAAGGAGGTTCCCCCCTGTCAACGACACTGAGCACACTTCTTTGTTACCAAGGACGGGTATTCTGCCGTCGTCCTTCAGGACGAGTGACGGACAGGTTACGGCAAGGCCACCGCCGGCCCCGCCCCTGGGGCCCCGGACTCAAGTAAAGTTCCTTCCTTGTATATTTGATTCCGCCGTGCCCCTTGCCGAAAAAGCCCTGATCGCCCGCATCCGCCGCTTGGCGCCGAAAGGACGTAGTGTTATGGCCGGTATCGGCGACGACTGCGCCGTACTCCGCCTTCCCCCGGGTCACGAAGCGCTGGTCACCACCGACTTCACCCTGGAAGGTATTCACTTCCGCCGCGACTGGCACCCTGCCGAATCGGTCGGCCATCGCTGCCTGACGCGAGGTCTCAGCGACATTGCAGCTATGGGCGGCGAACCGCTGGCAGCATTTCTCTCGCTGGCGCTGCCCTTCAACCTGCCACAGAGCTGGGTGAATGCGTTCCTGCGCGGCCTGTTGACTCTCGCCGGCAAGTTCGGCGTGACCCTCGCCGGAGGCGATACCGCCGAATCTCCGAATGGCGTTTTGGCCGATATCGTGGTGCTAGGCTCGGTGCCCAAAGGCAAGGCGATCCGGCGATCGGGCGCCCGGCCCGGCGATGGTATCTACATCAGCGGGGAGTTCGGAGGCTCAGCCGCTACCGTGCAGCGCATGATGAAGATCAAGCGCAAACTGAAGCCGCGGGACTTTCCCCGGCACTTCTTTCCCGAACCTCGGCTGGAGCTGGGGCGCATCCTGCGGGAGAAAGGCTTGGCGTCTGCCATGATTGATACCAGCGACGGCCTCTCGACCGACCTTGCCCACATCTGCGAAGAGAGCGATGTCGGCGCAGAAGTCCAGGCAGAGGCGATCCCTCGTGCCGGCATCGGGAGGCCGGCCCACGAGGTGGACCTGCACTTTGCGCTGCACGGCGGAGAAGACTACGAACTTCTGTTCACCGCGCCTCGGGGCAAGCGCATTCCCGCCCGCCTCGCCGGGCTTCCCATCACCCAGATCGGCCACATCACCCGCCGCCGGAAGATCTTTCTGCGAAACAAGAAAGGCGTGGGCTACGAGCTGCTCCCGCAGGGCTGGGAGCACTTCCGCCAGTAAGCGTTCCTGCTAGACACGGGGTATAATCCACGCCACCCGTGGCCCTTACCTCTGGCACCAAACTCGGGCCGTATGAGATCCAATCGCCGCTGGGCGCTGGTGGGATGGGAGAAGTGTATCGCGCGCGGGATACCCGCCTCGAGCGCACCGTCGCCGTCAAGATTCTGCCTTCGCATCTTTCGTCAAGCCCAGAAGCAAAGCAGCGCTTCGAGCGCGAGGCGCGGGCCATCTCTTCTCTCAATCATCCCAACATCTGCACCCTGCACGACGTGGGCCACCAGGACGGAATTGATTTCCTGGTGATGGAATACCTGGAAGGCGAGACTCTTGCTGACCGCCTGGCCAAGGGTGCGCTGTCTCCCGAACAGGTTTTGAAGTACGGAATCGAAATTTGCGAAGGCCTGGAGCGGGCCCACAAGAACGGTGTGGTGCATCGTGACCTGAAGCCGGGGAACGTGATGCTGACCAAGACCGGGGCCAAGCTGATGGACTTCGGGCTGGCGAAGGCCGCGATGCCGGAGAAGCCGCCGTCGTCGGGCCTCACCGCGACGCTGATGTCCCCCGGCGGCAGTCATCCCCTGACCGCGCAAGGCACGGTGGTGGGTACATTTCAGTACATGTCGCCGGAGCAGGTAGAAGGCAAAGACGCCGACGCACGCAGCGACATCTTCGCTTTGGGAGCGGTGCTGTACGAGATGGCGACGGGCAAGCGGGCGTTCGCGGGGAAGACGACGGCGAGTGTGGTCGCGGCGATTATGGCTTCCGACCCACAGCCGATTTCCTCCGTCCGGCCCATGTCTCCGCCAGCGCTCGACCGGGTAGTGAAAACCTGCCTGGCCAAGGATCCCGACGAACGGTTCGAGACCGTTCACGATGTGAAGCTGCAACTGAAATGGATCGTGGAAGGCGGATCCCAGGCAGGCGTGCCGGCGCCGGTGGCAGTCCATCGGAAGAACCGCGAGCGCATCCTGTGGGCCGCCTCAGCCCTGCTGCTGGTGGCGTGTGGGGCGCTGCTGGCGATCCACTTTGGACAGACCAAGGCCGAGAGGCAGGCGATCCACGCGTACATCCCGGCGCCGGAGAAGTCCACCTTTGCTTTCTCGGGTGACCTGACGGGACCATTGGTGGTTTCGCCGGATGGCACGCGGTTGGTCTTTGCGGCGCGCGATGGGGAGGGGAAGCAGTTGCTCTGGGTACGTCCCTTGGAGTCGGCTGCCAGCCAGCCGCTGGGCGGCACGGAGGGGGCAACTTACCCCTTCTGGTCGGCAGACAGCCGCTTCATCGGCTTCTTTGCCGAAGGCAAGCTTAAGAAGATTGAAGCCCGCGGCGGGCCCGCCCAGGTGCTCTGTGACGCGATTGATGGCCGTGGCGGGACTTGGAACCGTGAGGACATCATAGTTTTCGCTCCCACTTACGCCGGCCCCCTGTTTCAAGTGTCGGCCCAGGGTGGTACGCCGGTGCAGGTGACAGAACTCGATCCAGCCGGAGAAACCAGCCATCGCTGGCCCCAGTTTTTGCCCGACGGCCGCCACTTCCTCTACTTTGCCAGGAACGTGGCGGCGGAAGTTGCCAGCACTTATGTAGGCTCGATCGACCGCAAGGAGCGCGAGCAGTTGTTGCGCAACCGGTCGAACCTGGTTTACGCGCCACCCGGATATCTGCTTTTTGTGCGCGACAACACATTGATGGCGCAGCGCTTTGATGTGAAGGACCTGAGCCTTCATGGGGACGCATCCCCCCTGGCCGACGGAGTCCTTGCGAACCTGCCCTATAGTCGGGCGGTTGTTTCGGTTTCCGAGAACGGGGTCCTTGCGTATGCGGGTATCGGAGACGCGGTGCAGGTCTCACGATTGCGCTGGGTGGATCGAACCGGAAAACAATTGGGCCTGGTGGGTGATCCGGGCGGATACTCAACCCCACACCTCTCACCCGACGGAAAAAAGCTGGCTGTGGCCCTCATCGACCCATCTCGGGCGACATCGGATATCTGGATCTACGATCTGGTACACGGAGGCAAGACTCGGCTGACCTTCGATTCTTCGATCAATAGCCAGCCTGTGTGGTCGCCGGATGCTGGCCACATTGTCTATTGGTCCTCGCGCAGGAACCAATTTCCGCAGTTGTACCAAAAAGCTGCGAACGGAGAAGGCAGCGACGAGTTGCTGCTGGATTCGAGCACCCAGGACCGCCCCGATGACTGGTCGCCGGACGGTCAATTTATCATTTACGAGCCGAACCTCTCGGTGGGATCGATTTGGCTGTTACCCATGTCCGGCGACCGCAAGCCCAAGGTATTCATCGGCGGCGAGGCAGGAACCTACCCCACAGAAGCCAGGTTTTCTCCGAATGGAAAATGGTTGGTGTACGCGGAGTACGTAACCGGCAAACGAGAGGTTTACATCACGCCGTTTCCCGGCAAGACGGGAAAATGGCAAGTCTCGGTCGAAGGCGGCCGCTACCCACATTGGCGGGGCGATGGAAAAGAAATTTTTTTCCTGGCACGAGACAACACAACCGTGATGGCCGCGGATGTCGACCTGAACGGCCCGGTGCCTCGCATTGGCACCCCAAAGACCTTGTTTAGCGTGCGCCTCGCAGCCCAGTCGGCCAACCTGGAGGGAGCCGCTTTCGACGTGGCGCCCGACGGGAAACGCTTTCTGGTGAATTCCATGGACCAGGCGCCGCCGGTCGAGCCCATCAACCTGGTCATCAACTGGGACGCGGAGTTGAAGAAATGACCCTGGCCTCTGGCACCAAGCTTGGGCCGTATGAGATCCAATCGCCACTTGGCGCGGGCGGCATGGGCGAGGTGTACCAGGCGCACGACACGCGCCTGGAGCGAACCGTCGCTATCAAAGTCTTGCCCTCAAACTTATCCGCCGATCCGAATTTGCGCCAACGCCTGGAGCGAGAGGCGAAAGCCGTCTCCAAGCTCTCTCATCCCCACATCTGCACCTTGCACGACATCGGCCATCAGGACGGCGTCGATTTTCTAGTCATGGAGTTCATCGAGGGCGAGACCCTGGAGCAGCGACTGCTGAAAGGGCCGCTGCCAACCGATCAGACCATCCGCTATGGAGCACAGATTGCCGACGCCCTGGCCAAGGCGCACAAGCTGGGGATCACCCATCGTGACTTGAAGCCGTCGAACATCATGCTGACGAAATCCGGGGCCAAGCTGATGGACTTCGGGTTGGCCAAGCAGTCGGGTCCCTCACCGCTGGCCTCGGCCCTGACTGAGATGACGATAGAGCACGCGAAGCTGACCAGCGAAGGCATGCTGGTGGGCACGTTCCAGTACATGGCCCCGGAGCAACTGGAAGGGAAAGAGGCGGACTCACGCACCGACATCTTTGCGTTTGGCGAAGCTCTGTATGAGATGGCGACCGGGAAGCCGGCGTTTAGCGGCAAGAGCCGGGCGAGTCTGATCGCATCCATCTTGACTACCGATCCTCCTCCGATGGCGCAATTGCAACCCTTGACGCCCCCGGCTCTGGAGCGGGTCGTCAAGAAATGTTTGGCAAAGGATCCGGAGGAGCGCTGGCAAAGCGCGAGTGATCTGGCGAGCGAGTTGCAGTGGATGGCGGCAGGCGGGTCCCAGGCTGGCGCGTTCCCGCCACTGGTGAGCAAGCCAAGGCACCGCGAGCGAGTGGTGTGGGCGCTGGCGACGCTGGGATTGTGTGCGGCGGCGGTAGTGGCCACCGTGTACGTCCGGCCCAGCACCCGGCCCGCAGGCGTGATCCGGTCGTCCATTCCATCTGAGGAAGGCGCCACCCCCATATGGACGGGAGACTTTGCCGGTCCGGCCGTGCTTGCGCCGGACGGGAGCGCTTTGGCCTATGTCGCGGCCCGGGAGCAGGGCGCGCCGGTGTTGTGGGTAAGGAAGTTGAATGCGCTTCATGGTAGCGCTCTGGCCGGGACCGACGGCGCGATTTTTCCCTTCTGGTCCACCGATAGCCGCTCCCTGGGGTTCTTCGCGGGCGGCAAGCTGAAGACCGTATCCGTCGATGGCGGCACTCCCTCGGACGTGTGCGACGCCCCGGGAGGGCGCGGAGGCACCTGGAACGTGCAGGGCACGATCGTTTTTGCCCCTGCATTCCAGAGCGGCCTGGTGCAAGTGCCCGCCTCGGGAGGGGTTCCCAAGCCGGTGACCGTCCTGGATACCTCCAAGCATGACAGCCATCGCTGGCCGTATTTTCTTCCCGACGGCAAACACTTCCTGTACCTGGCGCTTACCCATAACCGGCCACGTGATCCGGCCGATGGTATCTACTTTGCCTCTCTGGACGGCAGGCAGAATCGCTTGTTGGTACCTGGCTATACCAACGCCGCGTATGCCGCCGGGCGGTTGCTGTTCCTGCGTGACAGTGCATTGATGGCGCAGTCCATGGATCCTGAAACCGGCGAATTGCGCGGGCAGGCAGAGCGGGTGGCGGAAGACGTGCTCGTGGACGGGACCATCTGGAGAGCGGGCTTTGACGCTTCTGGCAGCGGACTATTGGCGTACGCGGCCGGCGGCCAGATTCCCGCCCAGGCGGCGTGGTATGACCGCTCGGGAAAAGAGCTGGGCACGGCAGGCGAGAAGGTCTTCAACCTGAACAGCGTAAGGCTTTCTCCCGATAGTACTCGGCTGGCGACGGAGGCAGGTGACGCCAATAGCGATATATGGATTAACGAGCTCAAGCGGCAGGTGAATACTCGGCTGACGTTTGGCTCAGGGGCAAGTTCGACCCCGGTGTGGTCACCCGATGGGCGCTGGGTCGCCTACGTCGGCACTCGCGGCAAGAACAATATTTATCGCAAGGCCTCCAACGGTATGGGCCAGGAAGAATTGCTGCTGGAAGGGGATAACCTGAACCGGGCGCCCTCGGACTGGTCGCCGGACGGCAAGTTTCTGTTGTTTGGCATTGGAGATTTTGCTTCTTCCGGCCAGATCTGGGTGCTTCCATTGGAGGGCGACCGCAAGCCCATTTCTTTGGTGCCAGGCAATTTTGTCGCAGCCAACGCCAGGTTTTCCCCGGACGGCCATTGGGTGGCTTACAACTCGACCGAATCCGGCAGGCCGGAAGTGTATGTGATGCCGTTTGGCAGCGGAGCCGGCAAATGGCAGGTTTCCGGCTCCGGCGGCGTCTTGCCGGTATGGCGGCATGACGGGAAAGAACTGTTTTACTGGTCTTTGGACAATAACTTGGTCTCAGTTCCAATCCAGCTCAAAAAAGACGCGGTAGAGGTAGGCGCGCCGCACCCAATGTTTCGTCTGAGGAATCCGCTGGGCAACGTCGGACTCATCAGTCCTTACGACGCCACCGGCGATGGCCAGCGCTTCGTTGTGATCGAGACGCCGCAGATTGCATCCAAACCGATTACGTTGGTCACGAGCTGGACGGCGGAGCTAAAGCAGAAATGAGTCTGGCCACCGGCACCAAACTCGGGCCGTACGAAATCGTCGGCGCGGTGGGCGCAGGCGGCATGGGCGAGGTGTATCGCGCCCGCGACACTCGCCTCGACCGTTCGGTAGCCATCAAGATCTTGCCTTCTCATCTCTCGGATAATCCCGAGGCCAAGCAGCGCTTCGACCGCGAGGCACGCGCGATTTCCTCGTTGAGCCATCCCAACATCTGTCATCTCTACGACGTCGGGAGCCAGGACGGCACCGATTATCTCGTCATGGAGTATCTGGAAGGTGAGACCCTAGATTGCCGGTTGCTAAAAGGGGCGTTGCCGCTGAAGCAAGTCCTGGGGTATGGGGTGCAGATCTGCGAAGCGCTGGAGAAGGCGCATCGGGCGGGGATTCTGCATCGCGATCTAAAGCCGGGAAACATCATGCTCACGGCGTCCGGAGCGAAGCTCATGGACTTTGGGCTGGCCAAGCCGGCGGCCGCGGTCCTGGGCACGAGTGCCTCCCCAGAGGCAGGGCCGCTCACGCCTTCTACTCCGACCATGAACCTATCTGTGCTGAGCAAGCCGGCGGGAGCGCTGACGCAAAAGGGAACTGTGGTGGGCACCTTCCAGTACATGGCGCCGGAGGTATTGCGGGGGCAAGAGGCGGACGCTCGCAGCGACATCTTCAGTCTGGGCTGCGTGCTGTACGAGATGGTGACGGGCCGGCGGGCGTTCGAAGGGAAGTCACAACTCAGCGTGCTGACGGCGATTCTGGAGAAAGAGCCGGAGCGGATCAGCGCGGTGCAGCCGGCGACCCCGGCGGCGTTGGATCAGACGATTCACAACTGCCTGGAGAAGAATCCCGACGACCGGTTTCAGACGGCACACGACGTGAAGCTGCAGCTGGCGTGGATGGCAAGGACGGACCCGCAGACTGTGTCACGGCAGACTGCGGGCAAAGCAGATCGTGGCAAGTGGCTGCTGGCCGCGACGGCCCTGATCCTGGCCGTGGCCCTGGTCTTGGTTTGGTGGCGCGGGCAACAAGCGCCGCAAGTGGTGCGCGGGACCTTGCTGCCGCCGGAAGGTACGCATTTTGCGCTACTCAACCGGAATGGTCCACCGGCCCTGTCTCCGGATGGAACGCGAATGGCATTCGTCGCCAGCCGGGAAGGTAAGACCTCTCTCTGGATACGTTCGATGGACAAGCTGGATGCGATAGAGCTGCCAGGGACAGAGGGAGCATTCCTGCCGTTCTGGTCGCCCGACGGCCAAGCCATCGGGTTTTTTGCGAACGGAAAAATGTTGCGGATGGATGCAAACGGTGGGGCGCCCGTCGCTATCTGCGATGCTCTGAACGGGCGGGGCGGGACTTGGGGGAGTTCGAACCTGATCCTGTTCGCGCCCAGCTCCAACAGTGCCATCATGCGGGTCTCGGCTGAGGGAGGAACCCCGACCAGGATCACGCCGGTACCGAAGAACGGCCAGGACTCAGACCGGTGGCCATCGCTTTTGCCCGATGGCAAGCATTTCCTTTACCTGCATAGCCCTTGCGGCTGTGGCGACGACCGCGATGAAGTCCATTTTGCATCGGTTGACGGCAAGCAGGACCAGGTCTTGCTGCGTGGCCGGTACTTTACCCCTAAGTACGCGGCGGGTTGGCTCCTGGTGGGGCGGAATGGAACGCTGGTAGCGCAGAGGTTTGACCCGCCGAACGGCACGCTCTCCGGGGAAGCGGTCCAGGCCGCAGACGGCATACCTGGTGGCCAGTTCCGTGTTCTCCGTGGCAGAGGGCAAGGCAATGGTGTACCAGCCGGGAACCGGGACTGGAGGGGAGCGCCAGGTATGGGTGGACGGCACCGGGAAAGTTGAATCGCAAGTCTCTGAACCTGGCGTTTACAACGAGTCGCGACTCTCACCGGATGGCAAGAAATTAGCGGTCCCGATGGTGAAACCCAATCCCGATCTCTGGGTACTGGACCTAGCGAAGGGTACGCGCTCCCGGCTCTCGTTCGGAGGCAAGAATGCCGACAATGCCGTCTGGTCAGCCGACGGCCGGACAATCTATTTCTCCTACACTCCCAATGATGGCCCGATGCAGATTTATCAGAGGCCAGCGGACGGTTCTCGGCCGCAGCAGGCGGTGATCGCAACCCAGACCGATGGCGTGGCTACCGACGTCTCGAGCGACGGGAAATGGCTTCTGTATGAGGAAGAGTCCGCCGCCGCGCCCGGCTATGGCGCGCTGAAGGCACTTCCGTTGATCGGGGGCACAACGCCTCTCCCGGTGCTCGACCGGGTAGACTGGCAGTCGAACGCTCGCTTGATGCCGGGTTCCAATGACTGGCTGGCATACCAATCGAGCGAAGCGGGAAGCACTGAAGTTTACCTGACGCACTTTCCGAGCGGAGGCGCTAAGTACCAGGTATCGCTGGAAGGGGGAACGCAACCGGTATGGAGCGCGGACGGCAAGCGCCTTTATTATCTCGATGCCAGGCAGAGGTTGATCAGCGTCGAGGTGCAGGCCAACAAGGATTCCGTAAACGTGGGCGCACCTAAAGTCTTGTTTCAGACCGGCATCCGTTCCTCCTCGGCGGGCAGCGGGTATGACGTTACCCGAGAGGGGCGGTTTCTCTTGACCAACTCGGTCAATGAAAGTCCTGCCCCGCTGACTTTCGTTTTGAACTGGGACGCGGAGCTAAAGAAGTGACCCTGACCCCTGGCACAAAGCTCGGTCCCTACGAAATCCAATCGCCCTTGGGCGCGGGCGGCATGGGGGAGGTCTACCAGGCGCGCGACACGCGGCTGGACCGCACCGTCGCTATCAAAGTCCTTCCCGCACACCTCAGTTCGAACCCGGATCTCCGCGCCCGGATTGAGCGCGAGGCCGGGGCCATCTCCGGCCTGCAACATCCCAACATCTGCGTTCTTTATGACGTCGGCCGCCAGGACGGCGTGGACTTTCCCGATCGAGTATTACAACCCGCGGGACATCGGATACTTTTCTGTTTCCCAGAACGTCATGGTGTACCGCCAGGCCATCCCGGAGAATCGCGAATTGGTATGGCTCGATCCGACCGGCAAGGAACTGGAGCACTGGGGTGAGCCCGCTGCCTACGACAAAGGCGCGGTTTAGCACTTAGGTCCACGTTACCAACGTACCCATCCTGCCTCTATGCGTGGTCAAGCATCCGGTCTAAAGTAGGCCTATGCCGTACACGCGAGTTGTCTTTCTCCTTCTGACGGTGCTGTTGGCAGTGACCCTGGTTTCTGTCGCGCAGCAAGCCGGGCCTTCGATGGCAATCGATAACGATTTCGTCCAGAAACAGTTTGGCAATACCTGCAAGCTGCTGCCTGGGGTGCCGGCCTCGCGGGGTGATCTCAACGGCGATGGCATCGAGGACCTAGTCATTGCCGCCCGCTGCACCAATCCGCTGATGGACGCGGACGAGTACAGCTTTATGGTGATCGATCCGTATTTCGCCTTCTTTGGCTATGGCGATCCCAGGCTTTCGAGCGAGTTCGTTACCGACGATCCCACGCGCCGCAGCATGGTGCTGCTCATCATTCATGGCAACGGGCCCGAGGCGTGGCGTTCCAATACCCCCAAAGATAAGTTCGTCGTCATTGATCTCCCCTACAAGCAGGTCGGGGTGCGGAAGCTGTCACTGAAGAAGAAGACCTTGAACGCGATCTACACCGAAGAAGCAGGCGCCGATCAAATGACATCCGTCATTTTCTGGGACGGCAAGAAATACCGATACGAGCCAATCGGTTCCAGCCTCGACTGACGTTAGGCTCTGGGCGCTAGGCTTTAGGCACTAGCGTAGTCTGTTGACGCATCCTGCCCAACCAAGCGCACCGGTATGAGACGTTCCCAAAGGCCCAGAGCCTGGCGCCGGGAGCACGTGCCCTTCCCACCCGCTATAATCTTCCGCCATGGACTTGGAACAGAAGCTGGAAGAGTTGAAGAAGCGCGACCATCTGGCCGAGGCGGGTGGCGGGCCGCAGCGCCAGGAGCGGCAGCATAAAGAAGGCAAGATGTCGGCCCGTGAGCGCATCGAGTTTCTGCTCGACGAAGGCACCTTCGAAGAGACCGACAAGCTGGTTACCCACCGCTGCTCCGACTTCGGCATGGCCGACCAGAAGTACTACGGGGATGGCTTTATCACCGGCTACGGCCGCGTCGAGGGCCGCCTGGTCTTCGTCTTCGCCCAGGATTTCACCGTGTTCGGCGGCTCGCTCTCGGAAACGAACGCCGCCAAGATCGTCAAGATCATGGATCTTGCCGCCAAGATGGGCGCACCGGTTATTGGACTGAACGACTCCGGCGGTGCTCGCATCCAGGAAGGCGTGATGTCGCTGGCCGGATACGCCGACATCTTCCTGCGCAATACGCTTTACAGCGGCGTGGTGCCGCAGATTTCTGCCATCATGGGCCCCTGCGCCGGGGGCGCCGTCTACTCGCCCGCCATTACTGACTTCATCCTCATGGTGGATAAGACTTCGTACATGTTCATTACCGGGCCTGATGTGATCAAGACCGTCACCCACGAAGAAGTCACCAAAGACCAGCTCGGCGGAGCCATGACCCACAACGAGACCTCAGGCGTGGCCCACTTCATGGCGCACGACGATGCCGAGTGCCTCTCCATGGTTCGCGAGCTGCTCAGCTTTATTCCGTCCAACAATCTGGATGACCCGCCGCGTAAGCCCTGCACCGATCCCGTGGACCGCGCCGACACCGCGCTCGACAAGGTGGTGCCGGCGGAATCAAACCTTCCCTACGACATCAAGGACGTGATCCACGGCGTGGTGGACGACGGCTATTTCTTCGAGGTGCAGGAGCACTATGCCAGGAACATCGTGGTGGGATTCGCCCGGCTCAACGGCCGCTCGGTTGGGGTCGTCGCCAACCAGCCGGCAGTGTTGGCTGGCACACTCGACATCAATGCGTCCATCAAGGGCGCGCGCTTCGTGCGCTTTTGCGACTGCTTCAATATTCCATTGGTAACCTTCGAAGATGTCCCCGGATTCCTCCCCGGCACAAACCAGGAGTACGGAGGAATCATCAAGCACGGCGCCAAGCTGCTATTCGCCTTTGCCGAGGCCACGGTGCCCAAGGTGACGGTCATTACGCGCAAGGCCTACGGCGGAGCGTATTGCGTCATGGCGTCCAAGCACATCCGCACCGACGTGAACTATGCCTGGCCCACCGCCGAAATCGCGGTGATGGGCCCCGAGGGCGCGGTGGACATCGTCTACAAGCGGGACCTGGAACATGCGGCCAACCGCGAAGAGATGCGCCGGCGCAAAATCGAAGAATTCCGCGACCGCTTCGCCAACCCCTACGTCGCGGCCGACCGCGGCTATGTGGACGCAGTCATCCAACCCCACGAAACCCGTAAAAAGCTGATCCAGGCGCTGGAGATGCTGGAGACCAAGCGGGACAAGAACCCGGCGAAGAAGCATGGGAATATACCGCTGTAGCCCATTGGCTATTGGGCACAGGATTTCCCGAGCAGTGGCCGCGAGCGCTCCGGTGTCTGAACCGCTCACGCGATAGCTTGCCGTCCTTGCCGAGTCTCGTAGGCAAGGCTTGCCCAACCGCCCGGTGTCGCACGCTATCCTCCAAGTCTTCATTCCTCCGCAAATGCTGAGTTTCTGTTCTGCTTCAATCGGTTGAGACTCCCAGGTGCGCGTCTGGGTCTTTGGTCGTCAAGATGCTCCTACCGGTACGGCTGACATCCTCAGCGCGAGAAATATTTTGTGATTGCGGTTCCAATTCAAGCAGACGCCGATCTTGCCAATGTGGCGATTGCCGCGGCTTATCCGGCGAACCAAGGCAGCCAGGGCGAGAACGCATTTGCGCAAGTGCTGCTGAACGCCGTGGGAAGTGAATCACAACCACCCGCAACAGCGGTGAAGCTGGGTGCTGACCCGGACTTGGACATCCCGAATCCAGAAGAGGAGCAGAAAAACGCGGAAGCGATTCTTGCTCTCAACCTGACCGTTCCAGTAATGCCCGTGCCGGTGATTGACGTGGGCAATGTGCTGGGGCCGGTGATGGCAGGCCCCTCTATCGAGCCGACGCGAGCGCCTGCGGAGGAAACGAGTGAGGCCAGCCTCCAGCCATTGGTCAGCGTGGAACGGGGCGGGCCTGCAGGCGGTGCGGCGGAACAAGTGGTATCACTCCCGAACGAGTTCAAGGCGGCACCGGCGGATACGCTGCCAGCCCCGGCGTCCGGGCCCGATCTCGGAAACCCTGAATCGAGCGCGACCCCAGATGTTCCCTTGCCACCACTCACCGCATCCACGCAACCGCCTGCAGCATGCACGCAACCGGCAGTATCCACCGCGAGTGCAGAACCCGCTGGCGTTTGTGTGACCGCCGAAAACGCGTCACCTTTTGTCTCCAGTACGGTGGAAGAAAGTGCGCATCTCCCGAGACCAACGGAGAGTGTTTCGTCCCCGATTCCCGCCATGGAGAACAAGAGTGGGCCCGAGTCGGTACCGCGCCCAGCCGCAGCAGAGGAAATGCCTGCACAGGTCGAGGTCGAAGCGCAAGGTGCATCGCCGGCTCCACAGACGGGTGTCATACACCGCCCTGCGGATGCGATGATCGGCGAAGAAACCACACCGGTCAGCATTCAGCCAGAGCAGAAGCCGGGCGAACCCATTTTGCGGACGGTCATGGTTGGGCATGCCTTCGCAAACCCTACTCCAGTGGGTCATCCCGCGCGTGACCTTCCCCTGCCGATTTCGTCACATGACGCGACTGTCGTCCCAACACCGGGTCAAGCTTCGGAAAAACCCCAGACAGACGGAGGTGGGTCAGAACATCACGAAGCGGATATCTCACCGGGACAAAGTCAGGTTGACACACGCCCGGCCAACACCGCCGTGAAGACGCCATCCGACAAGGAACGGGCGATGGCGACGCCGGTAGTGGCTCTGCAGAACTCGCACGGTAGCGAGGCCGTTAGCGTCGACAGAGAAGTTTTTATAACGGTACCGCCTCTGTCTCTGACCAACCGGGGCATCGCGGATTCGGGTTCACTTTCGCCGGCCATGAAGAGCCACCCACTGGCACCGGCAGACGCAAACCCGAATCTACTTCCGGCAACTGACGCAGTCAACGTCGCCCGTATCGTGGATCGCGTGGGGCAGTCAGAGATGCATATCGGGTTGCGTACTCTGGCATTTGGCAACGTCGAAGTCCACACCGTGGTGCGCGACAGCCAGGTCGGACTGGCGGTGGGCAGTGAGAAGGGCGATCTCCGCACGCTTCTGACAGCCGAGATTCCTGGTTTGCAGACGAAGTTCCATCAGCACGACCTGCACCTGGACAATATCCGATTTCTCGAACACGGCCCCGGTTTTGACACGGGATTTTCCGCAGGGGCTGATTCCCAATCCCGCTCGTTCCAGCAAAGAGGGGGGGCGGCACCGAGACTTCCCGGCTTCGGCGTTTCTGCAGCGGATCCCGGCGACATCAAGCTCGCCGGCGATACCCGGACTGGGCTGAATGTACACGCTTGAAGAGCAGCAGTGAGGAGGACCCATGAACGTTAATCCGGCGGCGATTACAAACACGGCGGGCGCGACCGCAAGCAGTTCCAATGCGGCCAGTGACGCCAATGACATGTTCCTGCAGTTGCTGATGGCGCAGTTGAAAAGCCAGAGCCCGCTCGATCCGGTGGATCCCAACCAGTTCGTCGGCCAACTGGTGCAGTTCAACACGCTCGATCAACTGATCCAGATTCGCGAGATATTGCAGGAAGGCCTGCAAGGACCCGCGACCGGGAATTCAACCCAAGCCACCCAAGGAGCGCACTAATGCCAACTTTTTCTATTCCGCTTTCCGGGCTGACCGCTATGTCCACCGCGCTGTCGGCCATTGCCAACAACCTGGCCAACCTGAACACGGTGGGGTACAAGGACACCCGCACCTTGTTCCGCGACTTGTTCTATCAAACCATCGGGTCAAGCGGCTCCGGGGACCCCGTGCAACTGGGTGCGGGCGTGGGCGTGAGTTCGATGCCCGGACTATTCACCCAGGGCAACGTCGATCCCACCGGGGTCGCAACCGATGTCGCCATCAACGTGCTGATCTATTTCGACGGACTATCGAAACGGCGGGTGATCCAGCATTTTTACAACAACCTGCTCGCCCATGGGTACCTGTTCCTGGGGCATTCCGAGTCGTTGTATGGCATCAGCGAGGACTTTCGTCTGGTGCACTTGCCGTCCGCCACAGCTTACGTGAAATCTGATAAGCGGCAGGTGAACCGCTAGGTGCGACATGAGCGAAGAACCCAAGGAAGTACTGCTGCGGAGATTGGAAGGGCTGGAGCAAATGCCCAGCATCCCGGTGATTCTGGCTCCCCTGTTGCGCTACTTCGAACAGCCGCTGGAAAGCCTGGACGTGCAAGGCGCCGTGGTTCTGATTTCGCAGGACAAATCTCTGGCGGCGCAGTGCCTGCACATGGCGAATTCGCCTCTGTTTGGGCGCTGGCAGCGGGTTGATAGCGTGCGTAGCGCGGTGGTGGCACTGGGCATGCAGCGCATGCGGGACATAGCACTGTCATGCTCCGTGCTAAAGCTGGCACCCGCCGATCAAGGTGGCATCGATCCCACCGTGTTCTGGGAACATTCCCTGGGATGCGCTCTGGTGAGCCGCCGCTTTGCCCGGGGAATTGGGTTTTCGGATCATGGCAAGGCCTACCTCGCGGGGCTGCTGCATGATCTCGGGATTATCGTGAATTTGTGGATTTTACCCGGTGAGTTTGGACGGGCGATGGAACTGGCGCGAACACACCGGATCCCGTTGCACGAAGCAGAACTACGCACCATGGGCCTGACCCACTGCGAGAGTGGTCGGCGGCTGGCAGAGCAATGGGGCTTGACGCCAGAGTTGGTGGAAGTCGTGGGCAGCCATCATCAGTTGGAGAACGCGACCCACCACCGCGCACTGCTGGCCCTGGTGTCGCTCTCCGACCTGCTCTGCCGCATGAACGGCTTGGGGCACGGATTTATCGAGGAACGGCAAGTCAACTTTCTCGAGCAACCCGGGTTCGCGTTGCTGCTGAAGGAATGTCCCACGTTGGAGACTTTCGACTGGGCGCGCTTCACCTTTGAACTGGAAGGGTACCTGGACGAGGTCCACCGCTTGGTGAGCCTGCTGTACCGGCCGAAATGAACGGGAGCCATGACAACTCGCGCTTGGTTCGTGTGGTGGTGGCCGACGACAGTGCATTTATGCGAACAGCGCTCGTCCGGATGATCGAGTCGGACCCCGGCCTCCGGGTGAGCGGGACTGCCCAGAACGGCCTCGAGGCCCTGGAGAAGATTGTGGCGCTGCAGCCGGACGTGGTCACTCTGGACGTGGAGATGCCCAAACTGAACGGTCTGGAGACGCTGAAACGCATCATGCAGGATGCGCCACGTCCGGTGATCATGGTGAGTTCTCTGACTCAGGAGGGGGCGGAAACCACGCTGGACGCACTGGCCAATGGCGCATTCGACTATGTGCCCAAGCAGCTGTCCTACGTGTCGCTCGATATCATCAAGATCCGCGACGAACTGGTGGAGAAAATCAAAGCTGCAGCCGAAAGCGGACGGCGGAAGCCGATGGGGAGAATTGCCCAGCCGCCGCACACAGAGGTCAAACTCAGTGCCTGTAATACCAATCATGTGCCACCCGGCGTGGTCGCGCTCGGCACATCAACCGGCGGACCGAAAGCCTTACAGCAGATCCTGCCGATGCTGCCTGCCGACCTGCCGGTGGGCATTTTGATCGTGCAGCACATGCCGGCAGGGTTCACCGGGCCGTTTGCGCGTCGCCTGGATGCGCTTTGCAAGGTGTCGGTGCGGGAGGCCGTGCATGATGAACCAGTCCAGGCCTCGACCGTCTATATCGCACCCGCCGGACAGCAGATGACCGTGCAACGACGGACGTCCTCGAAGGTCGCCATCCGGCTTTCAAACACTCCGGACAATACCCCCCATATTCCTTCGGTAGACGTTATGATGACCTCGGTGGCGGAGGTGTTCGGCGCGCTGAGCATGGGAGTCATTATGACCGGCATGGGCGCTGACGGATTGCAGGGGATGCAGGCGATCGCGCGCCAAGGTGGGCTTACAGTGGGTCAGGATGAAGCCAGTTGCACGGTATATGGTATGCCACGTTCCTGCGCCGAAGCCGGGGTGTTGCAGCGCGTGGTATCCCTGCCGTGCATTCCAGAGCAGATTCTACAAGCTACCCGTTACCGGCAGCGCGCTTAGCCAGTCGTCCATACGCGATCATGAGTTGCACCAAATAGCTGTGACGGCGTGCACGAGAGACTGGGCGGAAAATGGTTTTGGGAGATAGAACGATGCCCGCTCTTCGCCTGCGTCTCTGGCAATCACATTATCGGGGTATCCGGAAACAAAGAGGATTTTTAAACCGGGACAGACGGAGCGCAGTTCGCGTGCCAGGTCGCGGCCATTCTGGCCGGGCATGACCACATCGGTGATGAGCAATCGTACCTGTTCGCGATGCCCGCGGAAGGCGACTGCGGCTTCGACGGCGTTCCGAGCTTTTAGTACCCGGTAGCCGGCGGATTGCAGAACCTCGCAGGTAACCTCGCGCACGAAGTCCTCGTCCTCAACGAGCAGAATAGTCGGGCATCCAACCGCTTCGGGATCGGTGAGTCGCGAGTCCGACTCGGCGATGGTGTCAAGTTCCCAGGTATCGCTGCAAGCCACGGCTCACCTCCGAGCGCGTGAATCTCGCTGCACACGGGGTTCCAACCGGCAGCGTGAAGGTGTGGACTGAAGGTCCACGAGCCGACCGCACACAAATGCTTCATTCTTCGCGATGCTGTGGTGGCTATGATGGAGCCGGTGTTCGAGTGGGGGTAGCTGCAAGCTTGCAGGTGTCGTTTTGGGAGGGGCAGAGCGAAAATGCCGGAAATGTTTCCTGAAGTGGTAACGATCACTCACTTGGCCCGCGAAAGCAGGGTGTGGTCGGGATCAGGCACGACCTTTCGTGTGCCGGCTGGGGCGGTGAGACGGAATTGGGTTTCTGGACCGTCGGCAAAGACGCGACCCAGAAATACCGATTTCCCTGACAGCACAGCGTAGAGGGGAACTGGGGTCACCAGATCCTTGGGAGCGAACTTCTGGAGGATCGTTCCAGTGACTGTAGTAGAGCCCACTTTATCTGTATACTTCACACCCTGCAAATCGAAGCGCGGGACCGCGGTGCCGTTCACCCATCCCTGGTAAAACCAGTCCAGCGACTTGCGACCGTCGTACCAAAGCGAGGGCGGTAACTCCTCTTCGAAGACGCGCACCAGATCGCGGGTGGTGAGGGACCTTCCCTGGTACTGATCTCTCAGTTTGTGAAGCGCACGAACGAAGGGTTCGTCCTGGGTCCCGGCTCCGGAAACGGCTGGGTTCGCACCACTCTTCCGTTCAGCATCGCGCATCATATTGCGCAACATGTGAAGGAGCCAGGTGCCGCGGCCGTAACTGATGGCCTCATACCCGACAGGAAACTGCGAACAGGAGAGCCGCGAGCTTAACGTCACGGGGCCGGCATCCATGAGCGGTACTCCCTGGTTGTTCTTGTGCAGGAGATCATCGCGAAATTTCTCCATGACGGCGTGAAACTGAGATGGATCGTCGGACTCGAGCAGCATCAAGGAACTGTAATTCGCCAAGGCTTCCATGATCCATTGGTCGCGATAGCCGCTCCATGTGATCAGATCGCCCCACCACTGGTGAGCGGTTTCGTGGGCAACAATGATCTGGTTCAGGGTGACGTCCAGCGGGCTCATGTGCAAACGACCCCTCTCGACCGGCGAAAGGAAGGACAGACTGGAAAGGAAAATCAAGCTCGGCCACCCTTGGCTGAGTCCGCCGGGCATCTGGGTCAGAGCTAACTCGCTGTAGGGATAGGGGCCAAAGCGGCGGGCGTAGAACTCGATGGCGCGTGCCGATCGGTCAGCCACGGTCTGGGCATTGCGAGCCGGAGAAGGCGGAGGCGGAACAATGACGATCGGTGTCTCGCGGGTACCAGGAGCGGTCGGCAGTGCCGGAATCACGGCCTCGGGGGGCCCTTTGGGGAAAGCGCGCTCCACGCCGGAGGCAGCGTAGGTTTCAATGGTGACGTCTCCGGCGTGGGCGACGGCTCGCTCGTATTTGCCGAGGTTGAATCCCGCAATTGGGATGGGGCGCTCAGATACCCAGCGGGAAACCTGTTCTCCTTCCGGCATATTGGGAGATGGCTCGCCAGCAGGTACTCCCGCACGCGTTCCGGTGGCAACCAGAGTCCAACCTGGGGGGTAATGAAATTCCAGGTCGAAGTTGGACATGACGAGCCCGAGGTTGGGATACCATGTGCCGCGCGCTCCTACGTAGAGCAGGCCTCCTCCCGCTTCAGACAGCACTTCACCTCCATAGACGAAGTGCAAGACCGTCTCTTGTCCCGGCTGCAGCGGACGGGGGAATACCACTGCGACAATGTCGTTGCCGCGACGTGCGCGCTGCGTACCCTCGAGAGCTGGGTTGTGGATGAATTCGACAGGATGGCCGTCGGCATCCACCTGTGTGATCTGGAGAAATCTAGAGAGTTCGAACAGGACAGCCCGTTGGCCGCCCTGACGAACGTCAAGTTGCACCCAGGCTTCCACGTTCAGTCGGGTGGGGGGCATCACCTGGGTGCGGATGCTATAGCGCGAGATGCGCACGGGGCCGGTGAACCCCTCTTCCCCGGTGACCCCACTGACGTCTTCGTGCTGCTCTCCCTTCCGGTTCAAGGCAACCGAGGTCCAGACGTCGTAATAGCTTTCACCCTCGACCGTTTTGAGTTGACCGGCCCTGACTTGCTCGGGCGCCAGGGAGTCATAGTAAAGATCGAAAGTCCCCAACTTGCGGCCCTGAAGGCGGGCGTGCAGCATGCGATCTTCGGCTGCCGGGCCGGTTGGCGGATCTGGAGGTTGCGCCTGACCGCCTGCGACTGGCAGTGTTCGACTGAAGCTCACCAGCAGCCTCAGGGCGTCGTCCTCTGCCAGATTCTGGGCAGTCGGGTTCCACTGGGAAACGAATTCCTGGGCGTTGTCGGCAGGTCGAAGGGAGTGCTGCAATTCGGCGAAGGTGTTGTCATTAAACCGGAAGTACGCAGTAAGGAATCTCTCCTCCAGAATGGCAGCCCCGGTAAACAGCGCCATGGAGGCGCGTTCAACCTGGTTGGGCGGAATCAACAGAACTTCGCCCTCTCCCTCAAAGAAGGCGCCGGTCACGCGTCCGGCCACGTCCTGGGTGAAGGCAATGGTTCCATCGTCCAGGCTAATGTGGAGGGCGGCTCGGTCGAAAGAGACCTCGCGAATGCGATAAACCCGAGCCGAGTCCAGGCCCACGGTGCGCAACTGGTTGTACAGAGTCTCGGCAGAACGGGCTGGTGCGGACGGCGCCGCCTTGGTCTCTCCCACGGAATTCTGTGCCGACTGCCCCGCCGCCAGAAGGGCGCAGCCTGCCAGGACAAGGATGAGCCCTGCACCAGTTCGACTTTTCCTGAGTACTTCGGTCACCTACGCTTACATCCCCTCCGTTGCTAGAATGCGCCTCAATGCGGCTATCTGTCATCTTCTTATTGCCGATGGTCTGGTTTCTGGCCCTGGTACCGGTGTGCGCGCGGGCTGAGGTAATCCACCTTAAGAACGGCCGCACCATCTGGGCGGACCAGGTACGCGAAAATGCCGGCCGTATCGAGTACGACATCGGTGACGATACCTACGCCATTCCCAAGGCTTCAGTGGAGCGCATAGAATCTGGCGGCGTTCCTCCGCAGTACGCCTCTTCGGGCGCAGAAGGCAATGGTTCCAAAGATGTTCCAGCATTCGCGCCCAGCGATAACCTGAAGAACGAAGCCGGGCTCGCCGACAAGATTGTTCAGGGGGGCAAGGTCGATGGCGAAGCGCTAGGCGCGCTCGAGCAAAAAGGGGATGCCAACGCGGCTGCCACCGGATATTTCGTCGCCGGCAAGCATGAATTCGAACACAGCAATTTCAGCAAGGCCCGGAGTTATTTTGAAGCTGCACTGCGTTTTGATTCGCAGAATGCGACTATCCTGAACTACTACGCGGCGCTGCTGGTACGCACGGGGAATGCCGCCGAGGCGCTCCCCTACGCCGAGCGCGCCGTGCGCAGCGCGCCAGATTCGGCCGATGCGCTGGCCGTCCTGGGGTATGCTCAGTTCGCTGCCGATCGCAATCGTGATGCGATTCGTACCTGGAAACGCTCGCTGGAGCTAAAACCTGACCCGGTGATCCAGCAGTACCTGGCGAAGGCGGAGCGCGAGGCTGCTGCGGAAGCGGACTTCACCCAGAATGAAAGCAGCCACTTCACCTTGCGCTACGAAGGGAAGCAGACGCCGGACTCGCTGCGGCGGGCGCTGGTGGAGACGCTGGAGTCAGAATACGACGACCTGGTTCGAGAGTTTGGGGTCGCCCCGCGCAGCAGCATTCCGGTCATCCTCTACACCGACCAGGGGTTCTTCGACGTCACGCAAGCCCCCTCCTGGAGCGGCGCGGTCAATGATGGCAAGCTGCGCATCCCGGTAGAAGGCGTGGATTCCGTGAACTCGGAACTGGCCCGCGTGCTCAAGCATGAGTTGACGCACTCCTTTATCAATCAGATTTCCGGGGGACGCTGCCCGCAGTGGCTGCACGAAGGGATTGCGCAGCTGATGGAACCGAAATCGGTTGCTTCCCACGGGCAACGGCTTGCGCAGCTGTTCCAGGAGCAGCATGAGATTCCCTTCAACGATTTGGAAGGAAGCTTTATGCGTTTCTCGCCGATGGAAGCGGTGCTGGCCTACGATGAGTCCCTGGCCGCGGCAGAATACGTTAACGACACATACGGGATGAGCGACTTGCGGCGCATTTTGGAGAGGCTAGCGGAAGGAAGTTCGACCGAAGCAGCCCTGCGCAGCACCATCCACTCCGATTACGGCCAGCTGGAAGCCGAAGTGGGCAAGTATCTGATCAGCCGCTACGGGGAGTGAGCAGTAGCGCCGGCGGCCCACCGGCCACATCGCCCGGAAACTGCCCTGCGAAACCTCTTCGCGCGGTACGTTCTGAGGTGCCATTGCCGCCCGATTCCTTCTGTGTTAACTTCTGCCCGTCCGCTTACCCCGATGCGCTTTCTATTTAAAAACGAAAAACCAGCGGCGGCCTCGCTCGAGCCAGTACACGCCAATGTCCCGGAGCTGGCGGATGCGGAACTGGCGGCCATCTACTACGGCTATCGCATGGCGGGCGATTTCTATGACTTTATCCGGGTCAGCCCGAACCGTGTGCTTTTCGGCTTGCTGGACGTGGCTGGACGACACGACGACAATCGCGAGATTGTCACCGCCGCACAAAAGACCTTCCGCACCGAGGCGGCGGAATTGTTCGCCAGGCAAGAAGTGAACGAGGCGGAGGCCATGATTCAGCTCTGCATCCACCTTAACCGCACGATTTTGCATGCGGAGGGAGGCGGCGTGCGCTCCTGTCCGGCGTTTGCGGGGTGCTACAACGAGAGCCTGGGCACAGTTTCCTATTTCAACGCGGGCCACACCCCCGGACTGTTGTTGCACAGCACCGGGGTGACGGAATTGACGGCCACCGGGCTGCCGCTCGGGCTGTTCTCCCATGCCACCTGCGATGCGCCCATGGTTGCTATCGAGCCTGGAGCGGCGCTCCTGGTGGTGTCGCGAGGGATTGTCGAGGGCAGGTTCAAAGCAGATGAATTTGGCATAGCGCGAGTGAAAAGCAGTCTGCAGCGCGCCAAGACAGAATCAGCAAAACAGCTGTGCGTATCGATTCTGGACGACGTGCAGCGGTTCATGCGCAACCCGCCGACCCATGATGACGTGACTGCCCTGGCGCTGACGCGGGCAGCAGAGGTTCCGCGAAACAGGCCCTAGTCCCGGCGTCCTTTCTTCTTACCACTCGGCTTCTTCACGGGCTCCGCTTTCGGCGCCGGAGCCAATTGGTCGGCGGTCACAAACAACGGTTCAATGTCGGTGGGAATTCCCCGCAAGTTGTCGAGCACTCGTTTAAGGGCCGGGCGGACTACGCCGAGCTCATCAAGCATCTTCTTCGCTCCGGCATAATCGCCCTCCGCCTCCAGGGTGAGGAGGTCGTGATCGAGTTCGACAACGGCTGGTTTGATCTTGGCCATGTCTGCGGTGAAGGTGCCATCCTCGTGCTGGACAAAAGCTCCTTTATCCATCAGGAAATTGAACTGCATGGCTGTGCCCTTGCCGTGGGCGTCTTCGAGCCCAAAGCGCACGCTGCGAAAGATGGAAGCGAGATAAGTGGTATAGAGTTGGCGTTGGGCAGCTTCATCGGACGGTAGAATTTTGCTTAGACCCATCTCGACCGCGTGGTCCATCATGTACTGCAACGCGAACAGACCAGTAACGTCAGCTTTGGCTTCTTCGATGGCGCCGTAAAGATCCTTCAACTCGATCCGGGGACTGGTGTCGCGCCCCGAAACCCTGATCTGATGCGGCCCCAAGCCGTGCATGAGCTCGTGGGCGACAGTGTGGGTGAAGAATGAATCGAAGCTGACATCCACCATCGCCGGTTTTGACAGTGCGCGGCGGGCGATGGGCAGCAGCGCGCTGCGAAACTTGGCCTCCTGCACATTCTTGAGCATGACACGCTTGCTGCCCTTCTGGTTCACCACTCGGTCATCGTTGGGGAGATTGTAAGCGGCGGTCTGCACGCCGTGGGCGCCGTCGCCGGCGGCCAGGATCTCGTCCACCACTCGAATGGGTGCGGCTGCGCCCAGCTTGGGATTGCGGTACTGCGGATCAATGGGCAGATTGTTCTCGATTTCCTGCAGGTGCTGGGAAAAGGCGGAGAGTTTGACGGTCTCTGCATCATCCCGCAGGTTCACATAGGACTCGTAGGCCGCCTTGTAGCCGAAGAGCTCGTCGTTGTAAGTCTCATAGGGACCAATGGTAATGTCGAGCGGCGCGTCCAGATCCATCCACGCCATGTCGCTTTCGTAATAGTCGTTGGAGAGAAAAGCGTCAGCGCGGAGGGTAAGAAACTTCTTCAGCGATTCGTTATCCGTCAGAGCTGCCGCCTCGCGGAGTAGGCTTGCGGACCGGGCAAGGTCGTCTTTGTATTCCTGGCTGTAGGGAACGGTTCCGAAAGGGTCACGGCGCTGGCCACCAGAACCTGCGCTCAGGCGAATCACGGTGAAGAAGCTTTTCGCTTGCTCCTGCTCTGTTTCCGGTATTGCCGCGACCCAGTGCTCGAACTGTTCGCTTGTCATATCTTCGGGATAGAAGTTCGCGCCCTTGGGCTTGCGCGGTGGAACGCCCGGCAGGAAGGCTTTGTATTCGTCGATGTCAGACCACGGCCCCTTGTTGATCCAGAAGTAGTGCAGGCGGGCCTTGCCGAGCGGACTGTTGTCTTTTTTCAGCTTCTCATAGAGGGCCACATCGCCGCCCCAGAGCTGCTTCATAAAAAGGTCATTCAGGATGCGGCTGGCTTCGATCAGCTTGACCAGGGCCTGCTGGTCCCCAAGGGAGAGTTTCGATGTGTCCACACGTATGGGCGTAGGCGCAAAGCGGGCCGCCATTTTTTCCAGTTCGGCCAAACCGGGTGTTGGCGCGCTGCTCTTTTTCTCTGCCTTAGCCGGAACACTCCAAACTCCCAGAAGAAGTACAAAGAGAAAGTAGCCGATGACTTTCATCCCCTTCACCTCCCGAGCCGATGAGGCGGCTGGACGGAGTGAAAACTGATTATGATAACAGGCGCACGCTGGCTGGGAGCCGTCTTCCAGAGGTACAATTCTTGGAGGTCGCCATCCCAGAGACCCTTGAAACGCTGGCTGCGGTGCGGCCTGTGGAACTTCCTATGCGAAAGCTAGCCGTTTGTTTGCTGCTCGTCTGTCTGGTTGCTCTGCCCGTCAGCGCGGACACGGTGATCGAAGAGATTATTGCGCGCGTCAACAACCAGATCGTCACCCGGGGTGAGTTTCAGCGGAGCAAGGAACAATTAAAGCAGGAGGCGCAGCAGCAGGACCCCGCCAATGCCGATAAACTTTACTCGCAACGCGAGAAGGACGTCTTGCGCGACCTGATTGACCAGCAGCTGTTGCTGGAAAAAGGCAAGGACCTGGGGATCACGGGGGAGACCGAAGTGGTGAAGCGTCTGGACGAAATGCGCAAGGAGATGAAACTGGACAGCATGGAAGACTTGGAGAAGGCGGCCGAAGCGCAGGGCGTCTCGTTCGAGGATTTCAAGCAGAACATGAAGAACCAGATCATCACGCAGCAGGTCATCGGGAAAGAGGTCGGATCAAAACTGGCGATCAGCAAAGAGGAAGAACAGAAGTTCTACGACGACCACAAGAGCGAAATGGAGCAGCCCGAGCACATTCGGCTGAGCGAGATCCTGGTCTCCACCGAGAAGAAAGGCAGTGCCGATTCCGCAGACAGCTCACAGGTCTTGGCCGCCGCCGAAGCCAAGGCGCAGAGCCTGCTGGAGCAGATCCGCAAGGGAGCGGCCTTTGAAGAGATCGCCAAGAAGAGTTCCGATGGGCCGACGGCCGCGCAGGGAGGCGATCTGGGCGAGTTCAAGCGGGGCACTCTGGCCAAGGAGCTGGAAGACAGGACCTTTGCCATGAAGCCGGGAGATGTTTCCGACGTGATCCGCACCAAGCAGGGTTTTGTCATCCTCAACGTCACGGAGCACCCGGCCGCCGGCGTACCTCCGTTGAGCGAGGTGCTGCCACGCATTCAGGACGCCATCTACTCGGAGAAGCTGGTACCCGCGCTGCGAACATATCTGCAAAAACTACGTGAAGAAGCCTATATCCAGATCAAACCGGGCTACGTAGACACGGGCGCCAGTCCCAACCAGACCCAACCGATCGAGACCGCCTCCAGGGACGCTGGCGCAAAAGAGCTGAAGAAAAAGAAGAAGAAATTTGGCATATTCTAGTTTAAGCTGGGCGGGGCCGACGGGCGCTCAAATCTCCCGTGAGGTGCGGCCAGGAGTCGAGACAACGCTACTCGATTCGGATCGGCTGCGATTCAGGCTATGAAAGATTTCTTCCTCTGCGATTGCGTCCACCACGAAAACAAGGTCATCACCTCCAGCTTTGTGGTGGTTTCTAAGCAGGTCAAACCCAAAAAGTCGGGGGAGCCTTACCTTGCGCTTACCCTGGCGGACCGCAGCGGGCAGATCGAAGCCAAGATGTGGGACAACGTCGAGGAAGCCATCGACGCTTTTGAGCAGGACGATTTCGTCAAAGTGAAGGGCTTGCTGAACAAGTACAAGAACCGCTTCCAGATCACGGTCCACAAGCTGCGGCGCTTGGCTGAAGCGGAAGTTGATTTCGCCGACTACTTACCCCAGACAACCAAGGATATCGGGGAGCTGTGGCAGACATTGGCAGGCTTCGTAGCCACGTTCCGGGACCCGCACCTCAAAGGCCTGCTTGAAGCGTTCATGGCCGACCCGGAGATTGCCGAGGCCTACCGGAATGCCCCCGCGGCGAAAACGCTGCATCACGCTTACATCGGCGGTTTGCTCGATCACGTCGTGTCGTTGTTCCGCTCCTGTGATCTGGTCTGCCGCAACTATCCGCAGATCAATCGGGATCTGTTGCTTGCGGGGGCGTTCCTGCACGATATCGGCAAGATTCATGAACTCACCTACACCCGGTCGTTCTCGTACACCACGCGCGGACAGTTGCTGGGGCATATGGTGATTGAACTGGAAATGCTGCACGCCAAGATCGCGCAAGTGCCGGGATTTCCCGATGAGCTGAAGACCCTGGTGGAGCACCTAATCATCAGTCATCACGGACAATACGAGTTCGGCTCACCCAAGCTGCCGATGTTCCCCGAGGCGCTGATGCTGCACTATCTCGACGACCTCGACTCCAAAATGGAGAGCATGCGGGCGCACTTCGAGCGCGAAGCCGACTTGGAGAATGCGTGGACGAGCTACAACTCGTCGCTGGGCCGCCCGCTGCTGAACACCGCAAAGTTCCTGGAGAAGAAGCCTGCGGCCGCACCCACATCAGCAACTGCGGAAGAAACTGCTTCCGGCAACGAAACGCCGACTTTGCCAGGGCTGGAGATGCCCGAAAACAACAATAATGCCGCTCCAGTCGCGGCGGCGGCGCGTCCGGACAAAGTGTCTTAGAATTGACTACGTCGCGGAATGTCGTTCTGAGTCTTCTCACCCGCGTTTACACATAGTCAGGGCCTTGTTGAGTAACCCCGAAATGGAGGGAATTATGAGATCCCGTTTAGCAGCACTCACCCTCGGTCTGTATCTGGCGGTCGCCCTTCTGGCTTGCAGCAAGCCTCCAACCTCGAGTGACACCAGCCAGTCCAACGAAGCGAGTACCGCCGCTCCCGGCGCCGCAAAAGCGCCCGCCGCGAAAGCAGAAGCTCCGAAACCGGTCGCAATTCCAGCCGGCACCGTGCTGACCGTGCGCCTGGGCGAGGCGCTCGGCTCGAAGATCAGTCAAGCGGGACAGACCTTCACGGCCACTGTCGCCAGCCCTGTTGAAGTCGACGGTAAGACTGTGATTCCGGCAGGGGCAAATGCTTCCGGCACGGTAGTAGACGCCAAGCCCCTGGGCCGATTTAAGGGCGCGGCGAGTCTGCAGATCAAACTGACTTCGATCAACGTGAGTGGAACCGACTACTCCATCGAAACCTCTTCGGTCAGCCGCGCGGAGAAAGGAAAGGGTAAGCGTACCGCCACAATGATTGGTGGTGGGGCAGGAGTGGGCGCGATCATTGGAGGATTGGCGGGTGGCGGGAAAGGCGCCGCCATCGGCGCATTGGTCGGTGCCGGAGCGGGCACTGCGGGCACCGCCTTCACCGGGAACAAAGACGTAGTGCTGCCGGCAGAGTCTGCGGTCAGCTTTAAGTTGGAGCAGCCGCTGGAGCTGAAATAGCCTTTGGCTGTCTTGAAATCCCAAGGTTGCAGCGGCACCGCGCTGAAAAAGTAGCGCCGGCGTCCCGTTGGCTAAGTCGAAAGGGCGTCGGCGCGCTCACGTCCCGGGCAAGCCGTCTAAGCGTCCACCGGCATTTTCACGATTCTCTTCTGGATCGCATACGTGACCAGTTGCGCTTTGTTGTGGATATCGAGCTTGCGCATGAGGTTGAACTTGTGGGCTTCGACTGTCTTCACACTGAGACCGAGGCATTGCGCGATTTCTTTCGCCGAGTTGCCCTCGGCGATCATCCTGGTGACCTCCCGCTCCCGCGGCGTCAGCATATCACTGCGCGGAACCAGGCGAGTACCCGCTGAACCCGCACTGACATTCTCCACCAGCCTGCTCAGTACTTGCGGGCTCACATAATTGCCTCCGCGGTACACCTCGCGCAAAGCACTGATGAGTCCGGCGGCGGAGGTATCCTTCAACACATACCCGGCAACACCGGCTGCTAACGCTTGCATCACGTACTCTTCATCCTCATGCATAGTGAGAAACAATACTTTCGCGTGAGGATAGTCGCGCTGGATCAGCCGTGCCGCCTCGAAGGGAGACATACCCGGCATGCCCACATCCATCACGACCAGGTCCGGCTGGTGTTCGAGAACTTTCCGCAGGGCTTCGGCGGCATTGCCCGCCTCGCCCACGACCTCGAAGTCCGGCTCATCCTCCAGCAAGCGCCGCACACCCTGGCGGACCAAAATGTGATCGTCCACCACCAGGCAACGGATCCTGTTCTTTACGGCTTGGCCGTCCGCGAATACACGCTGATCCAAAGACACTACTCCTCTGCAAGGCCAGAGAGGCGGAGGTAGTACCGGGGCCTCAAGCGAACGACGTGGCAGCCCCAGAAGGTGTGGCAGCATTGTACAGGCTCGGCCTCCGATTCGCCACTGTCGAAACCCGTTGACCTCCAGGGCCCCAGGAATGCCAGGCGCAACATTCTTATCTCATCGGATACAATCCTGATTTCATGCTGCGCTACTTCACGGCCGGGGAGTCTCATGGCGAAGCCCTGGTCGCCTTCCTCTCCGGCATGCCGGCGGGGCTGAAGGTGGACCCGGCGTTCCTGGATCGCGAATTGTGGCGACGCCAGCAGGGCTATGGTCGTGGCGGGCGCATGAAGATCGAACGCGACACCGCACACATCCTGTCCGGCGTGCGCCAGGGAATGACGATCGGCTCGCCTATTACCATTCTGCTGCAGAACAAGGATTGGAAGAACTGGCAGGAGTCACTTCCGGTGGAGACCGGAGACCCAACCAAACACAAACGAGTAGGATCGCCACGCCCTGGGCATGCCGATCTGGCGGGTGCCTTGAAGTACAACTTCCCGGAGGCGCGTTACGTGCTGGAGCGGGCGTCGGCGCGGGAATCAGCGGCAAGAGTGGCGATTGGAGGTCTGGCGAAGTTATTTCTGCGGGAGCTGGGGATCGAGGTACTGAGCCACGTCGTGGCAGTAGGTGGCGCGAGCATCGGGGCGAAAGAGGTTTCTTGGGAGCAGATTCGGGGAGTGTGCGAGCGACCTGAGATTCTCCTGAATTGTGTGGAGGCGGGTGCCGAGCAACGCATGAAGGATGAGGTAGACCAAGCGCTCAAGACGGGGGATTCAGTGGGTGGCGTTTTCGAAGTGGTAGCCCACCATGTGCCGCCGGGGCTGGGTACATACGCGCAGTGGGATGAACGTCTGGACGCACTACTGGCAGGCGCGGTCATGTCCCTGCAGGCGGTAAAGGCGGTGGAAATTGGGGCGGGCATCACCGCGGCAGCTTCCCCCGGTTCTACGGTGCATGATGAAATAGGGTACGGAGCCGCGAAAGGTTTCACCGGTTTTACCCGTGGCCGCAATAATGCGGGCGGCATCGAGGGCGGGGTGTCGAACGGAGAAGACATCCGAGTGCGCGCTTACCTGAAGCCGATATCCACCTTGCGGCGTCCTTTGCAGTCGGTGGACTTCGCCACCCGGGAACCGATGAGAGCGGCCTACGAGCGCTCAGACGTCTGCGTGGTTCCGGCTGCTGGCGTGGCCGGCGAAGCCATGGTGGCGCTGACCCTGGCCCGTTGCGTGCTGGAAAAGTTCGGCGGCGATTCCATGGGAGAGACCCTGCGCAACTTCGAAGGCTATCTGCAACAGCTGAAGCGGTATTGATCCCTGGCAGCAGAGCCGCGGCTGAAGACGGACGACTGACGACACAATGATCTATCCGATCGTAAAATTTGGGAATCCAGTTCTGGAGAAAACCGCCGAACCGGTCTCGGCGTTTGATGACGATTTGAAGAAACTGGTTGAGGACATGTTCGAGTCCATGTACGCGGCGCATGGCGTGGGATTGGCGGCACCGCAGATTGGGATCTCGAAGCGGCTCGCGGTCATCGACATTACCTTCAAGGAAGATCCTACGGCCAAGCTGGTGCTGGTCAACCCCGAGATCCTTCATGCCGAAGGCAAGCACACGCAGAATGAAGGCTGCCTCAGCATTCCGGAGTTCCGTGAGCCGGTGACGCGTCCGAACAAGGTCACGGTCCGGGCCCAGGACGTGCACGGAAAATGGTTCGAGAAAACCGGCGAAGACCTGCTGGCACGTGCTTTCCTGCACGAGATTGATCACCTGAACGGCAAGCTCTACATCAGCCATATCAGCGCGCTGAAGCGCGACCTGATGAAGCGCAAAATTCGCAAGCTGATCAAGGCAGGGGAATGGTAAGAATTGAGTGAGTGAGGGATTGAGTCATTGAGCGATTCGCCGCTGTCGATGACTCAATGACTCAGTGATTCAATGATTCAATTCCCCAATCTCGTCTTCTGTGGCACCCCGCGCTTCGCCGTGCCCACGCTGGAAAAGCTGGTGGACGCGGGATTTGCAGTGCGCTTGGTAGTCACGCAGCCGGATAAGCCACAAGGACGGGGGCTGGAACTCACTGCTTCTCCCGTCAAGCGGCGCGCCGTCGAACTAGGATTGCCGGTGGTGCAACCGGACAAGATCAAGACCAACGAAGAGTTTCGGGCACAGCTCGCCGCGCTCCGTCCCGATGCGATCGTAGTGGTCGGGTATGGGCGCATCATTCCGCAATGGATGATCGACTTGCCCCGGCTGGGAAACATCAACTTGCATGCGTCCTTGCTACCGAAATATCGTGGCGCTGCTCCCATACAGTGGGCGATTGCTTGCGGCGAAGCGGTGACGGGCGTGACCACCATGCGGATCGACGCCGGCCTGGATACGGGAGATATTCTGCTGCAAAGAGCTGCCCCCATTGCTCCCAACGACACCACGGAAGACATGGCGCCGCACTTGGCCGCAATCGGCGCTGACTTGATGGTCGAGACCCTGCGTGGACTGCAAGCCGGGACGATTCATCCGCAACCGCAGGACAATTCCAAAGCGACGCTGGCCCCCATCCTCAAGAAAGAAGATGGCCGCATGGATTTTCATCTCACGGCGCAGGAAATCTGTAACCGTTCGCGGGGATTCCAACCCTGGCCCGGCACGTTTACCAGTTTTCGCGGCAAGAACCTGCACGTGTGGAACGCAGCGGTGTCACAGCATTCTCTCCCGGAGGGTGAGATCTTGGTCGAGGCAGATCGCTTGTTTGCAGGGTGCGCGGGCGGCACGGCGCTGGCGCTTCTGGAGGTGCAGCCCGAGGGCAAGAAGCGCATGCCGGCACGGGACTTCGTGCATGGATATCACCCGCGCAGTCAAGAAAGATTGGGTTAAGAGCAGTTCTTAGTTCCTGGTTCTCAGTTCTCAGTGGGTGAACTCGTTCATTGCCATGCCCGTTTCTCCTGCGCGTGCTGCGGCATTCGATATCCTTCTTAAGATCGAGCAGGAGAGCGCTTACGCGTCTGACCTGCTGCACTCGGCACGATTCCGGAAGCTCTCTTCGGTCGATCACGGCCTGGCGACCGAACTCGTAATGGGCGTCCTGCGCTGGCGGTCGTTGCTGGATGAGCGCATCGGCGAACATTCGTCCCGTTCTCTCGATAAGCTCGACCTGGAAGTCCTGATCGCGCTGCGCCTGGCGGCGTATCAATTGTTGTTCCTCGGCCGGGTGCCGGCGCATGCGGCAGTGGACGAGAGCGTGGAGCTGGTGAAGCGGGGCCGCAAGCGCTCGGCCGTGCCGATGGTAAACGCAGTGCTGCGAAAACTGGCGCCCGTGCTTGCACAGCAACGAGAGCACATTTCCACTCTTCTGTCGGACTCGCCGCCTGACAGCGCGGAACCGCTGGCCGCTGGGCGACCTCCAGAGGGACTGTCTCGGTGTTTTGCCCATCCACTGTGGCTGGTCGAGCGCTGGGTGAACCAATTCGGCGGCGAGGCCGCGCAACGCATCTGCAGGTACGATCAGCGGGTGCCGGAGACGGCGATCCGTCTGTCCGAGCCGACAGCAGAAGCCGAACTGGAGCAGGTTGGCGTGAAGCTGGCCCCAGGACAACTGGTCATGCAGGCACGCCGGGTCCTGCTCGGCGATGTCCCGAATACCCGCGCATTCCGCGAAGGCCGCATTGCCATCCAGGATGAGGCCTCGCAACTGGTGGCGCTGTTGGTGGGCAGGGGAAAGAGCATTCTCGACTGCTGCGCCGCGCCGGGCGGGAAGACGCGGATGCTGGCCCAACGCAATCCCGAGGCGACCGTTGTTGCGGTGGAGTTACATCCGCATCGCGCCCGGCTGCTGCGCAAATTGGTGCCTGCGCAGACCGTGCAGGTGATTGCCGCCGATGTGTGCCGGCTTCCAGTGCGTGCGCGTTTTGATCGTGTCCTCGCCGATGTTCCCTGCTCCGGAACCGGCACGTTGGCACGCAACCCCGAGATTAAGTGGCGGCTCAAACCCGACGACCTGGCCGACTTGCAAAGCCGCCAAGTGGCGATTCTGCAGTCCGCGATGCAGCACGTGGCGCCCGGCGGCAGGCTCGTCTACTCCACCTGCTCGCTGGAGCGCGAGGAGAACGAAGAAGTGGTCACGAAAGCGCTTGCCTCGGACCAGTCGTTCCGGTTGTTGGAATGCCGGCAGGAATTGGAGCGGCTGAGTTCCGAGGGCGAACTGGCATGGAAAAATCTTGATTCGCTCACCCGTGGGCCGTATCTGCGAACGGTTCCCGGCGTACACCCGGGTGAGGGATTCTTCGCGGCAATCCTGCAAAGGACATAACTACGGCGGACGCAGCTCTGAATGTTACTGTCTGACTTCGAAGTCCACCCCGGCCCCCGCGACCACTTTCTGCCCGGGGGCAGGATTCTGCGAGACGATTACGCTGGCCGGGGATGGCTGAGGGACTGGGGCTGGCGTTGGAGTGGTAGTGAAAGCCTCGGGATTCGCGGGTTGCGCCGCAGCAGTGACCGAACCCACGTGCAACCCGGCGTCCTGCAGCGCCAGCGTAACGCTGCCGAGCGGCTGGCCGATAAAATTCGGCATCACGAAAGCCTGCGGCGGTACCGGCTCCGTCACCAGCAGGCTGATCTTGGGAACCGATACTCCGCTGGCGTTGGGTGGCGGACTCTGCGACAGAACTTGGTCTGGCGGGGTTCCCGAAATTTGGATCTCGGCGACGGTTCCTACATCCAGACCGCGACGGCGGATGTTGAATTCGGCAGCGCGATCACTCTGACCCAGTACATTGGGAATGTCCACCCGCTGCGGTCCGAGGCTTTCAGCCACGCGAACCTGATAACCGCGGCGTACCTGAGTTCCGCCGGGCGGGAGTTGCGACAGGATCATGCCTTCCGGCACCTTGGCGCTGTAGTACTGGCGCTCCACGGCGACTTGCAAGCCACTCTGCTCGACGATGCGCCGGGCTTCCGCGGGAGTCTTGCCGACCAGACTGGGCACGGCAACTTCGCGTCCGTGGATGGCAAAGCGCATAGCGGTGAGCGCGGAGACCAGGGCCACAACCAGCAACACCAACGCGAGCAGGACAAACCGAAAAAAAGACTTCATGGTGCGCGATTGATTATAGTCTTCCCGTTTTGGTATGAGTGAAGCACACAGTGTGCATCCGTCACACAGCAGTTCCACATCAGAAACCTATACTGGCAAGACGATGTCTGAAAACGACCTTCTGGGCGCGCTGCAGCGCTACTGGGGATACAGTTCCTTCCGCCCCATGCAGGAGCGCATTGTGCGCAGCCTGCTGGCAGGCCACGACGCCTGCGTGATCATGCCGACCGGGGGTGGCAAGTCGCTGTGCTACCAACTGCCGGCGCTGGTGTCGGAAAAGACCGCGATCGTGATCTCACCCCTGATTGCCTTGATGCAGGACCAGGCGGCGCAACTGGCACAGATGGGAATTCCGGCCGCTGTGCTGAACAGCTTTCTGGCCCATGACGAGCAGCAACGGGTGATCCACAAGTCGCGTCAGGGCGAGTACCGGTTGCTGTACCTTTCGCCGGAGCGGCTGGCGCGCGCGGACACGGTCGGCTGGCTGAAATCGGTTCCCGTCGCGTTCTTCGCCATCGACGAGGCACATTGCATCTCCGAGTGGGGACACGAATTTCGCCCGGAGTACCGCCAGTTGAACACCCTGCGAGTCGATTTTCCGGATCGGCCGATTGCGGCTTTTACCGCCAGCGCCACGCGGCTGGTCCGGCATGACATTCTCAAACAGCTCCAGCTTCGCAACCCGCACAAGTACATCGCCAGCTTTCATCGTCCAAACCTGCGCTACATGGTCCAGGAATGCGATTCACAACACACGCAGTTGAACCTGCTGCTGCGGGTGTTGCGCTTCCACGCCAAGAGCAATGTCATCGTATACGCGCCCACCATTGCGCGGGTCGAGGAGACGGTGGATTTTCTCGAGGAGAACGGCATCGCCACCGTCGCCTATCACGGAAAAATGGAGCCCGACGCCCGCAAGCGCAACCAGGAGCGCTGGATGTCGGACGAGGTGCGGGTGCTCGTCGGCACGATTGCGTTCGGGTTAGGGATCAATAAGGCCGACGTGAGGGCCGTGATCCACCTCTCGCTGCCGAAATCGATCGAGCAGTTCTACCAGGAAGCGGGCCGGGCCGGCCGCGACGGTCAACCAGCGGATTGCATTCTGCTTTGGCAGCCCCGTGACGCGGGTTTGCTGGCGTACTTCATCGGGCAGATCAGCGATCCAGCGGAGAAGGACCGGGCCTGGCAGCGCTATAACGCGGTGCGGGCTTTCGCGGAGTCGAGCCGCTGCCGGCATCACCAGATTTGCACGCACTTCGGGGAGACTCCGAAGTGGACGTCATGCGGAGCCTGCGACGTCTGTGGGTGCGAATCATTGTGGCTGGCGAAGCCGCTGGAGATCCATCCCGCCAAGCCAGCCCCGATCGAACTGGTCAAACGGCCCACACCGGCGGAGGCCGCAGGCGTCGACCTCGATTTGCGCGAGTACTTGCGGGAGTGGCGGCGAACCAAGGCGCGGGAGCAGGGCGTGTCGGCGTTCATCGTGATGTATGACACCTCGCTCGAAGAAGTCTGCCAGCGCCAGCCGACTTCGCTCGCCGAACTGCGCAGCATCAGCGGATTTGGCGAGCGTAAGACGGAGACCTATGGCCGCGAGATCCTCGAAGCACTGGAACGATTCCGCAAGGGCGCGCGCGCCACGGCTGTGGCGCAGAAGGGGCCCAGGCCCGCCGAGGAGACCCTGCGCCTGCTGGGCGAGGGGCATAGCTTTGCTGAGATCGCTGCCATTCGCGGGCGGCAACTGGGGACCGTGATCAGCACCGTCGCTGATCTCGTGGAAAAAGGCGCTGTAGAGTTCCAGAGCAGTTGGGTGGACAAAGACCGGCTGCCCATGATCGAAGCCGCCTGTGAGCGCCTGGGAACGGAATGGCTCAAGCCGCTGAAGGAAGCCCTTCCGCCAGAGATCACGTTTGAGGAGATCCGCCTGGTGGTGGCGCGCCGCCGCCGCGAGCAGCAAGAGAAGACGGCGTAGCACGGGCGTCTCGCCGGTCCACCAAGCTGAGTGGCGTGCACAAACTGAGGCAGCGTCAATCCGAGGGCACCATCCCGCGGGGCTTAGAAGGGTCGTTCCTCCTGCTTCGCAGTGGCCGGCGGGACGCCGGCGCTACGGCGGGTTTATGCTTATGGTTCGAGGTTCCAATGAGCGCTCCTACGATTCCAACCGAGAAACTGACCCGCGAAGACATCAACCGCAAGCAGAAGGAGTACATCTTTCCTTCGGTCACCACCTACTTCTCCGACCCAGTGCCGATGGATCACGCCTCCATGCAGCACGTGTGGGACGTGGAGGGGAAGAAGTATCTCGACTTCTTTGGCGGCATCGTCACCATCAGCGTCGGCCACTGCAATCCGCGCGTCACCTCCCGCACCAAGGCCCAGATTGACCGCATGCAGCATGTCTCGACTTGCTTCCCGAATGAGCCGATGGTGACGCTGGCCGAGAAGCTGGCGCAGATCACACCGGGCACGCTGAAGAAGTCCTACTTCACCAACAGCGGGACAGAGGCCGACGAAACCGCCGTGCAGATTGCCCGCATGCATACCGGCAATCTCGACGTAGTGGCGTTGCGCCATGGCTACAGTGGGCGGTCTTCGCTGGCGCGCGGGCTTACCGGCATGAGCACATGGCGGCGGGCAACCGTGGAAGTGGGCATCGTGCACGCCATGAATCCCTACTGCTACCGCTGTCCGCTGGGGCTGAAATATCCCGAGTGCGAAGTCGCTTGCGTGAAGGACATCGAGAACGTGATTCAGTTCTCGACTTCGGGACGCATCGCGGCGTTCCTGGCGGAGCCGATCCAGGGCGTCGGCGGCTTCATCACCCCGCCGAAAGAATATTTCAAGATGGCGTTCAGCATCGTAAAGCAGTACGGCGGCGACTTCATCTCCGACGAAGTGCAGACCGGCTGGGGACGGACCGGGCACAAGTGGTTCGGCATCGAGCATTGGGAGGTCGAGCCGGACATCATTACTTCTGCCAAGGGCCTGGGGAACGGCGTTCCCATCGGGCTGACGATTGCCAAGCCCGAGATCGCCGATTCGTTCCAGGGCCTGACGATTTCCACCTTTGGCGGCAACCCGGTAACCTGTGCGACGGCGAAGGCCGTGATTGACGTGATTGAAGAAGACGATCTGCGGACCAATGCTGCCGTGGTCGGTGGATATTTCCGCCAGAAGCTGGAGGAGTTGCAGGCAAAGCATCCGCTGATCGGCGATGTGCGCGGTATGGGCCTGATGCAGGCCCTGGAACTGGTCGAAGACCGCCAGACCAAGCAGCCTTCGCCTAAGGGTACGAACGCCGTCATGGAAGAGGCGCGCAAGCGCGGGTTGCTGATCGGCAAGGGCGGGTTCTATGGGAATGTCATCCGCATGTCACCGCCGCTCAATATTTCCAAGGCCGATGTGAACGAGGCTTGCCGGATTCTGGACGAGAGCTTCGCAGCGATCGAAGGGAAGCCGTAGCCGGTTACCTCGCTGCGCTAGGTTGGCCAGCCGAGGCGGCTGTCCCTACGTGAGCCGTGCCACCCTTCAGTGGGATTCTTCAGCCGCTGGGGCGGTGTCGGGCGTGTCTACCTTTTGCATCCCAGTGGGCGGCAGCTCCGGCGGTAGCTGAAAATCGCCCGGGTCTTTGCCCGCCAGGGCAATCTTCATAAAGTCCATCCAAATGGGCAGCGCGGCGCGGGCGCCACTTTCTTTACTGCCCAGGGTCTTCTTTTCGTCGTAGCCGATCCACACCCCGGTCGTCATTGACGGTGAGAAACCGATAAACCAAGCATCGGTGAAGTCGTTGGTCGTGCCGGTCTTCCCTGCCAGGGGATATTTCATGCTTGCTGCGGCGATGGCGGTGCCGTGCTTCACGACGTCCTGCAACATCGAGGTCATGATCCGTGCGGTGCGCGCGCTGATCACGTCCTTAACGTCAGGGAAATCTTCCTCGAGTACCCGGCCTTCGTAGTCAGTGACCTTGGTGATATAGCGCGGGGTGATGCGGACTCCGTCGTTGGGAAAGACGCTGAAGGCGGTGGTCTGCTCGAACAATGGGACCTCAGCGGCGCCCAGGGCTACGGGCAAGTACGGGGGCATATTGGAAGTGATGCCAAAGCGATGGGCATAGTCGATCACCGTCTTGATGCCGAGACTGTCAGCCAGCTTGAGGGTGGGGATGTTCCGCGATTGGGCCAGGGCGCGCCGCAGCGTGATAGTGCCTTCAAATTTCTCGTCGTAGTTGTGCGGGACGTAGGGGGGGCCCGAGGCGGCCGGAAAGCTAGTGGGCGCGTCGAGGATAGTATCGTCGGGCTTCGCGCCGTTGTCGATGGCAGCGGTGTAGACATAGGGCTTGAACGATGATCCCACCTGACGCAGGGCCTGAGTAGCGCGGTTGAATTTGGACTCGTTGAAGTCCCGCCCGCCGACCATGGCCTTGATCTCGCCGCTGGCGTTGTCGAGAGCGAGCAACGCTCCCTGCGTACCTGAGTCCTGCTCCAGGCTCACCTTTACGGGAGCAAGCGAGAGCACCTTCACGTAAATGAGATCGCCGGGCTTGAGGAGGCTCTGCAGCTTCTGCCGAGTCCACGCCACGTCAGCCTGCGTGAGAATCGCGGTGTAGTGCCCGAACTTGATGTTGGCGGAAACAGCTGCCACCGTCGTAACCAGGGCGTGGATGTACCCGTTGGCTTCGGGTTCGTCGTCCCAGTCGGGGTGCTGGTAGTTCGCCAATGTCACCTCTCTGGTAAGAACATTTTCCAGATGGTTACGCCAGCCGTGGCGGCGCTCGTACGCAGCCAGGCCATCGAGCAAGACCTGGTTGGCAGCGCGCTGCAGGTCCATGTCGAGTGAGGTGTAGACGCGCAAGCCGCCCTCGTGCACCTGGTCGCTGCCGTACTTGTTTTCCAGGTAACGGCGGATCTCCTCGACGAAGTATGGGGCGAGCGAATTGGGATCGCGCTGCACTTTGAGCTGGATGGGGCGGTTGCGCGCCTCGGTGGCTTGCGACGCCGTGATCTTGCCGTCTTCGAGCATGGAGTTGATTACCAGGTTACGGCGCTTCAGGGCGCGGTCGGGATGATTAATCGGGGAATAGTAGCTAGGCGACTTGGGCAGGCCGGCCAGCAGCGCAGCCTCATCCAGCGTGAGTTGCTTTGCGGGCTTGCTGAAGTAGAACTGAGAAGCGGATTCGAAGCCATACACTCCGTGTCCAAGGTAAATCTGATTGGCATACAGAGTGAAAATCTGGGGTTTGGTGAAGCGGCGTTCGATCTGGATGGCGAGCAACGCTTCCTGGATTTTGCGATGGAAGGACCGATCCGGGGACAGGAAAAGGTTACGCGCGAGCTGCATGGTGAGGGTGGAAGCACCTTGCACTCTGCCGCCGGATTCGATGTCGCGATAGGCGGCGCCGGCAATGCGCCATACATTGACGCCCCAGTGGCGGTAGAAATCCTTGTCTTCGATGGAAATCAGGGCATCGCGCAGGACCTGGGGATAGTCGTCATAGGAGGCGACCACGCGGCGTTGCAGGGCGAAGGTGCCGATGATGCGGCCCTGGTCGTCATAGAGCTCGGTGATGGAGCTGGGGCGGTAGTGTTCGAGTTCCTCGACCTGCGGGAGGTCCGTGGAGTAGACCAGCAGCAGCCCGGCGGTGGCCCCGACCAGCGCGGAGACCAGTACCAGCAAGCCAAACAGGACGCGGCCCACCAGCTTCCGTCCGGCCACTTCGACCGGGGGAAGGTCTTGGTAGAGGGTTTTCATCGGTGTGTGGGTTCAGGATAGCAGGGGCTGGGGAGGGTCGGTAGTCACGAGTCAGGAGTCCGGCAACGAGGCTGCAGGTGCAGAACTTGGAAATGCGTCTAAGTGGCGGGCGGCGCCGGTGCTGCGGCAAACAAAATCGCGCGCTTGAGGCGCGCGATGAAGGCTGATGACCAACGACTGATGACTAGCTGGCGTGGCTCCTAAGCACCTGGATGGCTTTTTGCAGCTGCTCGTCTTGCTGCGGAGCCACCTGCTTCTTGGTGTCGTCCGGAGGAGCGGTCTCCTGATCCTCATCGGGGAGTGCGCCGTCATCGTCCACATCCGCCACCAGAATATTCGGCGTAATGGCTGTGTCCTGGATGGCTTTGCCGCTGGGCGTGTAGTACTTGGCAACCGACAGAATAAGGGCCGAACCGTCAGGCATCTCAATGGTTTTCTGGACGGAGCCGTCACCGAAAGTCTTGTCACCCACTACGTCACCGCGAGCGTTTTCCAGAACGGCAGCCGCCACAACCTCGGCGGGGCCTGCTGTTCCCTTATTCACCAGCACTGCTACCGGCAAGTTGGTAATGTCTTTGGCAGGATCAGCGTTAAAGGCCTCGCGGGGGTACTTCTGTCCCTGCAGGTAGGTGATGGTTCCGTGATTGAGGAAGAGGTTCGCAGTGGCGATGCCTTCGGATTCCTCGCCCAAGGCGCAATTGCGCAGGTCAAGAATCAGCTTCTTGGCGCCTGCCTTCTGCAGAGCTTTGATCTTGCCGGCAATTTCCTGGGACTTGCCCTTGGTGAAGGCGTCCGCCTGGATGTAACCAATGCCGTCTTCCATGACTTTGTCGGTCACGGGAGGAATACTGACGATGTCCCGGGTGATCACCATCTTCTGGGGTTCGGCGCGACGGGAGCGAACCACTTCGACAGTGACGTTGGAGCCGGGCTGGCCGGAAATCATGTTGCGAATCTCAGCGAGTGACAGCTCACGCGAGCTCTTGCCTTCGATGGCCTCCAGGATGTCGGTGGCCTGAAGGCCGGCTTTATCCGCCGGCCCGCCGGGGACGACCGAAACTACGGCGGCGTAGCCGAAGCGCTTCGAGATGGCGGCTCCGATGTCGCCTTTGGCTTCCGTCTTGTGGGACTTGTAGTCCTTATACTCGGCCGGGCTCAGGTAGCTGGAGTTGGGATCGAGCGACTCCAGCAGCCCGTGCAGAGCGCCGTCAGTTACCGCGGGGATGTTGGGCTCTTCCACGTACTCGCTGCGCACCCGCGACAGAACCTCGCTGTAAACCTGGAGTTGGCGGTATGCACCTTCGTTGCTGGAGGCGCGAACGCCGTCCAATCCACCCACCACCATAAACACCAAAACGGCGGCAGAACAAACCAGAATTGCGGCCTTAATCTTCATTGACATCGGATATGGTCTTCTCGGAAGGGAGTTCACTTCCTCAGGAAGTTGCAATCATTATATCCCGTTTGATGCCGCTTGCTCGCGCTCTGTTTCGGCAAAATAAGGCTCTTCGGTAACCAGGCTAGTACGGGTGGCAGGCCTGCAGATCGAATCTCGTCCGGAGGGACACGGCTGGCTTGTATATATTCACAGGAAAGGACTTAGTTGGTGCGGACCTGTGTCCGTTAGGCATCCTCCAAGGGCTGCAAGCCGTCGTTAAGCAGTGCGAGCCAACACATCCACGGCTACCCAAGTTTCAATCTGCAGTCCGACCATCAGCAATCCGAGTCCGGGAAAGGGCGCGACACTGTCAGCGGTAAAGTACACCGGCATCATCGTGAGGTTAAAGGTCACGAGTGGCAACTGAAAGATGAGCAGCGCGCCGAGGAGCCAGGGGTCATGGCTACCGTGCGCGACGTGCCACACGAAGACGGCTCCGAACAACAACGTAACCAGCCAGCAAAGCGCCCCCGCGGCGGCGCCCCAAGTGACCTCGCTCAGGTCAAAACGCCATCCCCAGAAAATATCGTTGTAAAGCCAAAGACTCGTCAACGTGATGAGCGCTGCCAGGCCCGCGAACAACGGCTGCGAATGCATGTGTTCGAATGAGAACTTGGACTTTACCATTACTCCAAGCAGCGCCACCGAACCCGCCAGGCTAAGTAGATAGAAGGCGTATCCCACGGGAGCGAAAATCGGCTGCAGCCACGGGACCGTCGGGCCGAGAAAGGCGCTCCGCCCCACGCTCGCGTAGTCTGTGACCCACCGCGCCCGCCGCAGGAGAACGCTCCAACCGCCGGCGATGATCCCCGAGTCGTGGAAGGTGATCGCGAGGAACAGGCTGGAAACAACCAGGCCGGCGCCAACGCAAAATAGTAGCGGCAGGAGGATTCGGGACGTACCCGCAGGGGATACCATCCCTCCCGGGCGGAGTCGCCGTAGAAAGAATGCGGTCAACACCAGATAGAGAATCACACCCACAAGCAGGAACCGGCTGTAAGGTGGGTTGCTACCCAGAGCAAGCGCGCCAGCCGGCGAGAGTGAAGCTACAAACAACAAGCTGAGCCACCAAGGCCGCGCCCACTCGCTGACGTGTCTGGCCGACCCCGATCCGATCGCGAGCACGAGATAACACAGTGGGGGATAAAGCCACAACAGCCAAGCGTCTGGACCGAACTGTCCTTGATGGGAGTAAGTCGCGACTGCCACCAGTGTCATCAACACCGCCGAGGCGATGGCGAACCCGCGAAAGGCTCGACGCATACCCACCTCCGCCGCAAAACAGTTTACGCCCGCGCCTCGCCGCTGTCGGTGATAACTCGGCGTGGCGGGTTAATGTGGGTCGCCGGAAACGGCATTGGCGGGTGGCAGCGTGGGAACGTGGCCGGAAGGACGAGCATTTTGAACCTGTTTGGCGTTGTTGATCTGGTAGTCGGTGTAGTCGATGCTCAACACCGCATCGCCGCCGAAGCGCACGTGGGTGACTGAGTCGTTGTGTAAAGGCAGCCAGAAGTCTCCGAACTTGGCGTAATGGAGATCAATCTGGGTGTGGCTAATCCAGAACGATGGGTTCCTGGCAGGCTCGCCGGCGAGCCGGGTGACGGCAAAGTCGTGCGCGTCAACCCATATTCGCCCCTTGTACAGATACTTATTGTTGATCCTGGGCTTGACCTGCAAGACGTAGGCATCGCCTTCGGGCCTGTGGTCCATCTCCACGAACGTAAACTCATAGTTGTCGGGGGTAAGTTCCATCTGCTTGCCACCTTGCCCGCTCCAGGCCTCTTTCTCGCTGTCGAGCAGCTTCAGGAGCACGTGATTTAGCAGGAACTTGGAGCCACTTTCCGAAATCACGTTGAAGTCCTTCTGGTCGGGGGCGGTGAAGGAGGCTTCCACCTTCATGGCGGCGCTGCGGCCGCCGGGGAACCCATGATAGTTCACGCTGTAGGAGCGGGATTGCCGATAGCCACGCAAAGCCAAGGCACGCCTGGCATTGGCGGCCACCAGTTGTTGCACGATGTTGTCAGCAGTGAGAGTAGCGGGACGGGGACCTTCCGCCATCGTCGCACCTTCGCCCAGCAAGGCGGACCACGGAAGCGTAGCCACAACCAAGGTTTGGACGAGCCACGCTGTTGCGGATTTCCGCGCCATGGTCCGGAGGTACAGCATAAGGCAACTTTCCCACTGCGCAACGGCTTGGATCTGGATGCACAGATGACGAGAAAGGAGATTCTATCTTCCTTTGACTCTCGTGCACAGAACTCTTCTCCAGGAGAAGTCAGCGAACGTCGGCGAGTTGGGTGCGCAGTTTGTGGGTGGCACGGAACAGCGTGTTCTTGATGGTGCCTTCGGTGGTGTTCAGAATACCAGCGACGGTGCGCAGCCTCATCCCATGATAGTGCTTGAGCTCGAACACCATGCGCTCACGGGGAGAGAGTTTGCCCATGGCGCGCTGGATGCATCTCCGCAGTTCACGACCGACAAAATTGCGCTCCGGGCTGGCGGCCGGGCGTTGATCGGGCATACGGTCGAGCACTTCCTCTTCCTCGCCATCGGGAGAAACGGTGGTCGTAAGATCGCGGGTGCGGGACGACTTCTTGCGCAGGTGATCGAGACAAAGGTTGGTCACGATGCGATAAATCCAGGTGTAGAAGGAACACTCGAAGCGAAACCGAGCCAGGTTGATGTAGGCGCGCAAGAACGCTTCCTGGTAGATATCCTGCCCGTCTTCCTGCGATCCGGTGAGATGGACCGCGAGCCGCAGGACGGCCCGGTCGTATTGGCGCACCAGTTCTTCGAAAGCAGCGGCATTGCCTTGCTGGGCCTGGCGAATGAGGACGGTGTCGTCGATGCGAGCCGAACGGGCCGCCGCTGCCGCCCGGCCGGACGGAACCAAGGGGCGGTTCAGATACGCTGGCGTCCGCGGAATTTTGCTCATGTCTGACACAGTCGTTCCCATTCAGTCCGAGTCCCGATGCACCACGATCAAAGCAAGGTCGTCCTCACGGGCGTAGCCGCCGGCAAAATCCTCGGCCGCCCCCAGCACGGAAAACAACGTGGCAGTGGCGCCCGAGTCGCGAGCGGCTTGTGCAGCAGACAGCAACCGTTCCGCGCCAAAATCGCTGCCGGTGGCATTGCGGCATTCCGTGATCCCGTCCGAATAGCCCAGCAGCGTGTCCCCTGGCTTCAGCGTAGTCTTCCCATTAACAAAGGAAGCGCCCATCAAGGCACCCAGCAGCGGCCCGCCATTGCGCAGACCCTCCAATCGCCCGTTGGCCCGCAGCAGCAGGGCCGGCGGATGGCCGGCGTTGCAATAGGTGATCTCGCCGGTCTTCGAGTTGAGCCGCGCCAGAAACATAGTGGTCAGCGGCAACTCCGTGCCAGTCCGCAAAAGATCACGATTGACGGCGGCCAAAGTGGCCGCGGGGTCGCCGTGGGACCCGAATTGCAGACGGAGCATGCTGATCAGATGGGTGAACCACATGCCGGCGGGCAGGCCTTTGCCGGCGATATCGCCGATGGCAAACACCAGGTCGCCTTGAGCGTCGAACAGGCTGATGAAATCTCCAGAAACGTGCCGCACCGGGAAGATTTCGGTGGCGATTTCAAACGACTCGCGGCGCAGCAGGCGTGGGCCGCAGAGCTTTCTCTGTACCTGGGCGGCCTCGAACAGCACGCGGCGCAGTTCGTCGTGCTCGCGGCGCACCTGGGCAAGTTGGTCCTCGAGCCCATGGCGCCGCGCCACCTCCGCCAAAGCGACGGACTCGACTGGGCGCCGGGAGACCTCCGCTCGATGAACAGAAGCTATCCGCTGCCGGGAGCTGCGATTTTGTACAGCGTTCTCCACTTCCCTCTCCTGCTCAGCTAAGAAACGAACTTGTATCCCGTGCCGTGCACGGTCAGGATGAAACGCGGTTCATCGGGCTTGGGCTCAAGCTTCTGCCGCAAGCGGACAATGTGGGCATCCACGGTACGCGTGGTCGGAAAGCGATCGTAGCCCCAGACATCTTCGAGGAGGCGATCGCGGCTCAGAGTCTCCCCTGGGTGACAGAGGAAATACTTGAGCAATTCGAACTCTTTCGAGGAAAAATCCAGCGCTTTGCCGCTTTTCGACACCTGGCAGCTACGCAGGTTGACCTCGACGTCTCCGAAGGAGACGCGTTCCTGTTCTTTGGGGACCGGGCGTGCGCGGCGCAGAACAGCCTTCACCCGCGCCAACAGCTCGCGGATGGAAAACGGCTTGGTGACATAGTCATCGGCGCCCAACTCCAGGCCGACCACCTTGTCCACCTCCTGGCCGCGGGCAGTGAGCATGATGACGGGGACGGACGGCCGCTTGGCCTTGAGCTGCTTGCAGACGTCCAGGCCGCTCATGCGGGGCATCATGACGTCGAGGACTACGAGGTCGGGGGAATCGGCGAGGGCGCGTTCCAGGCCGGCTACGCCGTCGGGGGCAGTGATGACCTCGTAGCCTTCGTATTCGAAGTTGTCGCGCAACCCGGCGACCATGTTGGGTTCGTCCTCGACGATGAGAATCTTGGCCATGCTTGCCGTCTCCCCAACTCGTTCTAGAACGTGATACCTTGTAACCTCGCTTCGCTCGGTGAACGGCCGAAGCGGCCGTCCCTACGTGGTTGTTGCTGATACAACCTGGTGATTCTGCTCTGCGGTTCGTACCGGAAGAGCGATGGTGAATTTGCTGCCGCGACCCGGCGAACTGTCGACCGAGACCTGGCCACCATGCGCTTGTACGATGTGGCGCACCAGCGCCAGTCCCAGCCCGCTGCCCTTGGTGTTATGCACCAGGGGATCACCCACCCGATAAAACTTCTCAAAAATCTTGTGCTGCTCCTGCGCGGGAATGCCGATGCCGTGGTCCACCACTTCCAACTTGACTGATCCGTTATCCCGATACAGGTTCACGCCGATGTATTTCCGGTCCTGCGAGTACTTGAGCGCGTTGTTGACCAGGTTGAGCAGCGAGCGGGCCATGGCTTCGCGGTCCACCCGCAGCGGCGGCACGGGATCGATCTTCTCCTCAAAGGTGAAACCGTGCTGCTCGATCTGGTAGCGGTAAGACTCGAGCGTGTTGTGCACCAGTTCGCGCAAGTCAGTCTCACGAAACTCGTATTCCTTGCGGCCAGCTTCGATCCGCGAAAAATCAAGGATGTTGTTGATCAATGCAGTCAGCCGTTCACTCTCTTTGCGGATGATCTGGTAGTACTCCTGGTATTTTTCCGGGCTCGTGAGGCGTCCCATTTCCAGGGTTTCCGCATAAAGCCGGATTAGCGAGAGTGGCGTGCGCAGTTCGTGGGAGACGTTGGAAACGAAATCGGACTTAAGCCGCGCCAGGGCCATTTCCTTGCTGACATTGCGATAGGTGAGGAAGATGCCACCTGCCAGCAGGAGAGAAAGAACTCCCAGAATCAGGAAGCTCGTACGCACAAAGTGTTGCCCGATCGCCTCGAGCGTGGTTCCGCGCAGCTTGATAGCCAGGGTCAACCCACGAAACACGGTTTCCATGTTGCGTTCCACCTCGGGCGTGCCACCGTCCCATCCCTCGGAGGCGAACAGCGGAGTCGATTCGTTCCGGGCGTGCACCATCATCACCGCGTGATTCTTGTCGCTCTGCGATTCTGAAAAATTACGGCTCATGACCGTTTCCAGCATCTCGGGGAAAAACCGATCGCGCAGGTATTCGGCGTCAAAGACCATGCCGCCGAGGGCCGTCTGGTTTCCCGCTTCATCTTTCTGGCGGAAAATGAGCGCCGCTTGGTAGATGTGCTTGTCGCCTCGCGGTGCCCAATTGTAGAAGGAATAGTAGAACCACCCCTTCTTCTCCATGCTGGCGATCTCTTTGCTGATGTCCTTGTACTCCATGCTCAACCAGCCCTCGTGCATCTTGGAGAGGGAGTCGGCTTCCTTGCGAAAATCCTCATCCTCCAGCCGATTAGGCTGGGAGCGGAACACCAGCCCCTTCTTGGGGTCGAATACAAATACGTGTGCAGCGTAGGGATGCGAAGCGAGAATGCGGTCGAGGGTCTCAGAGCATGCCTCGCCTGGGCCAGGAATTTCATTACGGACGTCGTCAGCCAGGTCGAATGCCTTCTGGTTCATTTGCTTCTCGGAGATAGCCAGCACCTGGGTGAAATCGCGCTGGATGGCGGCCTCAACGGCACGATCGCGCTGGATGGACTTGAGGTGCAGGGCGCTGAGGATGACCAGGACCGCGGCAGGCAGCACTACGGCGAGCTCCAGGGTCAGCATCAGCCGCTTACGTTCGTTCAGACGCCGCTTGACTTTCATGGTGGTCTCTTGACCCGAGTCTGCCCGGATCAGCCGATACGAAACATAGTTCAACGGGACAGGGCATGTGTCAATCAAGGGTAAAACAATGTAAAAAGTTGTGAACTGGTTGACTCAGCGGGAACCCGACGGGTCCCTCGGGAGAAAGGCGGGGAAATTGCGGGTGAACGGCGTGATTCTAGTAGACTTAAGGCAGTTTGAAGTCGACGGTAATGAAGGTCTGGGCTTCCACTGCTCGACCATTCAGGAAATAGGGCTTGTAGCGCCACTGCTTCACCGCCTGGTAGGCCGCCTGGCCGAGCACGAGGTAGCCGCGAACCAGTTTTAGGTCCCGAACGGTTCCGTCTTTCGCGATCCAGGCTTGTAAAACCACCGGCCCTTGCAACCCAGCCCGCAACGCCTGCTCGGGATAGCTGGGCTGCACCTTCTGCAGCAGCAGCTTTTGGGAAAGATCTTCAGGCAGGTTTACGGGCTCCAATGCGCTCAAGAGGCTTGGGCCGAATGTCGCATTCACCGCGCGAATGCTGGCGATCTGCACCGGAGTCCTCAAACTATCGGGAATGTTGGTGGTCGCCGCAGGGGCCTGTGTTGCTTCCGGCGCCTGTTCGGTTTCTAGCCGCACGGACTCCTGGCGCGGCATCGTACTCTGATCGGTGCTGGGATGAGAGGCTACCGGTGTCACGCGAATGCGAGTACGCGGACCGGCCTTCGAACCAAACGCCGCAGGGCTCGTAGTCTGGGCGATTTCCTGAGCAGCAGTTTCGTCGGTATTCGCCGGACGCAGCCAGTCCTGGGTTTTTTCCAGGGCGCGCTCACAGAGCTTGGTCATGGAGTTGGCCTCGATCCGCGGACCATCACTAACCGCATAGCCAACCGAGAAAGCCGCGACTCCACAAGCGATGGCTAGCAGGGACGCCCGGCGGGCGCTCTGGGTCTTCGGCCGGGTCTTCGCCGATCTCGACTGGTACGGCCACATCACCATGCCCCAGCCGGAACGACGCGAAGCGCGCGGTGGGGAAAAACCGAGGTCTTCGGCCAGGCTCACCGGCTCATTCGTGCTGGAGTCCTGCACATACATCCCTGCCGGCTGGGACTCTTTCTTCGCGGCATGGGCTGTGGGCCGGGGCGTGTCTTTGAACTTAGGCAGCCAAGTCCTCAGGCAACGCAGGAATTCATCGCAGGTCAGCAGGGCATACTTGACCTTGTCGGGGGTGATGGGCTTAAGGATTGCCAGATCAGCGCCGATCAGATGGGCCGCGGAGGCGGCTTCTGCGTGGTTTACGACGGCCACTCTGAAAGCGGCGGTGTTGGACTTCAACTCGCGTGAGGTCTTGATTAGGAAGCTGGCCTCCACGCCATCGTCCCAGTCGGCAACGATCACTTCAAAACTGCGGCTGGTGAGGCGCTCAACGGCAGCAAAGATCTCGCGGCAGTGCTCGACTTCGAACTCGAGCTCGTGGAGAGCTTGGGCCAGAGGGCGCGATGTCTCCTCGTTGGAGGAGAACAAGAGAGACAACGGCGACATAGATAAGAGGGTAGTTTGCGGGGAGAGACGCGGACAAGTTACAGAACGGCAAGCCGGGCGCGGCTTTTGGCCGGGTAACCGGCGAGGCGGTTACCTGTCCGGTTGGACGGACGATGGTAACTAACTTCGGTTTCCTTGCCACCCTGCTAGGTGCGCGGCAACCAGCGCTTGACCAAGACTCAAACCGCCGTCCCCGGCAGGAACCTCGCTGTGGGTGAAGACCTCGAATCCGGCGGCCGTCAAACGCGACTCGAGACGCTCCGACAAATAAACGTTCTGGAAGCTGCCTCCACTCAGGCAGACGCGGTTGAGGCCTGACTGCTTCCGCAGGAGGTCTGCAATCTGCGCGAATCCCTCCACCAGGCCGCTGTGGAAGCGCCGGCTGATGGTCCCCTCGGGGACGTTCCGGCTCAGGTCGGCAAGCAAGGCTTCGAACAGCGGACGCGTACCGATGATCCAGTGCGCGCCTTCGGGAATCAGCGCTAGCGGGTAGGCTGTTTTGTCGTCTGCCGGTGTAATCGCCATTTCCAGTTCAATCGCTGCCTGTGCCTCATAGTTGACCTGCTGGCGTATTCTGACCAACGCGGCCACCGCATCGAACAAACGGCCGCAACTGGAGGTCAGGGGCGAGTTCACCTTGTGGTCGATGATCTGGAGTAGCAGCTCCGTCTTCTGCCGGTCGAGTTGACGCACGAAGGGAACCGGCAGGCCGAGGAAATCGTGCCCGAAGTGATGCGCCAGGTAACTGACCGCCATGCGCCAAGGCTCGCGGATGGCAGCGGCGCCACCAGGGAGCGGAACGTATTCCAGATGCGCGGCGCGCTCGGAGTTTTCATAGCCGGCGATCAGCACTTCCCCGCCCCAGATGCGGCCGTCGGTGCCGTAGCCGGTACCGTCCAGGGCAAAGCCGAGAACGCGTCCTTCGAGATGATTCTCCGCCATGCAGCTCGCGATGTGAGCGTGGTGATGCTGCACGCCGACCATCTGCATTCCCTTTTGCTCCAGTGCCCACCGGGTCGAAAAATAGTCGGGATGGAGGTCGTAGGCGATGGTTTGCGGATGAATCTCAAGAACTTTCTCGAGATGCGCAACAGCCTCAGCGAAAAAATTGTAGCTCTCGACATTCTCCAGATCTCCAACGTGCTGGCTGAGGAAGGCATGCTTGCCTTTGGTGAGGCAGATGGTGTTCTTCAGTTCGCCGCCGACCGCGAGCACCGGCGGTTGTTCTTCTTTCAAAAAGACCGGTACCGGAACGAAGCCACGGGAGCGGCGCAACTGGCGGGTCTTTCCACCCGAGATCCTGACCACGGAGTCATCGCAGCGCAGGAGAATGTCCCGATTGTGTACGAGGAAATAGTCGGCGAGTCCATGCAGGCGGGCGATCGCTTCCTTGTTCTCGATCGCGATCGGCTCCTCGCTCAGGTTGCCGCTGGTCATGACCAGAGCCGCGAAGCCGCCTTCCCCCAGCAGGAGGTGATGCAGGGGCGTGTACGGCAGGAAGATTCCCAGGTAGCGGTTGAAAAGCGCGACCTGGTCGGCAATCGGGCTGGGCTTTGTCCAGGGAAGGAGCACAACGGGGCGCTGCACGGACTCCAAGGCCACGCGGGCAGCATCGTCCAGTTGGCAAATTTCCTGTGCTGCCGCGACGCTCGGAACCATGATGGCGAACGGCTTTTCTACTCGCCGTTTGCGTTCGCGAAGCAGGGCGACGGCGGCAGGATTGGTCGCGTCCGCGGCCAAATGAAATCCGCCGAGGCCTTTGACCGCTACTACCAGGCCGGCATGCAGACCCGCAGCTGCCTCCGCAATCGCATCGCGGCACTCGATTCGCCTCCCGCTCCTGTCCCAGAGTTCGACCTGCGGACCGCACTGCCAGCATGCGTTGGGCTGGGCGTGGAAGCGGCGATTCAGCGGGTCGTCGTATTCCGCCTGGCACGTGGAACACATGGGGAACACCGACATGGAAGTGCGCGGCCGGTCGTAGGGGATATCACGCGTTATGGTGAAGCGCGGACCGCAGTTGGTGCAGTTGATGAACGGGTAGTGGTAGCGGCGGTCGGACGGGTCGAACAGCTCGCGGAGGCAGTCGGGACAGATGGCCACATCGGGAGAGATCAGGGTGCGGACTTGCTCTCCGCTGCGACTGCCGAGAATGAGGAATTCGCGATCGCCGTTGCAGGGTACTTCGCGCACGGCCACGCTGGTGATACGTGCCAGCGGCGGCGCTTCACGCGGAAGCCGCACCACGAAGTCTTCGACAGTTTCGGCAGGGCCCTCGATCTCGATGGAAACGCCCGCAGGGGTATTGCGAATGGCCCCGGCGAGGTGGTTCCCCATGGCGAGGCGGTACACGTAGGGGCGAAAGCCGACGCCCTGCACGATGCCTGAAACTTCGATCTGACGTCGAACTTCCATGCTGTACCTAGGTCAGGGCCTCGGTTTCCACCGGCTTGATCGCCCGCCGGCGATGATCCAGCCAGGTGAGCCAGTCGTGCAGGCCCTTGCCGGTGAGGCACGACACTTTCAGGATCTCTATCCCAGGATGCACGCGGCGCGCGTTCTCTACGGCGGCATTCATGTCGAACGGGACGTAGGGCAGCAGATCGATTTTGTTCAGCACCAGCAATTCCGACTTGAGGAAGATGGACGGATACTTGAGCGGCTTGTCCTCACCCTCGGTGACGCTCAGAACGACGACTTTGGCCGCCTCGCCCAGGTCGTAGCTGGACGGGCACACCAGGTTGCCAACGTTCTCGATGAACAGGAGATCAATGCTCGGGAGAGACCAGCCCGCGAGGTGGCGTTCGATCATGCGCGCATCCAGATGACAGGTGCCGCCGGTGGTGATCTGCTTCACCGGGAAGCCGAAGCGCTTGAGGCGAGCCGCGTCGTTGTCCGTCTGGATGTCGCCGGTGAGCACAGCCACGCGCCGGTCGCGGGGCATGCTTTCCAGAGTGCACTCGAGCAGGCTGGTTTTGCCGGAACCGGGGGAGCTGATCAGGTTGAGGCAGAGAGTGCCGTGCGCCTGAAAGTGGGCCCGCAATTCGGCCGCAATGCGGTCGTTTTCACTGAGTACTTTTTGTTCCAACGGCACTCGGTTCATGGTCCTCCACCTCCAGATACGCCAGGTCCAGTTCTTGTCCGCCGATGCACTCGGTTTTCATGTCGGCGCATTGCGGACATTGGCTGTCGTAGTTCTGCACAACAAACTCATGCCCACAGGCTAGACACCGAAAACGAAACGGACAGATTTCAATCTCCAATTCCAGCGACTCCATATCGGTGTCGCGGGTGATGGCCTCGAAACAGAAGCGCAGAGCGTCCGGATCAACCGCCGCCAGTTCGCCAATGCGCAGGCCGATCTTCCGTGGAGCCTTGCCGGGATGCCTTTTCGCTTCGCTGCGAACGGCGGCTAACACCTCGCAGGCAATTCCCATTTCATGCATCGGTTCCTCAGCAAATCCTGGGCAGTTGGTCGCCGGCCAGCATGTCCACAATGCGCGTGGTGCCAAGAGCGGTGCGCATGGTGACCAGGCCGGGATTGTCGCCCTTCACGGTTCCGATAATCTGCGACTCCCGTCCCAGCGGGTGACCACGCATGGTTCGCAGCAACTCGTCTGCAACACCCGGCGCCACAATGGCGATCAGCTTGCCTTCATTCGCCACATACAGCGGATCGAGGCCCAGCAGCTCGCACGCGCCTTTCACTTCCTCGCGTACCGGAATGGCGCGTTCTTCCAGCTCAATGCTCACGCGCGACTGAGCGGCAATTTCATTCAGCGCACTGGACAGCCCTCCGCGAGTGGGATCGCGCATGCAGCGGATTTCGCTCGTGACCCGCAGCATGTCGGCGACTAGTGTGTGCAGCGCGGCGCTGTCGCTCTCAATGGTGGTTTCAAACTCCAACCCCTCGCGCTGCGCCAGGATGGCGATGCCGTGGTCGCCGATGGATCCGCTGAGCAGGACCTTGTCTCCCGGCCGGGCGTGATCGGCGGAGAGATCGAGGCCGTCCGCTACCACGCCAAGGCCCGTGGTGTTGATGAATAGCCCGTCGCCTTTGCCCTTCTCGACAACTTTGGTATCTCCTGCGACGACCTGCACCCCGGCCTGCGCCGCGGCTCGCTGCATGGAATTCACCACGCGCTGCAATTCGTCCATGGACAGGCCCTCTTCCAGGATGAAGGCGGCACTGAGAAAAAGAGGCGTAGCTCCGCCTACAGCCAGGTCGTTGATGGTTCCGTGCACCGCGAGGGAGCCGATATCGCCACCGGGAAAGAACAGGGGCTTGACCACGAAGGAGTCCGTCGTCAGCGCCAGGCGCAGTCCGTTGATATTCACGACCGCCTGATCGTTCAATTGCGCCAGCACTGGATTTTGTAGGGCAGGGAGGAAGACATCGCGGATCAGTTCTGCGCTGAGCTTGCCGCCGCTGCCATGGCCAAGCAGAACCTTGTCCCGGGCCGGAAGCGGCGTCGGGCAACTCAGTTCGGCAATCGTCTTAACCGGCATTGCCTGTCTCCTAACCCGTGACCGCATGGCGGCGATAACGGTAGTAGGCGGCGCATGCGCCTTCTGACGAAACCATCGGCGCACCCAGCGGATTTTCCGGAGTGCAGCGCATTCCGAACGCGGTGCAGTCGGGCGGGCGCTTGCGGCCTTGCAGCACCTGGGCGCTGATGCATTCCGCGGGTTCGTCCGCGCTCAGCGCGGCCAGATCAAAGACCCGGTCCGCGTCGTGGGCGGCGTATTCTTCGCGCAGGCGCAGACCACTGTGTGGGATCATGCCGATGCCGCGCCACTTCTGATCGGCAATCTCGAAGACTTGTTTCATGACTTGCTGGGCCGGGAGATTTCCCTGGTAGCTCACCGAGCGCACGTACTGGTTCTCCAGTTTCGCTTCCCCCGCTTCCATTTGTTTGACGAGCATGAGCACGGCTTCCAGCAAGTCCACAGGTTCGAAGCCGCCGACCACAATGGGCACGCGGAAATCACGCACCAGAGCTTCGTACTCCCCACATCCCATCACGGTGCAGACATGCCCCGGCGCGATAAAGCCCTGGACACGGTTTTCGGTGGAAACCATGAGCGCGCGGATGGCTGGCGGCACGAGCACGTGCGAAACCAACATGGAGAAGTTCGTGAGGCCTTCGCGCCGGGCCTGCCACGCTGCCATGGCGTTGGCGGGAGCGGTGGTCTCAAAACCAATGGCGAGGAACACCACCTTGCGATCGGGATGGACACGGGCGATCTTCACTGCCTCGGTCGGCGAATAGGCGATGCGAACATCGCCGCCCAGTGCCCGGGCACGAAACAGGTCGGAACGCGAGCCGGGGACACGCAGCATGTCGCCGTAGGAAACCAGGATCACATCGGGGCGTGATGCGAGTTCGATGGCCTTGTCGATGGTCTCTAGCGGGGTGACGCACACCGGGCATCCCGGGCCATGCACGAGTTCGAGCCCCCGGGGCAGGAGTTCGTCGAGACCATAGCGCATGATGGTGTGGGTCTGGCCGCCACAGATTTCCATCAGCACCCAGGGGCGGGTGGTGCGCTGGGCAATCTCGCTGGCCAGGGCGCGGGCCACGCGCTCGTCACGATATTCGTCGATATATTTCATGACGATATCCCTAGGCTGCGACCAAGGCGCCCACCGCGAAGTAGGCGGTTTTTCGGGGACGGGGCGCACCTAGAGACACTCTAGTTCCTGGCAAACATCCTATCGGTGATGCACGTCACAGGGGCCCGTGACTCCAGGCACGATCGTTGCCTCCAGCGATAGTAGAATTGCGTCAGCGAGGAAGGATCCCCCACGTATGCTGCTACTGGCGATGATCTTTGGAGCCGGGGTGCTGCACGGGCTGGGGCCCGACCATCTGGCGGCCATCACCGCCTTCGGCGCCATCGCGGGCAACAGCTTCCGGCGGGTGGCATTCTTCTCCGTGCGCTTTGCCGGCGGACATGCGGCAGTGATTGGCGCGGCCGCCATGCTGGCGCACTTCGGCCGCATGGCCTTGCCTGTCCGCTGGGAACGCGGATTTGACCTGGTAGCTGCAACGCTCCTGATTGTGACCGGACTGGTCCTGGGTTTGGGACTGATCACAGGGCGCCTCTCGATTCACTCTCACGGGCATCACCACGGACCGGGAGAACACCGCCATGTTCACGCGCATTTCGGCAGTCCGGTCGAGCACCAGCACCAGCACGGGCGGCTGGCCTTCCTGCTGGGAGGGTTGTTCGCCATGGGTGGGGCTCGCAGCCTGCTGCTGATTGTGCCCGTGGCACTGGCCCAGACATTCGCCGTGTCCATGCTCCGCATCACGGCGTTCACGCTTGGGATCGTGGCCTCGATGACCGCATACGGCTTCGTGGCTGGAGGGTTCCTGGGGCGCGCCAACGAGGAAAGCGGCAATCCTCGCCGACAGCAACTCATCTTTCGTCTTACGACCGCCTGTGTGGCCGTGTTCTGCGTCGTGGCCGGACTGATTACTCTTTCCGAACGCCTGCACTCCTGATCGGAATGCGGCTGACTGAGGTAGTCCCATGAGTGATCCCAATCCCATCGAATTTCCGGAGTCCTCCCGGCTGGCGGAACTTACTTTGCAAGGCTGCGAGGCCGCCCGGTTGGCGGCACGGGCCGTGGCTGATGGAATCACGTCGGGACCCGGCGCTTGGCGCGAGCAGGTCCGCAAGTACGAGGAAGAGCTGGACACGCTCGACCGCCAGATTAACGAGCAAGTGACTGCCGCCATTGCCGGCGTATCGGAGACCGAAGCTCGCGAACTGCTGGCCTGCCTCAAGTCCATCATCGAATTGGAGCGCATTGGCGATCTGCTGCTGAATGTGGCCAACCGCCTGGAAACCGTCGCCCCCCGACTGCAGGAGCAGGATCGCCAGGACCTGTCGCGCATGGCAGCGATCGTTGCGGGAATGCTCAGCTACGTAGCCGAAGCTTTTTCGTCGCGGGACGTGAGGCGTGCGATTGAAGTCCTGAAGGCAGATGCCGAACTGGACCGGCTGCGCAACATGGTTTTTGTCCGGCACATTGAGAATCCGCGTAACGAGCCCCGACAAGAGAGTTTCCATCTGGTATTTGTCAGCCAGGGACTGGAACGGGCTGGAGATCACGCCAAGAATCTGGCGGAAGAGATTTGCCACCTGGTCAGCGGCCGGAGTGTGCGTCACATTCTGCGGGAATATGATCGGCCGGTGGAGCAGGTGTATTTGGAGCGGATGCGACGGAATAAGGACAAAGGCTAGCCGCTAGTGCGGAGAAGGGCTCGGGGTTTCGTCAAGCTTTGGCAGTTCGTCTTCCAGCGCGCCCATCTCTTCCAACAATTTGTAGGTGCGCTCGGCTTCTTCGGTGTCCACTCGGCTGATGGCGAAGCCGACATGAACCATGACGTAGTCTCCTACCACCGCCTCGGGAACAAAATCCAGGCAGACCTGCCGCACAATCCCACCAAACTGCACCCGGCCGGCGCGCGTCCCGTCATGGTCATGAGTGTCGAGGATCTTGCCCGGAATCGCAAGGCACATCTGACTTCTCCCCTTTTTCCAAGCGCATCGGCGCAGGGCCCGAGCCTACGCCAGCCAAAACCCTATCAAAGTCTAGCCTGCCGCTTGCTCCAAAGGCTGTGACCACCGACACAATAGCTCGCGGGCAGCCCTAACTAGCTGAGGAATGGCAGCTTGCACTTCCTGAGACAGCTCCGTTCCCCATTCGGTGGAGGCCGGTTGCACTCCCAGCAAGGTGATTTCCTGGGTTGGGTTGGCCACGAGTTGCAGGGCTCCAAGCAGGTCTGCGAGACCCACCAAGTGCACGCTGACGCTGCCGCGCAAGCTTCGAATCTCGTCCCCGCTCAGGCGGACTATGGTGCCGGGAGGCTGGCCTACGTCTACCGCGTCCAGCACCACGATCCGCACGGCATCCCACAAATAGGGAAGCAGCGACAAGCCGAGGGTACCGCCTTCAATCAAGTCGATGTCTTGGGGGAGGTCAGGTGTTTCCTTGAGCCGCTGCACGGCGTGGACACCGGCGCCGTCGTCGGAATGAATCACGTTGCCCAACCCCAGGACGACGGTGCTGGCGGCTCGCGGGGCGCTCATCTCCGGCTCCGCGAGGTTGCATCCTCTTCCAGTTCGTCGCTGGGGACGAACTTGTACCCCGTAAAGATGCTCTCGATCAGGCCGTTGCGCTCTTCCCAGGAGACCAGCACCGCGCTGTACACGTGGTGGATGACGAAGATGAAAAAGCTGAACATGATGCAGAAGTGAATCAGCCGCAGGTTCTGGATGTCGATCAGCCGGGGCAGCCAGCCGATGATGGCATTCAGCACCGTGCTGGAACGAACCTGGCTATAGAGCGCCAAGCCGGTAAGGATCTCGATGAACATCAACACGAACATGACGAGGTAGGTAACCGCGGCCAGGGCATTGTGTCCCACATGGTGAAGCAGATCTTTGCGCAGGAAGCTGTAGTAGGCCACCATGCCGCCCATGCCTCGCCACTGCCGGCGGTGCAATGGAACGAAGGCCCGCCAGTTGGACCAGTTGTTGCCCACGAAAAACCAGTACAGGCGCAGCAAGAACGCCGCGATGAACACGAATCCGGCCACCAAGTGAATGAAGCGCACGGTACCCATCATGAAAGTTGTACTGCCCTTCCCCACGATGAACGGGTTGTGCATGTAGTAGCCGGTGAACGAGAGCACCACGACCGGCAGGAAGATGAACCAGTGCGAGACGCGCACCGGGAGTTCCCACACGTAGACGCGGACCGGAGCAAAGGTCGAATCGGGGCTGTGCGCCTCGGACCATGAGTACTGCCGTAGCTCGCTCATCGGATGCTCCTTTCTCAGCTTGCCTTCAGGACGCGGTATTTGCGTCCCTGGGCATCCACCACGTGCACGGCACAAGCCAGGCAGGGATCGAAGGAGTGGATGGTGCGCAGGATTTCCACGGGACGCTCAGGGTCGGCGATGGGAGTCTTCAGCAGTGAAGTCTCGTAGGCGCCTCGTTTTCCATTGGCGTCACGCGGCCCTGCATTCCAGGTGGTGGGGACTACGCACTGGTAATTCTTGATTTTCTTGTCCTCGATCTGCACCCAGTGGGCCAGCGCCCCACGCGGCGCCTCGTGGAAGCCGAAGCCCTTCGCCTCGCGAGGCCAGGTATCGGGATCCCACTTCTCGCCGTTGTGAATGCGGAGGTCGCCGTGGGCGAGGTTTGCGCCTAACTCGTCTACCCACTTGCTGACGTGGCGAGCCAGGAGCTGCGCCTCAATGGCACGGGCAGCAATCCGGCCCAGGGTCGAGAACAAAGCGGTGGGCTGAGCATTCAGCTTGCCCAGCGCGGCGTTGACCAGATCCTTGACCTCCTGGTGACCGGAGGCATATGCCACCAGCATGCGCGACAGCGGGCCGACTTCCATGGGCTGGTCCTGGTAGCGTGGCGACTTCAGCCAGGAATATTTCTGTTCAACCTCCAGGTGCTCAAACGGAGGCTTGGGCCCGGTGTACTTGGGATTGGTCTCGCCTTCGAAGGGATGTTTTGCCTTCTGGTCACCGTCGGAGTAGTTGTACCAGGAATGCGTGACGTACTCAGTGACGTTCGCGGGATCGAACGGGTGCACCTTGGACAAGTCACGATTCATGATGATGCCGCGAGGCAGGAAGAGGCGTGTTGGATCTTTGATGCTGCCCTGCGGAAAGCAGCCGTAGGACAGGAAGTTCCCCAGGTTCTCGCCGCGTCCGAACCAGTCAGGGTAGAAGCTGGCGACCGCCAGCACATCGGGGATGTAAACCTTGTCTACAAACTCCTGGGCCTTGCTGGCGAGTTCGCTCAAGAAGGTGATGCGCTCAGGATTGATCGTGGCCTGCGGTTCGTTGGGATCCATCGCGGTGGACATTCCCCCGACCAGGTAGGTCTGCAAATGCGGGTTCTTGCCACCCAGCACGGCGTGGATGCGGATGAACTCCCGCTGGAACTCCAGGGCTTCGAGATAATGCGCCACCGCCAGCAGGTTGGCTTCGGGAGGCAGGTGATACGCAGGATGTCCCCAATATCCGCTGCTGAACAGGCTCAACTGCTTGCTCGCCACCAGCGCCTTCAGGCGATCCTGGATGGCCTTGAAATAGTTCTTGCTGGATTTCGGCCAGTCGGAGATCGATTCGGCCAGTTGCGACGTCTTGCCGGGATCGGCCTTCAGGGCGAGGGTGACGTCTACCCAGTCGAGCGCATGCAGGTGATAGAAGTGGATCACGTGGTCCTGGACGTGTTGCGTTCCCGCGATGATGTTGCGGATGATGCGGGCATTCTCCGGGACCTCGACCCCTAAGGCATCTTCGACCGCGCGCACTGAGGTGAGGGCGTGGACGGTGGTGCAGACTCCGCAGATGCGCTGCGCCCAGATCCAAGCTTCACGCGGATCGCGTCCACGCAGAATCAGTTCGATGCCGCGGAACATGGTTCCGGAGCTCCAGGCATCGGAGACCGCGCCACCGTCCACCTGGGCCTCGATGCGCAGGTGGCCTTCAATTCGGGTAACCGGGTCGACTACGATCCGTGCCATAAGCTCCTCCTATTCCTTATTCCTTTGCCTTTGGCTTTGCGGGGGATGGTTGAATTGCGGCTCGCGTCCGCATGCGATCGCGCACGGCGCTGGCGATGCCGTGGACAACGGTTCCGGCTGCCACAGCAGCAGTCACCCCCAGGCCGATTTGACCTGCAGTTACATCCACGCCGAACCCGGGAACGTCGGGTAGGCGCTCGTAGAAGGGAGAGCGAGTATCCCAGAAGCGATGCGATGCGCAACCCAGGCAGCCATGTCCGGCCTTCACCGGCCAACTGGTGCCGTCGTTCCAGCGAGCCGAGGGGCAATTAAAGGTGGCCTGCGGTCCCTTGCAGCCCATCTTGTACAGGCACCAACCCTTGCGATGGCCCTCGTCGCCCCATTCCTGGGTAAAGCGTCCGGCGTCATAGTGGGCGCGGCGCTCACACTGGTCATGAATGATGCGCCCGTAGGCAAACAGCGGCCGGTTGTACTGGTCGACGGCGGGCAGTTCACCGAAGGTCAGATAGTGCACGAGGACGGCTGCGGTGTTGGCAGGATTCTGCGGGCATCCGCCGAGGTTGATGACCTTGGCCTGCGGAACAGCTTCCTCGATTCCGACGGCGCCCGTCGGATTAGGATTGGCACGTACCAGTCCGCCATCCCAGGCACAAGCCCCGGCGGCGATAGTCGCTGCCGCATTGCTGCAGACGTGGCGGGCGATCTCCAACGCGGTCTTGCCTGCGACCGTGCAGTAGACCCCGCCATCGGCCAGCGGAATCGCGCCTTCCACCACGGCGATGAACTTGCCCTTTTCCTCGCGCACCACGCGCTCCAGGGCAGCTTCGGCCTGGTGGCCGGCGCCCGCCATCACCAACTCGTGATACTCCCAGGAAAGCAAGTCCAGCACCGCCTCGGCCACTGTGGGATGGCTGGAGCGCAGCATGGACTCGGAGTTTCCGGCGCAGTCCTGGAATTGCAGCCAGACCAGCACCGGTTTCTTCGCCTTTTCCAGGGCGGACGCAACTTGAGCCACATAGCGCGGCGGAAGCGCAAGTGTCGCTACCATTGCACTGCAGAATTTGATGAAGCGTCGGCGGTCAACACCGCGACTTTGGAGGGCGCCTGTGAATGACTGACCTTGCAGCATGCCTCCACCTCCCGGGATCACTGAATTGTGTGGGCCGTAAACTGGGGTCGCCTGGGTCCCTGACTTTCCGGATTTGTGCATTCATACACCCGGTCTGCCCAAGAACGGTGTGACATAGCTCACCCATACTTGTGAGTAAATGGCTTGGCGGGACAGGAACCCGAAAGTGCTTGAGGACGCCGAGGTCGCGGAGAAAAACCACAAGCCGAGTCTCCGTGCCCGCTGTGGCTTTTCTTTGCCCTCTCTGCGGTTAAAGATCTTGGTGTCGGCCCTACTGCGCGTCGTGAAAGATGATGCCCAACGTGAAGCGCTTCCCCGAGCGAAGCGGGCTGACCCCATGTTTCAGGTTAGCTCGGTAGAACCCGCGCGAGCCGCGAACGGCACGGTAACGGGTGGGAAAGATGACGGCCTGACCTTGCTGTGCGGTTATGACCATGACGCGCGATTGCATGCGCGGTCGTTGCTCTACCAGTGCGAACTCACCTCCAGAGTAGTCAGCCTCCCACTGGCTCAGGAAAAAGGTGAGTTGGAAAGGAAACGCGACTGCACCATAGAGGTCCTGATGCAGGCAGTTGAAATCACCGGCCTGATATTTCAGGATGAGTGGCGTGGGCTTGTCCTGACCGGCGGCCCAACAAAGCTCGAGAAAATCAGTGTGTTTCTCAGGAAATACCTCTCCTCCAACTTCCGCAACCCAGCGGTTCGCCAAGGCGCCAGCCTGAGATAGAACTGTTCTCGTAAGTCCTGCACCAGGTTGGGAAGCGGATACTTGAAGTACTTGTACTCGCCCCGCCCGAACCCGAATCGTGCCATGACTATGTGGCTGCGGAAAGGTGGGCTGTGGTCGTAGGTTTCGACGAGTTCCCTGCATTCCTCAGACCGCAATAAGGGGGGAGTGCGGGCGTATCCATCGCGCCACAAACTCTCGCCGATGGCGTCCCAATCCAGGGCTTGCACTCGGTCCTGAATGGACTCGGTCGACCCGGGCGCGTGCATCTGATTACACTACCCGGTCTTGGGGCGTGGAATCCATCTGATTCTTGCTCTTGAACTGCGCCCAGCCGTGAATGGTTGACCCCGAAACTCGACAGGTATTAAGTTCATGTGTTGGTCCGTCTCATCCCTGCAGGCGGACATAGCTCGCCCCGAAGCGTTGTCATCGCAATGAACCTGAAGACTGTCCTTCACCAAGCCTTCGTAACCTTGCAGCGTAACTGGATTCGCAGTGGGCTCACCATTCTGGGCATCGCAGTGGGCGTCGGCGCGTTCATCTGTGTGGTGGCGATCGGCAATGCGGGAAGCAGCCGCATTGAGGACCAGCTTCAAAGTCTGGGCGACAACTTCATCTGGGTAGAGGCGGGCAGCCGCATCCGTGGCGGCATGCGCGCCGGATCGCGCGGCACCCGGTCGCTGGTGTTGAGCGACGCCGAGGCGATTGTGCAGCAGGTTCCGCTGATTCAGCGCATGTCGCCGAACGTGGATGGCCACATCCAGGTGGTGTACGGAGGCGAGAACTGGGCGACCATGTACCGCGGGGTCACGACCGAGTTCCTGCAGATTCGCAGGTGGGAGGTGCGCTCGGGCTCATTCTTCACTGCTGCCGATGTGGAATCCGACGTTCCGGTGTGCGTGCTCGGGCAGACCGTTGTGGAGAACCTTTTCGGGATCGAGGATCCAGTCGGCAAGACGGTGCGGGTGCGGAGTCTGCCCTGCAAAGTGGTTGGGGTTCTGCAACGCAAAGGCTTCTCGGCTACCGGACAAGACCAGGATGACTTCATCGTGCTGCCGTTTACCACGGTGCAGAAGAGAATTACGGGAACATTCTGGCTCGACGACATCTTCTTCTCAGCAATCTCGCGGGATGCGATGCCGGAAGCCACCCGGCAAATCACCAGTCTTCTGCGAGAGCGCCATCACCTTACCACCGCCGAGGACGACGACTTCAACGTCCGCCGGCCGGAAGACGTTGTGCAGGCCCAGCTCGCCACCAGCCAGATCATGACCATATTGCTGGCCAGTGTTGCATCATTGTCTTTATTAGTGGGCGGGATCGGGATCATGAACATCATGCTGGTCTCGGTCACCCAGCGGACGCGTGAAATCGGCGTCCGGCTGGCGGTGGGAGCCACCGAATGGGATGTCCAGAAGCAATTTCTGAGTGAGGCGATTGCGCTCAGCATCCTGGGTGGGATTTTCGGAGTGCTGGCGGGGATCGGTTCTTCGTACGCAGTCGAGAGCCTGTTCCAGTTTCCCACCAAACTCACCCTGGAGATCTTTGCCATCGGCGGACTGTTCTCGGCTGGCGTAGGAGTTCTGTTTGGCTACTATCCGGCGCGGAAGGCTTCCCAACTCGACCCGATTCAGGGCCTGCGCTACGAATAGCTGGCCGGCGGCGGGCTGGCACCGTGTGGTTCCACGAATTGAGTGTCAGGTGGTGGGAAGCGGTGAGGTTTGGCGGGAAAAGGCGGGAAGTAGTAAGGGACTCAGCGTCTTACGGGTAGTTCCCGGCAGTGGATCGCACGCGTAGATGACAACACACTCGGTGTCAGGAAAACCACGCGAAGGCCGCTAAGTCATTGAAACATAATGATGGCAGTCGGGAAAAAACACGAATCCAACAGCAACGCGCTCCAGGCGGCCCCACCCCGTCTCCATCTCACTGATTCCACTTAAGTAATCCAACGGCAGCGCCCGACCAAGCCCCCAATCCAACAGCAATCCAACAGCAGCGCAAAGTGCCCCCAAAAACAGGGCAACACTTATGCGGTCCGCATGTTATCGGACATTGCCACGGGAGCCCGTGACGGGGCGCGAAAGGAACGATTCCAGCAGCCGCTTCCGCCGAGCAGTGGATCGTTCTTCTGTTCCGGTCTGACATCATCACTGAGCATGACGTCCCTCCTGGCGCGAGGAGATCACGGTCTCCGCTCCCCGCGCAATTCCGGTTTCGCTCGAAGTTCCGGCAGGAGAGGCATCCCACTTGCCGGCCCTTTTCAACATTCCTTTCAGTGCCCACCAAACCTGGTTGGCGTCCGCCAGGCTGTGGATCGCCGTCCTGCCGCGCAGTGGCGAAGTCCGCGACGCGAGCCACTTCTCGAATCGTTCCTGAGTCCACCCGAGCCGCGCGATCGCAGACTGTATGCGCTGCTGATCTTCCTTGCTGGCCATTACGAAATGCCGCGGGCCGCGCGGACGACGGCGCCGGCCCTGCAGGCCGCGATCCGCGCCGTCCTGCCGTGAAATGGAGTTTTCAGGGCGCCGTTCCACAACTCTCTGCAGTGCGTCTATGGCGACGTTGGCCTCCTGGCGGGAGAGTTCCTTGAAAGACGAGACGGGATGCCCGAGCAACTCCCCGGCCCAGCGCAGCCTGGCTTCGCGCGACTCGATACCCGCGAAATCCAGCGTGCAGAGCCGGAAGTACTGACCCCAGAGCACTTGCAGTTTTTGAATCTGCCCCGTCGATATGGACTCGGCGATATTCATTTGTGTTTCGAGTTTGTTGAGTTCGAGCGATCCGTTTCGATTTCGCCCGTCCCTGAGTCAACAGACCGCTCGGAGTCAACGGACTGCTCACTACAGGAGGCACTCACGCCCGGCATGGCGAATCCCAGAAAACAGGCCAGATCAACCAAAGCGCTCGCCTCGATCCCACTCTTCTCAAAGAACGTGCGTGCCAAGGCGCGTAGCTCCTTCGCGGCATCCAGCGCCGGTTTCGTGCTCTGCGCCTGTTTCTTCGAGGAGTGCTTGGCGGAGATCAGCGCGAGATTCAGCAGACAAAACGTGTCGGGCTCGGTTTTCCCTGAAAGCCAGAGGGACACTGCCTGCTGTTTGACGCCGATGGCGGCCGCCAGGTTCTTCTGGGTGAGATCCAGCATTTCCATCAGTGACCGAACCTGCTCGCCTGTCGCGGCGATTCTCCCCTCCACAACGCGCTTGCCCTGTACAGCCATTGCTGTACAAGCGCGTTGTACAGGTGGCCTGTACCAGTCTCTTGTGGAATCGGAGACTGCAGGCTGGCGAGCGGGCGTCCGAATCAGCTTTAATTTAGCCAAGCTCTTTTCCCTCCCCGGGTCGGCGGCGGCGATTCTGCTGCGTGTTCGTCCGCCGCGCAACAGCAAACTCCATGTGCTGCACAAAGGCGCGCACGGTCGTGTAGCAACATGCCTTTTCCCGTATCTTCGCGCACAGCGCCATCAGCGCCAGATGCGTGCCGCGCATCGTCAACCCCTCGGCTCGCATGGCCATCGTGATGGTGGCGAGTTCCGGATGGTGGCGGAGAAAGTACCGCGACCTGCCGCGGTCTGAACGTGGCTGGCGATCGAGACCAGTGGCGCCCCACCGCCGATAGACCCTCAGCCAACGCCATACGGTCGAACGGGACACCCCGAGTTTTCGGCCTAGATGTGCGGCGAGATTGTCCATGTTGAAGATCCGCTTGCCGTGCGCGGTGATGAATACCGGCCGGCGGCCAGCGCAGCGGCGCTGGAAAAACTCCCCCATCTCCCAAACCGCGCCCAGCCGGCGCGTCCTGGCGTCGAGCGTCATCGGAATATACCGCTCGTGGATCATGACCTCAGTCGGCTTCACGCGGCCGCCTCCTGCCCGCGATTTTTCTTCGCAATCGCAGCTTTGAGGTCGCGCAGCGACCAGAACAATTTGCGGGCGGAGATGTACGTGTAGTTCCTGCCCTGGCGCGGGTCTTCCACGCGCGCGGCTTCGATCAGTCCAGCGATCTTTTTCGCCGGGAATCCACTCCCGATCTCGCCGGTAACGATCGTCCGCGCTTCCTCGTCCGAGATCCCCGGCAATGACCGGGATGCGTGAATCCGGGACCGCCACTGCTCCAGGTCGAATTGCTGGAAGATGGTTTTCAGGTTGTGGCTGCCGGCGAAGAGCAGGCCCGCGTGCGGCGGGGAATCGAGCAGTTCGCGCACGACCTCTAGGCAGTGGTTGTCCATGTGCTGGGCTTCGTCGAAGACGATCAGAACACGCCGGCCGCGGAAGTCAAACCGCAGATTTCGGAGGATGCGGTCTGTGCTGCCCACGCTGAGAGTGCCGGCTGCCTCGGCAATGCGTTTGAGCAAGTCGTTCGGCCGGATGCCATCGCGCACATATACCATGAAGGCGCGGCGCGCGGTGCCGTTCTTCGCCACTTCGGCGCGGTTCAGCTCCGACACCATCGATGTCAAAAGATACGTTTTCTGGCTGCCGGCAGGTCCGTAACAGTACACCGCCAAACCCCTGTCGAGGCACTCATAGAAGTGGCGTCTCAGAATTTTGAAGTTGCCCGTCTCGTAAACCCTTCCGGCTTCGACTTCGACGTCACCGCCGATCGGATGGGTGCGGATGAATTCGAGAATGGCGCTGCGGATGGCGCGGTCGCTGCCGGCAACCGATTGATAGCTGCCCTGCAGGAAAAATCCCAGGGTTACCGTGGCATAGCCGATGCGGCTGGCAAAGTCGCGGACTTCGAGCCCGGTCCGACGCAGGTAATCGAGCAGCTCGGCCCGAACCGACTGCGATGCCGGAAGATCTACTTCCAACAGCTTCTTGCGCGCGGCTGCAGAGAGAGCCATGCTACTCGCCTTCTTTCATAAAGTTGGAGACGATGTCCTCGATGTAAGGGGCCTCGCGCCTTTTCAGAAACCTTTCTACGATCTCCTCTACGCAAAGATCATCATTCACCGCCCGCGCTCTGGGCATCACTTCCGGCGCGGCGGGGAGCCGTTTCAGGGTTGAAACGCCTGCGCGCCCGCGCAGGTGATCAAGTTCGGTGGTGTGTCCTTCGGAAAGGAAGCTGACATAGTCCTTCACAACGCGCGCGAAACGCCGTTGCTTTCGCATTCCTGCTTTGACTTCCTCGCGCGCCACCGGCCCTCTGGCAATGAGCTTTTGCGCTTGCAACCGGCCGATCACTTGCCCATCTAGATCGAGCGCGATCGCGTCTCCCAGGTTGGAGGGATCGCAGGCCACCATCACATCTCTGTCGATCTCCATGAAGAGATTGGCGGCGCTGGGGAGGATGACCTTTCCGTCTTTGTCGTACTCGTCCACCGGCTCATATCGCTGGTTGTAGAGCTGGACGCAGCCGCCGGAGGTTACTTTTCTTTTTTGTCTCTGCCACATCAACACGTCGAGAAGATGCGGATTGTCAGGCACGCGCCGATGCTCAACTGCCGACCAGACAGCATTGGGGCTCTTGCCTTGCATCTCCTGTCCAGAGTGCGGGCGGTTGTTGTACTCAGTAAAAATCCACTGCTTGGCGAGCTCGATGAACTCAGTCGCGTTCGGCAGCCTGCTGAGATGGGACTGCCCTGCCTTGCTCAACCTCTGGTGTTCTCGCAGCAGCGCCTCGCACTCCTGCGGGCGGTGTGAGGGTGAATTCCCGCAGTAGGTTGGAAAGAGCAAATCGAAGCGGGCATGCAGCGTCCCGAAGAACCGCTCAATGTTTTTCGCGCGAGCGTTGTAGGGCAGAGAAGTGACGGCCCGGATGCCGAGTCTGACGAGCACACCCTGCGCTTCGGGCGAGAAAGAGATCCTGTGGATGCTGCTGAAATCGAGGCCGTTGTCCAAAAGTATCGCGTCGGGAATGCCGCAAGTCTCGATCGCCTGGCGCAGGGCGCTGCTGATGCTATCGCTGCTGGGCACCAGACTCCAGGCGGCGCCTACGATCTTTCGCGATGCCCAATCCATCAACGCAGTCAACCAAAGCCTGATTGGAACGCCTGGCCGCGCGCCGGGGAACCAATCATCCGATGCCACGGTGAAGCAGTCATGGCGGCAATGATCTGCCACGAAAAGGGCGCCAGGGGCCACACTCCGGTAGTCCTGAGGCATGTAGGGGGAGCATTTATTGTCGTAGCTGCGCGCGCCCTCCAGCGCCATGATTTTCACGGGGCCGGGCAGCGACTCCAAGTAGCGTCGCACCGTTTCATAAGAAGGTGCCGGAACTTTCAGGCGTGCGCACTCGCGCACCAAACCGTCATAGGTGAGGGCAACGCTCAGGCGCTCGCCGATTCTTTTCCTTAGCACGAATTCGGCGGCCGCCGGGAACTGCTGAAAATATCGTGATTTGTTTCGGTCGGTGCGCGCAGTTGTCGCGAGGCCCTCGAAGCCCCTGGATTTGAACCTCGCATACCAACGAAGGACGGTCCGGGCACTCACTCTATGCTGCTCGCCGATGTATGCGGCGAATTCTTCCAATGTGCCAACCACGCGGCCGTCCGCCAGGCGGATCGCCGACACCTGGCCGCTGGCGCGATCCAACAACGGACGTATGACTTCAAGCTTGCGCTGCGCGATCGCCGTCTGCTCCGCATTGGGCACCAGACGTTCCTTCTCGGGAATTGGCGGCAGCGTAGTGAACATGGAAGCCTGCGCGCCGGCTTCCGATGCGAGAATGATGGATGTGGGCGCCGGTTCGGCCAGGCGGGCGTGCGCGAGTTTCATTTGCGCGTGTGCGGAAAGGCAGGCTATTGATATCTGGCGCGGTGCCACACCATTACGGAGACGAGCTGCTCCAGGCTTGAAGCGCCAGCGCAACTGACCGCTGCGCATCTTAGAGCGCAATGTCGAGTCACTCCATTGCTCTAACTGCTGCACGACGCCGGACTCCAGCCACGAGTTCATGACGCCTTCTTCACCTTGGGCTTGCGCTGCCTCGCCGTGGCGCTTTCCGCAATTTCTCCGCGCAATCGATTCACTTCTACGCTGTGCTCGCCAAGCTCCAGCAGGTTGCGCAACCGACGATCCAGCAAGAAGCGCTGAAGGCGATCATCGCCGACCACGGCGCAGAAAGCCATCACGAACACTGCGGGAAAGCGGGCGCTCTTCGACCTGGCGACGTAGTCGTTGAGCATCACCTTTGTTATGCCCTGTCCCGTCAGGGCAGACATCTGCTCTGCAATTTGCTCGCGACTCTTGGGACAGCGCCTGATCGATTCCGCGAGAAGGCAACGGATTGCCGAGTCGATGTCGGATGCCACCGTCAGTGGAGCAACGGCCCCGTACCCAGAATGGTTCTCCCCTGAATCCCGGCCGATCTCCGGTATTGCGCGCGCGGCGCTCATTGGGATAGAGTCCAAATCGTAAACTGGCTGTGGTCCAACAGCAACTAGCCAAATGCTAACTACATTAGGCACTAACTATGGTTAAGAAGTCAACCACAAAAAAACCGGGGACCGAGGTCATCAATACCGGCGGGTGGCCCTCCAAGATCATCACTCTGCGGACGGCTGTGGGGCTGAATCGCGCCGCTTTTTCCAGGAGACTGAACCTCAGTGATGTCATGGTCTACTACTGGGAGACCGGCCAAAGGAACAAAGAACCATCCTCGGAGAGCTACGTCAAACTGGCCAACTTCGCTGCGGAGTCTGGACAAGATCCGCTCTGGTTTCTTCTGCAAGCGGGAGTAACCCAGCGGACGATCGAGACAACGGTTCCGAACTTCAAGAGTCTCCTGAGAGAACGGCCCTCAGCACCGGTCGGCGACGCTGTTCACCTTCCAGTACTCAGGGACATTGGGTATGTCGGCATGCCTTCGCTGGCGCCACCCAGCGATGTCGAGATGCTGTTGCCCATACCCTCCGCGTTTGTTCCGAATGCTGAGAAAACCACTTGTTTGAGGGTTCCTCGCGAGGACGTAGTCGGGGACTCTACCAGTACCGAATTTGTTGCCGTGGACTCATCCGAGACAGACGCAGACCTCCTGCACGGGTCCAAGGTGGTAGCTTTCAACACGGGTTCGGGAAAAGCGTTTCGCTCGGGCATATATGTCCGCCATCTGTACGTGGTGGGCGAGCAAACGCGCGTTGCTGTGCTCACGCGAGCCGAGATGCCCGACCTGCAGGTCGCCCTGCAAATGGACATGTACATCCCGAACGAGGCCGGCACAGCATACACGGGGATCAGCCCGATGTTGTCGGCGTGGCGGGATGCCGTCATTCCCATCAGGGTTGGGACCAAAGAAGATCCCTCCTGGCGCATCTTGGGCCGCGTTGTATGCACGGTCACTGCGGCCGCTCCATTGGGGAGCGTGCACAAAGGCGAGAAAGGCCGACGCCTGCGAAAACGGAGCACGGCCCGTCGAGGAAAAAAATGAAGGCGGCGGGTATGCGGAATCAACCGAGGCAATCGCAATCGCCTTCTGAGCAGTTCCGACCAAATCGACCAAAGCACCCAAGCGCGCCAAATTCCACGGCCAACACCCAGCAACGGCTGGCGTACCTCGCCAGTCAATCGCTGAGTTGCTTCCTCCCCGATAAGATGAAGTCGTCCCTTCCTTCAAATGATGCCGGGCCAGAGCAATCAAGAAGAACTGGTGACCGTGACCGCGGCGCTGCGCATCCTCGATCCCGTGTGCGTGTGCCGCAGGACGGTCTACCGGGCCATCGAATCAGGCGAAATCACGGCGATACGTTATGCAGATCGAGCGAACTGGCGCGTCTCGACTGCTTCGCTCCGCGCATTCCGCGACCGCCGTCTCGCCAACACCGGCCAAACCCGCGGGCCGTACCGCAAGGTCGGTCGCCCGTAATCCGGTCCTGCCGCGCTGCATCCCCCGAGGAGATCCTGTGATGGCCCAACAGCGCCAAGCAAACTCGACAAGTCTAAGCTCAGTCGCCCGTCAGAAGGCGTGCCGCACATGGCGCGGTGGAGGTTCAACGGTGAGCAGAGTAGTGGTCAATTTTGTCTCGCATGCTGAAACCGAAGAGGCGCGGGAGCGAGAGCTTCAGGTTTTCATGCAACGCTTATCTGCCCTCCTGGAAGGCAGGGATCGCCATTGTCCGAAGTGCGGGACCGAAGTCGCGCGGCTGAAACGCCGCCGCAATTCGATCCTGGCTGAGCCGTGCAACTGTCACATCTATCAAGGAGACCACATCCCCGCACCATGGCGACAGCGCTAGAAATCGAGGTCCGGCTGGATGAGTCGGGCATGGTCCATGGCCTGCAGGGGATCGGCGCGGGGCTCGATGCTGCCGGACAGAAAGGTTCCGCCGTCTTCGCGCGCATGAGCCGCGACCAGGAACGCGCGCATGACACCGAACTGCTGATGGCGCAAACCCTCGGAATTACGATGCCGCGCAGCCTGGAGAAATTGCTGAGCAAGCTGCCGGGCGTGTCGGACGCGCTGAGCGCTGCATTTAAGGTGGGCGTGGTGGTAGCTCTGGGCGCGGCCGTGGTGGAGGCGGTGAATCATTTGGAAGACTTGAAGACCACCGCGGTCCATGCGCTCGAAGCGGTTTTTGAGTTTGAAGAGAATGTGGTGGGTTGGGTCACTGGCTCAACGGTCGATTTCTCCCAGGCGCGCAAAATCGCCGAGGAGCAATCCTTCCTGAAGCCGCTGGAAGATCAACTGCTGCAGTTCCAAAAAACTGCGGCCACTGCGGGGAAAGAGGGCTACGGTGCGCTCAAGGCGCAGGCGCAGATTCAACTCCAGGACCTGACCAGGTTGCAGCAGCAACAACTCGACGCCGCCGGAAAAAAGTTCGACTACGGCACACAGGAATATGCCGACGCCGCCAAATTAATCCTCGCAACCGTTGGAGAAGTTCGCCTCGCGCAGGAGAGGGCGACGAATGCCCAGATCGTGGCCTTGCGTCGCAAGAACCTGGACGAGATCCGGCAACTCGAAAACCAGCGTGCCAGCATTGGACTCGAAGGCTCAGCCGCGGCTTTGGAAAAAGAGAGAGAGGCCATAAATCAGATCGACGTGCTCGAAAAGCGGGGAGTGCTGACCCAGGCCGATGCGGAAAAGCAAAGGGTTCTACAGCATGACATCGCGAATCGCGAAATCTATAAGTTGGAGGAAGACTTCAGCCGGCAGGTCGAGCAGCAAGCCAATGAGGCCACACTAGCGGCGGCCACTGGCATCGACCAGATTGCCGAGCGGACGAGCCAGCAGATTCTGAAGCTCAGGGTCGATTTCCAGAGACAATTCGGCAACCTCGACGCCACTGACCCGATGCGTCGCGCGGCGCAACACTCCCTGGATGAAGCTGTGGATGCGCTGAGAAATCTTCAAACGGTGGAAACCAACCGCGCCTTGCAGTCTGCCGCCGATCAGACGACGCAGATTGAGGAGCAGGCGGCTGCCGCATCGGTTCCGCCCTGGCTGAGAGCTTCCGCGCAGATTGTGAATGACTATCAGGACCGCATGCGGGAGATCGACCGTTTGCTTGCCGATCATCAGATCACCGAAGCCGATGCCCAGTTCCGCCGCGAGGCCATCTGGAGTGAAACCAACTCCCGCATCCTGGATGAAAACCGCCAGATGCGCGACGAACTCGCCGGGGAGCTGGAGTCGGTGTTTGACGACATCACCAGCGGGAACATTGGGCAGCGCATCCTGTCGGAGATCAAGAAGTTCTTCTTCCAGATCGTTGCGGAGTGGCTGCTTTCCATGAATTCCATCCGCAGCGCCTCTGCCGGCATCGGCGGCGGCGGTTTGCTGGGATCGCTGCTGGGCAGCCTGTTCGGCATCGGCGGCGGAAGCAGTAGCGCGGGAGGAGCGGTCAGCGGCGGCACAATTCCTGGGCTGACCGGCAACGCGGCGCCGGCGGCAGGTGCCAACGGCGGAGGACTATTCGGCGCGCTCGCCGGTCTTTCCATTCCCGGTGCAGGCGGACTGGCGGCGGTCGCGCCAGCGGCGGCGGCCACGCTTTCTGCCGGGGTTGGGACGGCTGGGGTGGCTGCGCAGCAAAAGGCACAGGGATTTGTGGCGCAAACGCTGCTCGGGTCGCTGCTGCAAAAGGCCATCGCCAAGATTTTCACGCACGGCATCACCATCGGTGGGAAGTTTTTCTCCGGCGGCATTCTGGGGATGCTCGGCCTCGAACTCGGAATCACCGGCATCGGCCTGGGCTACCAATATGCTAGCCCTGTGCTGGGGGGGATTACGGGTGCTGCTGGCGGTGCGCTGGCGGGCACAGCCATCCTGCCTGGGATCGGGACTGTCATCGGAGCGATCATCGGCGGGATTGCCGGCATTTTCGGTGGCGTGTTCGGGCGGCGCGCGCGGGAGAAGCAGGCTTGGGACCTGGTGCTGGGCAAGTACTACCCGGCGATGCACCAGACCCTGCTGGCCTATGAGAACTATCAGGAAGACGCGGCCACGGCCTACCAGCAGCTCGACGACTTGGAGAAGCAGGCGTGGGCGGAGATGAACCAGATCGGCCACTCGGGGCGGCTGATCTATTGGCAGACCATCCCGGCGCGGGCGACGAAGATTCACAAGCAAATTGAGGGAATCGACAAGGACCGCACCAGCCGCGGCGCGCAGATCTTTGGGGCTCCGGAGTTCCAGACCGGGGGTCTCTTCACGCTGGGCGGCTCCGCACGCAAGGGGCTGGCCATCCTGGAGGACGGTGAGTACGTAATCAATCCTCAGGCCACGCGACAGAACCGGGCGCAGCTCGAAGCCATCAACCATGGCCGTCCGTCCGGCGAGTTCCACATCCACATCCATGCCATCGACGCGCTTAGCTTCAGGGCCTGGATGAGGAAGGGCGGGGCGAAGGAGATCAAAGCCGGGTTGCGGCTGGATGACCTGGCTTACACGGGAGAGGGTGTTGTATGAAGCTGCTGCGCGACATGAAGTCCGGGCCGCTCAAGTTGCTGATCGTCGCGCCACTTTTCCTCGCGACCATCTTCGCGGTCTCGATCGCGGGGCTGGCTTTTTATTGTTCGCACCGTTGCGGAGGGCAGGGGAAATCGAACCTGATAAGAGTCCTGCGTTTGCTTCTGGCGGGGCCACCGCTGCTAGTCCTGGGGATCGTCGCGTTGTGCGTTGGCGCGACGTCATGGTGTGCGCTGTGCTTGGTCACTTCCTTTTCGCGTCGAGCGCGCTGCCGGAATTGTGGCGCAGCCGATGCCGTTGCAGAGCATGACCTTTGCCAGGCCTGCCTGGAAGTGAATGCAACTGAGGCAGGCACAGCGGGTCCGGCCGTGCTGAATCAACTGGAAACCGACATGGCTTGCACCACACAAAACTGGCTGCCACCGAGATGGCTTTCGGTGCCGCTGGAAAACGGCGAGGTCTCGATTGTGGCCCGCAACAGCGACGAGGGGAGCGCCTAAGAAAAACCATGGCCTGGAACCTGCAGAACGTCTACAAGAAGCGCAATCTGGTGATCAGCCCGAAGCAGCAGAGCGCCTTTGGGACTGCGCTGATCGATGCTGACCTGACGCACCGCCTGGAATTCGATCCCGGCGCCTATGTGGCGCTCACCCGGCAGTATCGCAGCGATCGCGACAAGACGGGCAAAGGCCACGATTTCCCCACTTACCGCGTGGCCACCGACCAGGACGTGGCTTTCTCCATCACCCTCGATGTGGACGACTTTTTGCTGGGCTGGATTCCGGCGTTCCTGATGGGACTGGTCACCGATGCCGGCCAGGCCAGTCCGTACACCCACACCATCAAGTTCCAGCAAACCACCGGCAACGCGCTGGCCACCACGATTTATTCGGAAGACTCCGACCCGCTGAAACGCAAGTTCATCGACGTGGGCATCAACGTGGCCGAATTCTCCGGCAGCGGCCGCGGCGTGGTGCAGGCCCGCCTCGACATGATTGGCAGTGGCAAGGCGACGGACGGCGCTATCGCCAACATGCCGGCGCTGCCCACGATCAAACAGTTGCTGGCTTCCGATGCGGCATTTTCGATCGGCAATCCCGGCGCAGCCACCGCGATCGATCCCGACCGCGTGCTGAGCTGGACGGTGACGCTGACCCAGGACATTACGCCGTTCAAAGGGCCGGGCAGCGTACTGTACGGCACGCGGCTGCAGATCGGGCATCCGTCCTGCAAGCTGGCCATGACCATTGCCGCCAAAGAGACGGATGACCTGGTCACCCGCTTTCTCGGCGACACCGAAACCGAGGTCCAGATCAACATCGCGACCGCAGCGGATTGCGAACTGGATTTCCTGTTTCCGTCAATCTATCTTTCGGCGGCGCAACCGGCCACCGACACCAACGACGTCGTCATCCAGGTGGAGTCGAATGAAGACTCGCTGATCAAGAAGGCCAACACCGAGATCGTGCAGGTCACGGCCAAAAACAACGTGCCCGCGTATCTGGTGGCGGGCGCATAGCGACGAGCCGGGGAAAATCGAGGGAGGAAACAATGAAGACCGTTTCAATCGAAGAACAGATCGCCAGCGTGAGCGCCAAGTGCAGCGAGATAGACGCACGAAGGAAGGAAGTGGAACGCCAGGCGGAGCAGGCGGAAAAGCGGCGGCGCGAATTGCTGGTGAAGGCGGTTGGTGAAGATGATGCCGGCGCACAGGCCGAAGTGGAGCGCCTGGCCGGCGAAGCCAACGCGGCCCGCCAACTGGCAGCCGATCTGGGCTTCGCGCTCACGGGTCTCGAAGCGAGACTGAGCGGTCTGCGCGAGAGACAGACCAAGGAACAGAAGGTCGCCCGCATCAGAAACGCGCAAAAATTGTGCGCACGGCGTGCCGCGCTGGGAAAGGAGATCTCGGCAAAGGCCGCTGCCTTTGTGCGCTCCGTCCAGGAGGCTGACCAGGCCAGCATCGACCTGTGTGCTGTACTGAGAGCGCTCGAATCGACGTTCCCCGACTACTCCAGGCTGTCAAGGTCGGCTATGAGTCACGCGCTGAAAGCCCTTGGCCAGAAGGCCAGTGACGGCTTTCGGCTCGATGGGATGATTCAACACGACGTTAATTTCCTGGGGTGGGCGGAATGGGATTCCAAGCTCTTCGACGCAGTTGCAGCGAAGATCAAGAAATGCCTGCTGGAGGAGAGCCCGGCTTCTGAAGCTGAGCCTGCCACCGCGGCATGAAGAGATGTTTCCTCCGCCGGGGCGGCGACATGGGCCTTCCCGGTCCTCGAAGGAGGGGGCGGCTGGCGAAGCGCCCCCTTTTGAAAAAGAGATTTTGAGGCGCAATGGTTGAGACGGTGACAATTCCGAAACCGCCAACCGGCGAGATCGTCAACGAGAACGAGCTGCGGGTGCTCAGCTACGGTGCGGGCACGCTCGGCCTGGCTCGCGGCTTTGGCGGCACCACCGAGCCCACGCGGATCTGGCAGGCCATGATCGGGAATTATCCCGAGGCTTTTGACTACTACTCCGACCTGGAAGAGAAAGACGATGACATCGGGGGCCTGCTGGCGACGCTGAAGCTGGCAGTGCTCGGCCGCGAGCGCTCGATTGCGCCGGCCGATGACAGCGCAGAAGCGCAGAACGTTGCGGACTTCATCCAGCAGCGGTTCGACGGCCTGAAAGGATTTCACCAGGTCTTAGGTGCATTGCTCGACGCGCCCGCCTACGGCCTCGCGATCGCTGAGATCAACTATGAGATCACCGCCGGGGAAGTTGGCCTAGCTTCCATTCACGACTGCCCACAGGAGTTCTTCTGCTTTGGTGAACAGCGCATGCTGCCCCAGGTGGGGCCGCTGCGCTTCCTCAGCTATCCTTCCGCCCAGGCCGGCGGCAAACTGGTGCCGGAAGAAAAGTTCCTGATCTTCAGCTACAACCCGCGCAAGCGAAACCGCTTCGGCAGTCCGCTGTTGCGGCGCGCCTTCTGGCCTTCATGGTTCAAGCGCAACGCAATCCGTTTTTGGCTGCGGTACGCAGAAAAGGGTCCGGGCACGGCGGCAGTGATGTACCCGCAGGGCGCGACTGACGACGAGCAAAAAAAGGCTCTCGCGGCCGCCGAGGCCCTGGTCGAGAAGATCGCGATCGCCGTCCCGGAAAATTTCAAGATGGTGGACTCGCTGCTCACCACGGCGCGCTCGCAAAACCCGGCCGTGTACGAGCGCCTGGTCCAGCGGATGGAACTGGCGATCGCCCGCGCAATTCTGGGCGAGACCCTCACCAGCCACGGCAGCGAACAAGGCGCCGGCAGCTACGCGCTAGGCCAGGTGCATCAGGAAATGTTCCATCAGCGAGTGGTGGAGCAGGCACGGGCTCTGGAGTCAGTGGTCAACGGGCAGTTGGTGCGTCGGCTGGTGATGTGGAACTTCGGCCCGGACGCGCCGATGCCGCGCTGGTCGATCAATACCGCCTCCTCCGAGGATCTGGCTATTCGCGTCAAGATCGACGAGTTGCTGCAGGCTATGGGCCTCGACTTCACCGAGAACTATCTGCGGGAGGCTTATGGAAGGCCACGGCCCGCAGAGGGCGACACCGTTCTCACTCCGCGGTCACCGCAGCCGGCACCGAGCGGCGCCGCGCCCAACTTTTGCGGTGATCCCCAAATGAACGAAGAGATGCTGGCGGGCTTAAGGAGGATGCAGAGATGGCGACGGGATTGAGGGATTGGATCGAGATTTTCAGGAGTGGGGATTACGGCGAGAAGGGCCGTTACACGCCGGCCGATCTGGACGTGCTGGTGAACAACTACAACCCCGCGCAGCATGAGGCGCCACTGGTCATCGGACACCCGCAGGACGATGCGCCGGCATACGGCTGGGTGGAGTCGCTGAAGCGTGCCGGCGACACGCTGCTCGCAAAATTCAAACAGGTGACACCTGAGTTTGTGAAAGCCTTTGGAGAAGGGCGATTCAAGAAGCGATCGGTCGCTTTCTACCGCGGCGCGGACGGGCGCCCGCTGTCACTGCGGCATGTCGGTTTTCTGGGAGCTGCCATTCCATCGGTGAAGGGTCTTGCGGACGTGACCTTTTCGGAAGGGAAGTTCGACACCATCGAATGTGCCGGGAGCGCGATCAACTTCACCGAGGGCCGCGGTACGAAGGCTTCGCCTGAGTCCATCGAGAGAGCCCGCGCAGCCGAGATCCGCGCGGCGGAGAAGAACATTTCCTTTTGCGAAGCCCTGGGCCAGGTGATCGAGGAAGCCCATGCGGGCCACTTCACGGAGACCCCTTCGATCAAGGTAGACACGAAGTCAGTCGATATCGCGACGACGGCCGCAGCGACGGCGCGCAGCGAAGACATCTCCTTCGGTGAAGCGTTGCAGCGTGCGCATCCTGTGAAGTTCACCGAAACCAACGTGATCAAAGTGAATGCGGACTCTGCCGAGGTTGCGCGCGAAGCGGAGGCGCTGTCTCGCGAGCGTGGCATCTCTTTCGGCGAAGCGCTCAGCCTGGTGTACGAGGGCGGCTAGGCGAACGATTTTTGCTCTTACAATTGGGGTGATGTTAGCGCCCCAACGAGTTCTGAAAAGGCGTGCGCGGAGGGTTGGAAAGGTACTCCTGGCCGCACACGCCGCGGTGTGTCCAGCCACTTTCCTCACGCCTTCCTGACAAATAATTCGAGGTTCCTGACACTCAATTCGTGTATTCCTGACAAACAATTCGCGTAGCCACACACCGCACCAGGTTTGACACCCGTTCGAGTAGCCTCATAGAATCGAGCGTGGGTTGGCCGGTTTTCCAACAGGCAGCGCAAGTCTTGATCAGCCCGCAAGTGTGCTGGTTCCCTCCGATCGGTTCACCGTGGCGGTGTAGCTCAGGTGGTTAGAGCGACGGTCTCATAATCCGTAGGTCGTTGGTTCGAGTCCAACCGCCGCCACCAATCAAGTCAGCAAGCTTCCAAAGGAATCTGACTCTCGCCCGTTTCCGTTGGTTGCGTGGGGGTTGCGGATTGTTGCCGACTTGTTCTCGGCTCCTCTGCGGGGCCCTCATCCAGACGGTCCACAAAGGACACATTCGCGCCTCAATAAATGATTGAACAAGCCACGGACGACGCATAGAGCGTTGCGGATGGTGTTACGCGAGAGCTCCTTGCCAACAAGGTCGTCAATCAGGGCTTTCACATCGTCACGCCTGGGGCGCTCGCGGGTCGTTGTGGATGCTTCCAGGATTGCCTGTCTGCGCGCGGGCGTTCCTGGGCAGAGATTGGGGTCGAAACCGGGGCGAGCAAGGGGACGGCGCAGAGGGCGATTGCCGGCTTGCCCAAAACCGCCTAGCGAGCCCGAAGTTGAGGTGTTGCAGAGCGGCGGTGGCGGTGGCCGTGCCGCATTCAGAGGATTTACCCTCCAGGACCCGGGTGGTTACGGTGTTTGAGTGAATCTACGTTTAGGGGCGGCCATTTTCCAAGTCGCCGACAATACCCGTACGGGCCTGGGAGTTCCGGGAAATATGTGGCGGTCGTGCGCACGAGCGCATGCCCTGACGGGAGGTGTTCTTACCGTAGATCCTTGCTACATCTGGTAAACCCAAGGTCATAGAGCACCGTGACTTATGTCATAGCTGATTTCCGCTTGCGTACCGTAGCGTTGACGGTCGGCATTTCCATGGTAGCGGCAGGCGACGACGGTGAACGAACGACGCTACAAGACCGTGCGCAAGAGGATACTGATCTTTGCCAGTGTATTGCTGTCGCTGTTGACCGGCGGCGATCGGTGCGGCGCACAAAACCAACCCTCCTCTACGCCGATTACATTTGCCGGAATCCACTTTTCTGGCAGCCTGCGCGTGCGCCCGGAGGTATGGGACTGGTTCGACACCACCGCTGCCGAGCCTAACTATACGTACTTTGCCTCACTCCTGCGGCTGAGCTTCAGCCAGGAACGGCCAGGATGGGACTGGCAGGCAGAATTTGCGCAGCCATTGCTACTAAGTCTCCCCGAAAACTCCATCGCCCCCTTGCCGCAGGGGCAACTCGGACTGGGTGCCAACTACTTTGCCGCCAATGCCGACTCGACCGCAGGGTACTTCTTCGTCAAACAGGGATTCGTCCGCCTGAAAAGCATTTTCGGGGACAAAGCCAGCAGCCTGCGATTCGGCCGCTTTGAGTTTGTTGAGGGCGCCGAAACCACGCCGAAAGATTCAACTCTGGCCGCTCTCAAGCGCGATCGCATCGCGCACCGCCTGGTCGGTAACTTCGGCTTCTCCCATGTCGGGCGGAGCTTTGACGGAGTTCAGTACGTGCGCGGAACGCCGACCATGAATCTCACCTTTGTAGCGGCCCGTGCAACCCAGGGCGTATTCCAGGTGAATGCCTGGGGGGAATTGGATACCGACATCCTCTACGGTGCGATCACACGTCCAGTTGGCAAGCGATCGTCGGGTGAATGGCGTGTTTTTGCGCTCAGCTATCACGACGGCCGCCGCACCCTCAAAACTGACAATCGCTCCACTGTCGCGCGCACGGCCGACCAGCACAATATCCGCGTCACCAGCCTGGGTGGCGATTACCTGCAGACGCTGAACACGGGACGCGGGACGGCAGATCTGCTTCTCTGGGGCACCTGGCAGTTCGGCAATTGGGGAGTATTGGATCACCGTGCGGGGGCCGTGGCTGTCGAGGGCGGGTTCCAGCCTAAGTTGAAACTCAAGCCGTGGCTTCGCGGCGGATACTTTTACGGCACCGGCGATGACAATCCCAACGATCGGCAACACGGAACCTTCTTTCAGGTGCTGCCCACGCCGCGCATCTACGCGCGTTTCCCGTTCTACAACCTGATGAACAACCGGGATGCGTTTGCAGAAGTGATTCTGCGTCCTCATCCGAAGTGGACGATCCGCTCCGATGCGCACTTCCTGCGCCTCAGCAACAAGAATGATCTTTGGTATACGGGCGGAGGCGCGTTTTAGCCTGCCACCTTCGGCTTTGTTGGGCGCCCGAGCAACGGAAGCCAGAGTCTGGCCAATGTCTATGACGTGAGCGCAGACTACCAGGTCAACCCACACCTCACGCTGACCGGATACTACGCGGGCGCCACAGGACGGGCAGTGATTCAGAAGGTCTATCCGAACGGAGGCACGGGCCAGTTCGGCTATGCGGAGCTGAATTGGAAGTTCTAGCACCCGTGCACTTAGGGCTCTTGCACGCACAGTGGCTGGTGACCTTGGTCATAGACGGCGGTCCAGTACGGGCGAGACTCTAGCCCAAAGGCAATTTAGTAATGGCTGAGACGCAATATTGTGTCCGCGTAGCCGACCCCGCCTATTGGCGAGAACAAATCAAGTGCCAGTATGCGTGTCCGGTTCATACCGATGCACGCGGTTATGTGCGGGCCATTGCCGCGGGCGACTACGAACAGGCGTACCTGATTGCCCGCGGACCGAATCCCCTGGCCTCTTTGTGTGGACGCATCTGCGGCGCGCCGTGCGAAGCGGCTTGCCGACGGGGAACCATCGATCAGCCGATTTCCATCCGCGCCCTCAAACGCTTCGTCTGCGAGAAATTCGGAAGTGATGCCCGCAGTGATGCGGGCCGTGAGCTGTTTCCCTACCTGAAGAACAAGAACGAAACGCGGCGGTGCGACGAGGTCGACGAACTCAGTCACTTGCTCGAGTTTCTCGCCAATGCAGAGTTCCCGAAGCCCACCGGAGAGCGGATCGCGATTATCGGCTCTGGGCCGGCGGGGCTGGCCGCCGGGCATGATCTTGCCCTGATGGGATTCCGCCCTACGATTCTTGAGATGGAGCCGCAGCCCGCGGGCATGCTCTACACGGGCGTCCCCGGCTATCGCCTGCCGCGCGAATTGATCCGAGCGGAAGTCGCGGTGATCCAGTCCCTCGGCGTCGAGATCCGCTGCAACACGCAGGTTGGGAAACATGTCAGCTTTGCCGATCTTCGCCGCGAGTTTGCCGCCATCATCATCGCCTGTGGCGCCAAGCGGTCGCGAGCGTTGCCAATTCCCAACGCCGACGCCATCGGCGTGATGGGCGGTGTCGATTTTCTGCGTGACGTTTCCCTCGGCAAGGAAGTCTCGCTGGGGCAGCGGGTGATCGTGATCGGTGGCGGCAACGTTGCCTATGACGTAGCCCGAACGGTGCTGCGCCAGGAAGAATACGACGTATCGCGCACGGCAGCCCGCATGGCCGGGGTGCGGCAGGTGAACCTGGTGTGTCTGGAGTCACTCGAAGAGATGCCTGCGGACACAGTGGAGATCCTCGAAGGCGAGGAAGAGGGTGTTACCCGCCACAACAGTTGGGGTCCGAAAGAGGTTCTTGTAAGCGAGAGGAACGGCCAGAGGTTCGTGCGCGGAGTGAAGTTCGTCCGTTGCACGCAGGTGTATGACGACAACAAGCGCTTTGCGCCGAAATTCGACGAGTCTGTCACGACCGAAATAGAGGGTGACACCGTCCTGCTTTCCGTCGGGCAGTCTGCCGACCTGAGTTTTATCGACGCCCACCGGGACGGGATCGAGATGCGTTCGCCGCAGCAGATCGTCAATGACCCCGCAACCTGCACGACTTCGGCGCCCGGAGTATTCATTGCCGGTGATATCGCCTACGGGCCACGGCTCATGATCCATGCCATTGCCAGCGGCAAGCAGGCAGCGCGTTCGGTCTATCGCTTCCTGCGCGGCAAAGAGATTGCGCAGGAAGAAGTGCAGTTCCATTTCCCCATCGAGAACTATCAACGCGAAAAACACTACGAGCGCCGCTCACGTTTGCACATTCCGATACTTTCCGCGGATGAGCGCCTGAAAAGCCCAGACACACTGGTCGAGATCGGCTACAACGAGGAGCAGGCAAGGGCGGAAGCGGGCCGCTGCCTCGATTGCGGCATTAACACCATCTTCGACGGCGAGCGGTGCATTCTGTGCGGAGGTTGCGTGGATGTCTGTCCCACCGTCTGCCTGAAGCTCGTGAGCTTTGATCGGCTGGAACTCTCGTCAGAACTTGAGACGGCGGCTCATGAGTTGGACCTCGATCCCGCCGATCTCTCCGCCATCATCAAGGACGAAGAACGCTGCATCCGCTGCGGCCTTTGTGCTCAGCGTTGTCCCACCACCGCCATCACCATGGAGAAGTTCAGTTTTGCCAAGGAGTGGAAGCCATGTCCCGTCTAGATCCACCCCGCATCAACCGGCGCAGCTTTCTGAGTCTCGCGTCGCTGGGCAGCTTCTTTGCGGCCTTGGGCACGGCGGCTGCCGGAATGTTGAGACTGCCCAACCCAGCGGTGTTGCCCGGGCCGGTGCGCCGCTTCAAACTTGGTCCGCCGGAGCAATTTTCGCCCGGAAGCGAGACCGCCTTTGCCGAGCAGAATCTCGTGCTCTTTCGCGATGACCAAGGCTTCTACGCGATTTCGAGCACATGCACCCACCTGGGCTGCACCGTGGCGCGATCAAAGGATGGTTTCGCCTGTCCCTGCCACGGCTCCCGCTTCGATAGTAAAGGCAGCGTGATCGGCGGGCCGGCGCCGCGTCCGCTGCCCTGGCTGGAGGTCAGCCGCGCCGCCAACGGCGACCTGGTGGTGAATGCTGACAACGAGGTCCCGGAGGGCACGCGCTACCGCGTGTAGGAGGCACACCCGTGGCAGAGACCGCAACTCGAGAATTTCTGCACAACCTGCACGAACTCCCCCACACCGTGAAGGACGCCTGTTTCCGTCTGGGAAAGACGCCTGAATCGGAGCGGGAGGAATCGCAGGCCACGTTTCATAATTTGTTCCTGCACATCCACAGCGTGCGGGTGCACGTGCGCACCCTCAAACCCACGCTAACCTTCGGTCTCGGCTTGATGGCCACGGCCAGTTTTGTCATCACCATTATTACTGGCGTTCTTTTGATGGTTTACTACAAGCCTTCGACGGATCTGGCTTATCAATCCATCAAAGATATTCATTTCACAGTTTCCACGGGACGCTTCATCCGCAATATTCATCGCTGGGCCGCGCAGTTGATGGTGCTGACGGTACTGCTGCACATGGCGCGGGTATTCTTCACCGCGAGCTACAAGAAGCCGCGCGAATTCAACTGGCTGGCCGGACTGGGACTGCTGGTTATCACTCTGGCCCTCAGCTTCACTGGCTACCTTTTGCCCTGGGACCAACTGGCCTACTGGGCGATCACCATCGGCTCAAACATCGCCAACTCGCCGCGTGAGTTGACGGACGCAATTGGAATCACTAAATTCTTCGATCCCGGCGGCTTCCAGAAGCGATTGTTGCTGGGCGCAAACTACGTCGGCCAGGACGCGCTGATTCGCTTCTACGTGCTGCACGTGTTCATTCTTCCGCTCGCGCTAGTAACGCTGCTTGGCGTCCACTTCTGGCGCATTCGCAAGGATGGCGGCCTAGCCAAGCCCGAAGACCCGATGGGTGGACTCGCGGAATGGGGAGGCGAACGTCGCGCAGTGTTCCAACCGCTGGCCACAAAAACCTATGGCCTGATGGCTTTGGTGAAGGGCAAGCGTCCGCCGGTGAACCGCGGCCCCGAAAACACGGTGATGAGCTGGCCACATTTGTTCTGGGCGGAACTCTCGGTCTTCATGGTGACGGTGGCAGTCACGCTGATCCTTTCCTTTTACTACGACGCACCACTCAAAGAGCTCGCCAATCCAGCGATTCCGGAGAATCCGGCCAAAGCTCCCTGGTACTTCCTGGGAATTCAGGAGTTGGTTTCGTACTCTGCGTTCACCGGCGGGCTGCTGATCCCGGTAATCGTGGTCGTGGGATTGGCGTTGATTCCGTTCCTCGATCGCCGTCCCGGAGGCGAGGGTACCTGGTTCGGAACCAGGAGCGAGCGGGCTGTTTTCTGGCAGTCCTTCTTCTTCGCCCTTGCGGTGACCGTTGGGATGCTGGCATTCACGGTGAATTACGGTTGGCTGCGCAACTGGTTCCCCAACATTCACCAACTTTGGATCATCGCCATCAATCCCGGATCTTTATTGGTACTGATTTTTGCAGTTTGGTCGCTGTTCATCCTGAAGCGCAAGGACTCGGTGCGCCTTGCGGCAGTCTCGCTGTTCACCTGTTTCCTGGTCGGCTTCACGATTCTGACTTACTTCGCGACGGTCCACCGCGGGCCCAACTGGCACTTCTACTGGTGGCCCTCACAGTGGCCGGTGCACTAGGGAGGAGAATGCGATGAAAGATCCTTCACGAATTTATCGCTGTCTCCTGCTGGTGGCCAGCCTGGTGACCGTCGGCTACCTGGTGGGAGCGGCGGTCCACGAGAACTACCTGGCGCAGTGGAAGGTCGTGCAACACCAGTACCAGGATATTCTCCGGCAGAAAGCCACTGATGATCGTGGCCGCGAGTTGCTAGCCAAGTTCCGTGTAGAGATGAAGCAGGCCAGCATTCCCGCGCTCGGGGCCGTGGACCGCTGCGTCACCTGCCATAACGGGATCGACGATCCCCGCATGACCGATGTTGAGCAGCCGCATCGCACCCATCCCGGGCACATTCTCGACAAGCATCCAGTGGACCGCTTCGGATGCACGGTATGCCACCACGGGCAGGGCGCTGCCTTAACTTTTCGCGAAGCCAAGGCTGACGACGTGTTCTGGGATTACCCACTTCTTCCCCCCGAGATGACCGAGGCGACGTGTGTCACCTGCCACGATGCGGAGAAACTTCCGCCCGATCAGATTCCGTTGTTGACCGCGGGCATGAAGCTCTACCAGCAAAAGAGCTGCGGTTCCTGCCACAAGCTGGGTGGACGTGGCGGCGCGCTGGGGCCGGCGCTGGACAACGAGGGCGCAAAGACCAAGCACCAGCTCATCATGACCAGCCTGAGGCCGCCACATACCACGTGGAACTGGCAGTTGGCACACTTCCGTGACCCAGGCGGCGTCGTTCCTGACAGCCAGATGCGGAACCCTACCGTGACGCAACGAGAGGCGCTCGCGCTCGCCGTCTATATGCTTTCGCAATGGAAGCGAGACATCCCGGAAAGTTATCTTGCGCCTGACAAGATTGAGCAGAAATACCGCGCGCTGCATCCCACGCCGCTCACCGGCGAGCAGGTGTACCAGCAGTATTGCAACGCCTGCCACGGCAACGGTTCCTATAGCCGGTGGGACAAGAAGTTTAAACGCTTCGTTCCGGCCATTCGTGGAGTCTCGCTGGTGTCAACCGCGACCCGCGAGTACCTACAGGCGAACATCGAGCAGGGGCGGCCGGGTACGCAGATGCCGGCGTGGGGTCCACATGCGGGCGGACTGCTTCCCGATGAAATCACGGGAGTGATCGAATACCTTCGCGCTGGCGCTCCGACCGCTCCAGCCATGACGGCGCTGACTCTGCGCGGCGACCCCAGCCACGGTCTGTCTCTCTTCTTGAGAAACTGCGCCGGCTGCCACGGCATGAATGGCCGCGGCGGATTGGCCCCCGAGATCGGCAATCCAGTATTCCAACGAGCCGCCACCGATGAGTTCATCATCGGCACCATCCGCAACGGCCGCGTCGGAACCGCGATGCCCGCGTTTCAGCGTCCTGAGGCGCCGACGCTCGGCGACCAGGACATCGCAGACGTGCTTGCCTACTTGCGGACGTTGGGAGAACAGAAGGGTCGGAATGCGATAGCGCAGAACGTGACTTTATCCGCTCCCCCTGGAGGGAGACCATGAGCGACAAAATCAACCCTAAGAAGCCATTCTCACGGCGCGGCTTTATCCAGACCGCAGCTCTGACGGCGGCTACGCTGGCTCTGCCCGGCTGCTCCCGCAAGGAAAAGCCGGTGTTGAGCATGCTGACGGGAGACTTCGATCCGCTACGTACTTATCCCTACCGCGGATGGGAGGATTTCTATCGCAAGATCTGGACCTGGGACAAAGTGGTCCGCTCCACGCACTCGGCTAATTGCACCGGTTCCTGCTCATGGAAGGTGTACGTGCGCAACGGCGTGATGGTGCGCGAGGAGCAGGCGGCCGACTATCCGCGGATCAATGCGGACCTTCCCGACTACAATCCGCGCGGCTGCCAGAAAGGCGGATGCTTCACCGAGTACGTGTACAGCCCGCAGCGCCTGCGCTACCCGCTGATCCGCACCGGTGAACGCGGCGAAGGCAAATGGCGCCGAGCCTCCTGGGATGAGGCGCTCACCCTCGTTTCTGAGAAGCTGCTCGACAACATCTACAACTACGGCCCAGATACGAATTCGTTCTTCAGTGTCATTCCAGCGATGAGCCCGGTGAGTTTCTGCGCCGGCTCCCGGCTGGCCCACTACATTGGCGGCGTCTTCCTTTCCTTTTATGACTGGTACTGCGACCTGCCCCCGGGCGAACCCCTGACTTGGGGCGTGCAGACCGAAGCTTGTGAGTGTGCGGACTGGTTCAACTCCAAGTACATCGTGCTATGGGGATCGAACATTTCACAGACCCGCATCCCCGACGCGCACTTCGCCTACGAAGCTCGCTACAACGGCGCAAAGATCGTTTGCATCTCGCCCGACTACAACGCCAGCGCCACACACGCCGATCTTTATTTCCGCATCAACCCTGGGACCGACGGCATTCTCGCGCTGGGTGTGGCGAAGTTTCTCATCGACCAGGACCTGATCGACGCACCCTATGTAAAGGAACAAACTGACCTGCCGCTCCTCGTGCTCGCGGGCAGCAAACGCTTCCTGCGCGAATCTGATCTTAAGAAGGGCGGCAAGGAAGACATCTTCTACTTTTGGGACACAAAGCAACAGCATGCCGCTCCCACGCCGGGCTCGATGGGGTCGGACCAGAAGACCATCCAACTCAACGGGGCTGACCCTGCACTGACCGGGACATTCCAGGTTCAGCTCGCGAATGGCAAGACCGCAGAGGTCACGACAGTATTTGAACTTCTGAAGAAGGAACTGAGCCAATACACGCTGGACAAAGTCGCCGCCCGTACCGGCCTCCCTGCCCACGAGATCGAGCTCTTCGCCAAAGAACTCGGCACGCGCAAGCCGGCTATGATCATCCACGGCGCCGGCACCAACCACTGGTTCCACAACGATCTGATCAACCGCTCGTTCATCCTGCTGGTGGCCTTGACCGGGAACATAGGCAAGAACGGCGGCGGATTCAATCACTACGTCGGCCAGGAGCGCATCTGGCCGGAACAGGGATTCTTCAAGCTTGCCTTTCCGGAAACCCGCAAGAAGCAACGTTTCCAGAACACCACATTGTGGAGCTACGTTCACTCCACCAGCAAAGATCCGCATCTCTACAACGGCAAGCCTATCGAGTGGTATATCCAAGAATCGGTCAAGAATGGATGGATGCCACTGTGGCCGAAGAACGGCAAAAAGCCCCGGGCGTTCATCGTATGGCGCGCGAACTACCTGAATCAGGCCAAGGGCAACGAGATCCTCGAGTCGTCGCTGTGGAAAGACCTCGACCTCATCGTCGATATCAACTACCGTATGGACACTACCGCGCTCTACTCTGACGTGGTGCTGCCCGCGGCCAGCTACTACGAGAAAGTAGATATCAACTCCACCGACTGCCACAGCTACATTCATCCCTTTGGCAAAGCCTGTGAGCCGCTGTTTGAGAGTAAGACCGATTGGGACATCTTTCGCGCGTTGGCGGAGAAGATGGCCGAGGTCGCGACCAAGAAAGGGCTAAAGCCTTTCCACGATGACGCTTTCGACTGGACCCGCGACTTCACCCAGCTCGCACACGACTGGACGGGCAAGGGCACGATCCAGACCGACGAGCAGGCAGTCAACTTCATTCTCGGAAACGCGGAAGAGACCAAGGGCATGACTTACCAGCAGATCCAGCAAAAGCCCCTGCGGTTCATCGCCACGGATCCCGAATCCTGGAACAGCGACATCGAGCAAGGTGTTGCCTACACCCCTTTCAAGCACCAGGCGGACAAGAAACGTCCATGGCGAACACTCACTGGCCGGCAGCAGTTCTACATTGACCACCCCTGGTACATCGATCTGGGTGAGGAACTGCCAACCTTCAAGGAGCCGGTCGAGGAAAAATATCCGCTTTACTGGAATACTCCCCACGGACGCTGGTCCATCCACTCCACCTGGCGCGACCACCGCGCCATGCTGCGCCTGCAGCGCGGCGGGCCAATCGTCTACATGCATCCCGACGACGCTCGCAAACGCGGCCTGCAGGACAACGACTGGGTGCGCATTCACAACGAGGTTGGCCACTGTGTCTGCCGCCTGCAGATCCTGCCCGGCGAAAAACCTGGTCGCGTGACCATGTACCACGGCTGGGAGAAATTTCTCGGATTCAAGCAGGGTGGCTGGCAATCGCTCACCTACATCAAGATCAAGCCTACGCAACTCATCGGCAAGTATGGCCACGTCAACTTCCGCCTGAACTATTGGGGCCCGACCGGCAACAACCGCGACATCAAGGTGGACGTCGAGAAGGCCAAGGTCTAAGGAGAGGCAACCATGTCGAGACACCAATACGCAATGGTGATGGACTTGAACAAGTGTCTGGGCTGCCAGACCTGCACCATCGCGTGCAAGAAACTCTGGACCGACCGCGATGGCACCGGTTACATGTACTGGAACAACGTCGAGACTCGCCCCGGCCTCGGCTACCCCCGCCAGTGGGACCGCATCGGCGGCGGCTGGAAGGATGGATCACTCCAGCCCAGCCCGCTGCCCACTATGGACGACTACGGTCATGCCTGGGAATACAACTACGAACAGCGCCTCTACGAAGGCAAGCGGCAGCCGGTCATGCCATCGCCCGAGCCGAAGTCCGGTTGCAACTGGGACGAAGATGTGGGTGGCATGAACGCGGATGCGAACTACTTCTTCTATCTGCCGCGCATCTGCAATCACTGCACCTATCCCGCCTGCCTGGAAGCCTGCCCGCGCAAAGCCATCTACAAGCGCGAGGAAGACGGCATTGTGGTCATCGACCAGGACCGCTGCCAGGGCTATCGCTACTGCATCAAAGCGTGTCCTTATAAGAAAATCTATTTCAACGAGGTCACCGGAAAATCCGAGAAGTGCATCTTCTGTTATCCGCGCCTGGAGAAGGGCGAGGTCAACGCCTGTGCCGCGCAGTGTCCTGGCCGCCTGCGTTTTGTGGGACTGCTCGACGATCCCGAATCCCCCGTGCACAAGCTGGTCCTGGTACACAAGATCGCTCTACCTCTTTTCCCGGAGAAGGGGACGCAGCCCAACGTCTTCTACGTGCCACCGTTCAACCCGCCGAAGATTGGTAACTATGGCAAGAGCATCCAGGAGGATCCGCGGGTACCGCTCGATTACCTCACCTACCTCTTCGGGCCGGAGGTGAGAGACGTGATTACGCGCCTGGAAGCTGAGCTCAAGAAACAACAGGAGGGCGGACGCAGTGAGGCACTGCAACTACTTATCGGCCGCGACGCCGAAACGCGCTACCGCATCCGGCCACAGCTGGTGCAGATTCAGGTGTAGGAGAAGGCCCATGCGAACTCATCAACTGCTTACCATCGCTTCAGTCTGTTTGCTGCTCACCGCCGTCACCTCGGCACAAACAGCGATAAAGCCGGCTTCCGGGCAGTCCTTGTCCGTCGCTGCATCGCCGGTAAGTGTCGACCACCTGCTAAACGGCGGACCCGCTGTGTGGAACCAGATTGCGGCGAAACATGTCGCGCTCAACCGCACGCCTCCGCTCTATGACACGGACGAACCCGCCGCAGTCGAGATTCCTGTCGTTGACGTGCGTCTCGCACGCGCGGGTGGAAAGCTGATAGTGCAGCTCAGCTGGCGCGATGCCACGCATGACGCAACCACACTAACGGAAGTTCCAAACACGCCGCCGGAAACCCGCTTCCTCAAAGTCCCGACGGACGCCGATGATCGCTTCTTCGATGCCGCTGCCGTCATGTTTCCTGCGAAGGCAGATGCAGGCGCGATAGCACCGTCATTGCAGATGGGAGATGCTGAGCACCCGGTCGAAATCTACTACTGGAACGGCACGCGCGGTTCGATGGTGATGCAAGCGCAGGGGCGCAGCACGACAAAGCGTACCGGGCAGAACTTCCCATCAAGCGGTATCTATCAGAACGGCCGATGGAACGTGACCTTCGAATTGCCCGATCTGGCCGCTGGCACGACCGTGGCCTTCGCTGTCTGGAACGGGAGCCAGAAAGACCGCGACGGCCGGAAGTATTTCTCCGTCTGGCAAGTGCTGGAGTAGAGACGGGATTCAAGAACAGGAGGCGCCGATGATCGCTGCAGACGAGAATGCCGTCACCCTGATCGACTGGCAACAGACCGACCTCTACCGGTTCTTTGCCCTGGTCTTTGCACCACCGACGCACGAGTGCTTCAACGTTCTGTCACAGCCGGAGGTTCCGATGGCGCTCTGTGATCTGTGGGGGCGCTTGAACTGTGAAGGTGAGTTCCCAGGCTTTGAATGGTTCGCCAGCTACGAACTCTACGAGTCTGCGTATATCGCTCTGTTCGACGTGGGCGTGCCCGAGCCTCCGGTACCTCTCTTCGAGTCAGCCCATGACAAATCTCATCCCGCGCAAGAGATCGCGCTGGAGAATACCTACTTCTACGAGGTTATCGGCCTCAAGTCGGACCCAAGGCGCGCGGTTCCTGACTACCTTGTCACCCAGCTGGAATTCCTCGCCGCTCTTCGCTACGCCTGCGAGAACACATCGGACGAAGCAGCCGCCATCTCGCTGGCGCGTGCCGAGACCGAGTTCCTGGAGCGCCACCTACTAAACTGGGTTTCCACGGCAAAGGCCAAGCTGGATCGGACCGGTGCACCTGGTTTCCCAGTGGTGATGACGTTGCTGGCGCAATTCCTCGGCCAGAGGCACGAGAGTCGGGCGTGCACGGCATAGGCCACCTATAGATCACCTTGGGCGATCAAATAAATCCCGCGTTCTTCGACTCTCCATCAAGAAGCGACCTTCAGCAACAACTGGATAATCCGTGGCTGGAATCAAAGCCCAGACTGCGCCCAAGATCGGCAGCACTGATGTCACTGATGGGGTTGCCGCGGCTCTCAGGGTCCCAGGGGGATTGAATCTTTGTCTACCCCTGGCAACCGCAGGGTTTAGAATCGCCCGGTATGCGGCCGGTCTTCGAATGGAACCTTGGCGCCCGCACGCTCGAATTGGGCAAACGCACGCTGGTGATGGGAGTGGTCAATGTCACGCCGGATTCGTTCTCTGACGGCGGTCTGCATCTTGACCCCGACCGGGCGGTAGAACACGCGCTGAAACTGCTCGAGGATGGGGCGGACGTCGTGGATGTGGGTGGTGAGTCCACGCGGCCAGGGGCGAGGGTGCTGTTTTCCCCAGAGGCGGACACAGCGTCCCTCAAGGCTGCTGCTCCGGGGCAGACCGTGGTCTCAGAGAAAGAAGAGATCCAGCGCGTGATTCCCGTGATTACGGCAGTGAAGCGGAAACGCCCGGAGGCAATACTCTCGGTAGACACGTACAAGGCTAACGTGGCGCAGGCAGCAGTGGAGGCGGGCGCTGAGATCGTGAACGATGTCAGTGGCTTCCGCTGGGATCCGCAGATGAAGAAGACGCTGGCGGAGTTGAAGTGCGGGGCAGTGCTGATGCACATGCGCGGGCGTCCGGAGGAGTGGCACAAGCTGCCGCCGCCATCGGACATCGTGGTGCAGGTGAAGCGGGAGCTGCGGGAGTGGTCGGACGCAGCTCAGATCGCCGGAGTGAAGCGGGAACGGGTTGTGCTTGACCCCGGATTCGGGTTCGGCAAGAGTTTCCAGGAGAACTACCCGCTGCTCAAGCGATTCGAGGAATTCCACCAGCTGCGATACCCGCTCCTGGCCGGAGTATCGCGGAAGTCGTTCATTGGGCGGGCGCTGGCCCGCAACGGGAACGATGCACCAGTTGCGGAGCGGCTGTACGCCACGCTGGCCACGGAGACGGCTGTGATCTTGAAGGGTGCGCACATCATCCGCACTCACGACGTGCGGGCGTGTATGGATGCGGTGCGGATCGCGGACATTGTGGTGAGCTAGCTCTCCTCTGGTCAGCTGCTCTCGGCGTTCCCCGCGTACTCCGCAGTTTGAGTTAGAAGGTCTTCAGCGAGTCAAGCAGGATGGTGACTGGCCCGTCGTTGACCAGTTCAACTTGCATCATCTCCTGGAAGCGACCGGTTTCGCACACCAGACCGGCGGCGCGGATGCGTTCCACAAAATACTCGTAGAGTGCGCGAGCCTGCCGCGGTGGAGCCGCGGCGTCAAAGGATGGGCGCCTACCGCGGCGGACGTCGCCGTAGAGCGTGAACTGGGACACGATAAGGAGAGCGGCTTTGACGTCTGTGGCCGCCCGGTTCATCTTTCCGGCTTCATCTTCGAAGATGCGCAAGCCGGCAATCTTGTCGGCAAGGTAGTCAGCATCGGATTCGGTGTCAGTGTTAGCAACCCCCAGGAGGACGACGAGGCCACGGGCGATTCTACCGGTGATGTCTCCGTTCACCGTGACTTGGGCACGGCTGACGCGTTGGACGACGGCACGCATGAATATGCAGTTTCCAGTTTCTGTGGGGGAGTTTCAAGTCCGGCGAGACATCTCCGATAGCCAATCGTCCAAGTGGTAGAATCTCGTTTCTTTTCTTTTTTGAGGAGCTTCTCCAAATGTTGCATCGTCTTGCGATACGTTTGCGACCTCCAGTCGGAGTCGCAGTCTGGCTCATCCTGGCCTGCGCCGCAGGGCTGTCCCAGACTGGCTCTGCCCACAACGAAGTCCTGATCAAGAATGCCGTGGTCATGACCGTCACCCACGGCAACATTCAGAACGGCAGCATCTACATCAAGGACGGCAAGATTGCAGCAGTGGGGCAGAACGTCACTGCGCCCACAGGCGCTACCGTGATTGACGCGAGCGGCAAGTACCTGACGCCGGGCATTATCGATTCGCACTCGCATATCGCGCTCGACGATGATGTGAACGAGGCCACCAGCCCCGTCACTCCCCAGATGATGATGCTCGATGCCTTCGACTACCAGGACAAGGCGATCTATCGCGGGCTGGCCGGCGGAGTGACGACTTCACTTCTACTCCATGGTTCGGCCAACATGATCGGCGGGCAGGCGATCGTGATCAAGCACAAGTACGGGGCCAATCGCGATGCCATGCTGTTCCCCGGCGCTCCGCGGTCCATCAAGTTCGCCAGCGGCGAGAACCCCAAGCGGGTGTACGGGGACCGGGAGCAACTGCCTTCCACGCGCATGGGCAACTTCGCGGTGCAGCGCGAGGCCCTGGTGCAGGCCCAGGACTACATGCACGAGTGGGACGCCTACAACGCCAAGGTCAAGAGCGGTGACAAGAATACCACCGCTCCCAAGCGCGATCTGAAGCTGGAGGCCCTGGCGGATGTGCTGCGAGGCAAGCTGCTGGTGCAAATCCACTGCTACCGGGCAGACGAGCTTCTCACCGAGATGGCGATGGCCAAGGAGTTCGGCTACAAGGTGCGGGCGTTCCACCACGCGCTGGAGGCTTACAAGGTAGCGGACAAGCTGGCGGCAGAGGATGTGGGAATCGCGACCTTCTCCGACTGGTGGGGATACAAGCAGGAAGCCTGGGACGCGATTCCGTGGAACGCGGTGATAGCGATGCGGAAAGGGGTGCGGGTGGCCATCAAGAGCGATTCGGGCGACTTCGCGCGGCGCCTGAACCAGGAAGCAGCCAAGACCATGCGCTACGGCGGAGCGACCGAGGAGGAAGCGTTGAAGATGATCACGCTGAATGCCGCGTGGATCATCGGCGTGGACGACCGCGTGGGATCGATTGATGTGGGAAAGGATGCGGACCTGGTGATCTGGGATGGGTATCCGCTCTCCAGCTACGGAGTGCCCAATAAGGTGCTGATTGATGGCGATGTGTACTTTGACCGGGCCTTGCCGGGCTTCGGAATGCCGCACTACAAGGAGGGCGAGTGATGCGGACCTCGGGCGTCAGACCTCAGACTTCAACTGGAGTTGTTGACCGTTGGCCGTTGGTCGTAAGCCAACTGCTTGCGATCCTGGCTCTTTGCCTTTCCCTTCCGGCGGTGAGCCTCGCGCAACAAACCATCGTCCTCAAAGGCGGCAAGCTTCTGACCATCACCCACGGAGTCATCGAGAATGGCGTGTTAGTGATGGCGAACGGCAAGATCGCGGCGGTGGGTGCAGCCGGCTCAGTCACCATTCCCACGGATGCGCGGGTGATTGATGCGAGCGGCATGACGGTCTACCCCGGCTTGATTGATTCCGAGACCTACCTCGGACTGACCGAGGTTTCGGCGGAGAAGAGCACCAATGATCTGATCGAACTCAGCGACGAGATTATGCCGCACATGCATGTGTACGACGCGTTTCACGCCGAGTCGGCGCTGATTCCGGTGACGCGGCTGAACGGGATCACCAACGCGATCGTAGCGCCCGACAGCCGCGACACGTTGCCGGGGCAGGATTCGTTCATCCAACTGGATGGGAAATCTGCGCAGGAGATGCTGCTGGTGCGCGACATCGCCATGCCGTTGAATTTCACCGGCGACCAGCGGCGCAACCAGTCTTGGGAACACGCGAAGTTTCCCTTCACCCGCATGGGCATGGCGGCACAGTTACGGCAGGCCCTCCTGGATGCACAGGACTATGCCCAGCGTTGGAGTGATTACGAGAAAAAGAAGTCGGACGTGGAGAGCAAGCCCACCCCAGGCAAAGACAAAGACCAGAAACAGCCGCCCACTCCGCCCAAGCGCGACCTGAAGCTGGAAGCGCTGTTGCCCTACCTGCAGGGCAAGAAGCCGATCGTGCTGGCAGCCGAGGGGCCGAGCGACCTGGAGACGGCGGTGGGGCTGGCCCGGGAATTCAATCTGAAGTTTGTGCTGAATCATATCAGCCACTCGCAGCCCGTCCTTGACTACGTGGCAGGCTTGAAGGTGCCGGTCATCGTGGGCCCCATCTATGAGGAGCCCAAGCCGGAGGAGCGGTACGACGCGGTGTACAACCTGCCAGCGGAGTTGTACAAGCGCGGGGTAAAGATCGTTTTTGCGTCCGACGAAGCCCACAACGTCCGCAACCTGCCTTACCAGGCCGGCTACGCGGTGGCTTTCGGCCTGCCCTATGACGAAGCCCTGAAGGCGATCACTTTGAACCCGGCGGAAATCTGGGGACTGGCAGACCGGTTGGGATCGCTGGATGTGGGCAAGACCGCGAACGTGGTGGTGGCAACTGGGGACCCGCTCGATGTGCGCACCGATGTGAAACAGGTTTTCATCGAGGGGCGGCAGATCCCGATGACCAGCCGGCAGATCTGGTTGCGGGACCAGTACTCCGGACGGTAGTCGTCAAGAGGGTGGGTTTGACCCCGGCAAGTCGCAGCAGTTAGGATTCTTGCGTGGATTGTCCCCCAGCCGGGAGGAGTCTTGTCCGGCGCGGCGAACCCTTCCTTTACACCAATTCGTTCGGCCCAGTACACTACTCGTTCCCTTTTTTATCTTCCCGGGAGGAGGGATTCTTATGGCTAGCGAGGGCAAGTCCAAGGAAATCGTGGAAAAGGTAAAACAGATCATCTCCGAGCAACTGGGAGTGGATGAAGGCGAGGTTACCCTCAGCGCTGCGTTCGTGGATGATCTGGGGGCCGATTCGTTGGACACGGTCGAACTGGTGATGGCGCTGGAAGAGGCCTTTGACCTGGAGATTGCGGACGAGGATGCAGAGAAAATCCGCACCGTGCAGGACGCGATCGATTACATCGACAAACACGCGAAGGTGAGCAAGTAAGGACCTGGGCTTCCTATGGCGGGGGCAGAATGCCCCCGCGACGCCGGCAAGATGCCGGCGCGATAAACCGCAGGCGAGGAGAAGCAATGGCAGTCGTTGACGAAAAAGTGAAGCAGATCATCGTGGAGCAATTGGGAGTGGACGAGGGCGAAGTCACGCAGAACGCCTCGTTCGTGGACGACCTGGGCGCCGACTCGCTGGACACGGTGGAGCTGGTGATGGCCTTCGAAGAGGCCTTCGAGATCGAAATTCCCGATGAAGACGCGGAGAAGATCCGCACCGTGCAGGACGCGATTGATTACATCGGGAAGCATTCGAAAGGCGGGAAGTAGGATTGGGGCGTCGGGTCGTAGTCACCGGCATTGGCCTGATCTGCGCGGTGGGCAACACCACGGAAGAGGTGTGGCGGAACCTGCTGGCCGGCAAAAGCGGCGTGGGGCGGATCACCCAATTTGACGCCTCGCAGTTCGCCTGCCAGATCGCGGCTGAGGTCAAGAATTTCGACCCCCTGCAGTTCATCGAGAAAAAAGAAGTGAAGAAGATGGGGCGCTTCATCCATCTGGCCCTGGCGGCCACGGATGACGCCATGAAGGCCTCCGGCTTGCAGGTGACCCCTGAGATTTCGACCCGGGTGGGAGTGCATATCGGGTCCGGAATCGGCGGGTTTGACGTCATCGAGCGCGAGCATAACAACCTGCTCAACGGCGGCCCGCGCAAGATCTCTCCTTTCTTCATTCCAGCGGCCATCGTCAATCTCGCGGCCGGACACGTCAGCATCCGCTACAACGCCAAGGGACCCAACGAAGCCACCTGTACAGCCTGTACTTCCAGCGCCCACTCGGTAGGCGATGCTTACAAGATCATTGCGCGCTGCGATGCTGACGTGATGATCGCCGGCGGCACCGAGGCAGCGATCACTCCCATGGGGGTGGGCGGCTTTGCCGCCATGCGTGCGCTTTCTACGCGCAATGATGCGCCCGAGAAAGCGAGCCGACCCTGGGACTCGGCGCGTGATGGATTCGTGATCGGTGAAGGCGCGGGCATCCTGATCCTAGAGGAGCTGGAATTCGCCCAGCGCCGTGGCGCCAAGATTGTGGCGGAGGTGGTCGGCTACGGTATGAGCGGGGATGCCCACCACATCACCCAACCGGCGGAGAATGGCGACGGCGCTTACCGGGTGATGCGTAACACGCTGGCCGATGCCAAGCTGCAGCCGCAGCAGGTGGGATACATCAACGCTCACGGTACGTCCACCGACCTGGGCGACAAGCTGGAAACCATCGCCATCAAGCGCGCCTTCGGCGACCATGCCCACAAAGTCGCGGTCAGTTCGACCAAGTCCATGACCGGCCATTTGTTAGGCGGCGCGGGCGGGCTGGAAGCGGGGATCACGGCGCTGGCGCTGCGCGACCAGATGGTGCCGCCCACCATTAACTTGGAGAATCCCGACCCCGAGTGCGACTTGGACTACGTCCCCAATCACGCGCGCAAAGCCGAGCTCGAGTATGCCATGTCCAACTCGTTCGGATTCGGGGGCACGAACGGCGCTCTGTTGTTCCGCCGCTGGGAATGAACCAGGGCTCGGCCCCTCAGACTTTGGCCGGACAGCCATCGAAGCCCAGGCGCCGAGGTCTGCCGTCAAGGACCCGTGGTAACCCGGCAGTGCATTCCTGGTAATGGTACTTCTGTACCCACCGATTGGCCTTCTAGGGGCTTTGCCCAGCTCTGGGTTCAGGACACAATGGGGTTTCAAAGCACTCGTGAACACAGCTATGGACAAAGCCTTCGCAACCGCGATCTCTCCCATTCCCTCCACCGCGCGAAAGGCCGCGGCCCGGGCGGCTTTCGTGGACATCAAGGATCCTGCCAAAGGTATTCTCTCGGACTGCTTCAAGCAGTTTGGAGTGGAGAGTGTGGTTCTGACCGGAGATGTTGAGGAGCGTTTGAAAAAGGAGAAGTTTGAAGCTTGCGTGGTGAAGCTGGCTCCGGGAGCGGAGGTCGTCATGGAGTCGGCGCGTACCTCGCCCTCCAACAGCCGCATGATCATCTATGGCCTGGGAGGCAACGCCCAGCAAGCCATGAGCTATTCCAAGTACGGCATCAACGCCATCTTCCACGAGCCGCTGGAGCGCCCGGCCGCGCTGAAGCTGGTGCGGGCGACGCAGATGCTGGTGCTGCACGAGTTCCGCCGCTATGTGCGGATTCCGGTAATCACCGAAATTTCCGTGGTCACCGGCGACAGCCGCCGCTTTAACGCTACCAGCCATGAAATCAGTTCCGGGGGGATGTCCATGCGAAGCAACGAAGAAATGTCCCCGGGAATGTCGGCTGAGGTCTCTTTTGCCTTGTTGACGCTGCCCCGCATCTGGGTACGCGGCACGGTGAGCTGGCGTAAGCCCGCCAGCAAGAGCTTTGGCCTGCGTTTCGATCTCCAAGACGACCGTCGCCTGCGCATCAAAGAGTGGGTCGACGCGTATCTGGAAAGCTAGAAACTTAGACCTTGGAGTTCAGACCTCGGACCTCAGGCATTAAACCTCGGCTCCAAGCAAGAGCCCCGGGCGCGACCACAACGACCTTCAAGGAGAAAAAAGTTATTTCTCCAAACGCTGGAAACATAAGAACTTAGCCAGACATATCCTACCAAGTCCAGCTTCTAGATGGCTTAGCCGCAAAATCTGCCAAGGACTGGGCCTGCGAGCCGCACATCAATGTGTGCAACCTGGGGTGGCTTTCGGCGCTCGCCGAAGTGTTCGTTGGGGGCCTTCCGGGGGCTTGACAGCACTTCTTGATGTGGTTCCCAGTTCCGCAACCATGGCTAGTTTCACGAATGGCGGCGCGAGCAGGTAGAATCTTAGAGACTCAGATGGCAGGGACTTCGCAATTTATACAGATTGAACTCGGGCCACCGGTACGGCAACCCAAACCGGGGTGGCTGCGGGCCAAGGCCCCGGTCGGGGAGAACTTTCACAATCTCAAGAAGCTGGCGCGCGGACTGGGCCTGCATACGGTGTGCGAGTCGGCGCAGTGTCCGAACATTGGCGAGTGCTGGAACCATCGCACGGCGACGTTCATGCTGCTGGGGGACATCTGCACCCGGCGGTGCGGTTTTTGCGCGGTACCGAAAGGTAAGCCCGAGCCTATTGACTGGGACGAGCCGCGCCGGGTGGCGGAAGCCGTCGCCACGCTTGGACTGAAGCATGCGGTCGTGACCAGCGTAAACCGCGACGACGACAACCTGGGCGGTGCACGGGTATTTGCCGAGACCATCGGGCAGATTCGTGAGGTGGCGCCGGGATGCCGCATTGAGGTTCTAATCCCCGATTTTCAGGGGATGGATGAAGCGCTCAGAATCGTGCTCGACGCGCAACCCGACGTGCTCAACCACAACACCGAGACGGTGCCACGCCTGTATCGCGCAGTACGCTCGGGAGCGCGCTACGAGCGCACGCTGCGGCTGCTGGAAAATGCCAAGGAATTCTCCCCGGGAATGGTGACCAAGTCGGGTGTGATGGTGGGGCTGGGCGAAACCATCCCGGAACTGGTCGAAGTGTTCCGTGACCTGGGCACGCGCGGCGTGGATATACTAACCGTCGGCCAATATCTCCGGCCCTCGCGCGATCACCTGCCGATCGCCCGCTTCTACACTCCGAACGAGTTTGACTACCTCAAGGAAGAAGCTCTGCGCTTCGGGTTCCGCCATGTGGAGTCGGGGCCGCTGGTGCGGTCGAGCTATCATGCGCACGAGCAGGCGGACGCGACCTCAACTTCAGCCGTTGGTCGTTAGTCGGCCGGTCGTTGGGCTGCGCTGGCCTGCTCCCTCCAGCCAGGGATTGAATCAAGGGTGCATGGCGCGCCAAGTTGGGCGGCACCGGCCTGTGCTAGATCGCTTGCTTTGTCGGGACAGCTACCCTACACGGCCTTAATCCCTTAAACAGAAGCCACAAACTCAGTGTTATATCGAAAATACCCATCGGCGTATCGAACCACCACAGGTTAACGATCTTGTCGAAGTTGGGAAAAATGTAGAAAACGAAAGTACAGGCCACGCAAAATGCGGACGAGATCACGCCGAAGGCAGCCAGTGCTCGAGGGATATAGCGGGACTTGAACCACAGGTAGCCGCAGACGGTGGATGCCAATGCACCAAACAGCAAGCCAACGTAATAGTAGTCAGAACGCGTGCCGAGATAGAGCCTCGCCAAGGCCTGCAATCGCTCCACTTCAAATGCTCGCAAGTAATCAGCGCCACTGAGGAGCCGCAGAGCGTCAAAGAGATTGAGTGTCATGACCAGCCACATCAAGACCCACACCAGCCTCCAGAATGCCGCCAGCAAGGCAAGGCCCCGATTGACCGGCTTGAGAATCACGTAGAGCGCTGTGAGAAGCACGACCCCGCCTGCACAGTAAATGAGATCGCCGGCGATGCCGATACGAAAGAGTCGTTCGTGCGCCAGGATATTGCGAGCGGTTTCCGCGGCATTACCGGCGACAATCAGACGGTCGTGGATACCAAAATTGACGTAGACCACGGTCGCGAACGTGATTAGGTAAGCAAAACCCGCCACTCTGGCAGCGGCCCGTTGCAAGTCGTCGATGGCGCTGATTGTCATCTTCATTTTCCTCCGATGGCCCGTTTCTGCTGTAGACGGCGTTCATGGGCGCATCCCTGCTGCGCTGGCCTGCTCCTTCCATCGTTGCTCGTTCACGCCGAACACGAGGAGCCAAAAGATCAGCGATGCTGCCCCGAGGAGGCCGAAGGCTGCAACGTAGGGGAACAGACGGTATCCCAGCGGTGGGTACAGAAAGGTCAGCCAACCCAGACCTGCGATCACTGACACCACGCCCAGAATCCGGGGCAGGAAGGTGGATCTGATAATCAGGTAGCCCGTCAGGAGTGCATAGAATCCGAAAAATACCAGGGCGATCGCAGCGCCCCGGTCATTCACCTTAAGAAAGAGGAGCGACAGCGCCTGCAACTGTTCCACGCTGAACACACTCAAGTAGTGCGCGCCTCCCAGGACGATCAGGGGAGCGATAAAAAAGACGCGGCTTAAAGTCTTGATGACGCAGCCTGCGAAGCCTAAGAACGCGGCCAGCAAAGAGACGATCCTGCCCGCCGGCTTGAGCAAGTCATAAAAGAGAGCGGTCATAGCGATCTGGCACGCCATTTCGACGAGGTAGACCGCGAAACCCAACTGGAACAAGGAACTATGGGCCAGTATGTTGGTTGCCGTAGCCGCGGCGTCGCCGCTTACCACCAGCCTCTCGCTCACGAAACCCTGGGCGAATATTCCCGTCAGGATGGTGATGAGATAAAACACACCCGTAATCCTGGCCGTGAGGCGCGGCGACGCTTCTGTAATCCGTTCCGTCATTACTGCTGTGCTCATATTCGTTAGCTCCTTACGCGAGCCGTGGTATCAGGAGTTCATGGCGCGCCGCGAAACGCCAATCCCCGCTGCGCTGGCCTGCGCCTTCCATCGCTCAGCATTCACGGCGAACACGAGGAGCCACAGAATCAGCAGTATTTCCCCGATGTCGGCGGCCACGATGTAGGGCAGATACTTTGCACCGAAAGACGGTGATAGAAAGATCAGCCCACCCGTGCCGGCAACCGCCATCAGCACGCCCAGAATGCGAGGCAGGAAGGTTGACTTGAAGATGAGGTAACCGATCAGGAAACTAAAGAATCCGAAAAATACCAGAGCGATGCTGTAGGCCTGAGAATACAATTTGAGAAAAATGTAAGCGAGCGCCTGCAACTGTTCCACCTTAAATACGCTCGAGTGCTGCGTGCCTCCCAGGACAAGTAGCGGAGCGAACTGAAAGAGGCCGCCAAAACCCTGAATAATGCATCCCCCCAGGCTGAAGCACGCTGCCATCAGAGAGACGGTCCTGTTCACCGGCTTGAACAAGGCATAGAGGAGAACCGTCACAGCGATATAGCACGCGATCGCGAGGAGGTCGGCTGCGAATCCCAGCCGAAACAAAGGCTCGTGGGCGAGGATGTTGGTCGCTGTAGCCGCGGCGTCCCCATTTACAACAAGCCCGCGGCGAGCGAAGTCGGCGAGTCCTGCCATCGAGATATAGAGCAGCCACAACCCACCGGCCATCCTGGCTTTGAACCGCGGCGATGTTACTGCAATCCGTCTCGTCATCCCATCCGTGCTCATACTCTGTTCTCCTTACGCGAGAATGAATCAAGGCGCAGGGCGCGCTACGATCACCATTCACCCGCTGCGCTGGCCTGCTCCTTCTATCGTTGTTCGTTCACGCCGGCCAGCAGAAGCCATAGCATCAACGGCATTTCCCCGACGGCGGACGCGCCAGCGATGTAGGGGATGAAAATGCGGACTGCGAGCGGCGGCACGAGGTACATCGTCCAGCCCAAACCAGAAATCGCCAACAAGATCCCGATGGTTCGAGGCAGGAAGGTTGACCTGAAAATGAGAAGGCCGGTCAGGAAGCACCAGAGCCCGAAGAACACCAGGTAAATGTCGAAAGCGTAAGCATTCAACCTGAGAAACGTGAAGGCAAGCGCAGGCAACTGTTCCGCTGAAAACGCGCTCAGGGAACTCCCGCCTTTCAAGACGAGCAATGGGGCGAGATATAAGAGGCTGGTAAGAGCCTGAATCGCGCATCCCACGAGTATGACGAACACCGCGAGTAAGGAGAGCCGCCTGTTTACAGGCTTTAACAAGTCGTAGAGGAGAAGTGCCCAGGCAAGATGGAATACAACTCCGACGAGGGAGGATGCGAACCCCAACCAAAATAACCACTCGTGCCCCAAGATGTTGGCCCCGGTTGCCGCGGCGTTGCCAGAGACAATGAGCCTATCAAGAACGATTACTTGACCGAATGTGGCCGTAATACCTTCGCCCAACTGAAACACACCGGCCATTCTGGCTAAAGAACGCGGCGATGTTTCTGCAATCCGTCTCGTCATCCCATCCGTGCTCATACTCTGTTCTCCTTACGCGAGAATGAATCAAGGTGCATGGCGCGCTACGATCACCATTCACCCGCTGCGCCGGCCTGCTCCCTCCATCGTTGTTCGTTCACGGCAAACACGAGGAGCCACAGAACCAGCGATGCTTCCCCGATGTCGGCGGTCAGAATGTAGGGGAACAGATACTTTGCACCGAAAGAGGGTGACAGAAAGGTCAGCCAACCCACACCGGAAAACGCCATCAGCACGCCCAGAATGCGAGGCAGGAAGGTTGACTTGAAAGTGAGGTAACCGATCAGGAGGAATTGGAATCCGAAAAACACCAGAGCGATGCCGTAGGCCGGAGAATACAATTTGAGAAACATGTACGCGAGCGCTTGTAACTGTCCCACGTCAAATACGCTCGCGTGCTGCGTGCCTCCCAAGACGACCAAGGGAGCGAACTCAAAGAGGCAGGCAAAACCCTGAATCGTGCCTCCCACGAGGCCAAAGAACGCTGCCAGCAAAGAGACGCTCCTGTTCACCGGCTTGAACAAGCTATAGAAGAGAGCCGTCACAGCGATAGAGCACGCGACCACGAGGACGTCAGCTGCGAAAGCTAACCGAAATAAAGGCTCGTGCGCCAGGATGTTGATCGCCGTAGCCGCGGCGTCCCCCTTTACAACTAGCCTGCCGCGGGCGAACTGGACGAGTCCTCCCAGCGAGACCATGAGCAAATAAAGCACACCGACCATTCTGGCCTTGAGGCGCGGCGACGTTTCTGTAATCCGTTTTGTCACAACATCCGTGCTCATAGTCTGTTCACCTTACGCGGTTGATTCAATCAAGCACTCATAAATCAGATCGGCCCTTGATAGCGCCGCAGTCGGACCGCTGCGGCGAGAAACACCGCGGCCAGTGCCAGGCCAGTCCAAAGACCTGGCGTGCTGAAAAAATGCTCTGGAATGAGTGTTGCCATGAAATCCTTCGGGCCGCCCTTCGGCGCCATGGCTTCTCCCGGCCCCATCAACCGGTACTGCAGGAGCATGAGGAAGTGCGAAGTGTTGAACGCAATCTTCTCCACACCACTGATCACGAACGGAGGCAGGAAAGCCCATAGAAACGGAGCGCGCGGCGCCCATGCGGAAACCAGCAGCAGCCAGCCATACAGTGGTGCGTACCAGAGACCGTGTACTGTCAGAATGTGATAAAGCAGCACAAGGGACACGTGGAAGAACGACACCTCAGTCCATAGCGCAGCAATGCTCACGCCGCTGCCTAGCAGGATTACGCTGCTCAGCAGGAGCATGATGAATTGCGTGGCCAGGCTGATGACGAAACTCAGAAGCGGCAGAATCACTAGGGGAATGGTCAGCTTCGAGAGCACAGTGGTGAGATCGGAAACCGGCAGCGACTTCCAGAACAGGATGCTGCGATCGCGGCGCTCTCCATACAGGGCGTCGAGAGAGTAGAAAACTCCCACGATAAGAGCTGTCCCCATGATCAGTGCCGCTGATGATTCGTATCTCGTGGCGAGTAAATTGTGCTGTTGCGCCTGGTCGAGCAGCGATGCGCCGATGCGGCGCCGCGCAATAACCATGTTGATCACGAAGCCGAAGAGAAAAACGGCGGCGGCGGCCAGCGGGGCGATGTAAATCGAACGGTTTTCCCACAATTCGCGCCGCACCGACCAGTACATCGCTCGAGCTGCCGGCACAGCCGCCGGTGTTCCTTGCGACGGAGTCGAAGACCCGGTCATGCCGTTCGATTGAGTATTCATTGAGCCGCTCCTTGTGCCATGCCGGATTGGTTACCCACCACCGCCACGAATAAGTCGGCGATGCTGGGCGTGCGCACCTCGCCCAGTCCGGAGAGAAGCCCGGCAAGTTGCTGACCTTCGGCCGCATCGAACAGCAGGATGCTGCGACCGATCCCCTGCCGCTCGTGGATCGGCTTGAGCGCCCGCGCCGCCGCCAATTGCTCCGGGTGCACCGCCACCTCGCGGTAGCGCGCCTCCACTTCCTCCATACTGCGATCGAAGACGATGCGGCCGCGGTCGATGAACATGAGATCGGTAAGTACGTGCTCGATCTCTTCTACTTGGTGCGTCGCCACCACGATGGTGCGATTGCGATCGAGGTAGTCGTTCAGCAGGGAATCGTAAAACTGTTTGCGATACAGGATGTCGAGGCCAAGCGTTGGTTCGTCCAGCACCAGCAACCGCGCATCAATCGCCATGGCCAGCGCGAGATGCAACTGGGCGACCATGCCCTTCGACAACTCCCGGACCTTGCTGGCGCGTTGAATGGTGGTCTTCGCCAGAAAACCATCCGCCTTCGCGCGATCGAATCGCGGGTGCACCCCTGCGACGTAGTCGAGCGCTTGCGAAACCCGCATCCAGCGCGGCAGCACCGCAACATCGGCAATGAAGCACACGTCGCGCATCAGCAGATCGCGCTCCGCCCACGGGTTGCGGCCAAGCACTCTCAGTTCTCCTTGATAGGGGGTGAGGCCGAGAATCGCGTTGAGCGCGGTGGTCTTGCCGGCGCCGTTGGGACCGATCAGGCCCAGGATGCGGCCCTCTTCGACGCGCAGATCGACGCCGCCCAGGGCCACCGTTGTGCCGTAGACCTTTCGCAAACCGCGAGCTTCTATGCATGCCATGGTTTCAGTGCTCCTCTTCCGTGGGATCCGCCTTCGCGGGCTTCGACGGCGCTGCCTTCGACGACGGCCCCGAACCATTCAGGAGATCTTCCGCCTTCAGGCCAAGCCGCTGGATAGTGGCCTGGATCCTCGGCCATTCTTCGCCCAGGAACTTCTCCCGTTCGCCCCGCAGCAGCAGGCTGCGCGCGCCGGCATTGATAAACATCCCGAGACCTCGTCTGCTCTCGACCAGTCCCTCGTCCACCAGTTGCTGGTAGCCCTTCAGGACCGTGAGCGGATTCACCCGGTACTCAGCCGCGACGTTGCGCACGGAGGGCAGCGGATCGCCTTCCTTGAGCACGCCGTCCAGGATCATCGCGACCACACGGTCGCGCAGCTGGCGGTAGATCGGCTGATTGTCGTTCCACTCGCGGTCCATTATGGGTTCCAGATAGCCCTTACCCGAGATACCCTAGTAGCCTTGAGATCCTTCGTCGAGCTAAAGCTCTCCTCAGGATGACGCCTGCGGGCTCAGACGCCCGCAAAACGGCGTCAGTTGGTCCGGTGCAGGTCGAAGTGTGCGTGGATCGGCTTGTCCTTCATCATGAACGTCCAATCCTCGGTGTGATGGTTGGCGTCGATGATGGTGAACACGGAATGGTGCATGTGGTACTCCGGGCTCCCGCTGATATCCTTGAACTCGAACTCGACCGTCTTGCCGTCCGGAGATATCTTGCCGATCATGCGTGGCCGGTTCCCCGCGTCGCAATAGTGGACCAGGGTGAGTTGGTCTCCGTCCAGGTAAAGCATCGTCACCGGATGGTCGTACTTTGTCGCATCCAGCGGCGTTCCCGCTTCCTGGAACTCGTGCACCAGGACGTGTCCCCGCGAGGTCACGCGCATGGTGGCGTGCATCTTGCTGCCTGACATCTCCGGTGCCTCCGGGACGGTGACGGGGCCTTCCCACTCTCCCGCCAGGGTTTTCATGGTTGCGAAGGACTGCTGCGCCGCCGACGGCGCAGGAGCGACGGAAGACTTTGGCGCGTCGGACTGCGCGAAAGCCACGGTGGAGAGCGACATCAGAACAACGGACAGCATAATTCGAAGGGATTTCATGCTGCATTCTCCTAAGCATCTTTAATTCTTGGGGCCAGGTCCTCCTCTCGTACTCGGGTGCGAGCGATCACCGATGGTCGCCAGGTGTTATAGTTAACTACAACACCATATCAGATGCAAGCTCTTTTTGAATTTTGTGTACGCCGCTCCCACATCCGCATGGATACGGGGCCCTCGGGGCAAGCGCAAAACGGCCATTCGATTTGGTGGGAGCTCGGGCTCGGCGAACGGCCAAGTCCTGCTTCGTGGGCCACTCGGAAACTGCTCATTGTTGGCGTAGTTATCCCCATTACACTCATTGACCGGGGTTGTTGGTGTGAACGTCGGGTTACGACAGCTGTCACAGCTCGTGAGAAATTGCAGGTACGCTCATGTAGCGCGTTGTGAGGTCTTGTTGTTCTATTCCAAAGTTATTACTACTTTTCCTCGAGCGTGCCCTTCTTCCAGATACCTCATAGCTTCGGGGACCTCACTCAACCTGTAACGCCTGTCGATGACAGTTGTTACCTTTCCGGCCTGCATGAGCTCGTGCATGATGGTCAGGTCCTCTTGGCTCCGTTTCGCCATAAACATGACGAACTTCTGGCCCACCAACCGTGACAATACAAGCGCTGCGATCCAGCGAGCCAGAAGACCGATCATCGAGGGGGTGCTGCCCGGTCCTACTCCGGCCCCGAGGTATATCCCCTTGGGCTTCAAGACGCGCCTGCAGGCCAACAACGAATGGTTCGACACCAGGTCGAAAATCAGATCGTAGCGTTGCGTGCCTTGGGTGAAATCCTGCTGGGTGTAATCAATGACCTGATCTGCGCCGATGGATCGGACCATGTTCACATTCCTGGTGCTGCATACGCCGGTCACATCTGCGCCGAACCACTTGGCGATCTGTACAGTGAACGTACCCACGCCGCCCGCGGCGCCGTTGATCAGAACTTTCTGCCCCGGCTGAATCTTTCCCTTGTCGCGAAGACCCTGCAATGCGGTGTATGCCGCCACCGGTACAGAAGCCGCTTGCTCAAACGTCACGTTATCCGGCTTCATGACCAGGGCTGACTCGGAAGCACACGCATACTCGGCAAAGGCGCCACGGCACGAGCCGAACACCTCGTCGCCTGGTTTGAACTGGGTTGCGTTCCTGCCCACAGCTTCAACCTGGCCGGCCACATCAAAGCCGGGTCGTGTGAGCTTTGGTTTGCGCAGCCCGAACACCAGGCGACCGATGTAGGGCCTGCCTTTCATCAGGTGCGCGTCAGCTGGATTGACGGAAGCTGCGCGGACTTTTATCAAGACTTCATCGTCCCCAGCGGCCGGCTTTTCAATTTCTTCACACTTGAGAACATCGGGTGAACCATAGCGGTGATAAACAATAGCTTTCATTAGGGACTCCCGTTTTCAGGACTGCTGAAGGATAGCCCCTCGAAGCATTTCGTCAATGCGCCAAGTCGCCTGAAGCTGCTGACCAGCCTCCTACGCAAGGGCCCCTCCGGCATTGTTGGCGTAACATCGCCATTACACCAGTAACCCAGCCTGGTAAGACTCCCACTCCTACCACACTCTGCACGCGTTCTCGCGCACCATCGACGCGTCGGCTTTGCAGTGGTAGGCCTCGCGGAACTCGGGCATGTTGGACACGGTGCCGTTTACCCGCCACTTGCCGGGGGAATGGGGGTCGATGGTGACCAGCATGCGGCGGAAGGCGTCGGTGCGGTTCTGGCACCAGACGTTGGCCCAGCCCAGGAAGAAACGCTGCTGCGCGGTGAAACCGTCAATGGGGGCAGGCTGCTGGCCGGCGAGCGTGTTCAGCAGCGCCATGTAGGCGATGCGCAGGCCGCCGTTGTCGGCCACGTTCTCGCCCAGCGTCAGCTTGCCGTTGATCTTCAGGTCGTCCACGGCGGTGAAGCCGGAGTATTCATCGGCGATGCACTGGGTACGCTGCTCGAATTCTTTCTTGTCCTGCTCGGTCCACCAGTTGCGCAGGTTGCCCTGGGCGTCAAACTGGCTGCCCTGGTCGTCGAAGCCGTGGGTCAGTTCGTGCCCGATGCCGGCGCCGATGGCGCCGAAGTTCATGGCATCGTCGGCGTGATTGTCGAAGAACGGCGGCTGCAGAATGCCGGCGGGGAAGGTGATGTTGTTCAGTAGGGGATTGTAGCTGGCGTCGACGGTCATGGGCGGATAGGGCCAGTCATTCTTGTCCACGGGCTTGCCGATCTTGTCGAGCTGACGCTGGAATTCGAATTCGTTGGCGCGCAGCGAATTACCCATGGCATCGCCGCGGACAATCTTCAGGCCGCTGTAATCGCGCCATTTGTCGGGATAAGCGATGCGGTTGGTGATGGCTTGCAGCTTGATGAGGGCCTGCTTCCTGGTATCGTCGCCCATCCAGGGCAGGCTGTTGATGTCCTCGCCCAGAGCCTTTTCCAGGGCGTTCACCATCTTCAACATGCGCTCTTTACCGCCGGCGCCGAAGGTGGCGTCAACGTATTTCTGGCCTACGGCTTCGCCGAGGTCGCCGGCGGCGAAGTTTACGCAGCGCTTCCAGCGCGGGCCGAGTTCTTTCGTCCCCCTCAGAGTCTTGCTGAAGAAGTTGAAGTTCTCTTCTACGAACCGGCTGGGAAGCAGCGCGACGTTGGCGTGCACCACCTGCCAGCGCAGATAGGTCTTCCAGTCGTCGAGCGAAGTGGTTTTCAGCAGGCCGTCCATGTGCTTGAAGAACTCGGGCTCGGTGACGTTCACCGTCTGGGTGGCCGGTGCGCCGATGCCTTGCAGATACAGGTTCCAGCCGAAATAGGGGCTCAGAGCCGCGAGCTCCGTCGCGGTCATGCGGTGGTACACCTTTTCAGGATCGCGGCGGCTGACGCGGTCCAAGGCACCCTTGGCCAAGCCGGTTTCAGTGTCCATGACCGTCTTGGCCTCGGCGGCAGCTTTATCGGGAGAGTCGCCCAGCAGCTCGAACATCTTCTGCACGTGCTCCACGTACTGCTTGCGCTGCTCGACGGATTTCGCGTCGTCCTTCAGGTAGTAATCGCGATCGGGCAGGGCCATGCCGCCCTGGTCAGCCTCGGCGATCACCTGGCTGGCGTCCTTGAAGTCCTGGTCGGAACTGAAACTGAACAGGGCGCCGACTCCTTCGCGGTGCAGGTGAATCAGCTGTTTCGCCAGATCCTGCTTGGAGCGCAACCCGGCGATGAGCTGCAGTTCGCGGTCCAGAGGCCGCGTGCTCGCGCTTTCGATGGCACTTTCGTCCATGCAGGACTGGTAGTAGTCGCCGATCTTCTGCTCCACAGGACTACGCTGCGCGTCGTTGGCGGAGTATTTCTCCAGGATGCCGCGCACCACATACTGGCCTTGCTCGGTTAGTTCGTCGAAGCGCCCCCAGCTCGAACGATCGCCGGGAATCGGGCTCTGGACCTGCCACTTGCCGCAGGCGTAGGCATAGAAGTCCGTGCATGGGTCCACGCTTGGGTCGAGGGCATCAGGAGTGAAACTCAGGCCCGACTGCTTTTGGCCGTCGCGGCTGGCAGATTGTGCGAGCGCCATACCTGCGGAGAGAAGCAGAAAGAGTGGAATCCTTAAGAAGCGCATAGTTCCTCGCGTAGGAAGAGAAGATGGAAGAGCATTCAGGCCCTAATTCCCCAGTGAACGAAACGACCCCGGGGGAATCCACGCCCTGGCTTGGACGGCTGGAAGTCCAGAATGTCACCCACTTGGCGCGACCCTCAGAAGACCTTGAAGTGGATGGTGAGATACTTCTTGGGATTCTCCCGGATGGCCTTGACCAGTTGCCGGGTTTCCACCAACATCTGGTCGGCGTTGTTGTAGAGGGAAGGATCCTTGAACAGCTTGCCGGCGGTGCCCTCCCCGGCTTCCAGACGGTCGGTCAGAGCCGAGAGCTTGTTCATGGTGTTCTGCAGCTTGTCGGCGAATTCCTGGTCCTTGGCCAACTTGCCCAGCGCGCCTTTGCCGGCGTTCACATCTTCGGTGAACTTCTTGACGTTGGCTACGGTGTCGTTGGCATTGTTATAGAGAGTGGGGTCTTTGAGGAACTTGCCGGCGGTGCCCTTGCCCGCGTTGAGATCGTCGATGATGGTGTTCAGCTTGTCCACGCTGGCGTTGACTTTGCGGTAGAGTTCGTCGTTTGAAATCAGCTTGCCGATCGTGCCCTGGCCCTGACTCACCTGGCTGACGAGGTTCTGGAACTCATCCACCGTGGAGGTCAGGCGAGTGTACAAGGTGGGATCGTAGATCAGCTTGCCGACGGAGCCTTGCCCGCTTTCGATGAAGGCAATGATGCGATCAGCACGTTTCAGCAAGGCGTCGAGGTTCTGCAAGGTGCCCTGGCTGGCGCGCACCACGTCCTGGAAGTCGGGACGGTCGCGAATCGGCAGGACGGCCCCGTTGCGGACCTGCGGCCCTTTGGCCAGGGAGCTGTCAATGTCGATGTAGGTTTCCCCCAACACCCCGGCGGTAGAGAGCGAGGTCAGAGAATCGGCACGCAGGTTCTCCCGATATTGGGTGCTGACCTTCATGGTCACTTCGACCGGGGTCAATTTCTTGTCGGGATCGGAGACCACACGAATGCGGGTGACATTGCCGATATCGACACCGGCCAGCCGCACCGGGGCGCCCTCGCGCAGCCCGCTGGCGTTGTCAAAATACGATTTGACGATGATTTTGCGGGTAAATATGCCGCCGGTACCGCTCATGAGGAATATCAAGACGGCCAAGGTGATGCTGGCGACCAGCACGGTGAGCCCGACCTTCAGTTGAGACCACTTCAACTGCTTCTGGCTAGGCACGTATTCTCCCAGTCAACATCATCGCAGAAAATCCACAGGCGTCAAGAAAGGTTCGAGCCGCAGCATCATAACAGACGGTGGGCCTGAGCTTCACGTCAGGCGCGGCGGGGTTGCAGGGTTCCAGTCAACAGCCAGGCCAGAAGATACGCGACTGCCCCGCAGGCTAGCGTGACGTTGAGACCAAACTGAATGGCGATAACCATGGCCAGGACGGAGCCCAGGACGCTGGAGGCGGCATTCATGGCCCAGGCCCACTCGACGGCATTCTCGTTGGCGTCGCCGTTCCCCGTCGCGGGAAACTCGGGCGCAGGGAGGCTGGCGAGCGCCCGCAATCCAGTCGGGAACGGCATCCCCATGGCGAATCCCAGGGGAACGAGAATGATGCCGCTGACCAACAACTTGGCCAAGAATGGCAGCCCCACCACCGCATGCAGAATCCCCGGAAGCAGGAACACGTAAAGCAGCAGGGCAGTCGCAACGAGCATAAGCGGCAGCCATCCCCGTGCGGTCTGGCTCATCCATTTGCGCGAGGCCAAGCTGCCTGCGCCGCTGGAGAGCAGGAGCAGGAACACCACCACAGTGAGCGCATAGGTGGGATGGCCGAGGAACAACACAAAACGCTGGATGAAGGCAATCTCCACCAGGATGTAGCCCAGTCCGATGGCAATGAAGTAAAGCAGCCGGACGGGCTGCTGCTGGCGGCGTCCGCTCCGTAGGGCCAGGGGGACGATGAGGAAAGCCAATACCACCAGCAGGGAAATCACCAGGACCATTCCCAGCACCGCTACTCCCAGGTTCACCTTCCAGTCAATGCCGTGCTTTATGTCCTGGGGATGAAGCATCCGGGCAATCTTGAGAGTGAAGAAGAAGAAGGGCGAGGTGTCGGTCACCGGCGCGACGTTATAGGCATACCGCCGCGCGAACCCCGAGGGGTCATTGCTCTCGATCAGGGCGGAGAAGGGATTGCCTCCCGAATGCGAGGGAAGATACAGGGATGCAAGGTCAGGATTGGCGTCCAGATGGGCTCGAACCGCTTCTTCTTCCTGCGGTGTGAACGCGGTTTTCTTGGCCAACACCACCACTGGAATGCCATCCTCGTCCAACTCTCCTCCGGCAACTACCATGAAATTCGCGCTGGTATTGGTCACGCCCATGCGGTGCAGGGCCTCCATGGCGACTGAAACCACGCGCAAGGCTTCACGCGGCTCGCGAAATTCCCAGCGGGTGATGGCAATGATTCCATCCGGCTGCAGGTGCTCGAAGTACTCTTGAAAAGCTTCCACCGTGTAGAGACTGTTTTCGCTCAGCGCGAAAGCGCCGGCGGCAGTCGAGGCCCAGGTGTCCACCAGGGTCATCTGGACCACGTCGAAGCGCTGGTCCGTGCCCCGCAGAAAAGACCGTCCGTCGGTCACGTGAAGGTGCACCTCAGGCCGCTCGTAAAGGTGATAGGCGTAGTCGGCATAGCGCCCGCGCATGATGGTGTTGGCGATGATGGGATTGATCTCGATCCCGGTCACGCTGGGGCTGCCGTTGACCAGGGCGCGCAGGACGTCCACCCCGCCTCCGGGACCGATGATGGCAAAGGCTCCATGCGGCCGCAGGACGCTGGCCAGTGCCGGCGGGGCTGACATGAGATCGTCCCGCCAGTCCGGGTCCTGCCAACGCTTGGGGTCCGCATTCATGATGTAGGTGGAGGCGTCGGCGTCGATGACGATTGCCTTGGCGTCGCCTTGCCGGTCCACCTCGACGCGCGAAATTGCGTTCCAGCGCGCGAACTCTACCCAGGAACGGTCTCGAAGCACGCCCTTGGCGTAGATGACATCAATGAGCCTTCCCGAATAGTTGGCGGCGATGAGCATGAGCAGCGCCGCGGCCAGGGCACTGATCCGCCAGCGAGCTGCTTTCGTGCTCGCCCATACGGCCGCGGCGATTGCGGACGTCACGGCGGCAAACAGGATGGTGTTGGGCGCGCCCAGCCAGTTCAGCAGAGGCACGACCGCGAGGCAGGCGGCGGCGCCTCCGACCAGGTCCGCTCCGTACAAGCGAGGAATATGCCGGGACTCGCGTGCGAACACAACTGCGAATTGCAATCCGGTCAGAAAGAAGGGCACGGCCGCCGCGAGGTAGAGGGCAGTGAGCCGGAGGAAGTTGCCGATGGAGAGTTTCAGGGAAACGGGAACATGCAAAACAATCTCCAGGATGATGGGTAGTACGATCACGTTGCCCACACAAAGCAGAGATGCCAGGAGACGGGTGTCACACCGCGCCAACCAGCTCTTCCGGAGATACGCGAAGACTCCGCCCGCGCCCAGGCCCAGCAGGGCAATGGAAATTGCCAGGAAGGCAAAGTGGTAGAAGAGGACGACGGAAAACAGGCGGGTCAGCGCCAGCTCCAGGAGGAGCGCGGCGAAGCTGCTGAGGCCGATCCCGGCCAACAGCGCACGGTCCCGAGCCTTCTCCGCAGCGGAGGCCGGAACTGAGGGCGTGTCACTGGTGACAGTCATTCGAGTTTTCGAGTCGGAGGCGACAGTCTAACAGAAACCAGGATTGAGCCGGAGACGCAAGCTGCGTCTCTGTGGGTTCAGCTTTCCAGGATGACGTGCGCGATGGCTTGCTCGGTGGTGTGGGAAAGCGAGAGGGCCACGCGCGCAGCGCCGAGCTTGGCGGCGAATTCGGCGGCTTTGCCATGGAAAGCGATGGTGGGGCGGCCTCCGGGCTGGCGGCGGACCTCGATATCACGCCAGCGGACGCCGTGGTTCCAACCGGTGCCGAGGGCCTTCATGGCGGCTTCTTTGGCGGCAAAGCGGGCGGCATAGCGCTCGACGCGGTTGGCCTTAGAGTCGCAGTAGCGGATTTCGTTTTCGGTATAAATCCGCTGCAAGAAGCGGTCGCCGAAGCGGGCGATGGCCTGGGCAACGCGGGGGACTTCGGCGATGTCAATGCCGGTGCCGACGATCATAGGACTATTGTCAATGGCCGATTGCGGGTTGCCAATGGATTTTGTTTGTCGCCGGCTATAGCAGACGGTCGCCCCGATAGATCACCTGGCCGTCTACCAGGCGCGCGTCGGCGGTGAGTTCATGCGGCTTCACTGGCCCGACATCGTCAATATGTAGCACTTCGTGGCCATGGGCCACCAGCCAGTCCGAGACCAGCATACGGTGGCAGCGGAAATACAGGCGCTCGGCGCACATGTACGCGGTGCGGGATTGCTCGGCCAGCTTGAGCAGTTGGGCGGTGCCGCGCTGGAAGTCCTCAGTCAGCATGTGGTCGGCATAGTTGCGGAAACCCGGGCTGCGCAGGGCGAGGTTAGGGGAATCGTCGCGGATTTTCTTGCGATATCCGCCGAGTTCCTTGATCCAGACATAGCTGATCCCCGCTTCCGGGAGCGACTTCTCCAGCGCTTCCCGATTGAAGTGCGGCAAGCGGCGGGACACGGGGAAGGAGCGGATGTCAACCAGGGTTTTGATCTGGTGAGCGCTGAGGACTTCGATCAATTCGGCGAAAGAGCGCGTGGAATGGCCGATGGTGTAGAGCGTCGCCACAGACCGGTTCAGTTTTCCGCCAAGCGCCCAAGTGCCCATGCCACGACGTCGTCCTGGTCCGGAAAGACGGTTCGCAGGTCGAGCAGGACGCGGCCTTCGTCCACGCGGGCGATGATCGGCGGATCAGAAGCACGCAAGCGTGCGGCCAGTTCGTCAGCGCTGAGGTCCTTGCAGGTGACGGCCAGCAGGCGCGTGCGCAGCACGGCCGACGGAGCTGCGCCTCCGCCGATCACGGATTCACCGTCAATTGCCGTCACAGATAGCTTCTCAGTACCGATTCTTTCCGCGATGGCTTCGGCCCGTTTCCCGATTTCCTCTTTGGACAGGCGCATCATACGCAGCGCGGGGATGGCATCGTGGTCGCGCTTGACGTAGGCGAGCAGAGTGGCTTCCAGGGCGGCGTAGGTGAGCTTATCCACGCGCAAGGCGCGGAACAGTGAATTGGCGCGCATGCCGGCGATGAGATCGGCGCGTCCGCTGAGCAGGCCGGCCTGCGGGCCCCCCAACAGCTTGTCGCCGCTGTAGGTGACTACATCCACGCCGGCGCGGAGGCTGTCGAGAACACCGGGCTCGTCGCTCACCCCGATCGAGCGCAGGTCGAACAGGGCACCGCTGCCCAGGTCTTCGACGAGCGGCACATTGCGCTTGCGGGCGAGGCCGACCAACTCCTCGACGCTCGGCTGCTGGGTGAAGCCGGTGATCTGAAAGTTGGAGCGGTGGACGCGCAGCAGCAGCTGGGTTTTTTCGCTGATGGCGCGCTCGTAGTCGGCGATGCGGGTGCGGTTGGTGGTGCCGACTTCGCGCAGGATGGCGTTGGACTTCGCCATGACGTCGGGAATGCGGAAGGAGCCGCCGATTTCAACCAGCTCTCCGCGCGAGACGATGACCTCTCCGCCTTCGGCCAGGGTGTTGAGGGCGAGCAGAACGGCGGCGGCGTTGTTGTTGACGACGATGGTGGAGATTGCCGGGCGGGGCTGACTCGCTTGGCTCGGTTGGGCAGCCGGGGTGGCCGTCCCTATGTGTTCTGAGACGTGGTCGAGCAGCCTGCGAAACAACCGGTCCACGTGGACATCGCGTTTCCCGCGCTCGCCACTTTCCAGGTCAAACTCCAGGTTCGAGTAAGCAGCCGCGCTTTCTCGGATATGCTCCAGAGCGGAAGCGGCAATGGGCGCACGGCCAAGGTTGGTGTGGAGAATGACCCCGGTGGCGTTGATCACCGGGCGCAGGGAGTAGCGGAGATCGTGGCGAAGCTGGCGGGCGACACTCCCGGCCAGTCCGGAGAGGGCAAGCTCCAGCTGACTGTCAGAATCGAGGACGCCATGGCTGATCTCGTGACGGAGGCGGGAGAGCACCACGCGAGCGGCATCGGTGACTGCGCTGGGGCCTTCTTCCGCGACGAGAGCGGCCAGTTCCGGCACGCGCGCGAGTTCGTCCACCGACGGCAGCTTGCGATAGAGAGCAGGTTTGGCGCGGGTACTCACGGCGGTGATTATCCCATATTCACATGGTTGTCGAGGCGGTGCGCCCGCCGCCGTGCAGGTAGATGCCGGGGACAATTGGATAGCAGGGACTCGCAAGAGGGCTGGGCGAAAGACTCCATGCAAAGTCTTTCATCTTGACCGGGGGCGGGGGGCGGGGAACAATCGTCAGGCCGGAAAAGCGGTGCCGGTAAGCTAACAAACTGTGTCAAAACGTCATAAGTTCGCGTGCATCGTCGGGATCAGGCGCTGGATGCCAAAGGCAAGCTCGTATGCAAACGGTTCGGGGCTCAGGCAGCCTTGGGTACTGGTGTCATTGCCGGGATCGTTGATGGCGTAGCCACCATAGTTGCGGCTGATGAGGAACACCTGCTTCAAGGTGGGGTAGCGAGGCTGGCCGGTTGATTGGCCGTTCGCGTCTAGTTTGCAGCATTGCAGATAACGAAGAATGTTGGCGAGATAGCCCTCGGAGACGTAAGCATCCGCGGGGGGTGGGTCGCCGGCTTCGCCGCTGCGGCAGTGGTTGCCATCCAGCGAACACTCCGGGTACCCCGTGGCGGAGTAGATGAAGATGACCTGCACCTGGTTTGAAAGAGAGGAAGCTATGTCGAGTGGCAGTAACTGTTAGAACTGGTCTGATGAGTCTGTTTCGGCATTAAGTGGAGTTCCTCGGGGGCTAAAGCCCGCATCTTTTGTGGGTCGCGGCGGTGCGGCTGGAAGCCGCACCCTTTCAAATCTCTATGAGACAGTTCTAGTCTCTGCTTTTGTCTGGAACAGGTATGCCCGTCACCCTACCTCGACCAGCCCGTAGGTGCGTTGCCAGCGGGCGCGCATGTGGCGGAGAGCGCGATTAATCTCTTCTTGTGAAATTTCGGCCGTGGGTCCGGCCACGACGGCGGCTGCTTCGCGCTTAGCCACTTCCAACAGTTCGCGGTCGCGGATAAGGTGGGCAACCTGGAAGCTGGGCAGTCCGGCCTGGCGGGTGCCGAAGAACTCGCCTGGGCCGCGCAGTTCGAGGTCCAGTTCGGCGATCTGGAATCCGTCGGTGGTGCGCACCATGGCGTCGAGGCGGCGCTCCCCCTCTTCGGAGACCTTGCCGCCGGTCATGAGGATGCAGTAGGACTTGGCGGCGCCGCGGCCGATGCGTCCGCGCAGCTGGTGAAGCTGGGCCAGCCCGAAGCGCTCAGCATGTTCGATGACCATGACCGTCGCATTGGCGACGTCCACTCCGACTTCAATCACCGTGGTGGAGACCAGGATGTCAATCTCACCTTTCTGAAACAGGCGCATGACCTGGTCTTTCAGATCGGCGTCGAGGCGGCCGTGGAGCACGCTGACTCGCAGGTCGGAGAAGACGCGCTTGCTCAGCTCCTTGTACATCTTCATGGCGGCTTTGAGCTCGTTCTCCTCGTTCTCTTCGATCACGGGATAGACGACGTAGACCTGGTGTCCGGCGGCAACCTGCTTGCGGACAAAGTCCCAGACCTCGTCGGAGCGGTCGTCGGAGATGCGGCGGGTGACGATGGGCGTGCGACCGGGAGGCATTTGGTCGAGCACGCTGATGTCGAGGTCGCCGTAGAGTGTGAGCGCCAGAGTGCGGGGGATGGGAGTGGCGGTCATGACCAGGACATCGGGCTCGGGGGGAGTGTCGTGAGCCATCGACGGCATCTGCGCTGGATCTCGCTCGCTGCGCTCGCTCGGGACGGGCGAGGCGCCCGTCCCCACATGGCCCGTCCCCACATGGGTCGAGGTGGCTGATGAGGCTGTCCCCACACGATCTTCCGACTTCTTCATCAGCTTGAAACGCTGGAGGACTCCGAAGCGGTGCTGCTCGTCCACGATGACCAGGCCGAGCTTGTCGAATTCGACTTTCTGCTCGATCAGGGCGTGGGTCCCGATGATGAGTTGCGCGTTGCCGTGGGCAATGTGGCGGCGGATTTCGCGCTTGCGGTCGTCTTCGAGCGAGCCGGTGAGCAGCACGATGCGGTAACCGACATTCTCCAGGATGCGGCGGGCAGAGAAGTGATGCTGCTGGGCAAGAATTTCCGTGGGGGCCATGAGCGCCACCTGGTAGCCGTTTTCCATGGCGATGATGGCGGCTTCGAAAGCCACGATGGTCTTGCCGGAGCCCACGTCGCCCTGCAGCAGACGGCGCATGGGGACGGGTTTCTCCATGTCGGAAGCAATCTCTTTGAGCACGCGCTTCTGGGCGGAGGTGGGGTGGAAGGGCAGGATTTTCTTGATGGCTTCGCGTACGCGGTCGTCGAGGCGGAAGGCGATTCCGGTCTGGGCCTTCTGCTCGCGGCGTTTCAGCTCCAGGCCAAGCTCGACGAGAAATAGTTCCTCGAAGATCAGGCGGATGTGGGCGGGGGTGCGCGAGGCTTGCAGAGCTTGAAGGCTTTCGCCGGGATCGGGCCAGTGCACCTTGCAAAGGGCTTCCCGCGGGGAGATCAGCGCCAGGCGGCGGCGCACGGCAGCGGGGATGGCCTCCGGCAACTCTGGCGGAAGATTGTCCAGAGCCGTCCGCAGGATGCGGCGAAACCAGCGCGAAGTCAGCCTACCCTGGCCGGCGGTTTCGTAGATGGGAACGATGCGGCCGATTTCGAGCGAGGCGGCGACTTTCTGCTCTGTGGCATCCGCGGAGGCGTCGTCGCTGGCGTCGCCGACGATCTCGAACTGGGGCTGGATGATTTGCAGGTCACCACTGCGATCCATCTCGACTTTGCCGTAAAGGGCCACCATCTGCCCGGGCTTGAACTTGTCTTTCAGGTAGGCGCCGTGGAACCAGAGGCATTTCAGGCGTGACCTTCCTTGCCCGGCGGTCATCTGGAAGATAGGCATGCGGCGGGTGCGGAACAGGCCGGAGTTGCGGACTTCGGCAATGACGGTGGCCATTTCGCCGGGCCGGAGCTCGGAGATGCCGCGGGGGTTCAGGCGGTCCTCGTAGCGGAAAGGCAGATAATGGAGGAGGTCATCCACGGTGTGGATGCCCTTGGCGGCCAGCACCTCGGCCACGCGGGGGCCGATGCCCTTCACGTACTGGACGGAAGTGGTGAGTTCCAGCATGGATGGGAGTTCGAAGGAATGTTAGCAGAGCGGGGGCGCGACGCCCCGGCTACGGGTGTCCGGCGTCTAAATCAACAGTGGCCAACTTCGTGCACGCCCTGATCGCGGTGCTGGCGGGAAACGCGGCATACTTCCTAGTGATGCCGTATCTGCCTCTGCCGGCGCGTCATGTACCTCTCCGCCTCGACCTGGGGCTGGTAGTGGATTTCTGGTTCTGCCTGGTGATTCTGGGGATCGTCAAGATGGTGGCGAGGCGGCGGGGAGGAGCGGGATCCAGGCTCTAGGCTTTAGGGCCGCCGGAGTGCCCGCACCCAGGGCCTAGAGCCCGGCGCCCAGAGCCTGAGTTACTTTCGGAACCTTGGTAACCTCGGCAATCCTTGCGGCAAACTTTACAATCTCTCCGAGCCATATGCAGAAAATCGCCATCCTTTACGACGCCAGCCAGGCGGTCTTATCCACCTTCGATCTGGATGAAGTTCTGCAGCAGATCCTGCGGATCGCGCGGGACTACTTTCACCTGCAGAACGTCGCTATTCTCATGCTGGATAAGGAGATGCAGGATTTGCATGTGCGCTCTCAGATCGGGTGGGATGACGGGAACGACGAGGTTCGGCTGCCGGTGGGTACCGGGTTGACAGGGGCCGCCGCCAAGCAGAAACGTCCCATCTATGCGCCGGACGTCAGCCAGGACTCGCGCTATGTGACTTCGACCAAGACTACGCGCTCGGAACTGGCGGTTCCGCTGATGGTGCGGGACGAAGTGGTCGGGGTGCTGGATTGCCAGAGCGAGAACCTGGATCACTTCGACAAGGAAACCATCGATTTGCTGACGCTGTTCTCGACGCAAGCTTCCATGGCCCTGCAGAACGCCCGCTTGTATTCACTGGAGCGGCGCCGGGCATCGCAATTGGAAGCCATTAACACGATTGCGCAGCAGATGACGGCGGTGCTGGGCTTGAAGGAACTGCTGTCCAAAGTATGCCTGCTGATCCAGGAAGCCTTCCACGTATCGCATGTATCTGTGTTGCTGAAAGAGGAAGAAGAGTTGGTGCTGCGCGCCCACCACGGGACGTTCACGGCGCGTTATCCGGAAGGTGGGCGGCTGCCCGCGGGAGGACTGTTTGGGCAGGCTGTGGCGACGGGAAAAACACTGATCGAGAACATAGTGAGCCAGGATCCGGACCACATTGTGTTGTACCCGGAGACCCAGGCCCGGATGTGCATTCCACTGGTTTCCTTTGGACAGACGCTGGGTGTACTGGCGCTGGACAGCGCGAAGGCAGGGGCGTTCCATGCCAGCGACACCCAGTCCCTGGAGTCGGTCGCCGACATTTGCGCTACTGCCATCCAGAACGCGCACTACGTGGAGCGGGTGAAGCAGTTGGCGTATATCGACGGCCTAACCGGAATCTTCAACCGCCGGTTTTTCGAAATGCGCATCGCGGAGGAAATTGAACGGGCGCGGCGGTTCGGCTCCGGCATGGCGGTGATCATGGTGGATATCGACCAGTTCAAACGCCTGAATGACGAGTTTGGCCATCTGCTGGGCGACGAGGTGCTGCGCCAGGTTTCCTCACTCTTTCATCAGCAACTGCGAAAATTTGATGTGGTATGCCGCTATGGCGGCGAGGAGTTTGCCATCCTGCTTTCGCAAACCAACCCGCAACACGCTCTGGCAGTAGCGGAGAAACTGCGGCGGCTGGTGGAGACCTGGCAGTTCCCCGGCGTCCCCCGGCCGGTGACCATTAGCGCAGGCGTTGCCACTTACCCCGACCATGGCAGCACGCGGGATGAACTGGTCAAAGCGTCCGATGCAGGGTTGTATGCGGCCAAGCAAGCGGGGCGAAACCGGGTCTTCCTGGCGCCCGATCCGCAAAGAAGTACCGCCCAAGGTGCGGGAAAATAAAGTTGGCACGGGAGGATTCCCGTGCCATGGAGATTGTCTCGCGGGCTGCGCACCCACCACCGACTAGATCTCGCTTAGCCCGTGTAATTCTATTTGGACTTGGTCACGCAATTCTTGCTGTTGCTCCTTCATTTCCTGCTTGAGCTCCTGCTGCTGCTCTTTAAGTTCCTCTTCCTGTTGCTTGAGCTCTTCCTTCTGCTGTTTCTTCATCTCTTTCGCGTGCTTGCGCAGCTGCTCGCGCTGCTGGGAGAGAGACTCTCTGGCATCGTCCATGGCACGCTGGGCTTCCCGGACCGCCTCAGAGATCTGCGGCCGCAGGTGCGCCATTTCGGAGCGCAGCTCACTCAGATCGATGTTGAGGCTTTCGGTATCGATCTCGGGAACGTCCAGGCTCTCTTCGAACATCTCTGATTGCTTGCGTTCCGGCAGGGTCAGGGTAAGCGTCTGCTCTTTCTTGTCGCGAATGATGGAGACGCTTGCGGTGTTCTCCTTGCGGGAGTGCAAGGCGTGGCTGAAGTCGCCGCTGTCATGAATGGCCTCGCCGTTCACGCGCACGATCACATCGCCGGCGCGAAAGCCTGCCTTTTCCGCCCGGCTTCCCTTGTCCACTGAGCGCACCAATACACCCTCCCCGTTCCTGGCGCCGAAGAAATCGCCGAGTTGCGGAGTGAGGTTCTCCACCATCAGTCCGCTGCGCATGGAGGAGTGCACCACCACGACCGAGACCGGCATATCCATATCAGGCATGGCCGGCAAGGCGGGCATGGTGAAGTTGAATTCCTTGGTTCCGGGGAAACTGGCCAAGGCCCTCTTGCGGTCGGCGAGCTGAACTTTGACTGTCTGTGGCTGGCCATCGCGGCTGATACCGAGTGTCACCACCCGCCCTGGGGGAGTCTCATGGATCATACGGCGGAGTTGCTCGACGCTTTCCAGGTCAGTGCCATTCACGGTGAGGATCACGTCGTGCTCTTTCAGGCCGGCCTTACCGGCAGGCGCGTCCTGGTCCACCATGGTGATTTCCACTCCACGCTCTTCCTTCAGCTTGAGAGCGGTGAGACGATCGGAAGTCACATTGCGGGTATCTACGCCGAGGTACGACCCGCCGCCCAGGACGTCTTCGCTGGAGTATCCGAAGCCTTCGCCGAAGGGTTCGTAGGAATATCTCTCCGCGGCAAAACTGCCAACCGCAAGGAGCCCCAGAATGAGCAGTGTGGTCAGGATCGATTTGCGCATGTTACCCCCCGTCGTCTGTCGTCGGTCGTCAGCGGATCCGTTGCGGATTCAGATCAGGCTGACGACCGGCGCAAAAATGTTAGTGGCTGCGGCGGAACACGATGTCGCCGGTAGTGGTGCGCACTTTCAGCACCGGGCCGCCGCCATTCAGGTTGCCTTCGGCGGTGACGGTCTTGGGACCATAGTCCCCGCCTTCGGTAGTAACTTTGATTTCAGAAAAATCCGAGCGAATGCTGTGACCATTGGCCAGTTCGATGGACGCGCGAATCGAGATGCTCAGGTTCGGCGCCAGATACACTGTAATGTCGCCCGCGGACGTTTCCAGCAGGGAATCGTTGCGCTCTCCGCTGGAGGAGACAAACCTGGCCACGATGCCGCCGGCGCCGGTTTCCGCCCGGGCCGAAGGCACGCCATTGAGTTCAATGCTGCCACCGGCGGTTTCGGCGTGAACGATGCCCTTGGCGGAAGCCAGGCGGATGCTGCCCCCGCCAGTTTCAATCTCCGCCGGGCCGCCGATGTCGCCCAGATCAATACTGCCGCCGCCGGTGGTGGCCTTGACGCGGCCATTGCAGCGCTCGACCTGGATGCTGCCGCCGCCGGTTTCGAGCACGGCTCCCTGCAAGCCGGAGACGACGACCACGCTGCCGCCGCCGCTCTCCGCACTGATTTTGCCCTTGGCAGAATTTACCCGGATGCTGCCGCCGCCGGTGTGTAAGCTGAGATCGCCGCCCACGGTGCCGACGTCGATACTGCCGCCGCCAGTCTCACCGCTGATGGCACCGCCAATGTCGTCCAGGCGAATGCTGCCGCCGCCGCTTTGCGCCTCCACCCGGCCCGAGATAGCGGTGGTACTCACGCTGCCGCCTTCGGTTTCCAGCTTGACCCAATCCATGTCACGCGGAACGGTAACGGAAAAGTCGCCGGAGAAGCGGTGCGGGCTCTCCCCCTGCCAGTCGGCGACGATCCACGCGGTATCCCCTTTGACGTAGGCGCTGATTTTGTAGGAATCGAATTCTTTGCGGGCCTTGTCCTCGGAGGAAGTATAAGCACGATTACGAATGACGTAGTTGATGCCCTGCGATGAACCGCCTTCCACGCGCACGGAGCCGACATCCACTTTGACCCGAAGGTTCTTGACCGTGGTCAGCGACCCGGTGATCTCCTGGGCCCAATTGTTGCCTTCACGATATACGCGGGTTTGTTGCGCTATTGCCAGCGGCAAGAGCAGCAACCACACCGCTACGAATTGAGAGAACTTTTTCAACCTGCACCTTCCATTTTCTTCCTCACATCGGCCGGGTCAGAGAACCGGCCCCACACTTCTTATCCCATGCCTCGCTGCGCTCGGTGGACGGACGAGGCGTCCGTCCCTACGCGAGGTTTAGTCAATCTCCGGCAACTGGGCCAGCGCGGTCCGGGCTTGCGATCGGATGTACTGGTTCTGGTCGCCTTCCGCCAGTTTCTGCAAGACCACACGCACGCTGCTGTCGGCGCGGACGGGTTCGAGCAGACGTAGGGCCTCGGTGCGGACACCGGGATTGGAATCGTTCATGAGCGCTTCCAGCACGGAGTCGCGAACCCGCGTGTCATTCTTCACGTAGGAACCCAGACCATCCAAAGCCTTCAGACGCACTCCCGGATTCGAGTCGTAACGCAACGCGTACATCAGGGCTTCGCGAACATGGGTGTCGTTGGGCTGCTGGGTGAGCAGGTCCACCGAATCCATGCGCACACCGGAGTTGTAGTTATTGCGCGCCGCGAATAGCAGCAACTGCTGGATCCGCTGATCGTTGAGCGAACCCTGCGCTTCCTGGGTGGAGACGGTGTCGTATTTAATGGTGACCTGATTCGAGCCGGGTTCCTGGGAAACGGAGCGAATACCAGTGATGGAAGACTGAACGGGAGCGGGCGTGGGTCCGACGATCGGGCCGCGATTCCCAAAGAGCTGGTAGGTGGTGCCAACACCGCCGGCGAACCCCACGATCAGGATAACGGCAGCCAGCGCGGGAGAAAACCGGATCTGGTGCAACCAGGCCGCTGGGTCGAACACGAGGCGGTGCCAGAAGCCGCCCTGCTCGGCGGTTTCCAAGGCCTCCTGCAAGCGCATGCGTGAAGCCGCCAGCAGGTTGGGCGTCGGCTCTTCCACCGGGAACTGAGAAAGGGTGACGTGCAGTTTGCGGCTGGTCTTCAGTTCGGCGGCACAGTCCGTGCAGCGTGCCACGTGCTGCTCCAGTTCATAACGAGCGTCATCGGCCAGTTCGTTATAGACGTACAACACGATGTTTTCTCGAACCCACTCACATTTCATAATTGCCTGCCTGGCTGCTGGCTAGTAGCCACTAGCTTCATCGCATGTCCGCCAAAGCGCCACGCAACTTCTGGGTGGCGCGGAACAAAGTGTTCTTGGCGGTTTCTTCGGTCGTATTCAAAATCTCGCCTACCGTCCGCAACTTCAGCCCGTGATAGTGCTTCAGCTCGAAAACCATGCGCTCGCGGGGCGTGAGCTTCTCGAGCGCCCGGTTGATGCGGCCGCCTAGTTCGCGGGTCATCAGGTCGCGCTCCGGATTGGAAGCGGCCCGCCCGTCCGGGACCTGGTCGAGGACATCGTACTGCTCGCCTTCGGCATCCACCGCAACCGGCGCATCTTCTTTCCTCACCTGTCGCTTGCGCAGGTGATCGAGACACAGGTTGGTCACGATGCGGTAGATCCAGGTGTAAAACGAGCACTCAAAGCGAAAATTACCGACGTTCTTATACGCCTTCAGGAACGCATCCTGATAAATGTCCTGGGCCTCGGTATCCGACCCGGTAAGATGCATGGCCAGGCGGAGAACAGCCTGGTCGTAGTGCCGCACCAGTTCTTCGAAGGCGGCGCGGTTGCCGCGCTGCGCTTCACGAACCAACACTGTGTCGTCAATGCGGCCTAGACTTTGCCCAGCCATGTGGCCCCGCGATGTGGGGTCCTGGGAACCGCTGCCTCTCGCCATACCGTCGCGTCTCGCGTCCGGATGGGAACGATCGCCAACCGCAAAAGGTATTGCCCAAACATCGGCCGGCATGGTTTCGTTAGCCCTCTACCACCGGGTGCCATGCGTTCTCCCGGCTTGCATTGCTATGGACGCGGCAAGGACGGTTCCGTGAGCAGAAATTATAGGGGTTTGGCAGGGAATTTGCAGCGAGGGGGAGGGGATAAGAAATTGAAAGCGCAGAGGTTGCGACCCAGGGGTCGCCGAGCACTTGGCCTCGCTCTGCTCGGTGGACGACCGAGACGGCCGTCCCTACGTGAGCTGTACCGATTTACTCCGTCGCTTCCTTCTCGATCACCACTTTGAAGTGCGCGGTTACGTCCCTGTGCAGTTTGATGGGCACGGTGAACTCGCCCAGTGTCTTGAGCGCTTCGTGCAACTGGATCTTGCGGCGGTCCACGTCGAGGCCCTTCTTGGCCAGGGCGTCGGCGATGTCACTGGAGGTGACGGAGCCGAAGAGCTGGTCGTGCTCTCCGCTGCGGCGCTGGAAGGAGACCGAGACGCCGTCGAACTGCTTGGCGAGTTGTTCCGCCTGGGACTTTTCCTTGGCGGAGCGGCGAACGGAAGCGGCTTTCATCTGCTCGATGACCGCCTTGTTGCCGGCGGTGGCTTCGATGGCCAGCTTGCGGGGCAGCAGATAGTTGCGGCCATAACCGTCGGTGACCTTCACCACATCGCCGCGGGCGCCGAGCTTCTGTACGTCTTCTTTGAGGATGACTTCCATTGGATGACTCCGTTATGTCGTCCCTAAAGGGACTTGAATCGAATTTTGCTGCAACCCAGGGCTTACGCCCTGGGCTAATATCTGTCGCCCCTGCGGGGCTGTCCTTCGGTGGGGCACATCGCCGCCGCTCATCTCAGGCAGTTGCCGCGGCACAAACCGCCGTGGCTCGTGCAGGTCGAAGACCCGTTCCTACACACCCTTTTCGGCCCAGACGGGTCAGAGACCCGTCCCCACACCAACCCTCGTGCTAGGACGCTCTCCCGGCAAAGGGCAGCAGAGCTATGTTGCGGGCCTGCTTGATGGCCGTGGACAAGCGCCGCTGGTGCGGGGTGCAGACCCCGGTCAGGCGCCGGGGCACGATCTTGCCGCTTTCGGCCACGAACTGCGCCAGCAGGCGAACGTCTTTGTAGTTGATGGCCTCAATTTTCTCCACGCAGAACTTGCACACTTTCTTGCGACGGAAATACTTGCGGCCGCCTTCCCGCCCGCCTCCGGGCCCACCGGGACGGGGGCCGCGACGGTCTCCGCCGCGGTCGGGGCGGTCACCGCCGAACGGGCGGTCAGGACGATCTCCGCCAGACGGCCGGTCACCGCTGCCAGATGGACGGTCCGCTCCGGATGGGCGGTCACTTCCAGACGGACGATCTCCGCCGGAGGATGGTTCAGGTGCTGCGCTTGCTTTGGTCTCGTCAGCCATGATGCTCCTTGGATCAGTCGTTGGTCGCTGGTCATTGGTCGTTGGCTCGCCCTCGTCGTTCCGAATCGGCCACCGACGAACGACCAAGGACCAACGACGGGTCCTACGCTGTGACGGTCGCGGCTTCACCGCTGGCCGGTTCGGCGGGCGCAGGCGGCGCTTTGCGGCGCGCATCCCGGATTTTCTTGATTTTGTCGAGGCGCTTCTGCTCCTCGTCAATGCGCACGGTGAGAAACTTGATCACCGGTTCGGTGACGCGCAAGCGGCGTTCCAGTTCGTGGATGAGGCCGCCGCTGCCCTCGACGGTCAGCAGCATGTAAATGCCGTCCTGGAACCTGCGGACCGCGTAGGCCAGCCGCCGTTTGCCCATGCGATCCAGGCTTTTCACAGTTCCGCCGGACGAACTCACCGCCGATTCCAGCGTGGAAATCAGTTTGTCCTGGTCCTCTTCCGCCATATCCGGACGGACGATGAACATCAATTCATAAGTGCGATTCATGCTTTTCTCCAAAATTCCGGCACGGATCCAGCCGTGCAAGTCCCTGGCTAATCTTCCGCTTCCACCTTGCGGTTGAAGCGGTTCATAGCGGCCGCCGGGCCCTCGGTCAAAATCACATTCACGGCTTCAGCGGCGCTATCGAGCACTTCGTCAATCTTCTTGAGCTGCGCCTTGCGAAAGGGCGTGAGCACGTACTTCACGCCGTCCTTGATCTTCCGTTCGGGCGCGATGCCCAGCCGGACGCGCAAGAACTCCTGCGTACCTAGCGCGCCGATGATCGACTCCATGCCGTTGTGCCCCGCCGAACTACCGCGCTGGCGAATGCGAATCGTGCCCAACGGCAAATCCAGCTCGTCGTAAATCACGATCAGGTCGGCTTCCGGCCTGAGGTCGAGCTTTGCCAACAACTCGCGCACCGACAAGCCGCTCAGGTTCATGTAGGTCTCTGGCTTGGCCAGCAGGACCGTTTCCGAACCAATCACAGCGCGGGCCGTAATTGCGCGGCACTGACGGTTTTTCACTTCCACGCCACGATCGCTGGCAATGCGATCGATGGTGAGGAAACCCAGATTGTGCGGCGTGAACTGGTATTCGATACCGGGATTGCCCAGCCCGACGATCAGTTTCACGTCATTCGCTCTTAGCCGCTAGCTCTTCACAAGCCGAACCAGCCTGCTGCTCGTCTTGATCGGCCAACGACCAACGACGAACGACCACCAACTATTTCTTCTCTTTCTTCTCGGCCTTTTCCGGCTTCTCGGGAGCCGCCTCGGCGCCTTCCTCGCCCTCGACCTCCTGCTTGCCCTTCTTGATGACTTCGGGCTCGGCCGGGACAGCGGCGGCTTCGGCAGCCACAGCTTCCGGAGTGGGCGCCACTTCTTCCTTCACCGAAACCACGTGAGCGACGGGCCGGTTCGTGTCGGAAAGGAATTTGAGTTTCGCGTCGTGTGGCAAATCAGACACGCGCAGCACGACCCCGTGCACCAAGTGGCTAACGTCGGCCTCGATGGAGCTGGGGATGTCAGTCGGCAGACACTCGATCTCCACTTCGCGCAGCAGTTGCTCGAGAATGCCGCCCTCCTGCTTCACGCCGGCCGCCTCGCCCTTAAGCACGATGGGCACCTGCACCTTGAGTTTTTGGTCCATGGCGACGCGCTTGAGATCGATGTGCAGCAAAGAGCCCTTGATAGGCTCGTACTGCCAATCCACGATCATGGCCTTGGTGCGCTCTCCACCGTCGAGGTTGAGATCGAAAATAGTATTGTGACCGCTTGCCGAGTGCAGGATGCGCGCCACCTGGCGCGGATCGAGGCTGACCGCTGTGGCCTGTTTGCCGGCGCCATACAGGACAGCGGGGATCTTGCCACCACGGCGCACCCGGCGGGCATCGTTCTTGGTACCGGCGGCCCGCGGTTGCGCTTCTAAGACGTTGCTTTCAGTTGCCATAATTTGATTCCTGTTTACAAGAACAATTTGCTGACGGACGTTTCCTCGTGAATGGATTGGATGGCACGTCCGATCAAACCAGCGATCGTGAGCACCCTGATCTTGGGCTCGTTCTTTGCTTCTGCCGTCAACGGGATGGTGTTGGTCACCACCACTTCCGTGATGCAGGACTTCGAAATATTTTCCACCGCCGGGCCCGAGAGCACTGGGTGGGAAGCGCAGGCATACACCGCACTGGCGCCGTTCTCCATCAACGCGGCTGCCGTTTTCGCCAGCGTACCCGCAGTGTCGATCAAGTCGTCGATCACCAGACAGGTGCGTCCGTGAACATCGCCGATCACGTGCATCACTTCAGCCACGTTCATTTCCACACGGCGCTTATCGACGATAGCCAGCGCAGAATCCATCTTCTTGGCGAAGAAGCGCGCCCGCTCCACGCCACCGGCATCGGGCGAAACCACCGTCAGATTCGGCAGGTTCAGGCGCTTGAAATGGTCTACCAGCACCGGCGAAGCGAACAGGTGGTCCACCGGAATGTTGAAAAAGCCCTGAATTTGCGGCGCGTGCGGATCAATCAGCAACGCCCGGTGCGCTCCCGAAGTAGTCAGCAAATCCGCCACCAGCTTGGCCGAAATCGGGGCCCGCGGTTTGTCTTTGCGGTCCTGCCGGCTGTAGCCGTAATAGGGAATCACTGCGGTGATGCGCCGCGCAGAAGCCCGCTTCAGCGCGTCGATCATCAGCAGCAGTTCCATGAGATGCTCGTCCACCGGACGGCAGGTGGGCTGAATCACAAAAACATCCGCGCCCCGGACGTTCTCCTGGATCTGGACGTAGGCCTCCCCGTCCTTAAAGCGAGTGACCAGAGCTTGCCCGCGGGTCATCCCAAGAAAAGCACAAACCTCATCGGCCAGCGGCTCGTTGGCGGTGCCGCAGAAGATCTTGAACTTATCGTCCGCCCGGCTGCGCTGAGGCTTGCGCTCCGGCTTCTCGTCGGCGCTCATCTGAGCTTTCTTTTCCGTCGCTGTCGCAAGAGTTGCCATGGTTTTCAGCTCGTGGCCCTTAGGAAGCTCAGGGCTCGCGTCCAAGCTTAAGAGCCAAGAGCTAACAACTAAGAGCTGGTTTTCCTGGCTGGGCCGCTAGGATTCGAACCTAGACAAAGTGCTCCAAAGGCACTTGACCTACCATTAGTCGACGGCCCAAAAGCCGATCGTTGATTTTTCAATGGTTGACTGAAACCGCGATCCCGACCGGAGTTATTTTCAATCAACAATCAAGAATCAACAATCAAAAATTCCTTTCCAATACTGTGGGCGCGTCAGCGTAGTGGTCGCCACCGCCGCGACGCCGGCCTTTCGCAAGCGGACCGCAGCCTGTTGGGCAACGGCGCGCGTCCCGAACAATCCGAAGATCGCCGAGCCGGAGCCCGAAAGCGAGGCATACGCCGCCCCCGCACGCTTCAGCACACGCTTTACGTCTCGTAATTCGGGATATTGAGGAAAGACGACCTGTTCGAAGTCGTTTTCTATCCCGGTACGGACGAGGTCGAGAAGCGGGGTCTCGGCCCGGCCCCTGCCTCTACTCACAGGGACACCGGATAAAGCCTGCCCAGACTTAGTCTTGCGCTGGGAAAGACCGCTCAGCCACGCGGCCACGCTGCGGCCGAACATCAACATTCTATCGGAGGGGGCGGAGGCCGTCAATTTAGCGTCAGTTCTGTCGAGGCCGGGACCCTCTCGAGCCGAGCCGGGTTCGCCGCACAACCCATCCCAGTCTGCGAAAGCCTTGGGCGTGGAGATACCAATCTCGGGGGTGGCCACCACACACGGGGTCGGCGGGAGGTCGGAGAGGGGATAAACCTCTTCGCCGTGGCCGGCACCCAGCACGGTCCCCCCCACCAGAAACAGAGGCAGATCGGACCCAACTTCAGCAGCGATCCGCAACTTCTCCGGCCCGGGCAATTCCTTCTTGAATCCGTGTTCCAAGGCGAGCAGAGCCGAGATGGCGTTGGCCGACGCGCCACCAAGTCCGCCTTGCACCGGCAGACGCTTTTCGATCTCGATGACTACGTGCCCGCGCGCCTTCAGCACCGCCATCGCCCGCTCAATGATGCGGTAACAGGTATTCGATTCGTTGGTGGGAACCCGCGGGTCGTTGCACCGGATCTCGATGCCGCTGCCGCGAGTGACCTGCACCCGGAGCAGATCGTGCAGGGCGATGGTCTGGTACACGGTGCGCAGCTCGTGATAGCCATCGGGACGCAGCGTACCGATGCGCAGACCGAGGTTGATCTTGGCGAAGGAACGAACCGTGACGCGCATGGATGGATGATTCTAAACACAGAGGGCAGGAAGAACACAGAGATTGTTAGTTTCCAGCCTATACTCTGGCGGATCGGTTCATGTCTGGCGAGGATGCGAATTGATTTCTCGAAGAACCGGAATCACTCTGCTGCTGGCTGTCATTGCGGTTGTAGCGCTGGTGTTCCTGCTGCTGCCAAGAATCCCGCAACCGCAGGCCTATCACCACTTCGCCGACCAGCGAAGTTTTCTCGGCATCCCGAACTTTGGCGACGTGGTCTCCAACCTTCCGTTTGCCGTGGTTGGGCTGTGGGGATTGTGGTTTGTGCTGCGGCTGAAGCCGGATGATGAACGATTTCTCGATTCCGGCGAGCGCTGGCCCTATGTGCTGGTGTTCGCCGGACTGCTGCTGACGGCTCTCGGCTCGTCCTACTATCACCTGGCTCCCGACAACGCCCGGTTGGTATGGGACCGGTTGCCCATGACCGTGGTGTTCATGTCCATGGTGGCCGCCGTGATTGCGGAGCGGATCAGCGTGCGTGCCGCCCTCTGGCTACTGCCGGTGTTACTGACGCTCGGCGCGGGCAGCGTGGTGCAGTGGTATACGAGCGAGTTACACGGCGCGGGTGACTTGCGTCTCTACGCCGCGGTGCAGGTGTGCTCGGCGATGGTGGTTCTAATGGCGCTGCTCTTGCCGCGTCGCTACAGCCGGGGTTCGGACCTGGCGGTGGTGGTCGGGTTCTATGTCCTGGCGAAACTGCTGGAGACCTTCGATCGGATAATCTTCCACGCCCTCGGAGGCGCCGTAAGTGGTCACACGCTCAAGCACCTGGCTGCGGCCATGGCGGGGTACTGGATCCTGAGGATGGTGCAGATGAGGACGCCTGTCGGCAGGGGGCGCAGTTGATTATGTGCACATAGAGCGGCGGAGTGGGTGCGGATGCTGCGTCGGGAGAACGAGCATCGCGTCACGACACCTGCCAAAAGGTGTCCTCGCGGTAGAATCCCACTGAAGTTCCCTCAGCCGACCCTGGAGGCTCGCCTTGGCGTTCGACTCTGGCGAATTGGTGTTTGACACGCTCTTGCTTCTGTTCCTGGTCGCCCTTGTAGCGCGGACCTTTGCCTGGGGCCTGGTAAGAAGGTTGCTCGCCAGCGGCTGGCCAACCACCCCAGGCCGGATTGAATTCGGCAACGTCATTCCCCAGCGAACCCGTTACAAGGACCTCTACAAGGCTCGTCTCGACTACTCCTATACGGTTAACAACGAGTATTACGCGGGATACTACGAAAAGCTCTTCGTTTGGGAAACCGCAGCCGATCGGTTTGTTGAAGGCATGAAAGGGCAGATGGTCTTCATTCGTTACAAGGCCGAGAAGCCCGAGCGCTCGGCGCTCAGTAAAGAAGACCAGCTTTCATGGCCGAAGTAAGGACTGGTGGAGCCTAGCTCCTCCTCTTGTAATACACCGCAAACTCGTAGCCCGGGTTGGCTGGAAACAACTCCGCCACCTTGCGCAACCGTTCGGCCATCTGCGTCGGCGCGAGAAGCGGGTAGTCGCGCTCGCGCAGATCGTGGTAGTCCACGTCAATAAACAGCGACAGCAGGTAAATCGAGATGGCGTCGGCAAAAGTGGCGGCAAAGTATTCGTTCTTGTATTTCTCGGCGTCGGCGCCGGGTGTAGTTGCTAGCTTGCGCGATTCCCAGGCGTCGAGTGAGGTTTCGCCGCGAGCGCCGGCCTCCACCTGCTTCCACACCATGTCGGCAAAGGCCTGCGACACGCCTGCCCTCTCCACTACGGCATGCCCGACATTGATATAGAACTCGAACGCGACCGAAAACTTGTCGTCCATGAGGCGGGTGGAGATGAACACGCACTGCGAGTCGCCCAGGTCGAGATTGCGGTGACAGACGGCGTTGTCGCTGAGCGCGACGTCGTAGCGGTCGGCGATCACGGTCTCGTCGCCCTGGTTCACGGTGAGCGGGACAAAGTAGTAGGCCTTGCGGTGCAGGGCTGCGGCGGCGGAGTCCGGGACCGCGGCGACCATGCGCTCCAGATCGGATTCTGCCAGCGTGATCTCGCCGGAGATGGCGTAGCAGATGCCGTTGGGAGCCTGCGACACCGGGGTTTGGCGGACGACCTCCGCCGGGGGACGCGTCATTGCCGGGGCAGCCTGCGACATGGCATGTATTCTAGCGCACCCATGATTCGCAGCGATGCTGGCGCTACAATCAGAGGCCATGGCAAGCGTGGGAACCCAGGTCCGCCCGCCTCGGTGGTATTGGATCCCGGTACGAGTGATGCTGGTGACCTTTCTGCTGACGCTGCTTTCGTTTGCGGTCAGCCTGCTGCTCGGCATTCTCGGGCTGGGGCTGGGCGGGCTGCTACGTGGCACACACGCGAATTTGACCATCGCATACAAGTACGTTGCGCCATCAGCCGCCGCAGTGGTAGGGGCAACCGTGCTAGTGTCCGCCCTCCTTACGGAGATCAGGCACTACCGGCAGGCGAAGGCCCTGGCGGAGATTGAAAGGGGCTAGTTAAGCTCATGCGTCCACGCATCGCGATTCCGGTACCGCATTCGGGCGATCCCGCCTACGCCGAGCGTTCGCTGCCGCAATATGAGCGCGCGGTCGAGATGGCAGGGGGAGAGCCGGTCCGCATTCCGCTGAACCAATCTCCGGCGGAGGTAATGAAGTTGATTGAACGCTGTGATGCAGTCGTGTTGCCCGGGAGCAAGGCGGATGTTGATCCGGCAAAGTACGGTGCGTCCCGGCATCCTCAGACTGCGGACGCCGATTCCCGGCGCGATACTGTGGACGAGTTGCTGCTTCAGGACGCCTATAACATGCACAAGCCGCTGCTGGGCATTTGCTACGGCTTGCAGATCTTGAATGTGTACCGCACCGGGACGCTGCTGCAGCATCTGGAGTCGCCTGTGAATCACGATGCTGGACGCAAGGTGCCGGTGGCGCACACCGTGGAGGTGGAACCGCAGTCGAAGCTGGCGGAGGTTGTGGCGGCAGCCACGGCGCCGAACCAGCGCACCCCAGTAGTGTTGAACGTGAATTCCAGCCACCATCAAGCGGCCGACGTGGTTGGCGACGGGCTGCGAGTGGTGGCGCGGTCTCCGCAGGATGGAGTGATTGAGGCCCTGGAAGGCACCTCTGTGGATCATTTTGTGCTGGCGGTACAGTGGCATCCGGAGCGATCAGTGGAGGATGACGAAGGCTCACGCGCGATCTTCCGCGCGCTGGTGGAGGCGGCACGAGCCCGGCATGAGAAGCTGGTAGGGGAATTTGAAGGATTGTAGATTTACGGTTGACGATTTTCGATTGACGATTGAACACCCGCTCTCTTCTTCTTCCGGGAAGTTTTCACCACTTTCTCTAGCAAAACCGCGACATGGGCAATGGCAGCGTTGTCCGTACCCATACCTTCGGGAGTTTTGGCCTTGATTCCGACCGCGCTGGGCGAGAGGGCGAGTAATTCAGCGACGCGCGCGCGAATGACCGCAGCGTGCGGGCCGATTTTAGGTTCGACCAGGATGAGGGTCGAATCCAAATTCGCCACGGCATAGCCGGCTGCTTGCACCCGCTTCAAGGCTTCGCGCAGGAAGACCACCGAATCCGCTCCTTTCCATTGCGGATCCGAGGGCGGAAAGAGCGATCCGATATCCGGGCCGGCAATTGCACCCAGCAGCGCGTCGGTAATGGCGTGCAGAAGCACATCGCCGTCGGAGTGGCCGCCCAGACCCTTGGGGTGGGCGATGGTCACGCCGCCGATCTTGAGTGGGATCCCGCGCTTGAACTCGTGGGAGTCCCAGCCGTAGCCAATGCGCGTCGCCGGTCGTTGGTTGTTAGTCGTTGGCATCAGTTTGGATTCCGCGTTAATCGCTAAGACGTGGCCTTCAAGTAGAACTGAGCCAGTTCCAGGTCAGCCGGGGTTGTTATCTTCAGGTTTCGCGGCGAACCCATCACCACCGCCACTTCGTGTCCGGAGCGTTCAACCAATGATGCTTCGTCGGTTCCGGTGAAGCCGTCGGCGGCGGCTTCGTCAAAGGCCTTCTTGAGTACATCGTAGCGAAAGCCTTGCGGAGTTTGCGCCATGACCACCCGCTCTCGCGGGACTGTGGCGGTGATCAGGGCGCCCTCGGAAGTGCGCTCGACTTGCTTGACGGTGTCCACGGCGGGCAAGCCAGCTATCGCGGCGCCATATTTCCGGGCCGCTTGAACGACGTCCCGAATGATCTCTTCGGTCACAAAAGGGCGCACTGCATCGTGGACGAGAACAATGTCGTCAGGCACGGCGGCGACGGCCGCCAACGCGTTCGCTACAGAGTGCTGGCGGTGCTCGCCGCCTTCTACCAGGTGAACCTTCTTCTGGAGGATGTCTTTGGCCTCCTTCTCCAAGCGAGTGCGGAAGGGGCTGATCTCGTTGCTTCGCAGGGCAACGTAAACCTCCGAAACTTCGGGGCTGGCGGCAAACTTTCGCAGGGTGTGAATCAGGATGGGGGTGCCGCCGAGATCGGTGAACTGCTTGGAGGCCGCGGGCTTCTTGCCTTTCGCGCCGGGCGCCGACGCCATTCGCGTACCGAGACCGGCCGCCGGAATGATGACTACCACCTTCATGGGGCGTCAAGTATACGAGGGCACACAGAGGAGTTCAAATTGAAAGCAGTTGCCAGTTCGCGGTTCTCAGTTCTCAGTTTCACTTCTTCGGTGGCTCCCACAACTCGATGCGGTTGCCGTCGGGATCCATGATCCAGGCGAAGCGGCCATAGTCATAGTCTCCGCGGTGGGGATCGATTTCCACCCCTTCTTCCTTCAGCGCCTGCAGCAGCGCGTCGAGGTCATCCCCGCGGTAGTTGATCATGAAGCCGGAGCGGCTGGGATCGAAGTATTTCGTACTGCGAGGAAAAATGGACCACACCGTCGTGCCCTTCTTGTGGCTGTCTTCAGCTTCGCGCCATTCGAACGAAGCGCCCTGGCCATGCGCTTCTCGCTGGATTCCGAGGTGCTTTTCGTACCACCGGTAGAGCTGCCGGGGATTCTCGGATTTGAAGAAGACTCCGCCAATGCCGGTGACGCGTTTCATAGGTGCACTTTCTCCCTACGGGATTGGCTCTATGGCCATTTTGCTCGCTCTGCGAATTTCTTGCCAGATCAGGCCTGCGCTGGCGGCTTTGTCATTCCGGCGGCACAGGCCAAGTCACACGTTGCCAGGAGCTTAGAGGGGGCCGGGCACAGGCTTCAGTGGCAAGCCAGTTGCGATAACAGAGGAACCCTGGGGAACCGTCTGTGGAGGAATTGTGGACAAGCGAAATTGCTCCTGGCTGGCATTGATTATTTTCTGTTCTGCCGCTGCTGTGGTAGCGGCTTTGGGGTTCGCTCCTCTTTTTGCCGGCGCGACTCTGGCGCTCGCCTTCGGCCAGTCTACAGAGTCAGGCCGCAGCACGCCGGCCAACGCTGAGCCGCACAGCCCGAAAGCATTTTCCGGGGTGATCGCCGATTCGCACTGCGGAGCGAGGCACATGATCTCCGATAAGAGTCCTGCGGAATGCGTACGGGCTTGCGTGCGAAAGGGCGCCAAATACACGCTGATCAACAGCGACCGAGTTTATGCGCTGAGTGGGAATGAAGCAGAGTTTGAAAAGCTGGCAGGGCAGCGAGTGACGGCGGAAGGCACACTCACAAGAGATACGATCACGGTCAGCTCAGTCGCAGGCCAGTAGCGTATGGGAGCGGAACTCCGCTCGAATGGGAATCATGGATTCGGGGCAACTCAGGGCGGGCAAGAGTGCCCGCCCCACACAAGAATGGCTTACTCGATTGGGCGCTCCGCCATGATGGGCTGTGGCTTTTTTGTCTCGGCGCCCGAGGTCGGCACCGCAGTCACCACACTGACCGCGGGCCGGGACTCCGCGCGCCCGGCAGCGCGCTCATCCCACTTGCCGAAGATCATCTTTCCCGCCGTGGTCTGCAGCACCGAGGTGACGGAAATGTCGATGGTCTTGCCGATCATCTTGCGGGCGTTGTCCACCACCACCATAGTGCCATCGTCGAGGTAAGCGACCCCCTGGTTATACTCCTTGCCTTCCTTCAGGATGAAGACCTTCATGATCTCGCCCGGCAGCACAATCGGCTTGAGCGAGTTGGCCAGCTCGTTGATGTTCAGCACCTCAACGCCCTGCAGTTGCGCGACCTTGTTCAGGTTGAAGTCGTTGGTGATGATCTTGCCTTCGTAGAGCTTGGCCAGTTCGATCAGTTTCATGTCCACTTCGCGGACCGTGGGAAAGTCGTCCTCGACGATCTGGATCTGGAGCGAAGCAACCTTCTGCAACCGCTGCAGGATGTCAAGACCGCGGCGGCCACGGTTGCGCTTGAGGGAATCGGCGGAATCGGCCACCAGTTGCAGTTCGCGCAGGACGAACTGCGGGATGACAATGGTGCCGTCCAGGAAGCCGGTTTCAGCGATGTCGGCGATACGGCCGTCGATGATCACGCTGGTGTCGAGGATTTTGTAGCTCTTCTTCGACTGCTTCTCGCCGCCGAAGATCCCACCCAGCGCCGAGAGGTTTAGCAGATCGCCCTTGTTGGCCCCGACCGCCAGCCCAACGTAGGCCATCAGCAACATGACCATGAGCATCAGAAAGCTTTGGGTGTGCCCGGGAGGAATGCTGTTGCGAATGACAAGGGCAAACAGGTAGGCACCAACGATGCCAAGTATGCTGCCGATGGCAGATCCGATTAGCCGCTTCAGGCTCATCAGACGCAGTCGCCATTCAAAGACGACAATGCCTACGCCGAGGAGCACTCCCACGCCTGCATCCAGGTTGGAAGGGAGTCCGAAAGGCTGAATCAGGTAACAGGTAACAGCAACAAAGAGAACAAATAAGACACGAATCAATATCACGTCCACGGATGAACCCTCCCGGAATCCCACCCCGCGCCTCACCGCACGGCAGAATTCCGCACTGGCTACCCAACTGCCGGCATATCGGCAGCCAGTGATCTATAAACGGAGCCTATGAAAGAAATGAACTACGCTCCGCACCCGTCCCGCCAACGAAACGGGGAACCGCCAAGCTATTCCAAGGGAAGTATATACCTCCCGTAAAGTGCGCAACCCAGCAAATCCCACGGTGCTCTGAGCTTCCCACTTTGACCCTGGAACGCTGGTACACTGCTGCGCATGAAGGCTATTGTGATCAGTCGTTTAGGTGGTCCCGAGGTGCTGGAAGTGAGAGAGGCTCCGGATCCGCTGCCAGAGCCGGGCCAGGAACTCGTCCGGGTAGAAGCGGGCGGAGTTAATTTTGCCGACGTCCTTACTGTGCAAGGCGGCTACCCGGGGACTCCGCCCCCGCCTCTGGTGGCGGGTCGCGAATTCGCCGGAGTGCGGGAGCGCGACGGGCAGCGCGTCATGGGCTACGCGCAGTGGGCGGCGTTTGCGGAGCGCATCGCCACGCGGCCGGAGTTGCTGTGGCCGGTGCCGCCGGGTTGGAGCGCGGAAGAGGGCGCCGCCTTCCCGGTAAATTACTTCACCGCATATTTTGCGTATTGGAAAGCGGGGCTCCTGGGAGACCCCGCCCGCAGAAAGGGTGAACCGCCGCGAGTGCTGATTCACGCCGTCGCCGGCGGCGTGGGTACAGCCGCGGTGCAGATCGGCAAGCTGCTGGGCGCGGAGATGTACGGCACATCTTCCTCCGATGACAAGCTGGCCCGCGTGCAAGAGCTCGGACTCCAACACGGAATCAACTACAAACAACGCGACTACGAAGACGCGATCAAGGGGTTGACTCACGGCGAGGGCGTCGACGCGGTGTTCGAGATGCTGGGCGGCGAGCATGTTGGCAAGAGCGTCCGCTGTCTGCGGGATTTCGGACGCGTGATCGTGTACGGCGCCGCGACCGGACAGCGAGCAGAGCTCGACACGCGCATGCTCTATGCCAAGGGGGCGAGCGTGCATGGATTGTGGCTGACCTATCTCTCCGCCAAGCGCGAGTTGATGGACGAGGCGTGGAAGCAGCTCTCTGCCTGGACTTCGCAGGGACACTTGCACCCGGTCGTGGGTCACGTGCTACCGATGACACAAGCAACGGCAGCCTACCGCTTGTTGTTGGAACGGAGAAATTTCGGGAAGGTAGTGCTGCGACTGACAGGCCCTTAGAACTGCTCTGGCTTTCCCCGCGACCTGCGGCCTTAGCATCGGCCTCCGGCCTGTGCGCTTCCGAACGCCCCAGTTCGATAACGGACACACTCGTCGATTTTCTGGTTCGCACTCCCATTTGTAATCAATGTGTTTCATCGCGCGGGCGTGGACAAAGACGTGCACCGTCTCGAAATGCGTCGGGAAGCGAAGAGTGCACTCGCCATGTCGCGACTGAACAAAACACACGAATCCTGTGAAAGGCGCGCGGGGTACGGTTTTTGCTAACAACGATGCGCGATTCGCGTCCAATGCCGTAACTATGAGTTGGAATGAGATGGAACTCCTTCCAGGATTCAAACGTATCTTGACGCGACAGTGAGGAAGTGGGGACCGGGAAGCCAACCAGCCCACCCGGTTCGAGGAAGAATTTCAGGGGTTAAAGGGACTGTCTCACGCTCGGTTTGGCGGCCCAGGTGAGAACAATCCCCGCAGCAAAGAGCGCGAGGCCTTGCGGCCCGGCGCTTTTTGCTTAACCCCGAGGCAGCATTGTATGCCTTTCGCGGACAAACGCAAGTTCTTCGCGAAGGCGAGTCCAGGCCGCCCCGAACCGGTTCCCGACGCTTTTCGGGAAAGAAAAAGGAGTGGTATGAAAGTATCGAGAATCTCCAAGGGCTTGCTGCTGGGACTGGCTGTGCTGCTGGCGACAAGCGCGTTCGCAGCCAACAAGGGCTCGGTCGCGGTAACGGATCCCGTGACGGTAGCGGGCAAACAACTAGCGGTTGGCAACTACAAATTGACCTGGGACGGAAGCGGTTCCAGCGTGCAGCTCAACATCATGCAGGGCAAGAACGTTGTGGCCACCGTGCCGGCCCGAGTGATCGAACTGGATCGTCCCTCGACCGACGATTCCGCAGTCGTTAGCAGCAACAGCGACGGGAGCAAGTCCCTGTCCGAGATTCGCTTTTCGGGCAAGAAGTATGCGTTGGCGATTGGCGAAGAGTCAGCCAGCGCTGCCACCAGCAGCAAATAGTTCGCGGAGTCTCCTAAGTGGAACGGGGAGCGCGAGCTCCCCGTATTTTTTCTTTCGATGGCCCTAGTTGGGTGATGCCAGCACATCCTCGTTGTAGTTGAGCAGGGCGCGACGTGGGGCATCTTTCAGGCCGTTCAGCGGTACGCTCTGTTCGACAGACGTGCTGCCTGCCAGCCGGGCGCGACCCAAGTTCAAAGTGCGTCCATCCGCCAACTCGAGGTAGATCGGCACCAGCATCTTGAAGCTGTTGTCTACGTTCGACTGCATCACCTTGAAGGTGAACAGTACATCCCCCGCCGGATTCTTGCCGAAGGAATAATCCAACTTGTAGGTTGGGAGTGCGGTCCCGTACACGTATTCGTTGAAGAACCAATCCATCTTGTGGTTGCCGTCGAGATCCATCTCCCGGGTCATGTGCTTTTCGACCATGGCCTTGAAATCCTCGGTGGTAGCGGCGCGCCCGGAGTAGGTCTTGACGAAATCCTGCATGGTCTCTTTGAAATTCTGGTCGCCGGTCTTGCGGTCCCACATCATCATGCGGATCATGTGCAGGATGTAGGCGCCCTTGGGATAGATGAGGCGGCGGGTGATGTCGTAACCCGACCGGCTGTTGCTGAGGCGGTACCCCATGGTGACCGGGCCCGCATCGATGGCGCGGAATCCCTCTTTGTTTCGTTCGAGTAACAGGTCCCGTTCATCGTTCCAGAAGCTGACAAATTTCTGCGGGTTTTTCTCAATCATCTGCAAGAAGAGCGAAGCCGAGAAGTCAGAGAAGCCCTCACTCATCCACTGGTCACGGTACGAACTGAAGCCCACGGTATGACCCCACCATTGGTGCGCCACCTCATGCGGCGTGACCACCTTCCAGTAGCCGCGGTCGCCCCAGTCCATGCCGAGTTGGTGGCGCACGGTGGTATCGAAGAAGTAGCAGATGGGGATCCAAACCAGTTCCGGCCAGGATTGGCCGAAGTTGCAGGCCGTCTGCTGGGTGAGGGCGACACGTTTGTAAGAAGACGGCCCGAAATAATCACTGTAGAGTGAGACTGCCAGCTGTCCTTCCGCCAGCGCTTTCTTGAGCAGAGGCGTAGTACTCATGTTGCCCAGCGCGGCTCCGGAACCGATGTGTGAACCTTGGGTCGGCATGTCGTCACTGACATCGTGTTGCAGCCCCTGCACCCAGCTTGGGGGCTCCTGGTTGGCGAACGACTGTACCAGGTATTCGGGTTTGGTCAGCTTCACCTCTTCTTCCTTAAACTTGCCCAGGTTGAATCCAGCCACGGTCTGGGGGACCTCGCTCTTCCAAACGGTCACGTCCTGGCCGCCCTCGTTGGTCTCGCTGACCAGGGTGCCCGTCGCCGCTATCTTCATGCCCTTGGGAATGTGGTAGGTCATGTCATAGGTGACGTATTCGCCCATTGAGGCGTTGTAGTTGTTGGGATACCAGTCGTCGCGCGCCACGGGGAAGTAGTTGCCGCCACCCTCGTTGGACACTGCCTCCTTGCCGCTGTAGGTTGTGCTGATCGTATATTTCTCCCCTGCCGACAGAGCCTTGGGGAGGATGACTGCGAAATCGGCATCGTCATTCTTGTCTTCTTGGATGAACGGCAACGGCTGGCCCCCTTCCCCGGTCACACCCTGCACCCGCAAAGTGGGGAACAGGTCGAACCGAACCACCCGCAAGCCATTCACTTGGGAGGAAAAACTGGTCGCTGACTTGCCGATGAGGTTTCCGCTCTTCTCAATGGAGGTGTCGAGTTGCTGGTGTTCTATATGAATCCGGTCCCGAGCGGATGTGTTTCTGGCGTAACCGCCGGACAGAGGCAAGGCCGTCCAGACCCCATACTTACTCTCGCCGTAGGTTTGCAAGACGACCTGATCCGGCGAGCCATATGGGTCGACGATGTAGAGTTCCTTGTCGTCGTAGCGCTTGCCGTGGACAAAGGCTTCGAAAAAAATTCCCGGCTCGGGGCTGAGCACGTCTTCCAGGACACGGGCTTCCAGGTTGTCTTTGAACTTGTGGCGGCTCAGGTTCTGGCTGTCTTTCAGTAGACCAGCGTCACATCCACCGGAGGCAGCACCGCCGGCCTTCTTGATTTCCGCGTAGGTCGAGTCGGTGAATCGAAGTACCAGGTGGCTGAAGTTCTCGCTGAAGTCGTCTTCCTTGGTCAGCAGCTTCAGCATGCTCCTTTCACTGGCGTTGGGCGGGTTGAGCACCAGGCTGCCATCGCCCACAAAGATCGCGCCGGTGACCTTGCCTGCGACCGGTGATACGAAGCAAACCGTGCCGAACCGCAGATGGAACGTGGCCACCTCGCGCTTCAAGTCGAGGTTACTGACCGACACCGCTTCCCCGCCCAGGCCGAGGTTGCGCAACTGCTGGTAGGTTGGATCGGAGTTGGGGGCAGTGGGAGTCGAACCTTGCGCACTGCAAATCCCCGAGAGGAGCAGCACGCACACCAATGCGCATACACGCAATGCACGCAAGAGAAACGACATAGGGCCTCCGGGGGGAAGCGGGTTCATTATGACCAACTCGCGGGGAAATGCAAGTGCTCCGTTGGGCAGTTCCGGAAGAGGAACAATGTGGGCGAGCGAGCCAGGGAGCGGTGGCGCTACCCAGCCAGCCACTAGCTGCCAGCTACTGGTTTTCAGTACTTCGGCATCTTGGGATCAATCTTGTCCGCCCAAGCCAGGATCCCTCCAGCCAGGTTGTGGACCTTTTTGAATCCCGCTTGCCGCAGGAAGTCCACCGCTTTGCCGCTGCGCACGCCGGAGCGGCAGTGGGCGACAATCTCGCGGCCGGAGTCGAGTTCATGCACCCGCTTGGGCAGATCGCCGAGCGGGATGAGATATCCGTTGAGGTTGCAAATCTGGTATTCGTGGGGCTCGCGCACGTCGAGCACGAAGAGGTCATCGCCCGCGTCCAGTCGGCGCTTGAGTTCTTCCACCTGCATTTCGGGGAGTTTGGTTTCCACCGGTTTCTCCTCGCCGCGGATTCCACAAAACTCGTTGTAGTCTATCAGCTTCGTAACCGTGGGATGCTTGCCGCAGGCGGGGCAATCGGGATTCTTGCGCAGCTTGAGTTCGCGGAACTTCATGCCCAGCGCGTCGATCAGAAGCAAGCGCCCGATCAGTGGCTCGCCTTTGCCGAGGATCAGCTTGATGACTTCGGTGGCCTGGATGACGCCCACCAATCCTGGCAAAATGCCAAGCACGCCGCCCTCCGCACATGACGGAACCAGCCCTGGCGGTGGCGGCTCGGGATACAGGCAGCGGTAGCACGGGCCCTGCTCGGTGGCGAAGACGCTGGCTTGCCCTTCAAAGCGGAAGATCGATCCGTACACGTTGGGCTTGCCGGTGAGCACGCAGGCGTCGTTAACCAGGTAGCGCGTAGGAAAGTTGTCGGTGCCGTCGGCAATGATGTCGAATGCGCGGAAGAGGTCGAGCGCGTTGTCGCTGCTCAAGCGGGTTTCGAAGGTGCGGAGGTTTAGAAACGGGTTGATCGCTTTCAACTTCTCGGCGGCAGAGTCAAGCTTCTTGCGGCCCACGTCGGCGGTGGTGTGGATGATTTGCCGCTGCAAATTCGTGTAGTCCACCACGTCGAAGTCCACAATGCCGAGCGTGCCCACGCCCGCGGCGGCGAGATAGAGCGCGAGCGGCGATCCCAGCCCCCCGGCGCCGATACACAGCACGCGCGCGGCTTTGAGCTTCTGCTGCCCCTCCATGCCGACCTCGGGCATGATCAGGTGGCGCGAGTAGCGCAGGATCTCGTCGTTCGTCAGGGTGACGGCTTCGGGTTTGACTTGGGTTGTGGTGGACATAAAGACCTCAAAACATTTTCAATTTCAGATTTTCGATTGCCGGTTGGAAAGCGGAACTCAGCGACAACAACAGGACGGACAACAACAGCAGCAGGCGCTGTAGCGAGGCATTCGGGAGTTAGTCCATCCCAGGATCATGGGTTCAGCGGCCTCCAGCGATGGAAGGCACGATGGAAATGGTATCACTATCGCGCACCTGGGTGGCTTCTTTCTGCAGGTAGCGCACGTCCTCGTCGTTCAGGTAAACGTTAACGAAGGCGCGCAGCTTCCCTTCCTCGGTGTAGAGGTGGCGGCGCAGATCGGGGTGGCGCATGACCAAACCAGAAAGCGCTTCACCCACGGTGGCGGCCTTGACCTCCACCGCGGGCTGCTTGTCGGAATACTGGCGCAAGGGAGTGGGAATAAGGATTTTCATAGCAAATCTTTGTTAAGCCGCGACCCGACAATTCAAAGATGCGCCGGGTCTGCGCGGGGATTCATCGCGCTCACGGGCGATAGGCCCATGCTCCACAACCCTGACACCGCTAGGGCGCAATCTCGATCCGTTCGTCGTCGAGGTGCTTGTCGCCTTCCCCGGTTCCGTCGAGCAGGAATGAATTTGTGAGAACGGCCTTGCCCTTTTCCACGCTGGTGATGACGTACGAACAGCCAAACCAGTGCGCCTCGGCCAGATCGGTCCGCGACCAGCGCGCCGGGTGGTCAGGATGAGAATGATAAAAACCGAGAATGTCTTCGTTGCGATCGCGTCCTTCGCGCTGGATGCGTACCAGTTCCTTGGGATCGATGTGGTAGCGGTTTCGGGGCGAGTCGGTGCGGGTATTGCCGCAGGGCACCGACGAAGTGATCACTCGCCCCTCACCGTTTATCTGGCCGAGAAGGACACCACAGCATTCGTGGGGGTAGGTTTCCTCGCCATGACGGCGGATGAAGTCGTAGGCCGATTTGGAGATCTTGAGCATGGAACTCAGGATTGCCGATTACTCCTCCTGCCAGAATCGCTCGCTCAAATACTTGTCGCCGGAGTCGCACAGGATGGTGACGAGCACGGCGCGCTCGTTCTTCTTCAGTTGCTGGGCGATTTGCAGGCAGCCCACCACCGCTGCGGCGGCGGAGATTCCCACCAGCAAGCCTTCTTCGCGGGCCAGGCGCTTGACCATGGCGTAGGATGCTTCGGTCGAGATCTCGAGATTCGCGTCGGCCAGGGAAGCATCGTAGATTTTCGGCACGATGGCGCTGGGCATATGTTTGGCGCCTTCGATGCCGTGGAACGGGGCATCGGGCTGCAGCGAGATGCAGCGGATGTGCGGGTTCAATTCTTTCAGGCGCCGGGTGTTGCCGACAAAGGTCCCGCTGGTGCCCAACATGGACACGAAATGGGTGATACGTCCTTCGGTTTGTTGCCAGATTTCGTTGGCCGTGCCATGGTAGTGGGCCCGCCAGTTGGCGTCGTTGGAATACTGGTCGGCGTAAAAGTACAGCTCGGGATGCTTGGCGGCGAGTTCGCGCGCCATGCGAATGGCGCCATCGGAGCCGTCGGCGGGGTCGGTATAAATAATGTTCGCGCCGTAGGCTTGCAGAATGCGCTTGCGCTCGACAGAAACGTTTTCCGGCATGCACAAGGTGACCGGGATCCCCTGGGCAGCACCGATCATGGCATAGGCAATGCCGGTATTGCCGCTGGTGGAATCGAGCAGGATTTTCCCGGGCTGGAGTTGTCCGCTACGCCGCGCGGCCGCGATGATGTTGGCCGCGGCACGGTCCTTGACCGAGCCTCCGGGATTGAACCACTCTGCCTTGCCGAGCAGTTCAACGCCGGGATGTTTGGCCACGACACGAGGCAGACGCAGCAGGGGAGTATTGCCGATGCGATCGAGAGTATGCTGGCCGAGCGGGCTGACCTCATTCGCGATCCGGTGCGCAATGCCTCTGGCCGGGGCATGTACTGACGAATCTGACACTTGCGCGAATCTGCGAGAGGCTGGTTCCATAAGCTTGAGAGATTGCCGTGACCATCGTAATGTGGGGTAACGGCGAAATCAGGTTTCAGGGACTGCTCTTTAGATTATAAGGGATGATGGTTGGATGCGCGGGGTTGCACAAAATGCCTTTTCCCGGAATCCGCATCTAACCTTATCGGGAAGACGAAGGGGCTTCATACGACCAGATGACCACCAAGGTAGAACAACGGAATTATGACGAAGCGTTGAACTGGTTGCGGGAGCACGGCTTTGATGTGCTCGAAGCGCCGGGGACCCAAGGGCGTGTGTTCCTGAAGAAGTACACCTGCTCGGCAGCCATACAGAAGACAGCCGAGGATGGAGTGAAGATCTTTGCCTATCCGGGCTACCTGATCGGCAGCGAGATCTCCAAGCTGGTGAACCGGGGATACCAGCAGTTCCTGAAGACAGCCAAGACCGAGGTCCCTGCGACCGCGGACCACTTGAAGGCGCTGCAGCAATTCACCGAAGAGCTGAAGGAAGGCCTGGGACTGCCCAGCCTGTACAACGAATCGCTGGGGACGGTGAGCGAGTCGTACCAATACGACCGCATTGTGGACCGCGACAAGCCGACGACGGAGCGCCCGAAGCGTCCGTGGGAAGTGGCGGGGGTGAAAGCGATGGCGGCGGCGAAAAAGGGACGGGCGTAGGAAATCAGTCGTCAGCCATCAGTCGTCGGGTGGGCCGGGCTTCAATCATCCATCAAAATTCAGCAATCGGCAATTCCTGTGCGACACTAGTGCGCTCTGGAGGCTTGGGATGCGCACTGCCTTTCTGATTCTCACTCTTGTTGTGATCTCCCCGGTCCTTTCGGCCGCAAAGAATTCCGCTGAGCAAGCAAAGTCCGCGGTCCAGCAGGTCCTCCAACGACAGCAGGACGCCTGGAACCGGCATGACCTGGAAGGGTTCATGGGCGGGTACTGGAATTCGCCGGAGCTGACGTTCTTCTCCGGGGCGAAGGAGACGGCGGGGTGGCAGTCCACCATCGAGCGCTATCGCAAGACCTACCAGAGCGAAGGGCGGGAGATGGGCAAGCTGGAGTTCTCCGATCTGCGGATCGAAGCTCTGGGCCGGGATGCGGCGTTTGTGCGCGGGGCGTGGCATTTGACCATGCCGGACGGGAAGACGCCGCATGGGCTGTTTACGCTGATCTTTCGCAAGTTTCCGGATGGGTGGAAGATCGTGCACGACCACACGTCGGCGACGGAGTAGAAAACCCTTGTCGCCTTCGGCGACCGGACGGGCGAGGGCGCCCGTCCCCACATGAGCATTGCCTGTCCCCATGAGCCTTGCTAGTTCTTCACCCTCACCTGCACCCTTGTTCCATCCGGTAGTTCGCCATTCTGCAACTCGATCTTGCCATCGCGGACTACGCCTTCGAATTCCTGCGGGGAAGGCCGCGCGGGCGAGACGCCCGCGGCCACACGGCCTGTGCCTTTGTCCATGGCTTCGTTGGCCAGGCGGTCGGCTTCGCGGTTGTGCTCGCGCAGGGCGTGGTCGATGGAGAACCAGTCCAGTTGCGCGATTAGCTCCTTGGCGCGAGCATGCAGGTCCTGCAGGGTGGGGTTCTTCACTTTGTAGATGCCCTTGATTTGCCGCACCAGAAGTTCGGAGTCGCTGACTACCTTGAGCGCTTTGGGGCCGTGCTTGAGCGCGAACTCCAGCGCCGCGATCAGTCCCTGATACTCGGCGAAGTTGTTGGTCTGGTGGCCGAGGTATTCGCTCAGCGCAGCAACTTTGTGCCCGGCTTCGTCCTTGATCACGACCCCGTAGCCGGCCGGGCCGGGATTGCCGCGGGCGCCGCCGTCGCTGTGGGCGATCAGATAATGCTGGGGGACCGGTGCGGTGTGGGAACCGAAGAGGTCGCGAGTGCGCGGGGAGTGCGAGGGCATGGCGGCAGTTTACAACGAGCGTCGCTTTTGGGTGGTGCAGAGCTCCAGCGCTGCGAAGAGCGCCTTCTTCTGAGCTGAGGCTTCGCCGCGGCCCGCAGCGCCTGAAGGCGCATGGACTCGGCCCGGCTTTGCGGCATCGCTGAAGCGATGCCCTGATACGAACCGACAGAGTTGGTTGAGTCTTGTCTTGGTTAAAGCAGTCGCGGACGAAGCCATGCCAATCCCGAGTGCACCTGTTCGCTCGCGGTTCGTATCGCGGTTCGTATCAGGGTATGGCTTCAGCCATACCGAAACCACTGCCGGCATACCCGGCTTTAGCCGCTGCTGTGGCTAAGGCTGGCTGTGCTTCTGGAAAAACTCCCAGATGGTGCGTGTGGCGTCTAGGTTGTGGCTGGTTTTGCCCACGAGGAGCGCCGGCAAGTACTGCGGGCCGCTGGGCCAGGTGTGGCCTCCGCCTTCGATGGTGTAGACCACGACTTCGGTGCCCTGCTGGCCACCACCGTAGACGTCGCGGTGAATGCGGGTTCCGTCGTGGGCGTCATCGGGAAGATCGGCGCTGACCGGGGTGGAAGAAGTCTGGTCGCGGTTGCGCCAGAAGCTGGAGGCTGCGGCCAGGGACACACATCGGCCGTGCGTGCGCGCGACCGGGCCGCCATCGATGTGCACCAGCGGGTCCTTGGTGCCCTGGATAAACATCGCCGAAACCGGCCGCGCGGGTTTGCAGGTCGGCACCAGCGGCTCCGGCATGGTGGCCGCGACCGAGGCCACTGCCGCAATCTTGTCCGCGAGGTCGCACGCCAGCCGCTGCGAGAAGAATCCGCCATTCGAGATGCCCGTCGCGTACACGCGCTTGGGGTCGATGTTCTGGGAGCGCTCGAGCTCTGCGATGAGGGCGCGAATGAAGCCAACGTCGTCGGCCGGGGAAAGGCCGCGGCCATCGCTCCAGTGCTTGTTGAGGCCTTCGGGATAGGCGACGATGAATCCCTGCTCGTCGGCCAGGCGATCGAATTGAGTGAACCTCGGCATGTTGCGGGCATGGCCACCGCCGCCGTGAAAGACCAGCACCAGCGGAGCAGGCTGGCCCTTCTTTAGCGAGTCGGGAACGTGCAGGAGGTAGGTACGGGCTCTGCCGCCGACGTGATGGTTCGTCGTTTGTCAGCGGATACACGGCGGGCATAGCTTCTCGCCGAGTTCGCCGCAAGGGTGAGGAGAACGACCGTGATAGTTGCGATAGTGAGGATGCAAATCCTGCGCATGAGGACTTCAATTCTCCCGCTACATTGCAGATCAAGGAAATTAGAACCCGCGGGGAGTACTCGTCAGGAACTAACAACGTAAGAATCACTGCGGCTGCTCCACGGAACGTTGGGAAAGCTTGCGAGCACCAGCGTTCAAGTCGACTCGATATTGAATAGTGAAACCATGTGCCGGACCTTCGTCAAAGTGCCCGAACAAGACGACAAGCAGCTCGTGCGAATTGAGCCAATGCTTTGCTCTGAGGTACGAATGGCCAGCTTTCAAGAACTGCTTTGCGTCTGCGTCGTTATCCGTGATCATCTTGCTTAGGTCCACCGTCTTCAGCGTTGACGGATCGATTACGTAGGAAAGTGACCCATTGCTCCCGAAGTCATCGTTGACGAAGAATCGTCTGCTGTCAGGCGCCCACGAAACGCCCGAGCTTCTTTCGTATTCGTTCACCAGTCTTCGCCCGTGCGACGTACGGTCTTCAACCGACAGCTTTCTTACTTTGGTTTTGTCTGGGCACTCAAAGATCAAGATCCAGCGTCCATCAGGAGATGGAATGCGAGTCACCGTTGCTCAGCCTGGGAGCTCCACAATTCCCTGATGAGCCGGGCCGACTTGAGCCTCTGCAGAGTATGGAACTTGTGCGAGAACGGCAATCACGAACAGAGCGCGCCAGTCCATCTCAGCTCTTCTCCGTCCTTGAATCTACCACGCCTCTATCTTCCCGCCGCCAGCCGCGTAGCCAGTCGCTGAGGCAGGTTCGCCGCGAGGATGCGGTCCTGCGCATCCTTCAGGTTGTAGGGCACGCGGCAGAAGGTGACGATGCGGGCGTCGGAGTCGAAGACGGCGAAGGCGGCGCGCCAGTCCCCGTCACGGGGTTGTCCCACCGAGCCCGGGTTTACAAGGAAGTGCTGTCCCTCACGCAACGGGAACTCGACAGTTTCGGCTTGGCCCACCGTGCGGTACACGGGACGGTACACGTCCGGGGTAACCGTGTTGGACCAGAAACTTCCCTGCAGGTGCGAGTGACCAAAAAATGTCACCGGGGTCGGAGAGACCATCAAAGGCTCGATGGCATCATGTAGCGTGACCACGTAATCGTCCTCATCCATAGGTGAGCCGTGCACGAACTGCACGCCATCCAGGCCGTCGACATAAATCGGGCCCCGAGGAAGGGCGCGCAGCCATTGCAGATTCTCCGGGGAAACATGTTCGCGGGTCCAGATGGCCGCCATGCCGGCGATGGGGTTGAAGTCCTTGAGGTCCATGAGGCCGGAGGCGGCTTTGTCGTGATTGCCGCGCACGAAGAATTTCCCCAGGCCGCGGGAACGCTCGATGACCTCATTGGGGCTGGCGCCGTAGCCCACGATGTCGCCGAGGTTGACGACGACGTCGTATGCGGGGGCGGCGGCGAGGCAGGCCTCCAAGGCTTCGAGATTGCTGTGAATGTCGCTTAGTAAGAGGACGCGCACGGGTCACCGGACAAGTTGCCGATTATAGACCTGTGGGTCGCTGGAGGCACAGCGGAGCGTTGCGGCCCCAGCGCTTTGCCACTGCGCGCGAGATCCCTTCGACTCCGCTCAGGGCAGGCTCTTCGCCCTATCGGGCTCAGATGACGCCACCTCAGGGATGAGGCAAGGATTCCCTACCCACGCTGCGAATTCACTACCGGGCAACGCGCCGAGTGGCCCGGGCTTACTTCAACCAGCGGAGGCAGCGTGGTCGCGCATTCGGGGACGCGAAACTCGCAGCGTGGCTCAAACGGGCAGCCGGGGGGAACGGCATGCAACGGCGGCACCGTGCCTTCGATGGTCTCAAGCGCGCGAGTGCGGTCGGTCCTGAGTGTGGGCACGGCGTTCAGCAGGCCGCGAGTGTAAGGATGCGCCGGGGCATGGAAGATGTCGTGCTTGGAGCCCACTTCCACCAGGCTACCGGCATACATCACGGCCACGCGATCCGCAACTTGCGAGACCACAGCCAGGTCATGCGAGATGAAGAGCATGGTCAGGCCAAACTTTCCGCGCAATTCGGCCAGCAGTTCGAGAATCTGCGCCTGAATGGTGACGTCGAGCGCGGTGGTGGGTTCATCGGCAATGAGCAACTGCGGCCGGTTGACGATGGCCATGGCAATCATGACCCGCTGGCGCATGCCGCCAGAGAGCTGGTGAGGATAGTCACGGGCGCGCTGAGCAGGACCGGGAATGGCGACATCGTTCATCGCCTCCACGGCGCGGTTCCAGGCCTCTTGCCTCGAGACCTTGCCGTGTGCGAGGAGGGCCTCGGCAATCTGGTCGCCGACGCGCATCACCGGGTTGAGCGCCGTCATGGGCTCCTGGAAGATCATGGCGAGTTGCGACCCGCGAAGATGGCGCATGGATTCGCCGGGAAGCTGCAAAAGGTCCTGCGAGCCGCCTCCATTGCTGAAGACGATCTCGCCGGAGGCGCGCGCTTGTGGCGGCAACAGGCGCATCAGTGCGAGGGCGGTGACGGATTTTCCGGAACCCGATTCGCCGACCAGGCCGAGCACCTCGCCCTTCGAGATGGTGAAGTTGAGGTCGCGAACGGCGGACAGATGCATGGCCCCGGCTCCCGTGCGGGTGCCGGTGGGGAATTCGACTGTCAAATTGCGGACGTTGAGCAAGAGAGTGGGCAAGGAAATCATCCTAGCACCGGCGTGGCGCCGGGTCTTTGACCCGGCAAGCGGCCGAAGGCCGCGCTGGAAGCCAGCGACACCTAAGGGTGAGCAGGAGCTTCCACTCCGACCATTCCGCCAACCAAATGCGGCCCTGCGGGCCTGACCGGGTCAGAGACCCGGTCCCACACACGACGCTTGGTCCAGATGGTTACTGGCCAAGGATCAGTGGCAGGCCGTTCTTGCTGTTGCCGATCACCACCACCTTGGAATTGGCACTCTTGGCCAGGTTTTCCGTGGCCTCAATGCCTTTCCACTCCAGGAGCTGTGGGCTGATGCCCTGGGCCACGATCTGCTGGAAATCGCGAATGCCGCCGGCCTCGATGCGTTTGCGCTCGGCTTCCTGCTTCTCTTTTTGCAGGCGGAAATTCATGGCCAGCGCTTCCTGTTCGGCTTGCTGTTTGGCTTCAATCGAGGTCTTCAGGGTCGCGGGCAGCTGGATGTCGCGCAGCAGGATGCTTTCGACGATGAAGCCGCGACCTCCGAGCCGTTCGACGAGCTGGTCATAAATTTGTTTGGCTACCATCTCACGTTCTCCGGTGTAAAGAGCATTGGCGGAGTGCGAGGCGGTAGCTTCGCGGATTGCCGCCCGCAGGTTGGGCTCGATCAGAACGTTCTCATAGCCAGGTCCGATCTTCTGATAAACGTCCGAGGCTTTCGCTGGATCCACGTGGTAGATGAGCGAAGTGTCGAGATTCATGACCAGGCCCTCGGCGGAAGGCACGCTGGCGGACTCCTTGATTTCCTGGGTACGGATGGACATTTCGTTGTTGGTCTTGAAAGGGTTCACCATGTGCATGCCTTCGGGCAGAACCTCGCCGGTCACGCGCCCGAACAGGGTAAGCACGCCCACGTGGCCGGACTCCACGCGGGCCACTGCCGAGAACAGCATAATCACGATCAAGACCGCGGCGACGGCCAGACCCAACAGCCGCAATCCAAAGCCCCCGTTGGCGTCAATGACTCGACCACGGCCTTCGTTGAACATCGGCATAAACTTCCTCCCCGACGAAAATGTAATAGCTGGACGTGGCCATTCTATGTGACGGTGCGTCTCCGTGCGCAGTGACCGTCTCTGCCAAGCCCGGGAAGCTGCTGATTTGTTATGGATTGCGCCCGCTGGATCGTCTTACGGGTTAGGGAGTTTTTGCATCCAGCGCAAAGGGACCCCCATACAGTGCAAAAGATTTCACCGTGAGGCGAGCGGAGGCGACATACCCGAGCCAGCAGTGCCGTATACTGGGCCGGGCGCGGTGAATGCCCTGCCTGTCCTGAAACACGTTAGTACCGCAAAGTCCTAATCTCCACGTAGAAGGGAATCATCATGCACCGATCCATTCTGGGTTCCTGCGGTCGCTGCTCCATCTTCTTCTTCACGGCTGTGCTAGTGCTCGCATTCGTGGCGCCGGCCGCTCAGGCCCAATTTACCCTGCGCAAGATCAGCATTGACGTCTTCACCAACGCCAGCAGCCAGCACAAGAGCGAGGTGGAACCTGACACCTTCGCTTTTGGTTCAACCATCGTGAGCGCCTTTCAAGTCGCCCGTATCTTTAGCGGCGGCGGCGCAGACATTGGTTTTGCTACGTCTACCGACGGAGGCAACACCTGGACTCACGGATTTCTGCCGGGACTCACCGTGAACTACAAGGGTGGAGCTTTCTCGGCAGCCAGCGATGCGTCCGTGGCTTACGACGCGAAGCACGGCCAATGGCTGATTTCGGCGCTTCCCCTGAGCGGCGTGGCCGACGTGAGTGTGAGCCGATCCCCCGACGGAATCCACTGGGGAAAGCCGATCGCGGTGGACCGCAGCGGAGGAGACGACAAGAACTGGATCGTGTGCGACAACACACCGACCAGCCCGTTCTTCGGTAACTGTTACAGCGAGTGGGATACACCGACCACCTTCATGAGCACCTCCACGGACGGAGGGCTGACCTGGGGCCAGGCGAAATCGACCGCGGATCACGCGATCGGGGTCGGCGGCCAGCCGCTGGTGCAACTGGATGGCACGGTGGTGGTGCCCATTGCCGGCGGCAACGGGCTGATCTCGTTCACTTCCACCGACGGGGGCGCCACATGGGGCCGCAGCAAGTCGATCTCGAACGTCATTGAGCACGGGGAGGCGGGGGGATTGCGCAGCGCGGGCTTGCCCTCCGCCGAAATCGATGCCGCCGGCAAGATCTACGTGGTTTGGTCGGACTGTCGTTTTCGTAGCGGCTGCAGTAGCAATGATCTGGTGCTGAGCACTTCCACGGATGGCACGACTTGGACCGCTCCCTCGCGCATTCCGGTCGACCCGACCACGAGCACGGTCGATCACTTCATTCCTGGCTTGGGTGTAGACCCCAACACGGCAGGCGCCACGGCCCACCTCGCTCTGACCTACTACTACTATCCCGTGTCCCAGTGCGGCAATTCCTGCCAACTGGACGTGGGCTTTGTCATTTCCGATGATGGCGGAAACACGTGGACGGCTGGGAAACAACTGGCTGGGCCAATGCAGTTAAACTGGCTGCCCAACACTTTCTCTGGATTGATGGTTGCCGATTACCTGTCAACTTCGTACGTCAATGGAAACCCATTTGGAGTCTTCGTGGTGGCCAGCGCACCTTCCGGGGGTGTTCTCAATCAGGCAACATTCACCACCACAACCCCGCTCATGGCTTCCGCGGACGAACCGCGGTTCAGTTCCAGGGGTGACAAGCCAGTGCCGAATGCGAAGTCCGACTACGTGAAACGCTACTACGACGATGAGTGGCGGTTCCCGATTCCGCCGTCCAAGAAACCGCCAAAGAAGTGAAGGAAACTCCGCCGGTCGGCCAGACGATCGGCGGCTTTGTACCTGCGTAGATGTGCAAAGTTGTTCACATTGACAGTGCCAGATTGCCCAGAATATATTTGCAGCACGCCCAGGCCACGTGCCGTGCCTTGCTGGTGGCCCGGTTTGCTTCCCCCAAAGGCCGCAGCAGTTCACCGGACGTCTGAAACTCAGCTCAAAGGAAAATCCTAATGACCCGTGTTATGGGTATCTCTGCCCTCTTATTTGCCATGCTGGCGGTCGGCGTGGCCCTGATCCAGCTCAGCACCGACACATTTACCAACCGTACCAGTCAGCACATGACGGAAGTTGAGCCGGACAGCTTTTCGTTCGGTTCCATGATTGTCACCGCCTTTCAGACTGGCCGCATCCTGGACGGCGGGTCCGCCGACATCGGGTTCGCTACGTCCACCAATGGCGGGGCGACCTGGAGCAACGGCTTTCTGCCGGGAATCACGACATTTTTCCAGGGCGGACACTTCACGGCGGTGAGTGACCCATCGGTCGCGTTTGATTCGGCTCACGGGGTGTGGATGATTGCTTCGCTGGCCATCACGAATGCGGTCGGAGAGGCGGTCCTGGTGAGTCTTTCCAGCGACGGCATCAATTGGAGTAACCCGGTCACCGTAAACAACAAGAACGGATTTGCGGACAAAGACTGGATTGCCTGCGACAACAGCGCCAGCAGCCCGTTCTTTGGCCACTGCTACGTGGAGTGGGACGATGCCGGGAACGGCGACCAGATCAAGATGAGCGTTTCAACCGATGGCGGCCAGACTTGGGGAGCGGCCAACACCTCTTCGGGGGCCTTTGGGCTGGGTGGGCAGCCGGTGGTGCAGCCCAACGGGACCGTGGTCGTGCCGTTCGAAGGCGTTCAGGCCTTCACCTCGACCAACGGGGGTGTGAGTTGGACCCGGCCGGTGACGGTTTCCCCCACCAGCGATCACGGGGTGGCGGGCGGACTTCGTACCTCGGCCCTGCCCTCCGCCGAAATTGACGCCGCGGGAACGGTGTACGTGGTGTGGCAGGACTGCCGCTTCCGTACCGGGTGCAAGTCCAACGACATCGTGATGAGCACCTCCAGCGATGGCAAGACCTGGTCGGCGGTGAGCCGGATTCCGATCGATCCGACGACGAGCACCGTAGATCACTTCATCCCCGGAATTGCCGTGGATCCCACGACTTCCGGGAGCACCGCGCACCTGGGGCTCACCTATTATTTCTACCCGGTGACCAATTGCGGCTCAACCTGCAAGCTGGGGGTCGGCTTCATCTCCTCGCAGGATGGGGGCAAGACCTGGAGCCGGGCAACCAATGTGGCAGGCCCCATGAGAACCACTTGGCTTGCGAACACGACCCAGGGCCGCATGGTTGGCGATTACATTTCCACCTCGTACGTGAACGGCAAAGCGTTCGGCGTGTTCGCCAAGGCCGTCGCCCCGACGGGTGGGGTCTTTAACGAGGAGATGTTCACCCCGGCTACGGGCCTGAGTACGGAAGAGAACGGGCCGACCTTCAGTTCAGCGGGTGAGCAACCCGTGCCCGGCGCTCATTCGGATCATGGCCCGAGGAAGTTCTACGACCTGGAAGGCAGGGTTCCGATCCCACCTGAGAAGCAGCAGTAAGCTCGTTGCTACAGCTTCTGGGCGCCAGCACCGCGAGGACTGGCGGCCTTATCTTTGAGCCTTGCGATTTCGATCGTCAGAGCCTTGTGTACCTGGTCTCGTTTTCGCGCTAGTATTCAGCCAGGGGAGAGGGCCACAACTCTCCCGGTGTTGGGGCGTATGGCGGCAGCGCTGACAGATGTCGAACTGAAGCAGTTGATCGATGGATTCACTGCCTACGTGGAGCGGCAGAGGAACCACTACTTTCCCTTGGCTGTGCCGCTTGATCCGCAGCAGAAGGAACCCCTGGAACCCTTCTTTTCACGGACTCTGTTTGACCGGGTCAGAATCGTCGAGCTTCAGCAGGAGCGCTTGGCGGGCCCTCCCGAGTCCGTGCGAAGCATTCTCGGCAGGGGGATGGAGGTTCCAGAAATTGCCCACATGGCCTCTTTCACCATGGTGGACGTGATGATCTTCCAGGAGACGGTCACTCCGCGGCGACTGTTTCACGCTCTGGTCCATGCCGCCCAATTTGCACTGCTGGGAACGCGGCCGTACCTGGAGCTTTATATACGAGCCTTCGCCAAGGCCGGGAGATACCTGGCGGTTCCCCTGGAAGTGCAGGCTTTCAGAATGGACGCGCGGTTTACCGAATCCCCCGCTGAGGTATTCAGCGTGGCGGACGAGGTCCTGCTCTGGGCGGAACGAGGTCTGTACCGGCAGGCCTGAGTTTGTCCAAATCCGCGCCCGACGGCGATTCCGTCCAATTTTCCACACTAGAAACTCATTTGGATTTGTGCCCTCAGCCTGCACCACAAACATTGAAACCGCGAATGTGGCGTGGGGCGCGACTTTGCGGGGGAGTGCTAACCCGGCGACTGCACCAAATCTGGTCAGGGGCTTGTGGAGCGGCTGCACTCGATTGCAGACAAAGCAGATGCAGCTTGGTGTTTTTGATTGACTGCAGAAATAGGAAGAGTAAAAAGACAATCGTTCTTTGACACGTTCTAAGTTTTCCCGGTTGGTGCGGCGTCCGGGGCTCGAGCGAAGTCACTCTTCGCACCGCAAGGTGACGAAGAGAGGGCTAGCAAGGGTCTATAGCAAAGCGCTGGTCGAGGCGAACAAGAGCACAATGTCGAAGGCAAGATAGAGTCCCGAGGCGTTGAACAAGTTTATCCGGTTGGCGGTAAGCCCGGAGCCCGAGCCTAGATCGCTCGTAGCACCCCGCAAGGGAAGCTACGAGGTCCGGTCGGTAAGGGTCTAAAGCGAGCTACTGGCCGAGAGGAATGCGTTCAACATCACCTCGGGATTCTTATTTTTGGGGGATTGCTTTGCGTGGCCATCGAAACCGAAGGCAATCTAAGAAACCGAGGCCCCTTTCCGGGACTGCGGCGCCGAGCCATCGATGTCAATAGGTCCGGATGGCATCTTCCAATGGTTGAACTGACCACTGTCGGCAGATAGATAGGTTTCAGCTCGGCCGCAGAAACTCTCGTCGTAGCAGAAACAACTCATCCAGATAGCGCTGCTCTTTCCGCTTTTGCTCTTGGCGGTGGACTTGCAGTTGATGCCGGCGCAACGTGTCAACCACCTCGCGCCGCCGCCGCGCCTCATGGAAGGCCTGGCTGCGGTTGACCCGCACTTCCTCGCGCTCAGCCAGCGCCCTTTGCAGTTGGCGGCGATGTTCCAGCAGAACCAGGCGGCAGAGGTTTTCGAACTGCAGCTCCGCGGCGCTGACTCCGGAGTCCAGTTCGCGAGCTCTGCGCGCCGCCATCTCCGCCATAAAACCATCCACGCCCTCGATCTCGTGCCGTACGCGTGTGACCTGGTGATTGGCTTCCTGCAGCAGTAACTCTTGTTGATGCTCTACACTCTTGCGAAATTGCAACAGCGTTTGCAGAGAAAAGCGGAAGGCCATGGTGTTAGCCGGCGATGGCCAGCAGCCGGGTCACCGTGTCCGACAGCGGCGCCGCTTCCTTGGGACCTTGTTCGAGGAAGCGGTTGATCTCCGGCATCAGGGCCAATGCCTGGTCGAGCGTGGCGTCGCTTCCTTTCTGGTAAGCTCCGATGCGGATCAGATCTTCGGACGCGTAATAGGTCGCGAGCAATCGCCGTAAGCTGTGGCTTTTCTCCAGGTGTTCAGGGCCACAAACCATGGGCATCAGCCGGCTGATGCTGTCCAGAACCGAGATCGGCGGATAGTGGTTCTGCGCCGCCAGCCGCCGGTCCAGCATGATGTGGCCATCGAGCAGTGCGCGCGCCCCATCCACCAGCGGATCCTGCTGGTCATCGCCTTCCATCAGAACCGTATAGAACGCGGTGATGCTGCCGCCATTGAATTTCCCCGCGCGCTCGAGCAGACGCGCCATCATGGTGAAGACCGAAGGGGTGTAGCCCTTGGCGGTCGGCGGTTCGCCCGCCGCCAGTCCGATCTCGCGTTGCGCCATCGCCAGGCGGGTGAGCGAATCGACTACCAAAAGCACGTTCTTGCCGCGAGCGCAAAAATATTCCGCGACGGCAGTCGCTGCCAGCGCAGCGCGAATGCGCAACAGCGGTGACTGGTCCGAGGTGGAAACCAGCACGACCGCGCGCCTGCGGCCTTCCTCTCCGAGAGCGTCTTCCAGAAAGTGCCGCACCTCGCGTCCGCGTTCCCCCACCAGCGCCAACACAGTGAGATCCGCGCTGGTATTGCGCGCCATCATGCCGATCAGCGTGCTCTTGCCCACGCCGCTGCCGCCGAAAATGCCGACGCGCTGTCCCCGACCGCAGGTCAGGAAGCCGTCTACGGCGCGGATTCCGCAGCCCAGAGGCTCACGGATGATGGCGCGCTCCAGCGGGAGAGGAGCGGCCGCATCCAGGGCCTGATAGTCGCGTCCGCGGCAGGGGCCGAGTGCATCCAGGGGCTCACCCATTCCGTCGATCACGCGGCCCAGCAATTCCGAACTGACTCGCATGGTCGGACGCGCCCCCCAGGTGACCACCTGGTCGCCGTACCGTATGCCCGCCGGACGCTCCAGAGGCATGGACAAGACCGTGGTGCCGCGAAAGCCGACGATCTCGCCGGGAAAGACACGCCCGCTGGCATTGACCACCTCACACAGTTCACCGACCGAGCAAAACGGTCCTTCCGACTCCACCAGTTGACCAATCAACTGCTTCACCCGGCCCTGCCACCGAACAGCCGAGCAGGATCCCAGGCGAGAGAAGTAGGGAGACAACAGCCGCGGCGCGCTCATTTCGTTGTCTCCGGCCGCCGCGCCATCAAGTCCATCAGCCCCTTTTCGATTTCCTTCAACTGCACTTCCAGCCCTAGTTCGGTCGTGCCCACCCCGGTTTGCAAGACACAACAATCCCGGGCGATGGCGGCGTCTTCTACCACCTCCGGAACCTCTCCAGGCTCCAGGGTGCGCGCGAAGTGGCTGCGGCAGTTCGACACCTGTTCGGGATGCACACGAACCACTACCTTGGTTCCGCTTTCAATTTTGTCCAGCGCCACTCGCACCATGCCCGCCAGCAGCAGAGGATCTACTTGCGCTTCGCGATGCAGGATCTTGCGTGCGATACTCAGCGCCAGTTCGACCACCTCGACTTCCACCTGCTGGTAATAGGCAGCACGCTCCCGGGCAAAGTCACTCAGGGCTGCGCGCACACTCTCCCGCACCTGGGCCAAATGCTCGTCGAAAGCGGCGCGTGCCTGCATTTCACCTTGCTGCCGCCCGGTTTCGTGCGCCTGGGTTTCTGCGTCCAATCCGGCTCTGGCTGCGCTCACCGGGTCTCCAGCCGCCGCTGTCCCTCCGCTGGCCTCGATACTGCCAGCCTCGGCGTATGGGAAAGGCCGTACCTCCGGCTGCGGCGCCGGTTCCAGAACGGGATTACACGACGTACTCATCTTCTTCGTCCGCCCCCAGGCTGATCTTGCCTTCGGCTTCCAGCTTGCGGGCCACCGCTACCGCTTCCTGCTGCGACTTGATGACATCCCGCGACCGCACCGGCCCCAGCACTTCCATATCTTCTTTCAGCATTTCCACGGCGCGCGACGACATCGACTTGAAGATGTAGCTCTTCAGCTCCTCGGTCGCGCCGCGCAACGCCATGGCCAGGGTTTTCTTGTCCAGCTGCGACAGCAGTTCGCGGATTCCAGCCTCCGGCACCCCCAGCAGGTCTTCAAAGGTGAACATCAGGTTGCGGATATTGAGCGCCAGCTTGGGATCCTCTTTCTCGATAGCTTCCAGAATGGCCTTGCTCGGGACCGGGTCCAGCCGGTTGAGCAGGTCGGCCACGCCCTGCACTCCGGCATAGGCGCGCCGGTGCTGTTCGCCCAGGGATTCCAGCCGCTTGTGCAGCGACATGGAGACCTTCTGCGCGATCTCGGGGGAAAACTGCCGCAACTGTGCCAGCCGCTTGACCGTCTCCGCCCGCAGGTTTTCCGGAAAGCGCATCAGCAGAACCGAAGCCTGCTTGGCATCGAGGTGCGCCAGGATCAAAGCAATGGTTTGTGGGTGCTCGCCTTCCAGAAACTTGGCCAGTTGCTGCGGGTCGGCTTTCTGCAGTGAGTCGAGCTTACCCGCGCTCATTTCCACCGCCCGCGAGACTTGCCCCAGAAGCTGCCGGGCGCCGTCGGAGCCGAAGGCTTTCACCAGCAACTTCTCCGCGTACTCAGTGCCGCCCTGAGCGAGATAATCCTGGGTGAGCGCCAGGCCGTAGTACTCCTCCAGCACCGCCAGCGCACTCTGGGGATCGATGTAGTCCAGTTCGGCGATTTCCTGGGTCAATTGCTGCAGATCTCGCTCCGGCAGGTTGCGGTAGATCTCAATCGCAATCTCCTCGCCCAGCAGCACCAGCAGAATCGCAGCCTTGCGCAGCCCCCCGCTCGGATTGGCAGCCGCCTTCATTGCGCGCTTCCCTCGCGGATCCAGCTCTGCACCAGGCGGCTGGCGGCCGCCGGCTCGGTTTTGACTTTCTCCGCCAGCTGCTTCTTCAGCGCGCTCGCTCGTTTAGCGCCTGCGCTCCCCGCCGGCAACTCGATTTCCACCGCTGAGGCCGCGGCCACGGCCGCCCCGCCCGCTTGCGCCAACTCCTTCGCCGGCTGCGCCGCCCGCTTGGGCAACTCGCGGAAAGCGGCCAGCAGCTGCTTCTTTACTGGGCGCAGCATCAGGAAGTACACGATCAGAAACAACGCGGCCACGCCCGCGTAGCGCAGCAGGCCCGACCATTCCACTACCAGGCGGCGAGTGGTCTCGATGGCGGTGGGCTTGATCGGGGTCTCTGCTGGCGAGTCTTGGAACGACAGGTTCTGAATGGCCAGCAGATCGCCGCGCTGGGTGTCGAGTCCAAGAGCGGCACTCGCCAGCTGCTCGATCTGCTTCATTTCCTCAGGCGTGCGCTTGCGGCGGTTGGCGGACTTCACGCCCTCCTTCTCCACCATGTCCACCGCATCATCCACCAGCACCGCGGCGGCAATGCGCCGGACCCTCCCCGGCGGCTGCACGCTGTGGTGCACGCTCTTGCTCACTGCATAGGTGGCGCTCTCAGAGCGGGAAGACTGAGTCTCGGCATTTACCTGCGTCGTGGCGGCCGCTCCTCCGGGAAGGTTGCTGGCCGTCCCCGGAATCCCAGCCGGTCCCGCTCCTCCCATGTTTTCTTCGGACTTCTGCTGCGTCAGCGCGGCTGTGGTTTTGGGATCGTAGGTTTCTTCGGTGCTCTCGCTGGTGCTCAGGTCATACTCCACGTGCACGCTGGCGCGTACGTGCTCGGTCCCTACCACCGGCTCGAGTGTCCGCACCACGGTCTTGGCCAGTTCCTCATCCAGGCTGTAGGCGCCGCTCGCGCCGCCGGGGCCACGGGCATGCAGCAGGGGAGTATTGCTGTCGGCGTCGACCACGGTCACATTCTCGGGGCGCAGCCCGTCCACGGCGCTGGCCACCAGTTGCGGAATTGCCAGTTGTGCCTGCTCGGAAAGCCTGCCGCCGCGCATCTTCAGAATCACTGCCGCCTTGGCCTGGCGTTCCTGCTCGCTGAACAAGGACTCGCGCGGCAGCACCAGGTGCACCCGCACCGCCTCCACTTCGCTCAGCGTCTGCAGGGTGCGCTCCAGTTCGCCTTCGAGCGCGCGCTGATAGTTGACCTTCTCGGTGAAATCCGATCCCGCCCAGTTGGGGGTGTCGAACAACTCGAAGCCCAGGCGGGCGTTGCGCGGCAGCCCCTGCGAGGCTGTCTCCAGGCGGCTGGCATCGAGTTGTTCCGCCGGCACCAGCAAGCTGCCGCCGTCGGTCGAGAGTTCATAGGGGATGTTTTTTGCCGCCAGGCGGCCGCCCATGGCCTGCGCATCAGCCGGCTTCAAGCCAGAATAGAGCGTGACGTACCGCGGCTTGCCGATCAGGCCGACGAAGACCCAGAGCGTGATTCCGACCAGCGCCGACCCTCCGACCAGTAGCAAACGCTGGCGCAAGCTGAGCCCGCCCAGCATGTCGCCCACCTGGTTCACTGCCTGGCCGAATGATTTCGTCTCCGCCACCCGCGTCTCCTAGTGCGCCTCAAAACTGCATGCGCGAGATTTCCTGATACGCCGCCACAATTTTGTTGCGCACCTGCATCATCAACTGAAAGGAGAGATCAGCCTTCTCCACCGCGATCATGGCGCTGTGCACATCCATGCCGCTGCCGTCGAGCAGGGCCGCGACTTTGCTCTGGGCCGAGCCCTGCAACTGCTCCACTTGGTCCATGGCCCCGCGCAGTGTATCTAGGAATTCGCCTTCCTCGCCTGCCGGCTGCGATGCCAGTGGTGTTTCAATTTCGGCGGGAAGAATCCGCAGGCTTGACACCGGGTTCATCACGGCTTACCTCCTCGCGCCCTCTCAGCGCAGAATCTCGAACGATTGCTGGATCATGGCCTTGACCGATTGCACCGCCGATGAGTTCAGCTCATAGGCGCGCATGGCTCCCAGCAGGTCGGTCATCTCCTCCACCGGATCAATGGCGGGATAAGCGACGTACCCCTGGGCATCGGCATCGGGATGTCCGGGCTGAAAGCGCCGGATGGGCGGTGCCGCCGAGTCGATCACTTGGTCCACCCGCACCCCGCGCGCCGCCATGCTCTGAAAGCCGGCCAACACCAGGGAAAACTGCGGCATCCGCTGGGCGCGAAACACCACCAGGCGCCGCTTGTACGGCCCGCCTTCGGGCGTGCGCGTGGTTTCGGCGTTAGCCATGTTGCTGGCCACCACCTCCGCCCGCTGGCGTTCGGCGCCGAGCGCCGAGCCGCTGAGTTCGAGCACTCCAAACAGGTTCATGGCTATTTCCCTTCATTGATGGCGGTGGACAAGCGGTGAAACTCCACCCGCAGCAGTTGCACGCCCGTCTGGAAGCGCAGCTGGGTCTCGGCCAGCAGCAGGCCTTCGCGCTCCATACTGACGTTGTTGCCGTCGGGACGCTCCAGCAGTCCCTGCACCGGACGCGCCACCGGTGAGAAATTGACGAAGGCGAATTCGCCTGACGCCCGCTCCAGCTCGCGGCGGAAGTCAATGTCGCGGGTGCGGTAGCCGGGGGTGTCGATATTGGCCAGGTTGGCGGTGATCAGACCATGGCGAAACACGGTCACGTCGAGGAAGCGGCTTAGCGCTTCCGTGGTCGGGGTATCAATCATGGACATAGCTGCTCCTTGCCGGCAGGCCGTAGTCGCGGATCTTGTTGCGCACGGTGCGTAGGCTGACGCCCAGCATCTCCGCGGCGCGCGAGCGGTTGCCGCCAGTGGCGTCGAGTGTGACCTCGAGCAAACGCCGTTCCATGGATTCCAGCGAGAGACCGGGACGCAGGCGCTCGCCGCCGGATGCCGTGGCCTCGATTTCGGACGGTTCCAGCACCTCAGTCCCGATCTCCCCCGGTGAAAGCGCCACCGCGCGCCGCATCAGGTTGGCGAGTTCGCGCACATTGCCCGGCCAGGAATGCTGCTCGAGGCAGGCCAGAAACTCCGGCCGCAGCTTAGGGGAAGCCCCGGCGGGCGCGTACGTGCGAGCGAAATGCTCGGCCAGTTCAGGGATATCGTCAAGGCGCTCACGTAGCGGTGGCAGACTTAGCGGGATCACGTTCAGCCGGTAATAGAGGTCAGCTCGGAACTGGCCCTCAGACATCATGGCTCCGAGCGGTCGGTTCGTGGTGGCAATAACGCGAATGTCCACTTTGACGGTGCGGGTGTCGCCCAGGCGATCGAATTCCCGCTCCTGCAAGGCGCGCAGCAGCTTGGGTTGCAGCGCCAGCGGCATCTCGCCCACCTCGTCAAGCAGCAGCGTGCCTCCATGTGCCACTTCGAACTTGCCCGCCTTGGCCGCCAGCGCGCCGGTGAATGCGCCCTTGGTGTGGCCGAATAGTTCGCTCTCGAGCAAGGTTTCGGGGAACGCCGCGCAGTTGACCGCCACAAACGGACGGTCGCGGCGCGGGCTCAGGCGGTGCACCATGCGAGCCAGTAATTCCTTGCCGGTACCGCTCTCCGCCTGGATCAGAATGTCGGCGTCGGTGCCCGCGACCTGCCGGGCACGTTCCAGGGCCCGCAGCAGTGCCGGTGAATGTCCTATGAGTTGGGTGCGGTCGGGTTCGAGTGCCTGGGCGCGCTCGAGAATTCGATGCGCCGCCCGCTCCAGTTCTTCAAAAGCCACCGGCTTGACCAGGTAGTCGCAGGCGCCGCCTTTCATGGCGGCCACCGCATCGGGCACGCTGCCAAACGCAGTCAGCAGGATCACCGCCGTCTGCGGCGCCATGGCTCGCACTTCGCGCATGACCGCAAACCCGTCCCCGTCGGGCATGCGGATATCGGTCACCACCAGCGGATGCTGCCCGCGCCGGAACTTCGCCATGGCTTCGGTCGTGCCCGCTGCGGTTTCCACTCTCCACCCGTTGCGCGCAAAGCTGGCGGCCAGCGCGGTGCGCATGGCGGCTTCGTCGTCCACCACCAAGACCTGGTTCATGGATTCACTCCCGGAAATTCCAGCCGGAACTTGGTTCCTCGTCCCGGACGGCTGGTGGCAGTGATGGTTCCGCCATGCTGCTGCATGATGGTCTGACACACCGCCAGCCCCAGTCCCGGACTTCCCGGCCGAGTGGTAAATCCGGCTTCGAAGACGCGCGCCAGATTTTCCGGAGCGATCCCCGGCCCGGTGTCGGCGACTTCGATTTCAGCGCTGGCTCCCGCTGCCTTCCCGCGCCGTTGGCCAGAAATTCGCAGCACTCCTCCACCCGGCATGAAGCGGAAGGCATTAAGCGCCAGGTTCAGCAGAACCTGTTCCAGGCGATGGCGGTCGGCCGCGACCATCACTCCGTCGAGACCCTGGACCAGTTCGAGGTGTACCTTCGCCTGCTGCGCCAGCGGGCGCAAAAAGTGGTGCAGCGAACGCAGCCACTGCCCCAGATCGAGCGGCGCCATTTCTGGCTGCGCTCCGCTGTGAAAGTGCAGGACATTGTTCATGGTGGCAGCCAGAGTGCGCAGACCAGCCTGCATGTGTTCGACCCACTCGCGCTGCTCCCCGGCCAGTTCCGAGCCCGCCAGCAGGCCGGCGAACAGCTCCAGGCTGCCCAGCGGATTGCGAATCTCGTGCGCCAGTACGGCCGACATCTGGGCCAGCGCCTGGCGGCGCTGGAGGAGTTCGTACTCCCGCTCCAGACGCTTGCGCGCGCTGATGTCCTGCAGGATGAAGATCGAACTAACGCCATCCTCCGCCTGCAGCTGCGCGTGACGGATAGCCACCCACTCAAGCGCTCCCTTACGACAGTGATACTCGTGTTCGCTGGAACCGGGCGGAATGCGCCGGAGCAGGTCGCAGGTCCAACTGCGCACCTGCTCGGAATCCTCGAGCGCTTCACCCGCAGCAACTCCCAGCAAGTGTTGTGTTTCCGGGTTGGCGATGGAGATATGGCCATCGGCCTCGAGCACCAGGACGCCGCAGGGCAATCCTTCCAAGATGCGGTTCAGGTGCTGCCGCATGCGGTGGTTCTCGTCCAGGCTACGGGCCAGGTCGCGGTTGGTATCTTCCAGTTCCCGCCGCAGGCGCGCCACTTCAGCCTGCAACTGGGTGTAGGAACGCTCCAGCGAGCCCGCAGCCTCGGTGAACGAAGCGAACGCCCGCGCCAACGACTGTTCTTCGGGGGAAACAGTCTCTGGCGGAGCGCAGCGATGGAGGAGGGACGTTGCCATGGCTGAACTCGGCATATGCAAAGCGCCTGCCAGCGGCTCGGCTAGCGGCTAAGATTCCTCTTAGACTCGCCTTCGCCCGGCAATTTTTTCCTGTTGCCTGCGGGCCAGGGCCGGGAAACAAAAATGCTCGGGCAGAATCGTGCCGGCACCGTTCGCCAGGATGGCCGCTCGTTCCATGACCTGCTGCAGTTCGCGCACATTGCCCTCCCAGGTGTGCGCTTGCAGGATGCGCACCGCTTCCCGGCTCAGAAGCGGCGTTGGCGAGCGGTCCGCCGATGCCGTCACCTGCAGAAAATGCTCCGCCAGCGGCAAGATGTCGCGCCCGCGTTCCGCCAGCGGCGGCAGCTGCAACGGAAAGGCCGACAGCCGGTAGTAGAGGTCGTCCCGAAAACTGCCCTCCGCGACCCGCCGCGCCAAGTCGGCATTGGTGGCGGCGACCACGCGCACATCCACCCGCATCGCTTCCGCGCTGCCCAGTCGCTGCACTTCTTTCTGATCGAGGAAACGCAACAATTTGGCTTGCAGGCTGAGCGGCAACTCCCCCACTTCATCAAGAAACAGCGTGCCGCCCTGCGCGGCATGGATACGTCCGCTGTACGCCTGCACCGCTCCCGTAAACGCGCCCCGCACGTAGCCGAACAACTCCGACTCCAACAAGCTCTCCGGAATCGCTGCACAGTTGACCACCACGAAGGGACGTGCCGCGCGCGGGCTCAAGCGGTGAATCGCCCGCGCTACTAATTCCTTTCCGGTGCCCGTCGGCCCGGTGATCAATACCGTAGTGGTGCGCGGCGCCACCAGCCGGGCCAGTTGATACAGGCGCTCCATGACATCGGTGCTGCCGATCATGCCCGGCAAAGGCTCGACGTCTGCCCCGGGCTCGGGGCGCGCTGCTGCCGGGTGCCGTTCCTCGGTCAAGTTTGCGGGACGCAGGTGGGTGCGTTGGGGCGCCTCGCGCCACCACTGCGGATGGCCCGCGCCCGAGGCCGGCAGCGGCTCCCCGCTGTCGGAGTCGAGCATGACCACTTCGATTCCGGGGAAGCGCTGCTTGATGATCTCGATCAGTTCTTCAGCGTCTAGGTCGGGCAGGCGGCGGTCCAGATAGAGAACCTGCCAGTCGCCGGTCTCCAGTTTCACCAGGGCTTCGGCCCCGCCCAGCGCTTCCTGCACCGGCCAGCGTCGGTCGGGAAGGCTGTGCAGCACCTGTTCGCGCAGAAAGGTGCTGGGGCTGGCCACCAGTACGCCTCCCGTGAGAGGAGGAAGAATCGCCGCTAAAGTCATGTTACCGATTTCATCCGGAGAAGCTTGGAAGGCGATTAGAAGGAGATTAAGAATTTCTTTTTCCGGCAAGTCTTTCCCAGTTCAAGAAGGGTTAGCGGAAATGGGAAAAATCTGCCCGGTGGTTGGGAAGGATCATCCTTGGACCGCACAGCCCCGCCCGCACGAGCGCTTGGCCTCTGCGGGAGCTTCCGCCAGCGTCAGCCGAATCTCAACCCGCAGTTCTTTGCCGCCAGTCACTTCCAAGCTTCCACCCGCCGCTTCGAAGATACTGCGCGTGATGGCCAGTCCAAGCTTGCGTTGCACTTGCTCCATCTTGGACTCTGCAGGGTCAGCAGAAACGGGTTCCACGCCGGCAGATAGGTCCATTCGTGAGGTTGCTATCCTTAGCAGAGCCGCACCCTCTTGCTGCGCCAGATCGACCTTCACGGTTGCGCCCCCGGCGGCGGAAAGCAGTACAAACTCCAGCAAATGGAACACCGCTTGCCGCAGTCGCTGCTCCTCAAACCACACCGGACAAGGAGCAAGGCTCTGACAGGAGAGCGTAATGTGCGCCGCCTCCGACACGGGCAGCCAATCGCGCAGCGCCTCCCGCACCGTGGCGTCCAGCGCCACCACTTGGAGTTGGTCCCCAGGGTCATCGGCTTCCAGCAATTCGCGGATGCCGCACGTAAGCCGGGTGATGCTCTCGGCTTGCTCCAGCGCAGTCTGCGCGGTGTGGCGGGATTCTTCCTCCCAGCGCTGTCGCTGCAGCGAGAGCTCCAGTGCGCAGCGCAACGTTGTGAGGGGCTGATTCAGAGCATGAAACAATTCAGAAAGCAGTTTCCGCCGTTCGCCCCTGGCTGCAATCTCGCCTCCTGCCGCTGCCGCTTTCATTCCCGCGCCTCGGAGCGTGTGCTCAACTCATAGCCCACGCCCCGGATGGTGTGAATTAGCCGCTTGTTCGCGCCGCTGTCTACCTTGCGGCGGAGGTAGTTGATATACACGTCAACTACGTTCGTGTAAGTGTCGAATGACAGGTTCCACACGTGCTCGATAATCATGGCGCGGGTAATCCGCCGCCCGGCATTGCGCATGAGGTACTCGAGCAAGGCGAATTCTTTCGATGTCAGCTCAATGCGCCGCCCCGCCCGCTCCACTCGCCGCTCCACCCGGTCGAGCTTCAGATCATCCACCGCCAGCACCGACTCCACCGGCAGGTGACAGCGCCGCAGCAGCGCCCGGATGCGCGCCGACAACTCCGAGAATGAGAACGGTTTGACCAGGTAGTCGTCCGCTCCCAGATCGAGACATTGCACTCGGTCCTCCACCCGGCTGCGCCCGGTCAGGATCAGGATTGGAATGCTCGGTTTGCGAGTGCGCACGTAGCGCAGGATCGAAACTCCATCCAGCCGCGGCAGAGTCAGGTCCAGCACTACCAGGTCGTAATCAAATTCCTCCGCCATGGCTCGTGCCTGTTCCCCGTCGGCAGAAACGTCCACTGCATAGTGCTCCGCTTCCAGGCCCTTCCTGACAAAACTGGCGAGGGCGGCGTCGTCTTCCGCGATAAGAATTCTCACAGGTAAGATGCCTCTAATATGACATTCCGATTCTAGGCGGACATGGAGTCAGGACAAGAGATTGCGCCACGCACGAAGGTCTCACTTTCCAAGGAGAGAACTCGCTGCAGAATTGGGACGAACCTCCACTGCCACTCACTCCGCTTCCACCAGCCGGGGATAATTGCTAAACGCTAGTTCATGGCCTGGGAAAGCACTCAGTGGATCTTTGGAGCAAGGGAGTACTAAAGTCTCTGCTTTTGCCCGGCGGCGCCCTTCTGCTTGCCGCGGTGGTGCTGCTTCAGGGCGGGATCGTGCCGATCTCCGCCTCCGCTCTCGACTTCTACTACTACGCAGCCTTCACCGCTGGAATTCTGCTGGCTTGGCGATTCCACTCCAGCCGCGTCCTGTTCGCATTGGTCTTTCTTCTTCTGGCGCATCGTGCAGCTGAGTTCTTTTCCGCCGGGCGCCCCCCCTTGGTCGGCCCTGGACGCATCGCAATTGAGGCCATTTCTTTCCTCCTGCCAGTCAACTTCATCTTTCTTTCCTTCATCCGCGAGCGCGGCCTGGGGTTTCCTGCCATCGCCTCACGCCTGGGACTGTTGTTCACCGAGTCCGTGTTCGTCGCCCTCATCTGCCGCCCCGGACAAACCGGCGGCCCCGCTCTTTTCCACTACGCTTTCCTGGATCGGCACCTCTTCCAGTGGACGAAGCTTCCGCAACCCGCTTTGCTGGCCTTCGCGGTGGCCTGCGCAATCCTGCTAGTCCGGTTCTTGCTCTATCGCAAGCCGGTAGAGGGCGGTCTGCTGTGGTCGCTTCTGGCTGTGTTTCTGGGATTGCAAGCCGGCGCCGTGGGACACATCGCGGGCGCGTATCTGGCCACGGGAGGGCTGATTCTGCTCAGCTCCATCATCGAAACCTCATATGTTCTCGCCTATCACGACGAGTTGACCGGGTTACCCTCGCGGCGTGCCTTCAACGACGCATTGCTTCGCCTGGAGGGCCCGTATGCCGTGGCTGTCGTCGACATCGACCACTTCAAGTCCTTCAACGATACCTACGGGCACGACACTGGGGATCAGGTGCTGCGCATGGTGGCGGGCCGACTGGCCGGGGTGAGCGGCGGCGGCGAGGCATTCCGCGTGGGCGGAGAAGAGTTTTCCATCCTGTTTCCGGGAAAGTCTACGAAAGAAGTGGTCGAACATCTGGATCGCTTGCGCATTCTCATTCAGGCCTCGACCTTCCGGGTGCGCGCCGGTGAGGAACGACGCACCGTCGCCCGCGGCCCGGATCGCAGAGTTGCCGCTCGCGGGAAACGCGACCGCCGTGTCCGCCCACAAAACCCCAGCGGCGATCTGTCCGTGACCGTCAGCATCGGAGTTGCAGAGCCAACCGCCCGGCTACGCGAACTCGAGCAGGTCATGCAGGCCGCCGACAAGGCGCTGTACCGCGCCAAGCAGAATGGCCGCAACCGTGTGGAAACCGCCGCCTCCCCCTCCCGGCGCCGCACTTCGCGCCTCAAACGTAGCATCGCCTGACGACTTGCAAGCGTTGGTGCCTCCTCGATGCAACTCTTCCGGGAGAGATGTGTTGTATCCTGTTCGAGCCCGAACTCTTCATTTGGCCAGGGTTCCAGGTTCAGCAAGGTGTGTAAATATGTCTGGCGTTGTCTCCCGGGGAGGCTCTGATTGATTCGAGGCAAAGCAATCTTCTTGTTATTCGTGATGCTGCTGGCGGCAGGACTCTTAATCAGTTGCAGCAGCAGCGGCGGTGGCGGTGGCGGGTCAAGCCACGCTGCCTATGTGACCGTGCCGCAGAATAATCAGGTGATGGGCTTCCACATCAACGACACGTCCGGCAAGCTGAACCCGATCTCCGGATCGCCGTTTGCGTCAGGTACTTCCCCGGCTGCTGTCTGTGTGCATCCTTCCAACCAGTTTGCCTATGTCGCCAACCAAGCCGAGGGCGATGTGTCGCTGTTCACGATCGATTCCGGTGGCGTACTGAGCGAAGTGATGCCCCGGGCCAGCACGGGCCTGAATCCAACCGCCCTGGCCACCGATCCCGCCGGCGGCTTACTGTTTGTCGCCAACCAGGGAACGAACGACATTTCCGTGTTCACCATAAGTTCCTCCAACGGGGCCTTGACGGAAATTACCGACTCTCCCTTCAAGGCAGGTCTTGCTCCAAGCCGGCTGGTGGTCTCGCCGTCCGGCAACTTCCTCTACGTCGCAAACCAGAACTCACTTTCCCTCTCCATTTTCTCCATCGCGCCCGGGGTGGGAACCTTGCAGGAAATCCCAGGCTCACCTGTCATCCTGACCGCGGCTCCCCTGGCTATGACCATCGATCCTTCCGGACAACATCTCTACGTCACGTTGCCGGCCGCGAACGGCTTTACCGGATTCACCATCGATCCCGTTTCCGGGGGATTGACCTCCCTCACCCCTACCCCCTTCGCCGCCGGTACCGGTCCCATCGGGATCGTTGTCGATCCCTCCGGCCAATTCCTCTACGTCGCCAATACCGGCTCTAACAATGTTTTTGTCTACACGCTGGATCCCACCAGCGGCCTGCCTAGCCAGATCACGACCGCGACCATCTCTGCCGGTACCGGGCCGGTGTTTCTTTCCCTGGATCCCACAGGGCAGTTTCTCTACGTTGGAAATCAGGGCTCCAAGAACATCGCCGCCTTTACGCGGGACATGACGACTGGCGAACTCACCGTGATTCCGGGTTCACCTTTCGACACCGTCGCCGCCCCTTCGTCCATTTTTATAACCAAGTGAAATGCGCTCCCTTGTGGCATGAACACTGCGGCCACCTTGGGGGATAATAACCTAGGGCATGTGAGCATTGCCGAAACTCAGACCGTGGTGACAACCGGCAACGGGGCGAACCGGGGTTGGCTGGGTTCTCACAGCGTGGGAACAAGTGGCAGCATCTACAGCCTGAGCATGGCCTCCTATGGTCCAAACGGCGATGTCTTGACCGCCAACGACAGTATCAACGGGAACTGGACCTATGGGTATGACGACTTCAATCGGCTGACAAGCAGCTCCAAGACGGGAGCGTCGTACACCTATCTGTATGACCGCTTTGGCAACCGCTGGCAGCAGAACGGCCCGTACACCAGCGTGCAGACGTTCGACGCCAACAACCACAATCTTCCCACGGACGGAATCACGTTTGACGCCGCGGGAAACGTGAAAACGTACAACAATGGTTCGCACACCTACAGCTACACCTACGATGCCGAGAACCGGTTGAGCACGGTGGACACCACGGCTGGGGCCTATACGTATGATGCCGAAGGACGGAGAATTCGGCGGGTGGTCTCGGGCGCAGTGTCGGATTACCTCTAGGATCTGGGCGGGCATGCCATGACGGAGTTGAGTTCGACCGGGACGTGGTCGCGCGGTGAGGTGTTTCTGGGCGGTCGCCACCTCGCCACCTACGCGGGCGGCGCTGGTGGCACCACGAACTTCGCCTTCACCGACTGGTTGGGGACGGAGCGGGCGCGCACTCAGGTAAACGGGACCAGGTGCGAAACCATTGTGAGTTTGCCGTTCGGCGACGGTCAAGTGGCCACCGGCTCGTGCGATCCCACCCCCCTGCACTTCACCGGCAAAGAACGCGATTCCGAATCCGGCTTGGATAACTTCGGCAAACGCTACGATTCATCGAGCTTGGGCCGATTCATGACCACCGATCCAGTTGTGATTACGACAGAGCGGCTGGTGAACCCGCAACAGCTCAATCTTTATGCGTATGTCGCGAATAATCCACTGCGTTTTATTGACCCAACCGGAGAGATTTTGCAATGCGTCGGCAACGCCGACCAACAAAAGCAGTGCTTTGCGGACCTGCAGCAGGTAGCCGGGGACGCTGCAAATCGACTCTCGATGGATGCAAAAACAGGGGTGGTTAGTTTCGATACCAAAGACCTTGATCTAAGCAAGAATGCGGGAGCGGCGCTCGTTAACGATCTCGTCGGCAGCAAAAATACGTACGACTTCAGTATCGGCCCCACCGTCATGACGGATAAGGGGGCCGTCAAGATCGATTACATTACCGCGAACCTTCGGACATTTGGCGACCAACCCAAAGGCGGAAATCCTCCGGCTGGCGTCAGTGACATCGTCGCTCTCTACTTCAACAATCCAAAAGTGACGCGAGGGTCAAACACCAATCTGCAAGTAGCCCCGGAGTGGACCGTTGCGTTCCATGAGCTTGCCGAGGCTTACGAGAAGATCGACGGCGGAAAGGGCGGGAGTTACGCGGCGGGTCACAATGCGGCTCTGCAACGAGAACTAGAGTTGAGAGATCAACGTCCCTACCTCAAGGAGTACAACACCGGTGCTGGAGGGCCAGCGAACTCTCCAAATCCTGAAGGGAAAATCATCATTAAGCAATAACATGAAGAACTCAAAGTGGCTTGCGTGTCTCCTTGTTCTCCTGTTCTGCGTCGCCTGGTCAGCGCAAGCTCAGACCCAGCTCGTTGTACAGGAAAGTGTGATCGTCAGTCGCTCGCTTTCAGGCCATGTCGACGTTGGATTGGAAAAGGTGGCAGGAAAGGGGGTCACGGTCGAACTGTGTAGCCCCGACTGGAAAACGGTTCTGGCCTCCACAAAGGCTGACGACAACGGGTATTTTTCGCTTGAGAAGCCGACAGGAAAGCTGTTCCATTTGCGGTTCTCCTCCCCAGGCATGAATCCGCTTCAGGTTAAGGTTCGCCTCAGCAAACATGCCGCTCATGATCTGAGCATTCATCTGAGCATCGCCACATGAGGCCAGGACGTTGGAAATGCGGGGACAGACGGGACATTCCCTCATTTCAGGCAACAAAGGTAAGCTCGGGCTGGGACCAATTGCCTGCCGGCTTCTTGCGTCGTCCGGCTTTTCGCGCCGCCAGTGGACGCAGCATCGATTTCTCCAACTCCGTGACGAATTCCGCCGTCCCCAGAGGGCGTCCGGTATGCGTCGAGCGGCGCAATTCGCCAACCTCGCTGGGCGATTCCGCAGCCGCTAGGAACTCCACCCACTCCGCCACCGTCCAGCGACTCCTCCACCGCTCCATCTCCAGGGGCGCATCCGCAGTGCCAGTGCCACAGTGAGCCGCTGCGCTAGACCATCTCCACTGTTCGGCTGCCCCACCAGGGCGGCACGCACGGGATTCAACTCCACATAGCGCAACGCCTTCCACAGGTGAGACTCGTCAAGCGGACAAGAATAGAATCGGCCCTGCCACACGTGGCCGCTCGACGACCGACGCGCATTCCAATACGATGCGTAGCGTCCATGCGCCTGCTTGAGCGCTTGCGCGAGCCCGTCCGGAGTCTGCGGGACCGCGATCAGGTGCACATGGTTGGACATCAGGCAGTAACCCAGCAGCGCAAGACCGTGAAGCTGGGCATACTGGCGCAGCAACCCCAGGTAAATCATGCGATCGGCGTCGCTGCCAAGAATCACTTGTCGAGCGTTGCCCCGCTGCGTAACATGATGAGCCACGTCCACCGCGACGACTCGCGCGAACCGAGCCATGGCTTGAAATTAGCAGAAATGATCGGTCTGCAGATCATGCGTGTACTTTCGAGGCGGACTGGGAGGACGATATTTCCCATATCGGGCCAAAAAGAATTGGGGAATGTCCCGTCTGTCCCCGAATTATCCCGAATTATCAATTATCTGTCCCGGCTATGCTGTCTTACGTGGGGATCTGGAGGAGACTATAACCACTGCCACCCGATGGCATTAGATGACAGTTCGCAGGTCACTCTTCTGCAAGGCTATACTGTTTCCTCGGGAGAAACGATGCGATTCAACTCGTTCCCTTGGCGGTATGTCGCGGCAATGTTGCTGGCTATCAATGTTCAGGCTAGCGCTCAGTCATCGCCCTCTCTATTTGTGTCGCGCAAAGGCGAGCGTTGCGGGTACATCAACTCTACTGGGCGATTCATAGTGGCCCCGACATTTCAGGATTGCCGTGATTTTTCCGAAGACTACGCACCCGTGCTTATCGGTAACAAATGGGGATTTATAGATCAAAGTGACAGGCCCGTAATCACACCGAAGTTCGACGAAGTGCGCTGGTCTTTTTCCGAAGGACTGGCCGCAGTAAGGGTGGGTCAGAAATGGGGCTACACGGACGTGGAAGGCAAACTCATAATCCCCCCGAAGTTCGAGTATGCGCAGGGGTTTTCCCAAGGCCGAGCTGTTGTACTGGTGGGGGAGAAGCACGGCGTTATCGACAGAACCGGCAATCTGGTTTCTGGTCTATTTGATTTCAGCTGGTGGTCGTTCAGCGAAGGATTACTGGCGGTCCAGAATAAAGACAAGTGGGGCTTCATCGACACGAGCGGCGCCATTGCGATCCCATTGCGATTCCATCAAGTGCTAGATTTTTCAGAAGGGCTGGCTGCTGTTGAGTTCAGTGATGGGAAGGATCAGTGGGGGTACATCGATCGCACCGGCTCCGTGATAATAACGCCGCGGTTTGGGGACGGAGGATACTTCAAAGAAGGGCTAGCCGCAGTGGAGGTTCACTTCAAATATGGGTATATCGACAGACAGGGCGAGATGGTTATTCAGCCACAATTCGAGCATGCGTGCAGCTTCAGTGAGGGGCTTGCCTGCGTCGTGAACGCTGCCGACCACAAGCATGGATTCATCGATCCATCCGGCCGATTGGTGATCAGTCCGAAATACGACATGAGCTTTGATTTCCAGAATGGTCTGGCGATGGTTTCCCGCGCCGGAAAATGGCATTTCAACGAAATGACGCCTACGAACTACGAAGGTGAATGGGGCTACGTGGACAGGGCTGGTTCGGAAATCTGGGATGCCAGTGAATAGATCTCATCATTCGCGCCGTGCTTCTAATCGAACCATCGGCGAGCTCTATGTGACACCATCCTGATTGCGACAGTCACCGGCTTTCTGAGGTACACTGCCTCGCATGTGGCCTTTGAAGCAGGCTCTGCTTTTCTTCGTTGTCGGCGTTGCCCTCCGAGTCATAGCCGCTCAGGCGGTTCCGAGTTTCCCGCCGCCAGATACGATCTTGGCGGATGTGAAGCACAAGGAGCCGAAGAGCGGAGTCCATCTCGGGCCGGGAAATACACTAACTATCCAGTCAGGAGTGGGAACTCCTACGACGATTAACGTCCTCGCGTTCTCGAAAGACAGTAGACTGCTTGCCGCCGGCAAGGACTTTGGTAGGGTCGTCGTTTGGGATGTGCGGAGCCGGAAGTTTCTGTGCGCAGTTGATACGGGCCAAGGCATTGTCCATGCTGTCGCTCTTTCTGCAGATGGGCAGTTGATGGCAACCGGAGGGGACGGAGATCGATTTAGTCTGAAACTTTGGCACTTGCCTGACGGAAAACTGGTGCGCACCTACAGCTATTTCAACGGATACGTGCACACTGCAGCTTTCAGTCCAGCCGGTACATGGATGGTTGTCTCGGACAATGCTGCCGTGACACACGTGCTCGACATCTCCACGGACAAGCAACTGGTTGAACTGAAAGACACATACGCGCCTCTCTTGTCGCCGCAAGGCGATATCTTGATGACGGTCAGCAAGTCTGACTTCACGTTGTGGTCCACTTCCGACTGGAGGCAGAAAGGGACGCTGCCCAGGTCTCCAGCTTACGCAATTCCACTCGCATTGAATCCGGAGGCAGACAGTTTCGTTATTACTTCGTCCGGGGTTTTCCGACTGCTGCGCCTCAGCACCGGCGAGCCTCTTCCGAGTTCCCCCAAACCGGAACTGCCCAAGTTCAATGGTGCCGCTGGAGGGTTTGCAGCCGTCGGCACTAACAATACTATCTTTGGCCACAGTGATGATCGGTTGTGGGTATGGAGCATCACCACCGGTCAAACCTGCGTGTCGGACTTGATGTACAGCGAAAGCGGTTCTCTCAGTCCAGATGGAACTCTTTTGGTAGGAGCCAAAGACAATTCCATCCTCTCCCAGACACGATCCGGGGAGGGAGTATGGATTTGGGATACAAGCAAGCTCGCGGCGAAGTGTCTCATAGCAGCGGCGCCTGGCGGGTGGCCCGCCCTCGGCGGGCAAATTATAAGTCGTAAAGTAATTGGGGGGGTGCCCCGCTCCTCGCGTTTTTTGCAAGGGTGGGAGGCAACGAACTTCGCCAGGTTTGGGCCACCCGCCAGCAGAACGGGCCGTACACCAGCGTGCAGACGTTCGATGCCAACAACCACAATCTTCCCACCGACGGAATCACCTTTGACGCTGCGGGAAACGTGAAAACGTACAACAATGGTTCGCACACCTACAGCTACACCTACGATGCCGAGAACCGGTTGAGTACGGTGGACACCACGGCTGGGGTCTATACGTATGATGCCGAGGGACGGAGAATTCGGCGGGTGGTCTCGGGCGCAGTGTCGGATTACCTCTACGATCTGGGCGGGCATGCCATGACGGAGGTGAGTTCGACCGGGACGTGGACGCGAGGTGAGGTGTTTCTGGGAGGCCGCCACCTCGCTACATACGCCGGCGGCGCCGGTGGCACCACCAATTTCGCCTTCACAGATTGGTTGGGGACCGAGCGAGCACGCACCCAGGTAAACGGGACCCGGTGCGAAACCATTGTGAGTTTGGCGTTCGGCGACGGTCAAGTGGCCAGCGGCTCGTGCGATCCCACGCCCCTGCACTTTACCGGCAAAGAACGGGACTCCGAGTCCGGGCTGGATGACTTCGGGGCCAGGTTCTATTCCAGCTCGATTGGCAGATTCATGCAAGTCGATGAGTTCACAGGTGGACCGATAGATGTGCTTGACCCGAGTCCGTCAAGCGCGGGTCCATTGCCGTATGCCGACATCTTCAATCCACAATCGCTAAACAAGTACGCGTACACGTACAACAACCCACTACGCTACATCGATCCCAATGGACACGATGCGTGGGACATTGTGAAGGGTTCGGGGGAAACCGTGATTGGCTTTGGCGCCGTAGTCGTCGGTGCGGCTTCTTCTGAAGTTGGGGTGGGCGTTCCGATCGCCTTGGGCGGGGTTGCATTGATGGGAAAAGGTGCCATAGACCTGGGCAAGGGTATTGATCCCAAGTTGGACACAAAGGATGCCGAGGCTGGTGTACAGGTTGTCACCGGCAAGAACGGGTTGCCTGATCCAGTGGGAGTCATTGGAACAGCCGTAACGGGTGACATCCAGAAAGGAGCCAAGGCGGCAGATACCGTCAACAAAGTAGCAGACGCGGGAAAAGCAGTGAAGGATGCCGTAAAGGATCCTAGCAAGGTTGGAGAGGCTGCGAAAAAAGTGAGTTCGGCTGTAAAAGCGGTGACCCAAGTAGTGAATGGCGCGAAACAGTACGTCACGGTGCCCCCGCCGCCCCCGCCACCGCCAGCGCCAAAATGTACAAGCGACGGTAAGTGCCACTAGATGACGCTTGGTGACGAGAATAACGGAGGAACGATGACGAACGAATTTCGCATATGGAGTTTTTTCCTTGCCATGATCGTCCTGATTATGGGACTGCTGGTTCTGCTTCGGACCGATGGCCTTTCAAGCAGAATTGTGTTCGCCATCAGTATCGTTGCTTTAGGTCCTTACGTCCTACTGTTTCGGAGTGCCTGGCGACAACCCGTAGATTCGAGGATTAGGAAGTTGTTTTATCGCTGGGCGGCAGCCTGCTTTGTAGGATTGACGATCGCCCATTTCGTCGCTGATAGGGCGAGCTTCAGGTAGGCGCATCTACATGTACGACGCAAGCATCCTTCACGTAAGATGGACGCACGTTTGTGGCCACGTTCACCGGCAAGGAACGCGATGCCGAATCGGGGTTGGACGACTTCGAGGCTAGGTTCTACTCCAGTTCGATTGGCAGATTCATGCAAGTCGATGAGTTCTCGGGTGGGCCGGTCGATGTATTTGATCCGAGTCCTTCTGCTGCGGGTCCGCTGCCGTATGCTGACATCTTCAACCCACAATCGCTGAACAAGTACACGTACGTTTACAACAATCCGCTGCGCTACGTTGATCCGAATGGCCACGACGCTTGGGACATCGTAAAAGGCGCTGCGAATGCCTTTGGCAGTGATTTCTTCGGTGGTGCGGGACGCCAGGACTCTGAAAACGGTGATTACAAGGTGGGACAAGCCATAGGAGACTTCGGTGCTACCGTTGTGGGTGCGGGCGAAACGCTCTTGGGTGCAGGTGGCGAAGTGGGTGGGGTGGCACTCGATGCGACTGGAGTAGGCGCAGTTGCCGGGGTGCCCGTAGGTGTTGTTTCAACTGCTGCAATTGTGCAAGGAAGTTCTGCGGTTTTGATAGGCGGAGCACACCTCCTGAAGGCTGCGAATGACTCCACGGGTGGCGGGCGAAATGAGCAGAAAAGCAATCAAGCACGAAACGACAGCGCGAAAGACAAGCTTGGCGGCCTGAAGCAAGAGAGGGACACGCTGAAGAGCAAGGCGAACAAGACACCAGCGGACAAAGCAAAACTGGACAAACTCAATAAAGCTATCAATCGGGAAAATGATCGGATGAAGAAGTCGGAGACGCACTCGCGGAAAGAGAAGGGGCAGCAGCAATGAACAAGAAGAAACTCTACACAGTTATTTTGGAGTTTGGCGGAGGAACATACATTTCACAGGTCTCCGGAGAGTCGCCAGCTGCAGCCCTTCCTAATTGGATGTCCCAACTGCAAGACCAGGAATTGGCTAAATGGGCAATCACCCGAAACGAGCTGATCTCGATAATCGAATCTGACCGTCCGGTTCCACTCGGTGGCTGCGTTGGCGTCTGGTGTTTGACCGGTTCAGTAAAGAACGGTTTGGCGCTGATAAACGTGGTCGCAACGGATGGATCGTCTTGATCAGCAACGGAATTGCGACGGCTCGAGCTACGCCTATGACGGGGCGGCTATTGCCATGACGGTCCACGGCTCATGCTCATTTAGCGTAGCGTCTGAGCAGCACCACAAGTTCACCGGCAAAGAACGGGATGGCGAGTCCGGGCTGGATTATTTCGAGGCAAGGCACTATGCCAGTTCCCTCGGCAGGTTCATGTCTGTTGATCCTGTGATTATCACTCCAGAGCGGAAGGTAGACCCCCAGCAACTCAACCGCTATGCGTACGTCCGAAACAACCCCCTTCGATTGGTAGACCCGACGGGAGAAATCCTGCAGCTATCTGGCGATCTCGCTGCGGACAAGGCAGCAATATGCGACATCGTCGGGAGCAGCAACTGCGACCGCGTCTCGATAGATGAAAAAAACAACACCGTCAGCTTCAACACGAGTGGGCTTGACCTGAGCGCAAATGAGGGGGCAGCACTCGTTAATCAACTGGTGACCAGTTCGGATACCTACGCGTTCGCCTTAAGCGACACCGCGAATACCGCAGGCGGTCCAGTGAAGATGACGAATGACCCGATCAGTAATCTCGACAACCGGCCCGACGATCGATATGGCAAAGGCAAGGCCGCGACCGATCTGCCGCCGAAAGGCGTTGCTGATCAGGTCACCATCAATCCCAACACTGCTCACTTCAAAGACTCCCAGGGACGCTCAGTGTCCCTCTCAAGTCTCGCTTTTCATGAGCTAGCGGAAGCATACGGCAAAATCGACGGCGGGAAGGCGTACGGAGATTTTCAAAATATCAACGTAGTGAATGGAACAACCCTTCAAGTCGGGCCGCCACAACAGGGAGCGCATAACCAAGCTGTCCAGAGAGAGTTCAAGCTTCGTGAACAGAGGCCGAATGTGCAAAACAGTGGCCGTGCTGGCGATCAATTAATCAGAGATCCCCACAACTAGGAGACCCCAATGAAACCGTGGCTGCTAGTCTGCCTCATTGCAATTACGACGCTAGGCAGGCCCCAGGAGAAGGCAACGATTGGAGATTTTACGAAGTCTCCAACCGAGCACATTATCAACCAGATAGAGCAGCCTTTTGTCGTGCGGTCGGTGGCCGGGGTCATCAGCCGAATGCAGGGGGACCAAGGCCCCTTGCCAGACGTTCTGTTCGAAATCCAAGGTCCGAGCACCGACCGAAAGATCAGGCGATCTAAAACCGACCAGCATGGTCGATTCAAAATAGGCCACGTTCCGGAGGGCGCCTACAAGTTCAAGGCTACCCTAAACGGGTTTCAATCTATGATGGGAACCATCACGGTCTCCAAGAAAGCTGCGAAGACCGACGAGATCAAGTTCGCGATGCCGGTCGGGGTCTGAATCGATTGGGTCTCTATGCCTATGACGCTGTGGGCTACAAGTTTACCGGCCAAGAACGCGACGCTGAATCGGGCCTCGACGAGTTCGGCGCTAGATACTACGCCAGCAGCCTCGGCAGGTTTATGATTCCCGACTGGGCGGGCAAGCCAACTGCAGTCCCTTACGCGAATTACGGCAACCCGCAAAGCCTGAATCTCTACGCCTATGTCGAGAACAATCCGACAACAACCGGCGACCCCGATGGACATAGCGACGCTGGAACATTCTGCAGCGCAGAGTGCAGAGCAAGGTACGCACAATACGCGGCAGAACATCCGGTCGGAGCAACGCTGGAGCCGATTGTGATGCTGGGCGGAACAATGGGGCTCGCGATGGGCGGCGCTGAACTCGGTGGCAGTGCCTTGCTCAGAACTCTAATCGGCATCGGACTTGCAAATGGCCCCCAGTTACAGAGAGCTGGAGAAACGATTGCAGACACGATAGCGCCTCCGGGCACTCCTTCCTTCTCCGTGGCTGGTGCTGCTGAGGCGTTTGGTTTCAAGTCGTTCGAGTCAGCAGGAGGTCTTGTAGGCGGGGAATTGAAGAACGGCGCTACCGCCGCTGTGAACTTCTCTAAAGCTGGTTCTGAGTTGGGCGTTGGAATATCGTTCGTCAAAGGGCCTGCTGGCACCTTGGGGCAGCTAGAGTCTGGAGTAATTAACGCCGCAAAAGCCACTGGCGCCGAGTCGGTGAAGATAACCGCGTCGATGGTGAAAGATTCGATGGCGAAGCTGCTGTCGAGCCAGGGCTTTTCTCAGGAAATCAAGAATGGAAAGGCGACTGGCAACTGGATTAAGACGATTAAGTTGAAGCCCAATGAGTAGTTGCACGGAAGGAACGGGGCCACGAGTATATGCCATCAAAGAGCACAAGAATCGCCTACGTCAAGCGAATGCTGAAACGTTTGGAAGGGGAGGAGGCCAGAGTACAGCAACTCGTGTCGACCGGTGAGCTATCGCCTGAGGGTGGAGAACTAACTGCGAAACAGGTCAGAAAGAGCCGGGAAGAACTGCTATCAGAATTACAAGTACTTGGAGGGAAGCCTAAAGCGGGTGGCGGCCCAGGCGTGGAGGGATAAGCAATCTTTAATGGGCAGCCCAATCTATGCCTACTACGGTGGCTCTATCACTATGATGGCCTTCAGTGCGTGCTCACTCAGCGTAGCGTTCTGGAGTTCTACAAGTACACTGGCAAAGAACGCGATACCGAATCCGGCCTGGATATGTTCGGTGCCCGATACTACGGTAGCAGCCTTGGCCGATTTATGACGCCCGACTGGGCCTCCAAGCCAGTCAATGTTCCCTACGCGCACTTCGGCAATCCGCAAAGCCTCAACCTCTACAGCTACGTTCAGAACAATCCAACTACGCTCGGCGATCCGGATGGACACTGTACCGACACAATGACCGCTCCAATGTGCGTTGGCGGCGCCGTTGGCGGGCCCCCCGGAGCTGCGATTGGGTTAGGCGTAGGCATCTTGGTTACTGTTGGCGTAGCCGCCTATGTCTACTATCACCACAACTCGGACGATACCGCTAACAAGAACGCCCCGCCCCCGGCTACCTCACAAAACCAGTCTCAATCCCAAAGCACGCCTGCAGACCCAAATCAGGGTAAGCCCGATCAAAGTAAGTCCGACAAAGGAGGGGCACAGGACAAGAAGCTGACAAAGGGCGAAATCAACAATCTCAAGGAAAACACTGGACAAAGCGCAGAGGAAATCAAACAGGAGACGATGGGAACCAAAAAAGTTGGAAATCTCGAAATGTACAAAAACGATCAGGGGGACATTGTGGTTAAACCCTTAAACCGCCGGAGCCGAAGCCGGAACCGAAGCCTGAGTAGTTACAGGTGCTTCCTAGAGGCAAAACTATGGCCAGAATTACAGTGTGGCTATTCATTGAATCTGCCGATTTGACGGCGGAGGAAATCTCCGCTCGAATTGGACTGCCGCCAGACGCGTCGTGGAAAATAGGTGATCCACGCGGCAAGACTGGCAAGGCTTACGAGACGAACTCATGGAGTCTCGAATCGAAAGTGGAAATAAATGAAGACCCTCTCGTCGTAGGCGAGAAGGTTCGGGCCTGCCTGGATGACGTGCTCGGTCGAGTTCGAGATCATGCGGATCGATTCAAGAGCGTGGCCTCCGGGCGAACGTCCGGGCTTTACGTCGGAATCACTGCGGATGGAGCGCCCGCACTGGGCCTCAAAGCAGAAACACAAAGGAAGCAGTGGGCCGGGTGAACCGACCGGCTACACGACTGAGCACCTGATTTCAGCGAAAGAAAGGGGAAGCGGGTATGTCGAGGAGCAATCACACGGAAGCGCAGATGATCGGGGCGCTGAAACAACTGGAGGCAGGACGGAAGGCGGAAGACGTGGCGCGAGAGGTCGGGGTGTCGAAGCACACGATCTACGCCTGGAAAGGCGAAGTACGGCGGGATGGATGTGAGCGAAGCCCACAGTGGCGAACTGGTCATGGCAGGAGACCGCTATTGCGTCGAGTTCGATACAGAAACTGGCGAATTTCTCAACGTTCGCACCGGAGATCGCGTCGAGATCGCAGTTTCGCTGGCACCAAACCAGACAAGCTTGGAAACAACGCTCTCAGTTCTTCAAAAGGTCTTCATTACCAGCCACGAGAAGTTGGAGACCCTCGCACCGCCGTATTGGGCCAATTGCTTAAGCCAAAAGGTGAGCCGCCCAACCAAAGGTGCGCCCTGGGAATGCGAAGGCGATGACAAGACAAAAGCAGCCCAAGTTTCCGTCAAAGACTTAGCGTGGGAAGCGATCCCTCCTGACAACACGCTGCACAATGGCACTCGATTGTATTTGATAGAGCATCGTGTGGGATATGTCCGCCAACCCGGAGCCTCCCTTCCTGCGCTGGAGTTCGCTCCTGACCCGATTTTCACCTGGGCGCAGGAGAGAGCGAAACTGGGGCAACTCACCTTGGCGTTTAACGCCGTTGTCGGGGAAGACGGGCGACTGTCCGATATTGCCATTGTTACGCCGGTTGGCATGGGCCTCGACGATGACGCAGTCCAAACCCTCAAGAACTGGCGATTCACTCCCGGTCGGCGGGATGGGAAACCGGTACCGGTGCAGGCGCAGGCGCGCATCCAGTTCCTCCTTTCTCAGCCCAATGCTCGACCCTCGCCGCTTAGGTAGGTTGAGTACGCTATGCGGGTATCCTCCTCTCGACTAGAAGATTGGGGCTAGCGACAGGCAGTTTCCACAATCCGTTCACAATCCATTACCACTGCCTTGCATCTCCTAACACCGCTAAAACCGCCATCCGTTGCTCTGCATCTTGTTGAGACTACGTTCAATTGCGGATTCGAATCCCACTCTCTCCGCCAGATTTATCCACCACCGAGATTGACTTGCACGAACGGTGGCCTCGCGGTATAGGTTCTACGCGCAAAGCCCAGGCCTCGATCGCGCCCCACCTTTGCAAAAAACGCAAAGGTGGGCCACCCGCCTGCACCAAAACCTCAGAACTCGATCCGCAAGGACACCTGACCTGTGCGATTTCCGCTATTCTCCGATGACTGCACGCTGGTTATTTTCCCGAATGTTGCCGGTGATGACACATTGACTGCTGGCGGCGCAAAATTGGAATGGTTCGCCAGATTCGTAAACGTACTCTCCACTCTCATTCGAACTCTCTCGCCGAAAGCGAAGGTCTTTGAGAATCCTCCCGCGATTGCCACGGTGCCGGGCCCCACAAGAGTTCCCACCCCGCAGTTGCCCAGCCGTCCGCTGTTCGCCGGGGGAGGTGCAAACGCATTGATGTCAAAGTAGTGGTCGGGAGTCGGATTTGCCAGATTGCCGTCTCCCACGCAATCCGGCCGCAGCGACGCGCCCCGATAAACCAAGTTCAGGTTTGCCGGATCCAGGCTGGGAGTGATGGTCGGCGTGAGATAGGGTCCTGTCTGCCACATGCTGATCGTGCTGAGGGACCACCCGCCCAACACTGCTTCCGCAAAAGAATTCATCTGACGTAAAAACTTCCGATCGCGTCCGACCGGCAGGTCGTAAATTGCCGAGACCAACACCCGGCTTCGACGGACTGCGGCAATGTTGCCTCGGTTCGCAGCGAGATTGAAGCGATCGGCAACCGGCGTGCCGTAGATAACTTCAGGCGTGAACGCACTCGGAGCATCTCCTCCCACGTTACCCAGGCTTTTGGCCCAAACGTGGCTCGCCTGGAAGCTCAGCCCTCCTCGAAAGCGTTGGTTGAGCTCCGACTGTAAGCCTTCATAGTTGACCGAGCCTTGGTTTTCAGAGGAGAGTATGCGTCCCCAGTTGAGGTACGGGCGAAGGTTGGAATCGTAGGCAGACGTACTCGGGTGAACCTGGTTCAGGTCCACGGTCTGGCTCATCCGGTAGGAGTTGGTTCCCACATAACTGACACGAAGGGTTAAATCGCGCACCAGTTCACGTTCCACGGTTAGGTTCCACTGCGCCGATTGTGGATCGCGATAGTTGGTGGGCACGTTTTGATAGAAGTCACCTGTTCCCGCGACGGTCAACGGATTGTCCGGGGTTTGCACATTGGGGAACTGGTAGGCAGGTCGACCGTTTTGGATGGAGTTGGGAGTCGTGCGCACGACACCAACATCGATGTTGGTTGTATTGAAGGAGAGTTGCCCCAGGTTCGTCATGGTAAAAATGCCAAAGCCTCCTCGAACCACCGTCTTTTCGTCTCCAAAGGGGCGATAGGCAAATCCAATCCGTGGCTGAAAGTTTCTTTTGTAGAACTGACGTACACCAGGACCGAGTCCAAGCGAGCTTGCAGCTTCCACCGGGCCACAGGGCAGGGCGGGATTGGGCACTGGAGCGGGGTTATACGCTCCCGGGCACGCATTGATCGATTCGAGGAATCCGGCAACTGGCTTATTGCGATCGGGGATGATCACGCCACCATTTCGTTGATCGAATGCCGTCAGATTTCCTAGAGGGCTCACGAATGGCGGTAGCGCTTGCCAGCGAAGGCCGAAGTTTATTGTCAGGCGATTGTTCACACGCCATTCGTCCTGTGCGTAAACACCGGTTTGAAAGGCATGAGCCAGGACGTCGGGGCCGGATTGCGCAATATAGCTCTTCGCAGGCAATCCCAGGAGGAAGTCCCCGAAGGCGTTTCCCGTGAAGGTGCCAGCAGAGAAGGTAAAGGCTCCGAAATCGTCCGAACCGCCGAAGCTCTCTACGTCTGCATAGGCCACGCGGCGCACATCCACACCGAATTTCATGGTGTGTTTCCCCTTGACCCAACTCAGGTTGTCGGCAAACTGAATGGTTTGCGACTTTGTGACCGGTGCTTTGTCCCGGCCGAAGGCGGTAAAACCGGTACCATCGCTGAAATCAATAGTAGGAAACGCCTGGGCAGTTGGATGATCACTGATATTCAGGCCAACCAGACCCAACTGTTGAATCGCGTCCGCTCCTTGGATAGGAAACTGAACACCCAGCCTGAACAGCGATAGACCAAAGCGCGCTTCGTTCACCAGGGTATTCGTGATCGCGTAGTTGTGAGAGAAGATGAAGTTTCGGTCGGTTTCGCTGTCTTGATCGGAAGGAAGCAAAACGTTAGGGACTGTACTATCAATGTTCTTCGAACTCCATCGCGCATACATCGACTGCTTGCTGGTGAGCATGTGGTCAACGCGTACATCATAGCCGTCGGTGTTGCTGGGTGTGGGAACTTGAGTCCGGTAGTTCGCGTTGGTGTCGCTGCCGTTTCCAAAGTTCGGAAGCGGAAGATAAAGCTGAAACAGATTGGTGGCTACCGAATTGATTCGAGCAGACGGAATCCGGTTTCCGGCAAAGGGTTGGCCGGTTAGAGGATCCACAATGCTGCACTGCGGGGGAGGACAAAGACCGCTTAGGTCCCCCGCTCGCATTGCCTGGGTCGGAACCGACCACTGCTCTGGAGTTGTGTAGCGGCGGCGATTCCCTTCGTAATCCACGAAAAAGAACGTTTGATGGTTCGGACCTGAAAGCTTGGGTATCCGCAACGGCCCGCTGAAGCTTCCACCAAACGTATTGAAGGCTTTGTGTGGCTTGCTGTCAAAACCATAGGTCGTGGCATCCAGAGCACTATTCTGAAGATACTCGAATGCGCTGCCGTGGAAGTGCTCCGCGCCGCTCTTGGTAGTGATGGTGATGTCCCCCAACTGCGCAAATTCCGCACTGTTGTTGAACTGCGCGACTTTGAATTCACTGATCAGCTCGGAAGACGGATTCATGTTTCCCAGAACCCCATTCTGGCGGATGTTCACGGTCGATGCGCCATCGACCGAATACTGGACCTGCGATGGAATGCCTCCTCCGATGGAAACGTTTCCGTTGGAGTCCTGTTGCGTCCCCGGAACGGTGACCAGGGCGGCCAAGGGGCTGGTGGTTGCGCCCCGGTAGTTCACCGGCAGTTGGGTGAGCAGCACAGCGTCCTTCGTGTCGGCGAGTGTGGCATTCTCAGTGTTGATCACCGGAGCCTGATCTGCCACCTCAATGACCTCTGACGTTGTTGCCAGTTTGAGGGAAACATCCACCCGGAGGGTTTGTCTCGCATCAAGTTGGACTGAAGGCATTTTGAAATCTGCGAACCCCGCAGCATTCACGGTGATCTGGTATTTACCCGCCTTCACGTTCATGAACTGAAAGGCTCCGTCCCCATCGGCAACGGCATGGCGGCTGGAATTATCGTCCAGGCCGGTCAGTGTGACCTCGGCACCCGCCACCACCAACGCTCCCGGATCCTTCACAGCGCCGACGATGCTTCCAAAGGTTGATTGAGCGTTTGCCCACTGCGTTGCGATTGCAACCGTGATCAGCAGGGCTACTATGCGGGACGACATCGGGAGGCCTCCTATGCTGTGCTCGCGTGAATTCGCTGCAGACGCGCTGCCTCTCTCTCCGTTTCACTCGGAGCGGCAGGGCAATCAATCATTACGAGTCACAGTGCGAAGAAGGTAGAGGTTGATGCGTGAAAAGCGCATGAAAGACCCATAAAATGCGCGTAAGGATGGCACTCATAATTTTTATAGGGTCAATAAAGGATTCGAATGACCGGGCTGTCACTCGCAGCGAGCCAAAGAGGAGACGCGTTGGAGAAGATCCTTCGGCGAAGACGAGGAGTTGGCGTCCCCTGAATCCTCGGCAGATATCGCAGATCAGGGTTGTCCCGCGTTTGAGGGCAAGGACTCTGGACTCGAAGGGCTGCAGAACCGATATCCCAACCACGGCTCCGTCACCAGATATTTCGGTTGCGCAGGATCGTTTTCAATTTTCTTGCGCAGCAGTCTGACGTAGGAGCGCAAGTATTCCAGTTCTTTGCCGTATTCCGGACCCCAGATCGTACGTAAAAGCTTGGCGTGAGTTAAGGGTACTCCCTGGTTTTTCATCAGGAATGCCAGCAGATTAAATTCTGTAGGAGTGAGACGTACCACCTTGCCAGCCTTACGCAGTAGGCGACGATCCAGATCCAGCTCCAGGTCGCCAGCGCTGATTGACGCCTCGCCGGCTGCATTGCCGGCATGAACGCGCCGCAGCACTGCGTGACAGCGGGCCATCAACTCGCCCAACCGAAATGGTTTGGTGACGCAGTCGTCGGCTCCTGCCTCTAGCGCCTGAACCATGTCTTTTTCGGCGTCGCGCACAGTGACCATGACGATGCCAATCGGCTGTCCCAAAGCGCGTATTTCTCGGCAGAGTTCGAGCCCATTCATTCCTGCCAAATTGATCTCAAGCAAGGCCAGATCAAAAATCTGTTCCTTCATCACTTCCAGAGCTTCTTCCGCAGTACGAGCTTCCTCAACCGCAAAGCCGCTGTTCCTCAGAGAGGTGAGAAGCACTCGGCGTAATGGAGACTCATCATCCACCACTAGGACACTGAATTGTTTTGTCGACATCACGAGCAGTCCTCTTTGCCGTCGGTATAGTCAGACAAAGGCGCAGTCTTCCCTGGCCGACGTTTTCCCCGTTGCATTTCGCTCCACTCTCTCGGCGCTCGCTTTATGGAATGAACTTCGATTTCGATCCTATCAGCCCCGTTACGTTGGTCATGTTGGTTTTACGATCTTTTTATGATCTTTTTATGGCTTACTTGCGCTTCCTTTATGCCTTGCTTATTTAGTGACGGAAATCCGTCGATGCATACGTTCTTTTTATGCACTGTTTAGTACTTTTTCATTTTCCTTGAAGTACGCTAGCTGCGGAGATGTCTGGATGGTTGTCGCTCGAGCCAAGTCGTCATCTGCTATTCAGCAGTGGCGAACGCCACTAGGACTATTTGCAGGCGTTTGCTCCAGCCCGCTTCCACGCTTTCTGTTTGCTGTGGTCGTGGCACTGGCCGCGTCCAGCTATGTGACTGCACAGGTAGATATTAATGAAGTACACGTTCTGCCACACGTCATGCCCGGCTCTCCCGCTCCCACGCAGCAAGTCCTTCGAGCTAAGGTCGACTTGGTGCTGGTTAACGTGACGGTTCTGGATCATGCGGGTCGAGCGGTTACTGGACTGGAGCGGGCAAACTTTGCGGTGCTGGATGACAAGAATCCCCAGACTGTCAGGTACCTTTCTAATGTAGACGAGCCGATATCCCTGGTTGTGGTTCTCGATGCCAGCGCGAGTATGGCCGCGAAAATCCAGGAAGCACGAAAGGCTCTCACCGAACTCATCAACACATCCAACCCGCAAGATGATTTTGGTCTGGTCATCGTTCGTGACAAGCCCCAGGTTACTCTTCACTTCGATGACTCCGCGAGCGAAATCCATGGACTGGTGGAAGCTCTTCAGCCGGACGGCTTCACGGCGTTGTGGGATGGGATGTATCTCGGCGTCAAGGAACTAGAGAACTCGCATTACCAAAGAAAGGCGATGGTCGTGATTTCCGATGGGGGTGATAACCATAGCCGGTATACGGAGTCCCAGGTAAAGTCTCTGTTGGAAGAGGCCGATGTAGAGGTGTACGCGATCGGCATGTTCGACAGGTTCGCAAGACGACTCGAGGAAAAGACAGGGCCACTCCAGCTCGACGAAGTCACATCGGTTACCGGAGGCCGAGTGTTCTCTGCACATGACTCCGAAGAACTTTCACGCGCCGTGACCCAGATCAGCCACGAGTTGCGCAATCAGTACGTGCTTGGTTATTACCCGAGCAATCGCACCCGGGACGGCAAATGGCGCAGGCTGAAGGTTCACCTCGCAGGATCGGCATCTCAAGCAAAGTTCCGGTTGTATGCCAAGAAGGGCTATTACGCACCCACGGAATGATTTCTTCTCGCGGCAAATCCCCCAGAGCCGAGAGCCTAGAGTCGAGCGTAGCGCCCAGGGCCTAGCCCGGGTTTCCCCCCGGGTTTCCCAGAAGAGGCTTCCACCTGCGGAGGTTGCAGGTTACGCTGAGCGCGGCTAAATTAGGTGCGAGAGTTGGAGCTATACAT
>JAIQFP010000015.1 GCA_020073165.1 Terriglobia bacterium | reverse complement strand
TCTTGTCCGTTGGCATTGACGCCTCCGGCGAACGAAGCTTCATCTTCAGCACCTCCCACTCATTCACCCGCACCGGACCACGCTCGCAAAACGCATACGCCCGATAGCTGCTCCAGCGCCACAACTCGGGAGATTCCACGAGTCCCCGCTTCACCGGGTTGCGGTGCATGTAGCGCAGCTTCTCCACTCGCTTGCGGGCGCTCCACACATTGAAATCATAAAAACGCGCCTGCCAGATCTGCCGTGGGAGGTGCTCAAACAAAACGGCTGGGGCCGGGTTCCGCCGGCGGCGTCGCTCGGCCAACACCCGCCGGGCAAAGCCCAGCTTGAGCGCCTGCATGACCCGCGAGGGAGTATGTTCCTGAGGTTCGCTGACCAGCAGATGAAAGTGTTCGGGCATGACCACATAGCCGACGACCACAAACTGATAGCGCCGGCGGGCCTGTTCCAGGACCCGGAGAAACAGATCGCGGCGTTTAGCGGTGCCCAGCAGGGGCTGGCGACGATAACAACTGCAGGTGATGAAATGCAGGTGTCCGGCGCCGTAGTACCGGTGAAGGCCCCAGGGGCATGAGGAGAGGTTAGAACCGAAGCGAAGCTCAGGCAGTGATGGACGGACAGTGAAGCAGTGATGGGAACGTGTGTCATGTGGGAGGAGGAGAAAAAGCCCCAGGTCTCGAAAAGCGCGAGACCCGGGGCACCCTCAGAGTGGTGGGCTTAGAGTTCTCAAGTCGACCCAACAAGATCCGGGCCACCCGCCATCCCAGATGTCGGTAAGATTGTTTTCCGTGTCGAGGAAACAAGAACAAGGGGGAAGCCCTGGTGGGCTTCCCCCGGTTCGGCGCTATGAAGGAGATGAGGGAATAAGGAAGCGCCAATCCCTAAATATGTGCGTTGCTAGATTCTGGTGCCGGCAAGCGCCGTTTCGGGCGTTTCCAGGTGGAAGAGGCGTTGCACGGCGGCCGTCATTTGTTCCTGCTCCACCTTTTCTGGAAGTTCCTTGAGTTCGCGGGCCAGGGATCCGGCAATTCTTTGTGTGATCCGGGACGTCACCGCGTTCAACATCTGGTCCTGGTCTTTGGAAAATGGCCCGTACTCGGTTTTCAGGGACTCCAGTTCTTGCCGGCAAAGTTGGTCGAGCCGGGTGCGGAGCGCGATGATGGTGGGTACGACGCGCTCGGCCAGCAGCTTGCGGCGGAAGCCTTCGGCTTCGGCGGCCACGATCTTGCGGGCTTCGGCTGCGGCGGTTTCACGCTCTCCGGCGTTGTGTTGCACGACCTTCTCCAGGTCGTCGATGTCATAGAGGAAGATTCCAGGGACCTCGCGCACGCTGGGGTCGATATCGCGGGGGAGGGCGATGTCTACCAGGACCAGCGGTTTCTGCTTGCGCTCGCGGGCGATGATCTCGGCTTCGTCACGGCTGAGAATGGTGTGCGGACAGGAAGTCGAGCTGATGACGATATCGGCATTCACCAGGTGTTGCCAGCGCTCTTCGAAGGGGATGGCAGTGCCACCCAGTTGGTTTGCGAGTTCCACGGCGTGCTCGTAAGTGCGATTCACAACCCGCACCGCGGAGGCTCCGCTCTTGATGAGATAGCGGGCGGAGAGTTCGCTCATCTTGCCGGCGCCGAGCAAGAGCACGCTCTTGTTTTCCAGCGATCCGAAAATCTGGCGAGCCAGCTCGACGGCGGCGTAGGGGACGGATACGGCAGCGTTGCCGATGGCAGTCTCGTTGCGGACGCGTTTGGAGACGGTGAGGGCTTTCTGCATGACGGCGTCGAGGAAGCGGGCGGTGCTTTCGACTTTCTGCGCCTGCTGCCAGGCAGCCTTCACCTGAGAGACGATTTGCGGCTCGCCGATCACCATGGAATCCAAGCTGGAGGCGACGCTGAAAATGTGGAGGAGGGCTGCGTCATCGAGGAGGCGATAGAAATGTTTCCACTCACAGAGCTTCAGCCCGTAGTCGGCCGAAAGCAGGCGCAAGACGGAGTTGGCGGCCAGGGCGGCATCGTTGGCCCAGAGCAGGAATTCGGTACGGTTGCAGGTGGCGAGGACGATGACTTCTTCAATGCCCTCGGCGCGCGAAAGTTGGGTGAGAGCCTCAACGCGGCGGGTCTCGGATATCCAAAAGCGCTCCCGCACGGCGACCGGGGCGGTGCGGTGATTGAGGCCGACGACCATCAGAGTGGGTTCCACGGCGATCTCCCCAAAACCACTTCAAACGTGGAAGGGCATCCGGGGTGCCAAAGTCGGCGGTTGAGATGCTTGATGGATCATCATGTATTTTCATTGGCTTGCAGATGTGGCGGTGGGGTGGGCTTAAGGGCTGGTGGGGGTGGGATTGAGGCATATCACGCTGGCAAGAGTGTTTTGGCACGGCGGCGAGGCTTGCAGGGCGCAGGCAAACGGTCTAATGTTAGGGGCATCCCATGGGTGTAAGTGTTTGAGATACATAGGCAGACCGATGCCTGCAGCACCGGGGCCTGCAATTGATCCTCATCTGGCAAGGAACGTGCCCTTCCGTATTGATGGAGTTGGGCACAGAAACTCACCACTTTCCTAGGAGAAGAAAGAATGAAGAGCGCTATGAAGGTAGGGTTCGCAGTTCTGGCATTCGCAATGGTGTTTTCGACGTGGTCGTTGGCGGACGGCGGGGCGGATTTCAAGGCCAAGTGTGCCATGTGCCATGGCCCCGACGGCAAGGGCGATACGGTTATGGGCAAGAAGTTCGGTTTGAAGGACCTGGGTTCGGCCGAGGTGCAGAAGATGTCGGACGCCGATCTGACGAGCACCATCACGAACGGCAAGGACAAGATGCCCGCCTACAAGGGCAAATTGACCGATGCCCAGATCAGCGACCTGGTTAAGTACGTCCGCACGCTGAAGAAGTAGTCGGGAGTCAGCAGTTCGGAATTAGCGGGGCCGGTTAGGTTGTTACAGCCTGACCGGTCCTGGTTTTTTTCGCCCTTCGGCGAGAAATTCGTGTACCGCGAGTTGTATACTTTTCCTCCTACGGAAATTCCAAATCCGCTTTAACGGGCACCGCAGCCAGATGTCTGCTAACCGCAACGCTTTTGTCCTGTCCAACTCTCTCAGCGGACAGGCGTAAACCGGCGGTGGCGGCCAGTGATTCGCCACGCGGAGGTCAATCGTGCGTGAGGATGACGATCCGAAAAAACCATCGCAAGAGAGTTCCGGCGTCTCGCGGCGTGAGTTCCTGAAGATTGGCGGCATTACTGTGGCCGTTCCCCTGGTGGCTGGGCCGCGGGTGGTGGAGGCTGCCGGCGAGCCGGTGAAGGTCTACGGCCCAGGGAAAGTGCCGGTGGAACTCACAGTGAATGGCAAGAAGCACGCGCTGCAACTGGAGCCGCGCGTGACTCTGCTGGACGCGCTACGCGATCACCTGGACATCACCGGGGCCAAGCGGGTTTGCGACCGCGGCGAGTGCGGCGCCTGCACGGTGCTGATGGACAACAAGGCCGTGTATGCCTGCGCGGTGTTGGCGATCGAGGCACAGGGAAAGCAGATCACGACCGTCGAGTCCTTGATGGAGGGCGAGACGCTTCATCCGGTGCAGCAGGCGTTCGTGGACAACGACGCTTCGCAATGCGGCTTCTGCACGCCAGGATTTGTGGTGGCCACCAAGGCCTTTCTCGACCGACATCCCAACCCTACGCCCGATGAGATCCGTCGAGGGCTGAGCGGCAATTTCTGCCGGTGCGGCACCTATCACGGAATTCAGCAGGCGATCGCGCAGGTTGCGCGGAAAGGAGCGTAAGCCATGCCGGACTACAGTTGGCCAGCAGCCGAGCAACGCAGCCTGATCGGGAAGCGGATCTCGCGGGTGGATGCGCCCCTGAAAGTTTCGGGACGGGCAAAGTACACCTATGACGTCACGCGTCCCGGGATGCTGTTCGGGAAGATTCTGCGCTCGCCGCATGCCAAGGCGCGGATCGTCAGCATTGACATCAGCGCCGCGGAGAAGATGCCGGGGGTGAAGGCAGTACACATCATCCAGCAGCCTGGGAGCACGATTCAGTGGGCAGGCGATGAAGTGGTGGCGGTGGCCGCAGTGGATGAACCGACCGCCGAGGACGCGGTCCGCGCCATCAAGGTCGAGTATCAGCCGCTGCCCCACATGGTGAGCGACGCCGAGCCGCCAGCCGGGGCTGGCGAAGCTGCCGGCCCGCTGGGCGAAGACGATATCTGGGACGCGCTCGACCAGATGCCGCCGGCGGAGGTAGCCAAGCAGCTCGGGCAGTACGGCGTGAGCTTCAAAGTTACAGAGGACCTCCTCGAGGACATGAAGAAATACGACGTTCCCAGCGAGGTCATCGAGGCAGCGCGCAAGGCGACGTATCACGAGGTCAAGGAAGGTGGCGCGCGTTCGTCGTATCAGAAGGCAGTCGAGCAAACCCAGGGCGATCCGGACAAGGCGTTTGCCGAAGCCGATGTGGTCTCCGAAGGCGTGTATGGTCTGCCTGTAATTACACACTGCTGCCTGGAGAGTCACGGTTCCACAGTGGAGTGGCCGGACAAAGACCATCTGTTCGTGCACATCTCTACTCAGAATGTCTCTGGCATTGCCGGGCAGATGGCAGAGCCGCTGAAGACTCCCGCCGCGAACATCCATATCCACCAGGACCACATTGGGGGCGGCTTCGGCAGCAAGTTCGCCGCCGACCGCTGGGACATCACTGCGGCTCGGCTCTCCCAGAAAGCCGGGGGCAAAGCGGTACGCATGATGTTGGAGCGGGACGCGGAACTGGAGGTCGCGGGTGCGCGGCCGTCGGCGTATGCCCGTGTAAAGGTGGCGGCGAAGAAGGACGGCACGATTACCGGGTGGCAATCGCAGTCGTGGGGAACGGGCGGACCCGGCGGGGGAGGCATGCCGCCGATTCCGTACATCTTCACGATTCCGAATCTGCGCAAGCAGCACACGGCGATTCGCAACAATATCGGCCCGGCACGAGCGTGGCGTGCGCCGAACCACCCGCAGGCGGCGCTGATTACCATGGCGGCGCTGGAGGACACCGCGGCCAAGCTGAATATGGATCCGCTGGAGTTCTTCCTCAAGAACCTCGACATCACCGGGCCTCGACGGGATGTGTACCGCGAAGAATTTGGTGTCGCCGCCGATCTGATGGGGTGGAAAGAGAAGTGGCATCCGCGGGGGCAGAACATCTCGGGGAATATCGGGCGCGGAGTTGGGCTTTCGTTGCACACCTGGGGCGGACGCGGCCACGAGAGCCACTGCGATTTCACGCTGCATCCGGACGGTTCGGTAGACATCAAGATGGGCTCGCAGGACCTTGGGACTGGGACGCGTACTTGCATTCTGATTGTGGCGGCCGAGACGCTGGGCGTTCCGCTGGAGGCCATCAAACTCCAGATCGGCGACACCATGTATCCGTCGTCCGGGGGGTCGGGCGGTTCGACCACGATTGGGGGCGTGAGTTCCTCGACGCGACGCGCGGCCGTCGATGCCCGCGACGCGCTGTTTGCCAAAGTTGCGCCTTCACTGAGCGCGCAGGCTGGGGACCTGGAATGTGTGAACGGGACGGTTCGGGTAAAGAGCGATCCCAGCCGGTCATTGAGCTGGAAGCAAGCTTGCGCCAAGCTCGGCGCCATGCCGCTCACGATACGAGGGAACAATCCAGACAAGAGCAAACCGCCCGACCTCACCAACAGCGGGGTGGGCGGGGTACAGATGGCGGAGGTCGAAGTCGACACCGACACTGGCATCGTGAAGGTCAAGAAGATGGTGGCGGTGCAGGATTGCGGCCTGATCATTGACCTGAAGACGGCGGAGAGCCAATGTTACGGCGCCCTGATCATGGGTATCAGCTACTCCCTTTATGAAGAAAAGATCATGGACCGGACGAGCGGCCGCATGCTGAATCCCGACATGCAGTTCTACCGCCTGGCGGGGATCAGCGATATTCCCCAGTTGGTGGTGCACATGATGACGGGCAAGGGCTATGACGAGCGCGGAGTGGTCGGGTTGGGCGAGCCGCCGGTGATTTCGCCGGGGGCGGCGATCTCCAACGCAGTCGCCAACGCGATCGGAGTGCGGGTACCGTTCCTCCCGCTTACTCCCGATCGGGTTCTAGCAGCGCTGAGTCAGAAGGCAGGTGCGTGATGAAAGCGTTCGAATACGCAACTCCAGAAACCAAAGAGCAGGCGGTAAGCTTGCTGGGAGCGAGTTGGGGTCAAGCGGAGATTCTTGCGGGCGGTACCGATCTGCTGGCGCTGATGAAGGATGATGTGGTTGCCCCCAAGCGCCTGGTGAACATCAAAGAGATCAAGGATCTCAAGGGTGTGACCTCCAGCGCGGAGGGGTTCCGTATTGGCGCGCTCACAACGCTGGGTGATCTGGCTGACAACGCCAATGTACTGAAAGAATACCCGGCACTGGCGGATGCGTTGAACGAGGCCGCGAGCCCGCAGATTCGCAACCTGGCTACCCTGGCCGGCAATCTCTGTCAGCGCCCGCGGTGCTGGTATTTCCGCAATGGCCTGGGACTGCTGCCCAAGAGTGAAGGCGGCAAGGATCTGGTCGCGGAAGGCGAAAATCGTTACCACGCCATCCTGGGCAACGATGGTCCGGCGAAGTTCGTCAGTCCTTCGACCATCGTTCCGGCGCTGATTGCGTACGGAGCAAAGCTGCGGCTAGTTGGTCCGAGAGGCAAGCGCGAGGTTCCACTGGAGAAGTTCTATGCGATTCCAGCGACGGAGACCGAGCGCGAACATGATCTACGACCGAACGAGATCGTGACGGAGGTGATCATCCCGCCCGCGCACGGAGTCATGGCAGCGCACTACGAGATTCGTCAGAAAGCGACCTTCGATTGGCCGCTGGCGGTTGCCGCGGTTGCGCTCACCATGAATGGTTCACGAGTGGAATCAGCCCGGGTGGTGATGGGGTACGTTGCGCCGGTGCCTTGGATATCGCCAGAGGCGGAGCAAGCGCTGGTGGGACAACCTATCAATGCTGAGACAGCGCAGAAAGCAGCCGATGCTGCCCTGGGCAACGCTAAGCCACTTTCTCAGAACGCCTACAAGGTCCAGCTTGCGCGCGTAGCAGTGAAGCGCGCGATTCTGAAGGCGGGAGGTGCCGCATGATCCGCGAATCCGATCGCTTCAATACCACTGATCCGAACCTTTGCCCGGCGTTGCGCTGGAAAGGACAGTTCATTCTGGCCGAGCCCGATTCCACGGTTCCGCGCTCCAATGATGGACTGTTCTGGTGCATTCACACCCAGACATGCATTGGCCCGGACGGCAAGCTGGCAGAACCGGGCAATTGCAGTTCGGCGGCGCGTTCGTGCCACGGGACGGGAAAGTGTGGTTGAGGTATGAGAGTACGAGACGGGCTGGGCGGTTGTGTTGGTGTTCTGCTGCTGCCATTGCTGGTGGTGGCTTGGTGCAGCGGGCAGTCGGCCACGGGAGCAAGTCCGGTTTCATCGCAGGACTTTCATTTCGCCATCTCTACCGCACAGCCATGGACTGATACCGGCGTGGACCTGAGTCCAGGGGACCTGCTAGAGATCACCGCCAAGGCGCCTCCGGCCGGGGCGGGAGCGGTTCCGGGAAAGCAGGGACAGAGCGGTTCTGCGGCAAGCTGTGACCCCCAGGGCACAAGTTCTTCCGCTCAAAGCAGCAATCTTCCGGTTCCGAATGCGCATCCCGGTGCACTGATCGCACGGCTGCAACCCGAGGGCGATGCCTTGCTGGTGGGGAGCGGCAAGGAACTGAAGATGGACAACCAGGGCCATCTATTCCTTGGGGTCAATGGGGAAGCGACACCACACTGCACAGGCAGCTTCTCGGTTAAGGTTCATCTCGTCTCCACGGCGACAGCCAGCATGTCTGCGACCGAGGCTGTAAATGCCACGACCCCGGCTGCGGCAAGAACAGCCGTTACGCCTGCGACGGGCAGGCGCAGCCGAGTCCGGCAACCCCGCAAGATATCAAGTCCAAGCTGCAAGCGGCAGCGCAAGTCTGGCTCGCCGGACAGTTTGGCAAGAACAGCGCAACCCAGACCGGTTCGGCCGCTGTTCCGGGCAACGCTGTGACCGCGGGCAGCACTCCCGCCGCTGCCTCCATCCCAGCGCTGAAGGTTTCGGATGCGGCATTGGACGCGGCTCTGTCCAAGGATCTCGACGGCCTGCCGCGGCGGGTTAACGATCACTTCAATAATGCCGGGGACATGGTGAATTTTGTCATCGTGGGGTCGGAGCAGCAAGTACAAAGCGCGCTCACCGCCGCGGAGTGGCACACGGCCGATCGCGACGACAAGCAAGCCGTGCTAAATGCGATCGTTCAAACCTATAAGAAAGAAGATTACCTGGCGATGCCGATGAGCACGCTATACCTGTTCGGGCGGCCGCAGGATTTCGGGTACGAGCAGGCGGAAGCCTACTCAGTGGTGGCCAGCCGTCACCATTTTCGCCTGTGGAAGGCGCCGTTTACCTGGAAGGGGCAGACGGTGTGGGTGGGCGCGGGAACTCATGACATTGGTTTCGAAAAAGACCAGCGCAACGGGAAAGTGACCCACAAGATCGACCCCGCGGTGGACGGCGAACGCGACAACATCGGCGCCAGCCTGCAGAAGGCGGGCAAAGTTAGGAGCATGGCCTACTACCTGCCGCCAAACCCGGTACAGGAGGCCAAGAACGCCACCGGCGGGGGATACCACTCTGACGGGCGGATGCTGGTAATCTTCCTGCAGTAGTTTTTTTGAGAAGCAGTTCTCGGTTCTCAGTTCTCAGACTGCATCTTAGCGTATTCTGCTTTGGCTTCGCGCAGCAGGGGCAGATCCGGGTCGGCATCCTTCCAGAGGGCCAAGAAGTCCTGGTAGGCGATACGGCTGCGTGCTTTGTCACCCTGGAGGGCATAGGCGCGGGCGAGGCCGAGGTGGGCGGCAGGGATGACCGGGTCAAGCAAGGCAAAGGTACGCAGATCTAGAATTCTCTGAAATGCCTGGGCAGCTTCGGTTCCCTCTCCCAGCTTCAAGTAGGCCAAGCCACGCACGTAGAGAACGCCGGTGTTGGCGCGCGCGTAGACCATGGCCCCGTCCAGCTCGTCGATGACTTTAGCGGTGTCGCCGCGATTCAGGTCCACGCCGGCTCTGACCAGGGGGACAGCAACGAACTGGACCATCGTGTCATAGGGGCGGCGACGGGAAACCTCTTCCGCCAGCTTGAGGGACTGTTTGTCCTCCCCGAGGAAGGCGAGGACGGAAGCAGCATTCAGGATCACGCTGGAAGAATTGGACAACTTCAGGGCCTGCTGCGCATTGCCCAGCGCCAGTTGCTTTTCTCCAACAATGGCCTCGACGACGGCACCCTGGTTGTAGTCACCGGCAACTCTGTCTTTGAGATTCAATCGCTCAGCGTCGTCTCGGAATTTCTTCCCCAGGTCGCGCATGAGTTGCAACTGGCCTCGGCACGCGGCGACCGCTTGGCGTGTGCCGGTGACATTCATATCGCCATCCGGACCAGTGTTGGCGAGCTGCAGTTCGCGTTCGAAAGTGGCAAGGTCACCCTGCGCCCAGGCAGCGGATGCCAAATAGGCGTGAATACCACCGCCGCCGCCCAGCTTGCGTTGGATCGCCTGGCTGAGCGTTGACTTGGCTTCTTCCAGACGGCCCAGGCCGGCATACGCCGCCGCCAGAGCGCTGTAGCCGTTGACCGTGTCAGGGTCCAGTTCCACGGCCCGGCGGGAGTTATCCAATGCATTTTCAAACTGCCCCAGGTTGAGGTAGATGAGCGAGACGTTGATATAAGGAGTCGAGTCCCGAGGATAGGTCTGCTTGTAGAGTTCCAGGGCGGTGATTCCCTTCTCTAACTGCCCCGAGTCGGCATAGTAATGCGACATGATGTAGAGCTTCTCGTGCTCGCTGGCACGATCGCGCAGCTCAAAGGCCTTCTGGCGGCTCTCCTCCGCTGAATCCTCCTGGCCGAGGTTGAAGTAGACGGTCCCCAAGCGGGCGTAGGCCATGGCGAAGTTAGGGTCGAGTTCCACCGCGCGCTGGTAGAAGGGAAGAGCGGCGAGGTCTTCGCCGACCTGGTGCTTCGCGTCGCCCAGGGAAAGGGCTTTGAGTGCCTCCAATGATGAGGTGGTGGCTTCGGGCAGGGGTTTGTCATACTTCTGGACGGAGGCCAGGGACTCCCCCAGTTTTCGGCGCAGGCTGGAACCGGCCTTGTGCAGGGAACCCAGCACATCCTCTTTGCTTCCCGCCTGCACATCTTCGCGCGCCAGGGAGTCCCCTGTGGCCGCGTTCACGGCGTCCAGAGTGATCACATATTGGCTACCCAAACTGGAGATGGAGCCGTTCAGCATCGCTTTGACGCCGGCGCGCAAACAAATCTCGCGACCTACTTCGCTGGTGACGCGCTCATCGGGGGAGCGCCCCATGAATTGCAGCGTCTGCCGCACCTTCTGGTCAGGAAAGACATTCAAGTAAGGCGATTGCCCGAGGTCGACGGCAATGGCCTTCTTGAGCGTGCCGTCAAACACCGGGTCGGCGGTGGTGTTGACGAAGTCGGTGAGCAGGATGGTGTCTTTTTCGGTCAGGGCGCGGCCCCGCTTCACGAAGAATGTAAGCGCTAAGGCGGCGACGGCGAGAACGGAGACGGCGGCGATCGCGAGGTTGCGCAGGGTGTGCGAACGCTTAGGCCGGAGGAGTCCGGCTGCGCTACGCAGCTTGTGGGAGGAACTGGTTAACGCAGGGATGGTCCCCGACTCGGTGTCGCGTTTCAGGCGTTTGAGGTCGGCACGAACTTCGGCTGCGCCCTGGTAGCGCAAGTCTCGATCCTTTTCCAGCAGCTTGGTGATGATGTCTTCCAGTTGCTGGGGAACATCAGGATTGAGCCGCACCGGCGGCACCGGCGGGCGATTCAGGATGGCTTCAAAGATGACCGCGGAAGTATCCCCGCGGAAGGGGATGGAGCCGGTGGCCATCTCGTAGAGCACGGCGCCGAAAGAAAACAGATCGGTCCGCGCGTCCAAGTCCTTGCCTCGCGCCTGCTCCGGAGACATGTAGGCCACGGTGCCGACGGTGGAGCCGGGGCTGGTGAGGAAGTCCTGATCTACGGTGACGGCAGAGCCCAAGGTCGCGCCGCCGAGGACCGCTTCGGGCTTGAAGGCCTGCTTGGCCAATCCGAAGTCGAGCACTTTGACCTGGTTGCGAGTGGTGATAAAGACGTTGGCAGGCTTGATGTCGCGATGAATGATGCCCTTGGCATGGGCGGCCTCGAGCGCATCGGCGATCTGGATGGCCAGATCCAGCAGCCGGTCCATCTCCATGGGCTGATGACCGATGGACTGCTTCAAGGTCTGTCCTTCGAGCAGTTCCATGGCAATGAAGTAGCGGTTATCAGCCTGCGCGATCTCGTAAATGGTGCAAATGTTGGGATGGTTCAGCGCGGAGGCGGCGCGGGCCTCACGTTGGAAGCGCTCGAGCGCAGCAGGGTTCTTCTCCAGTTCCCCCGGCAGGAATTTCAGAGCGACGTGGCGTCCGAGATTCAAGTCTTCGGCAGCGTAGACTACGCCCATGCCGCCACCGCCCAACTGGTGCAGGATGCGGTAGTGGGAGATGGTTTCGCCAATCATCGGACGCGGTGCTCCGGGGGAATGCACTGATGGTAGGCTGCACCCGCAATCAAGTCAACGTGAGGGGAGCGGGCGGCAACGAGGTCAGGGTGACTTGGGAAGGGCGGTGAGCGTGGCTTTCAGGGTGATGTGCTCAACTTTCGTGTTCTCTGCGAGCCGCAGAATTTCCAGCTCGATCACATCACCGGACTTATGAGACTTGAGGACCTGCTGTAACATCGCGGCGCTGTCAATGTTTTGCCCGCCCGCAGTGACGATCAGATCGTGCAGCAGCACTCCCGCCTGTTGCGCTGGACCGTTCTCAGCCATGCTGACGACCAAGGCGCCAGAGGTGTCGCGCAGGCCGAAACCAGCAGCGTCGTCCGAACCGAGGTCCGTCACTTCCAAACCGAGTGACGGGTTGGGTTCCTCAGCGGCAGGCTTTTCCCCGGCCAACAAGGTGAAACTGTGCTCGATCTGCGCCAGGGTCTCCTGGGTCTTCGGCAATTCATTTTTCGTAGCGCCTATGACCAGCACGTAGGCAGTGTGGTTCACACTCACGCCAGACAGTTTGAGCATGGCCGGCAGACCTTGCGCATTTTCTCCGGAAAAAGAGATTGCCCTGGCCTGGAGGCCGGCAAGTGTTGATTCTGCATGACCCAGGGATTCGAAGCGATTCCACTTCTTTCCCATCTTCTGGCCGAGCTCCTCGACCAGAGCATCAACATCGGGGGTGTGATCGAAGATCAGAACGCTGGCATAGGAATCACCACGAACAATTTGCACACTGTCGCCAAGGGGACGGATCTTCCAGCCGGCGGGAACGGCGATTGCGAAGCGGTTGGCGGGGTCACGATAGGTAGTGGCAGGAGGCTCGGAAGCCTGCGCCAGATTGGCGCTCGCTAGCACGCACACTGCAGTCAGGCAGATTACGCAGGTTGTACGAATTCTCACGCGGTTCATTTTTCTCAGCGTAACAGTGTAACGCGCCCGGGTGCGGGGGCGAGACGCCCCCGCTACAGCCGGCGGGACTGGGCGACATTTTTCGCCCCCTTCCCTCCAGTCGCTGGTTGGAGGACAATATGAGCATACTTCGGGTGAGGTGGTTTGTATGTCTTATCGGGTGTTTGCATGGGTCAGCGTTTGTGTCCTGGCGTTTACAACTTCCCTGTTCTCACAACAGATCCGCGGCGACTATGTGGAAACGCGCAGCGCGGATGTTTACACCGGACAATGTTTCGCCAACGGCGAAGTGAACCTGGTGGGCAATGAAGCGATCCTGGCCTGGCATGTGCAGAGCGGGAGTTGGAACGGCGTGTCGCTCAAGGGGCTGACGGTGGCGGCGGCGGTGCGTGCCAATGGAACCTTGGGGGATCCTTATGAGAATCCCTATCCGGCGCACGCCGTATTGATCGTGGATGAGCAAGCGAATCCGCAACAGCAGGCCGCTCTGGTCGCGTTTGCACAGCAGATGGGAGGCGAGCTTCTGGGTCACGTCAGGCAGGTCATTTCCGCGCCCATGGAGCTGGTAGTCAACCACGAGCAGCATGGAACCGCGTGGCTGCGTGCCGGCAAATTCGTCACGGTGCAGACCCGCGGCATTAACGATAAGGACCACCTCTGTGGCAACGAAGTGACCTTTTATCCGCCATTAACAGAGTTGGCACGTGCGATGCCGGCGGTGGCTCTAACCGACGCCTATCACGGCCCGGCCCTGGGGGTAGACTGGGAGTCGCACGGAAAGCGAAGTGCGTTTGTCGGAACATTTGTGCGTTGAACACAGGCAACCTAACCGTTGCTTGGGGGTTCTACTCGGGCTGGAGGCGCGTATGCCTAAGTTCTGGGTCCTTCTGCTGTCCATTGTGTTTTTACTAGGCAGCCTGGGAAGTTTGAGCTGCGGCAGCATGAACAACAATCAGCGGCTGCTCCAGTCCATTATGGTCACGCCTGCCGCCGCGGATGCGCAGAACTTCCCCAACGGCCAGGTGCCGTTCACCGCGACCGGCAACTATTCCGCTCCACCCACGCCAGCCTCGGTCTTTGTCGCGACGTGGTGTGTGCACGACAGCAATGGCTGCATGGGCGGAACACCGGGTGCGACCGTGGATGCTAACGGGTTGGCGCAGTGCGATAGCGGGTTTATCGGAACCGTCGAGATTGCCGCGATCGCCAGCAACGGAGCCGGCGCCCCGGTGCGGATGGGTGACACCGGAGCAGCGGTCGCGGGAACAGCGCAACTCACGTGTCCATAATCCGGCGAGAGCTCATGATGCTGCTCGCCAGCAAACCCAAACCGTCGTGACAGGAACCTTCTCCCACTCCGCGCTTCTACTCCTTACTCTGACGGGCATCTGCGCAGCCCAAACCGGCAAAGTCAGCCCGCTTGACCTGCCGCCAGACTCCAGCGTTCCGCAAGCCGTCCGCAAGATATTGGACACCAAGGGTTACCGCATAGCTCTCGACGACGGCAGCGTGGCCTGCGACATCTGGCTGCGCACGAGCGTCCCCGGGCCGGCGAAGAAGAGCGCGACCGACGTCCTTTATTGGCAACTGGCGGAATCCACTCTGGTAGGGGTGATTTCATTTCCCCAGGCCACGACCGATTACCGCGGCGAGGCGGTAAAGGCTGGCGCCTACACTTTGCGCTACGAACTGCTGCCCAATGACGCGAACCATCTGGGCGTGGCCCCCAATCGCGACTTCCTGTTGCTCGTCCCCGCGGCGTCCGACACCGATCCAGACAAACAGCTCAAGTTCGAGGAACTGGTCAGCTTGAGCCGGCAGGCGACCGGCACGCGGCATCCGGGCCCCCTGAGCCTGGTGCAGGCAGCAGGTGGCCCGCCCTCAGTCTCGAAGGATGACGAAGATCATTGGGTTTTTTCCGCGAGTCTCAAGCTGGCATCGGGCGAGAACCTGCCGTTTTCTTTGGTAGTGAAAGGAACCGCGCCGCAGTAGAAGATCCCTATCGCAGCCAATGCAGTACGGTTGCAGCTGTGCCGACGAGTAACAGCCCGCCAATCCAATATCTCAACCAGCTGCGCTTATTCCCGGCGGAGGCGTACTCCGCGAGAAAACCGGGCGCTTCGCCCACCTCTGCACGGAGCACGACTTTCTCGGGAGGAGTTTGCGCTGCTTCACAATCCAAACAGAGCGTGCGCCCCTGCGAGACCGGGAACCCGCAGGCGGCGCATTTATGAATGCTGCCCGGTTCGCCCAGGAGAACGGCTTGGGGAGGCTTCTCTTCGACCCGGGGCGCGGCGTCCGGGACGACAGCAGATTGCAGGTTGGGGTGGGGCAATTCCGTGGCAGGCGTCGCAGTTTCGCTCGCCGGCGCAGGCTCTGCCTTGGACCCAGGTTGGGACCCTTCCTCCCCGTCGTCCGCGAGCAGTATGTCCTCTTCCTTTTCCTTGTCGTCTTTGTCGTCGCCGCTGATCTGAGTCTGCGCCCGTTTCACAGCGTCCGCCTGGTCGACGGCGGTCTGGATCATTTCCGCGATCCGCTCCAAGGCGGTGATGTCACGTTCCTCGAAGGCATAGGCGTGGCTGGAGAAAAGTTCAAAGACCCCAGTGACTTCCTGCTCGCGTAGAAGAGGCATGACTACCACCGAGGCGATGCCCAGCGCGCGGCAGCTTTCACGATTGACCCGGGTATCGGTTTCGGCGTCGTCGCAGCGCAGGAGCTGGCGGGTCCGAACACTCTCGCCGGAGAGACCTGAGTTCACTTGCAGGTGCGCACCCAGTTCCGGCGCGGAAGTGCCGGCGCTGGCGCGGCAGATCATGTGCGCATCCTCCCGCAAGGCGATGGCAGCGCCCGACGCGCCGGTGATGTATTGCGCTCGCTCCGCCAGCAACTGCAAGGCTGCCTGCAAGTCGCGCTGGGCCATTTCGGCCAGCGACTTGCCGCCGTCGTCGCCGGGAAAGCGCAGAGGCTCACGCCCCGCCGGGGGCCCAGCCGCCGGTTCCCCGGAATCAGCGTCCGAGGGAACAGACTCCTGCGCACGTTGCGGGGAACTCAGGCTCAGGATGGGATGGCGATTCATGCTGAAGTCCCGAAAGCGCGCTCACACAATAATAAGGGTGCGATGGACGGAGTTTGGCGCACGAACTAGCGGCTGTCAACGATAAACGACCACTAAGGTCGTACACCAAAGGTCATGGAGGAAAAAAGGGAAATCGGCGGGGACTTCGCTCAGGGCAGGTCTGGCTGGCGGGACGCCGGCGCTAGAGCTACTTCAGCCAGGCCAACCAGGCCCATCCCACCAACAGAGTGGCGAGCGTGATGGGCAGCCCGGCGCGCAGATAATCGCGGAAACCGATCTTCACATCAGGCCTGGCGGTTTCTACCACGATGATGTTGGCCACGCTGCCGGTGATGGTGAGGTTGCCGGCGAGAGTGGAGGCCATGGCGAGCGCAAGCCATGCGGTGTGGGGATCGGCGAAACCGGGGACCAGGGATTTCAGGAGCATGACCGCCGGCACATTGCTCACGACATTGCTGAGGAGTCCCACTGCCACAGTGAATACGGCTAGTCGCTGCAGGTTCCAGTGTTGGGCGAAGTCGAGAAGCTTTTGAACGATTCCGGCATTCTCGGCGCCACCGACGATGAGGAACAGGCCGACGAAGAACACCAGCAATCCCCAGTCCACTTCCCGGTAGAGCTTCTGCGGCTCTAGGGTCCGTGTGATTAGCAGCATGGCGGCACCGAGAGCGGCCATCATCGCTGGAGGCACACCCAGGAAAAATCCGATCACGACTGCGGTGACGACGACCGCGGGCTTGGTCAGGCGGGAAAGATCCAGGGAGGGCAGCGGGATTGCTTCCTGTCCAGCCGGCAGGGGGCCGACCTTGCGCAGGTGGACCCAGTGCAGCACCGCCCAGTCGAGAAAAAGGCCGATGAACGCTACCGGGGCCAGGTGCCACAAGAAATCACGATAGCGGATCGCGGAGAAAGATCCGATGAGCATGTTCTGAGGATTTCCGGTAATGGTGGCGACACTGCCGATGTTGGAAGCGGTGGCAACCGCCAGCAAGTATGGCAACGGCTGAAGGCGCATGCGGCGCGTGATCTGGAGCACGAAGGGCACCATCACCAGGCAAACGATGTCGTTCACGAAGAAGGCGGAGAGGAATCCGCAGGTGAAAATCACGGCGGGCAGGAGATAAGCGGGTTTCAGGCGGCGCAGTACGACTTCGGCGTTCCACTCGAAAAATCCGACCAGATGGAGGTTGCCAACGATCAGCATCATGGAGAAAAGCAAGACCAGGGTGGAGAAATCGATGAAGTGCAGGGCTTCGCGGGGCTGGACGATGCGGGCCGCGACCATGGCGACGGCACCGATGATGGCGGCGCCCGGACGATCAATCTTCAGCCCGGGGAATTTTCCCACGGCAAAGACCAGATAGCTGGCGAGAAATATGAGGTAGGCGGCGGCGAGGCGAGCGTCAGAAAGGGCGACGGGAGAGATCATCAGCATCGCGGCAGCAGGATAACAGGGGTGCGGAGGAGGGCGAAAGCCGGTGGTGCGTTCTCAAGCTCTCAGATGCAGATCAACCCCGCCACTGAAGTGGCGGGCTACTCTCGGAGATCCCTCCGGGACCCTTTGGCCGCTTTGCATGTGGATGGCTATAGCACGGCTGAAGCCGTGCCCTCCAGCCACAGCGATTCATGAGAAGATTTGCGGGCAGTGCGACGAGCAAGCGGAAACTGATATGCCATCCGGACGACTGACCGAAGACATCATCCAACGGTACCTCCGTGCCCTGGAGGTGACGAGGAGGGAGCCCGGCGCGGAGGCCCTCGCGGAATTGGTGGCAGCGCACGTCATGCGGGTCCCATTTGAGAACATTTCCAAGCTCTACCGTAAAAAGCGGCTGGGGTTAACAGGCTTGCCTGGCATTGAGCTTTTTCTGGACGGCATTGAGCAGTACCATTTTGGCGGGACCTGCTACTCCAATAACTTTCATCTGTATACGCTGCTGGCGAGTTTGGGGTATCGGGTGAAATTGTGCGGCGCGGATATGACGAACCCCGACGTCCACATGGTAATCATGGTTGAGGTGAACGGACGCGAGTATCTGGTGGACGGCGGGTATGCGGCGCCGTTTTTGTCGCCGCTTCCGCGTGATTTGGGGGAAGACTACGTCGTCGCGCTGGGACGGGACCGATATGTGCTGAAGCCTCAGGACCAGGCTGGATGTTCGCGCCTGGAGATGTACAGAGATGGGGTGTTAAAGCACGGCTATTTGGCCAAGCCGATGGCGAGGAAGATCGAGGACTTTGGCGGGGTCATCGCAGACTCCTTCCGGCCCAGCGCTACCTTTCTAAATGCGCTCTTGCTGGCACGCTTTTATCGTGATCGCTCTGTGGTGATCCACAATCTGAGTGTTATCGAATCGCGCGGGACTGAAGCAACCATTCGTTCCCTGGGAAGCCTTGAGAAATTAGTCGCAGAAGTTGAAGGCCAGTTCAATATCCCGCGAGAGGTTGTGAGCGATGCTGTAAGTGACCTGCCCGAGCTCGTGGACGCCTGGGGCTGAGCCTCTTCTTCTGTGCTACCAAGCGTTACGCCCACTGCAAAACGCAGTGGTTACCTGCAGAATGCAAGGGTTGGCTACCTCCCTTAGTGCTGACCCATTCTTCTAACTCCTTTGGCAGCAGCAGAATTGCTGCCCAACCGGTTTTGCCCTCCACGTGCACTTAACACAGTTGGAAGCGGATGCGATAGAAGCGCGGTCGCACCGGCGAGGAGGTTTTATGTCGATCCTATTTGTCCTCCTGATGTTCCTGCTGATCATGAGCATCAGTTACTTTCGCAGCGTGAAGGTGCAACCGGCCGCGAAGCCGGAGTTGCGGGCTGGCCCGCAGGCGCCACGCATGGAGCGTGAGTATGGCTTCGCGATTCCGCAGGATTATTGCTTCCATCCCGGACACACCTGGGTGGTGAAGGAAGCTCCGGAGCATGCGCGGGTGGGGCTGGACAGCTTCGCTACCAACCTGCTGGGAAAAATCGACCGCGTCGAAGTGATCGGTCCGAACCGCTGGGTTCGTCAGGGACAGAAGCTGATGACAGTGCACGGCGGCGGCGCGGTGCTTGATCTGCTTTCGCCGGTCGAGGGCGTGGTCACGGCGATCAACCACGACGCGGTGCAGGATCCCGACCTGATTACTCGTGATCCCTACAAGGACGGCTGGATTGCGATGGTGAAGTCGCCGGACCTGGCGATCAATGAGAAAAATCTGGTGCAGGGGCCGATGGTGGCGCCGTGGATGCAGAACAACGTGACACGGCTGAACGGCATGCTGGCGCAGCTTTCGCCGGCATTGGCGCAGGACGGCGGGTTGCCTGTCGGCGGGCTGCTGGGGCGGGTTACGCCTGAGTTGCGGCAGAAGCTGGTGAAAGAGTTCTTCCTGTCGTAGCCGGTACTGAGGCGCAGGAGAGGAGAAGACCATGGAAACGACCAAAGCCATCCTGGTGGATATCACGAAGTGCATCGGCTGCCGGAGTTGTGAGCAGGCCTGCAAGGAATTGCACGGGTTCCCCATGGAGACTGAGGCCAAGCTCTCAGTGACGGCGCTGACGGTCATCGAAGAGCGCGGCGACAAGTTCGTGCGGCGGATGTGCATGCACTGCCAGGATCCGGCGTGCGCTTCGGCGTGCCTGGTGGGCGCGCTGAAGAAGACCGCCGCCGGTCCGGTGACCTACGATGCCTCGAAGTGCATTGGCTGCCGCTATTGTCTGGTGGCGTGCCCGTTCAGCGTGCCGCGCTACGAGTGGTCGAAGCTGGTGCCCTACGTCAAGAAGTGCGACATGTGCGCGGAGCGCCAGGCCAAAGGGCAACAGCCGGCTTGCGTAGAGGCCTGCCCGACAGGGGCTTCGATTGTGGGTAATCGCGAGGAGATTCTGGAAGAAGCGGAGCGCCGCATTCTGAACGACTCCAAGTACGTGAAACACATTTACGGCAGCGAAGAGGCCGGGGGAACCTCGGTGTTCTTCATCTCCGATGTGCCGTTCGAGAAGCTGGGTTTCGTGGCAGCACCGCGTCAGCCGCTGCCTACATTGACCGCCAACGCCCTGGGGGATACGCCCACGGTGATCCTGATGGGCGGCGCGCTGCTCTCGGGGCTGTATTGGATCACGCAACGCCGCGCGGAAGTGGCGATGGCGGAGGCGCAGGAACATTCGGCAGCCGCGCCGGTGCGGCCGATCGACAAGGAGAGGAGTTGAGCCATGACAACTACCCGGTTACCAAGAATCACTCTGTGGCGTGTGATTGTGGGCTTGATTCTCGCGGCCGGTCTCTATGCCACCTATGCGCGATTCGCGCTCGGCTTTGCCCAATCGACGCATCTTACCGATCCGCAGCCCTGGGGGCTGTGGGTGGGACTGGGAACGCTGTGTGGAGTGGGACTGTCGGCGGGTGGATTCGCCATTGCGGCCGCAGTGTACCTGCTGGGCTTTGAGCGGTACCGGCCGGTGCTGCGGGCTTCGGTGCTGATCTCGTTCCTGGGCTACTCGACCGTGATTGCCGGCATGATGTACGAACTGGGGCTGCCGTGGAGGATCTGGCATCCCATCGTGATGTGGAACCGCAGCTCGGTGCTGTTTGAGGTGTCGTGGTGCGTGATGCTGTACACCTCGGTGCTGGCACTGGAATTTTCACCGGCACTGGTGGAGAAGATCCCCTGGGTGCGGGCTCGTCAGTTCTACCTGAGGTGGCATCACGAGATTCTGATTGGTCTGGTGATGGCGGGCACGCTGCTCTCGTCTATGCACCAGTCGTTCCTGGGCGGACTCTACCTGATCACCAAGGGCAAGCTGTATCCGCTGTGGTACAGCCCGTATCTCACCACGGAGTTCTACCTGTCGGCGATTCCAGCGGGTTTGGCAGTGACCATCATAGCCCTATACCTGTGCGTACGATCGTTGAACGTGCGCATTGATGTGAGCATCCTAAGTGAGGTCAGCAAGGTAATCGCGCCGTTGCTGGCGTTGTGGGGCCTGTTCCGGGTGGTGGATCTGGTCACCCATGACGCTACACCGTACCTGTTCATGTGGCGTGAGGAGACGCTTTCATTCTGGCTGGAGATGGGGCTGTTCGTAATCGCACCGGTCGTGTTGCTAAGTCGCGACAAGGTGCGGAACAACCCGCAATCCCTGTACTGGACCTGCGCCCTGGTTGTGATGGGATTCATGGCTAACCGGCTGAACGTATCCATCACGGGGCTGCAGGCCAGTGCAGGGGTGTACTACGTGCCCAAGTGGACGGAGTTTGCCGCGACCCTGGCGGTGGTGACTGCCGCGGTCATGGCGTTCCGTTATGCCGTACTCTACCTGGATATTTTGCCCAAGAACCCGCCGCAAAAGAGGTGGATGGTTTCGAACGCTGCGGCGGAAGCGTAGGCCTCCTGAACGTTCAATCCCCGGGAGCATTACGCTCCCGGGTTTTTCGTGTTAGTCAATTGAGGTCGGGAAGAGTAACCGTCTTGAAGCCGTTGGCGAGATCGCTCACCAGCACGATGGTCCGATTTTGGGCGGCGTTGAAAGTCCGTGGGCCACTATCGACGTAGATGAAAGTGGTACCCGCGATGGTGACAAAGATCTCGTAGGTTCCAGCCGCCAGAGACTGGTAGCTGGAGGCGGACCCGAGAGCCAGGTTGCTGATCGTGGGGGGATTACCGGGGGGAGTGGTTCCCGGGGCGAGCACATAAATATCCACGTCCCCTGCCCCAGCGCCGGCATTCACGAAACGCAGCTTTATGTCGCCCGAACCGGGAGCGGTGTTATCGTCGGTCAAGAGCACGGGCGTGATGGCGGACGCAAAGTTGTCGGTAATAAGTGTGTAGTTGGTGCCGCTGTTGAGAGTAACGGTCTCGTCGATGACCGGGGTTGAGGTGCCCGTGGGCTCAACCTGAAGGTGGCGTGACCCGGAGCGGACGGACGTGAAACTGGTGGGGATCGCGTAACCCACGCTGCCGGCGATGCTCTTGCCGTCAATCAAGACGTCCACGGCAGTTTCATCGGGCGATGTTTGCAGCACCCTGATCTGAGTGTGGTTGCCACCGCTACTGCAGCCGACTGCGACAAAGATCGCGGTCAGCATCAAGGATCTCGCACTAAATCGAAGAAATTGACTCAACATTCCGCACCTCTCCTTTGTCGGGCCGTCGTGAAGTCGATTGTCAGGTCTGCGCAGAGCGATCCTGGGTTCCGATCGCAGGTTGGGCAGCAGTTTTCTTTCCGGTGGAAGGAGCAAGTCCATTCTAGACACGTGTCCCGGTGAAGTTGCGTAAAGAGTTCGTCAAGATGGGTAAAGGTTTGTGAAAGACAGCCACCAAGTATGGATGCTTTGGAGCAGAGGGTGTGTTGCTTGCCGTTTCGGCGACGTCCAGCGGGGAAATGTCCTGGGATTATCTGACGGTGCGACTCTCCATCCAGCTCTGGAGGATCAGCGTGGCGGCGAGGCGGTCAACTGCCTGCCCCCGGCGCTTGATGGAAAGCTCGGTTTCGCGCAGCAGGCGGTTGGCCTGAGCCGAGGTCAGGCGTTCGTCCCAGAGGTGGACAGGCAACTGAAAACGCTGGCGCAGGGCTTCGGCGAAGACCTGCATCTTCTCCGCCTGGATACCTTCGGCGCCGCTCATACGCAGGGGATAGCCCACGACAATCTCCGCTACCTGGTATTCGCGAATCACCCGCTCCAGCTGCGCAAAGTCCAGACGCTTGTTCTGGCGGCGGATTGTTGGCAGCCCCTGGGCGGTGATGCCCAGGGGATCGGAAACAGCCATGCCGATGGTCTTGGAACCGACGTCTAAGCCCAGGATCCGTGGATGGGGTGGAGGTTGGGGAGCGTCCGTTGAGTGGGAAGGCACTGGAGAATTATATGTCGGGCGGGAAAACCGCAAATTGGACTACGATATCGCCATGGCGGCTGACGAGACGCAGATCCACACGACGCAACTTCCCGCCGTGGCCCCGGCTGAGGCCCGCGGACGTCACTGGGCCTTCACCACGATAGGGATTGCGGTCATTCTTGGCCTCTGCTACTGGGGCGAACTGGTGCTGTCGGTGATGCTGGTATCGGTGCTACTGGCATTCATCCTGGCGCCGGTGGTCGAGCTGCTCATGCGGATGCGCCTGCCGCGGGGCATCGCCGCGGCGATCGCGGTGCTGCTTCTGGTCTCGGTGGTGATCGGCGTCATCTACTTCTCATATAACCAGGCCACGGCGCTGTTGCAGGACTTGCCCAAGTACGCCAGCAAGATTCGTGAGGAGATGATGAGCTTCCGCAAGCAGGCGGAGACTCTGGAAGTGTTGAACTCGCCACAGGAAAAAGGCGTGGTCAATGTCCGCGCCGCTACGGACTGGACGGACGTGCTGACCCGGGGCTTCGGCTCGGTGAGCCAAGCGATCCTGGCGGCGTCGTTCGTGCCCTTCCTGGTGTACTTCATGTTGACCTGGCAGCAGCACGTGCGTTCGGCCACGGTGATGCTGTTCTCCCTGGAGCACCGCCACACCGCGTATGTCACGCTGGGACTGATCTCAGCGATGATCCGCAGCTTCATGGTGGGAAACATGCTGATCGGACTGTTTATCGGGGCGGTCAGTACGCTGGTGTTCTGGGCGCTGCACGTGCCTTTCTTCTACTTCGTGGGCTTCATTAGCGGTTTCTTGAGCCTGGTCCCGTATATGGGGGTGCTGCTGGCCATGACGCCCCCCATTTTCGTGGGCATTGGACACATTTCGTCGCAAGAGGTGTTCTACATCGTGATGACGGTGGTAGGACTACATCTGACCGCCATGAACATCCTTTATCCGAAGTTCCTGGGCAACCGGCTGCAACTGAATCCGTTAGCAGTGACCATGTCGGCCCTGTTGTGGGCCTGGTTGTGGGGGGCGATGGGGCTGTTGCTGGCCATCCCCATTACGGCGGCGATGAAGATTGTGTTTGACCACGTGGATTCCTTGAAGCGCTATGGGGCGTGGTTGGGGGAGTAAGTACCGAGTTGCGAGTACCGAGTGAAACCTCCGCTCAGACGCAGGACTTCGTTGAAACTTCACCGCCGAGCTCGTTCAGCTTACCTGTCTTATCGAAAAGCAATAGGAAGTTCGCTGGGGGGATGAGACGGAAAGGACAAAAAGAACCTACGTGGAGGTCGTTCCGAGGTCTGGGCCTACGCTTCGAATTCGGAGGCTTCGGGGAAGCGCAGCTTGCTCTTGGATAAGGCTCGCGAGAGTAATTCCTCGACCTGGGGTTCTTCGCAGTTCTTGGCCATGGCCAGTTCGCTCACCAGGAGGTAGCGGGCGCGTTCGAGCATCTTCTTCTCCCGGAAGGAGAGGGGTTTGGACTGGTTCAACAGCAGCAGACCCTTGAGGACGGCGGCTACTTCCAGCAGGGAGCCGGTACGCATGCGTTCGGAGTTTTCCTTGAAACGGTACTTCCAGTCGGCGTTATTGTCACATTCGCCATCTGTAAGAAAATCAACAATTTTCTGGATTTCCCCGTTCTTTACGACCCGCCGCAGGCCGACGGTCGTCACATTGTGGAAGGGCACCATGACCTTCAAGCTGCTGGACTTAATCTTGAGCAGGTAGAACTTCTCCACAGTCTCGCCCATAGTGCGGCTGCTGATTTGCTCAATGATTCCAACACCATGATTGGGGTAGACGACTTTATCGCCTATGTGGAAACTACCATCGCTGCTGATCATCAGAGGACACCCACAAGCGCAGGGGAACCGAGGAACAACACCCAAGTATCTTATCCCAAAATGGGCCGAAAGACAATTGTGGCGGGTGTTTTCGGGCAGCAAGGGCATGACGCCAGGGGGACTTTGTTTCTCTCGGGAGTTGTAACCCTTTGTATAGACGGGGATTGTCCTCCGGACAGAAAGCCACCGGGAAGCAACGGGCCGGGGAGGGACAGCCCATGGGCTGGCGCAAGGGTTATAATCCGATCGAGTATGACCGAGCACATAAAGAAGAAGCTCCAGGAAGAGATTAACGCGCTGGAACACGAACTGAGTCATGAGCTGCCTCAGGAGCTCAAGAAGGCGGTCGCCCTGGGGGACCTGAGTGAGAATGCCGAGTACCACATGGCGAAACAGCGCCAGGAGTTCGTCAAGGCACGGCTGCGGCAGCTGGGCCGGCGCCTAGCCGACTTGTCACTTATAAATATGAATAACATCCCGAAAGACAAAGCCGGCCTGGGCTCTACCGTAAAGGTCTATGACAACGACAAGGGGGAGGAAATCGAGTACAAGTTAGTAACCAGCGAAGAGTCCGACGTGGCTACCGGCAGGATTTCCACGACCTCTCCGATCGGGCGGGCGCTGCTGAATAAGAAGGTTGGAGACACCGCTGTGGTGGTGACCCCTAATGGCAAACGCGAATTCGAAGTTCTCAGCCTCACCACCATCCACGACAAGGCCGAAGCCGTATGAGTATGACCTGGACCAGCGCCTTCGGACGTGCCTGCGGCGTGCTGCTCGACGCCATTGTGCGCTGGCTGGCCCTGGCGCGCATCAATCCCAACTTCCTTACCTTCCTGGGACTGGTCGTCAACACCATCGCCGCGTTGTTGTTTGGCTATGCCAACGGCGACAACCAGGCTCGCCTGTTCCGTTATGCGGGACTGGTGATCATTGCCTCGGGCTTCTTCGATCTGGTGGATGGGCGGGTGGCCCGCGCGACCAATCGCGTGACCCGCTTCGGAGGCTTCTTCGATTCAGTGATCGACCGATACAGCGACGCCTCGCAGTTCTTCGGCTTGCTGGTGTTCTACGCCCGCGGCGACCGCTTCTTCTATGTTGTGCTCAGCGCCTTTGTGATGGTCAGCGCCATCATGGTGAGCTACAGCCGGGCGCGAGCGGAATCGCTGATTGGTTCGTGCCGTGTCGGTTTCATGGAGAGGCCGGAGCGGCTAGTGCTGATCATCATCGGGGCGCTGTTTAACCGGATGGCGCCGGTACTTTGGGTCATCGCCGTACTCTCGACGATCACGGTGATTCACCGCATCCGCTATACCTGGACCAGAACCAACAGCATCGAAACCATCCCCGCCAACAGTGGACAGGCGGCCTAAGCGCCGCAAGGCCACACACTCTTCCCTCTGGACAGCGATGACCTGTCCCATTTATCCCAGGTGCTAGACTATTCGGTCATTTCTTCGCAGGGGTGAGGAATTTGTGACAATCGATCCGGTTCTCGTGGTCCACGGCGGCGCCTGGGCCATTCCTGATGGCATGGTCGAGGCCCACCTCAACGGGGTGCGCAGTGCCGTCGCAGCAGGCTGGCGGGTGCTGGGCCGTGGCGGCCTGGCGCTCGATGCGGTCGAGGAGGCGGTAGTCGCTCTGGAAGAGGACGATACCTTCGACGCGGGGCGCGGCAGCTTCCTCAATCGTGATGGCAAGGTACAACTGGACGCGCTGATTATGGACGGTGCCACGCTGCGTGCTGGAGGCGTGGGCTGCGTGGAGCACATCGCCAACCCGGTGCGCGCGGCGCGCAAGATCCTGAGTGAGAGCCCGCACGTGTACTTCGTCGGCGAAGGGGCGGAACGCTTTGCCGCAGAACACGGCATCCCGCTGTGCAAGAACGAAGACCTGATTATTCCGCGGGAGGTGGAGCGCCTTCGGGAATTCCAAGCTCACGCGGAAGAGCATCGTGCGGACCTGTTCGCACCCACCATCTCGCATGACACGGTGGGTGCTGTCGCGTTGGACAGCGATGGCAACATCGCTGCCGCGACCTCGACCGGCGGCACCCTCAACAAAGCGCCGGGGCGTCTGGGAGACTCGTCGCTGATCGGATGCGGATGCTTTGCGGACAACAAGACGGCGGCTGCCTCGACCACCGGGTGGGGAGAGCCCATCATGAAGCTGGTCTTGGCGAAGTGGGCCGCGGACCGGGTGGCTTCCGGCAACGCGCCGGAGTGGGCGGCTGCGGAAGCCATTGACTATCTGAAAACCCGGGTGAATGGACATGGGGGCATAATTCTGCTGGATGCCCGGGGGCGCTTCGGAATCGCACATAACACGCCACGCATGGCGTGGGGGTACAAGACGAATAAAGAAGAAAACTGGGGGATTGAGCGAAAGGACCTCTAGATCAGCGCAGAGATCACGGGCGCATCCCCGTCTCTTGGGCCGTTCTGGGCTGAGGCAGCTTGCCTAACCCTGTTCTTTTCGCGGTTCTAGCTTGCTTTCCCTACGCCTTCTGATGTACAAACCAGCGAACATCCGCCTCGAAACATGCGCGCCTTCTTGATGCCCGCCCACGGAGGAGAGGCTGCTGGTTGCCGTCTTCTCGCTTTCAAATCAATGGGGAGATCTCTATGACAATGCGCACGCCCGTCTCGCTTGCAGTTGTGATCCTGCTGCTGACCACGCTGGGCTTCGCCCAAGCAGTGGCAACCGGCGATTTGCATATCACCGTCAAGGACCCGGGCGGTAACCTGGTGACCAATGCCACGGTCGCGGCACGTGACCAGGCGAAGGGCCTGGAAAGGAACACGAGCCAGAACATCAATGGAGAATACCGGCTGGTGGCGCTGCCTCCCGGGGTGTACACGATCACGGTGGTAGCGCCGGGCTTTGCCAAGGTGGAGACAGAGGACCAGGCGGTGACGGTGGGCCAGGTGCGGGACCTGGGCATCACGCTCAGCGTGGCGGGAGCGCAGGAAGTGGTCACCGTGAGTTCAGAAGCCGAACTGGTAGAGACCTCGCGCAGTTCGACGACGGATACGGTGGATCAGCGGAGGATTGACAATCTTCCCATCAACGGGCGCAACTACATCAACTTCACGCTCACGGATTCGCAGGTGCTGCGCGACAACGCGCCCTCGATCGGAGCGGCGCCCACTTCCGGATTGAACATCAGCGGCCAGCGCGCCCGCGCCAACCTGGTCAACGTAGACGGTGCCGACGCGACGGACAATTCCACCAACGGCGTCCGCTCCACGGTTTCACAGGAAGCGGTGCAGGAGTTCCAGATCCAGACCAATAGCTACGCCGCGGAATACGGACGGGCCTCGGGTGGGGTGGTGAATATCGTGACCCGGTCCGGGTCGAACGATTTTCACGGGACGGTGTTCGGCTACCTGCGCAACCGCGCTTTCCAGGCCGTAAACCCGTTCTCGACGACCCCGGATCCGGCTTATACCCGGGTGCAGGCTGGAGCGGCGTTTGGCGGACCGATCAAGAAAGACAAGACTTACTATTATTTCTCCTACGAAGTCACCCGGCGGCATGAAACCGGGTTTTCCAGTGTGGGCCAGAACAACTTCGGGTTGGTGCCCAATCTGGACTTGTCTTCTGTCTATGGTCTGCCGAACGGGACGATTACCGGCGTCTCGGCGACTCCCGACCAGGTGACGTATTTCCGGCAGACCCTGCCGGCCGCGCTGGCGCAGCTCAACATCATCGATCCCTCGGGCGCGCTGGCTACGGGCTACGCGCAGGAAGCCGCCGCCTACGCCACGTTTGTGGGCGGATCTTCCGGCATCGCGCAATTCGGCGCTTATCCGGCGTCATTCGCCCTGCTGGAAGGGACAGCCATTCCCATTCCCGGCAACGGCAGCAATCCGCTCACGCAGTTTCCCACCTCGTGCAACGTCGCCGCTCCCAACGTCACCTGCAACGGACTTCCCAGCCAGTTCCTGGGATTGCAGCCGCAGGCCGGAAACTACCCGGTGTTTGAAGGCACCAGCCTGTATTCGCTGCGCCTCGACCATAACCTGACCAACAACAACCGCATCATGCTGCGCGGCAACGTCAGCCCCAGCACGGTGACCGGCATCCAGGTCAACGGTGAGAACCAGACCTTTGGCCAGAACTCCTTCTCGCGCACTTCGCAGCAAACGTATCGGGACGTGGCCGGAGTTTTTCAGGACACGTGGACGCTGGGCAACAACAAGATCAACGAATTCCGCTTCCAGTATGCCCGCCGCGGATTGCTCTACAACTTCTCCGACGCCCCCGGCGGAGGCCTGGTGGCTTCCAACATTGCGGGTTTTGGCTTCGTCGGCCGCGAGCCCTACTCCTACATCAAGCGCACCGAGCAGCGCTATCAAGTCAGCGACAATTTCTCCATCACCCACGGGCAGCATGACCTGAAATTCGGCGGCGACTTCAACTACATCCCGGTCACCGCGACCTTTACAGTGAACTACGGCGGTGTATACAACTTCGGCGGGCTCGATTCCGCCACCGTCGGCTTTACCGATAAGGTGTGCGCACCCAACATGGTGCCCACCGAATTCTGTCCCGCCTTCCCCGGGTTTACGGGAGTGCAGACTTTCGGGTTGGGCCTTCCTTCAACGTTAGTGCAGGGTTTTGGTAATCCGCATGATTCGTTCCGCAACATTCCGCTCGGCCTGTTTGTGCAGGACGCATGGAAGATTCGCCGTAACCTGACGCTCAATGCAGGTTTGCGCTACGACATTGAGTTCCCTCCCCAGTTCAAGGCCCCCACCGGTCTTGCGCTGGCCGCCTACAATCAACTGGGTCTACAAAAAGGCATTGGAACTGACACCAACAACATTCAGCCGCGCATCGGCCTCGCCTGGGACCCCAGGGGGGATGGGAAGTCGGTGTTCCGCGCTTCCTATGGGATATTCTACGATCACCCCTTGCTGGGTTTGTATTTCCTGGGTGATGCCTCCGACGGCTCCAGCAGCGGACAGTTGATCATTGCCGGCGGCGCGCCCTGCGACGGCAGCGCTCCAGGCAGTTTCGGCAACCTGAACGCAGTCAATATCTTCCAGGGGACCCTAGCCACGGCAGGTTGCCTGCCCGGCATTGAGACCATTACCGGCTACCAGCAGACCTCAGCCGACGGGACCAGAAATCCGCAGCGCTTCGATCCCTTCTTCCCCAATTCGATGTTCCTTAACCAGAACTACCTGAATCCGACAACATTCTTCCCACTGGCGTTCCAGCCTTTCGGTTATCCTCAGTCCAAGAATTTCGTGTACGCCTATTCGCAGCAGATCAACTTCACTTTCGAGCAGGACCTGGGACACAACTTCGCCCTGAGTCTGTCCTACAACTACAACGGCGGACGCCATCTCAACCGGCCAATCAACGCCAACACCACGCGCGGCGACTTTCTGGTACAGAACTGGCAGGCAGCACTCACTGACCCGACCTCAAACGCGGCCGCTGGGCCGTTGCAAGTCGGGGCCGGGGCGGCGCCGTGCGGCGTCAATCCCGGCGGTACACCCTGGGTCTCGGCCGCGCTGATGAACTTCTTCCGGCCTTCGGGCCTGAATCCGGCCATCGCGCTGGCGCTGCTGAACTCGGGCAATCCCCAGGCTGCGGCATGTGTGGGGCTGGCGCAAAGTATTCTGCAAGTCCTGCCAGGCTTTAATACGCGATGCCTGGCAGACCCCACTTCGCTGGACGGCTGCGTGCCCTTCAGCGACATGGACGCCAATTTCTCCAACGGCAGCTCCGTCTATCACGGATTCACCGCCAACCTGCGCAAGCGTTTCGGTAACCACTACGAGTTCCTCACGTCCTACACCTGGTCGCACGCGATTGATGATTCGACCGATCTGCAATCACCATTGGCGCCGCAGGACAGTTATTTCCCCAGCGCCGAGCGCTCGAACTCGCTGTTCGATCAGCGCCATCGCCTGGTGTTCAGCGGGGTGTACCAGAGCGGCAAGCTGGGAGGCACCGGGTTTGTGCGGAAGTTCTTCAGCGACTGGACTATAGCTCCGATCATCGAAGTCTCTTCCGGGCGCCCCTTCAACATCCTCACCGGTAATCCCGACAACTTCCAGTTCTCGGCCACCATCTCGCGCCCCGGCATCGTTCCGGCAGGCACGCCGGCGTCACCTTGCGGCCCCACCGTCGCTTCCCGATTTTCTCCCACCGGGTTCTTGCAGGAGCCGTGTTACGCCCTCTTCGCCGCCGGAGGCACACCCACCCTCCAGTCCCTCGACGGCAACATCGGGCGCAACGCCGGTGTGCGCCCCTGGACCGTCTTCAACGATCTGCGCATCTCCCGCCGCATCGCCATTGGCGAACGCTTCAATGTGGACGCCATCGTGGACATGTTCAACATCGCGAACCGCTTCAACGTCGCGGACGTCAACCCGCTGTTCGTTGCGGCGGGCCAGCCGACCGCAGCCTACGATCCGCGGCAGTTCCAGTTCGCGTTGAAGGTGACGTGGTAGAAAGACTTTCCTGATTGGCACTGGGGCGGGCTTGGTCCCGCCCCTTTTCGCTGCCTCAGTCTTTGGAATCCCACCTGTTACACTCTCTCATCACTCTTCGCGAACTGCCAGGAGCCTGTTCCCAATGTCCGAACCCTCAAGCCCACGCACTCGCGTGGTCCGCGAACCGGAGCGGGGCGTCTATGATCGAGCGGCGGCTTACCGGATTCTCGATGAAGGCTTCATCTGCCATGTTGGATTCGTGGTAGATGGACAGCCATTTGTCATTCCGACCGGCTATGGCCGGGCGGGCGACAACCTGTACATCCACGGGTCGGCGGCCAGCCGGATGCTGCGACGCATTGATCAGGGGGTTCCGGTTTGTGTGACGGTCACGCTGCTGGACGGGCTGGTGCTGGCGCGCTCCATCTTTAATCATTCAATGAATTACCGCTCGGTGGTGGTGCTGGGGACAGCGGTGGCGGTGGCGGATCCAAAGGAGAAGCTGGAAGCGCTGCGCTTGCTGTCGGAGCACATCCTGCCGGGACGCTGGGCGGAGGCGCGGCAACCCAACGAACGGGAAATCAAGGCCACGCTGGTGATGCGCCTGCCGATCACAGAATTCTCGGCGAAGGTGCGGCAGGGACCGCCCATTGATGATGAGGAAGACTACGGATTCCCGACCTGGGCGGGTGTGATTCCGCTGGAGATGATAGCCGCGGCGCCGATCAACGATCCACGGCTCGACCCAAAGACGCGAGTCCCGGGTTATGCCCTGTCGTATTCGCGCAAGCGGGCAGGGTGAAGACGGGGTTAGCGGGTACTTGCTGGGCGTTCTGGGAGTCCTCGGCTCTCTGTTCCCGGTTCTCAGTGGCCGGGGAAGTCGCAGACCGATTGCTCTGGCTGGGGCCGACGAGTAACATGCCGGGCTGGTTCCAAAGGTAACCTGGTCTACGCCGGTCTGGATTGACCCATCAAATCTGAAGATAGTACGATTTGGGCATCCCCGAGTTGTCAGAAGGGCCAGGGGAGTCTTGGTAAGTTATAGAGAAATAATGCGGATCACAAAACTCTATCTACTGATCGGGCCGCTTATCGCCCTGGTTTTGGCGGGCACGGCTTGTCAGACGAGCCAGCGGGCTACGGCCCTTCTGCCAGCGGCGCAGGCGAACGCTCCGGCTCTCACGACCGTGAGCAGCCCCGCCCAGCAGACTTCAACTGAGGCCGCTAAGCCCGCTCCCGCGGAGCCGGTCCAGCCACAGCAAAAGCCTGATCCGATTGCGGAGTTGATTGCGGAGGTCGAGAAGGAATACCAGGCGGGGCAGGACAATTACAAAGCTGGCCATCTGGAAGCGGCCAAGCAGAATTTTGATCGGGCATTCGATCTGCTGTTGGGGAGTTCGCCGGGTGTACGCTCCGATGAGCGCCTGCAAGATGAGTTTGACCGCGTCCTGGATGGGGTGAACGGACTGGAGCTGCAAGCCTTGCAGGAAGGCGATGGCTTCACCGAGCAGAAGTCAGAGCCGGCGCCGATCGACGAAGCCAACGAGGTCACCTTCCCGGCGGATCCCAACGTCAGAGCGAAGGCTGCAGAAGAGGTGAAGGCTACCCATTCCGATCTGCCTTTGATGTTGACCGACCCAGTGGTCAGCTACATCAACTATTTCTCGACGCGGGGACGAGGGACGCTGGAGCATGCTCTGGTCCGGGGCGGGCGCTACCAAAGCATGATCCAGAGCATTCTGAAAGAAGAGGGTGTGCCTCAGGACCTGATTTACCTGGCGCAGGCGGAATCGGGCTTCCATCCGCTGGCGCTTTCGCGGGCGGGGGCTCGGGGGATGTGGCAATTCATGGGAAGCCGGGCCAAAGGGTATGGTTTGGAGCGCAGCTGGTGGGTGGACGACCGGCAGGATCCGGAAAAGGCGACGCGGGCGGCGGCACGTCACCTGAAAGATCTTTACAACCAGTTCGGCGACTGGTACCTGGCGATGGCGGCCTACAACTCCGGGCCGGGCACGGTGCAGAACGCGGTGAAGCGCACCGGATACGCCGACTTCTGGGAACTCTACAAGCGGAACGTGCTGCCGAAGGAGACGCGCAATTACGTGCCGATCATTGTGGCCGTGACCATCATGGCCAAGAATCCGGCGCAGTACGGCCTCGACACCATCGTGCCGGACAAGTCGGTTCCGTACGATACGGTCAAGATTGATTATCCGGTCGATCTGCGGCTGGTGGCGGAATGCGTGGATGCGTCGGCGAGCGACCTGCAGGATCTGAACCCGAGCCTGCTGCGGCTGACGACGCCCAAGGATCAGGAGTTCGAACTGCACCTGCCGGTGGGCACCAAGGACCGGTATCTGAGCACGATTGCCGCCATCCCGCCGGATATGCGGGTGTGGTGGCGATATCACAAGGTAGCGCCGGGCGACACGCTGGCGATGATCGCGCGCGCCTACCATACCACCCCACAGGCGATCTCCGAGGCGAACAATCTGGACGGGAGTGAGTTGGAAACGGAGAGCAAGCTGATCATTCCGGTGGCGCCCGGCAAACATCCGGCTGCCGAGGGAACAGCGAGCTATGCCCGTGCGGCCACGCGATACAAGGTGCGCAAGGGCGACACGGTGCAGACGGTAGCGGATAATTTCGGGGTGCCGCCGGCGATGGTACGACGCTGGAACCATTTGAAGGGAGACAGTGTACGCGGGCGGCGGGTTTTGTATGTGCATCTTCCGGTGGCTCCGAACGCCAACGAGACGCAGGGGGCCACCGCGCCTAAGTCTAAATCGAAGAATGGCTTACGCGCGGTGAGCGGCAAACCGGTGGTTCACCACAAGGTAAAGCAGGGGGAAACTCTGACCTCCATTGCCACCACCCACCACACCACGGTGGCGGCGCTAAAGCGGGACAATGGCGACATCGCTACGCTTCGGCCGGGGATGATCTTGCTGATTCGGGCCGGGAAGTAAAGCAGTTCTCGGTTCCCAGTTTCCTGTTCCCAGTTCAAGACAGCTGTTCATCGTTACGTGCTTGGGAAACATGTCCGGTGATCACCGGGACACAAGGTTAGGTGTAAGATGCAGGTGCGGGCGGCGGCAGCAGAGGTGTATCGCCGTTACTGCGCGGCGAAAAAGCGCTGTGCTATAATCGCGGCCCGTTCCGCGAAACAAGACAATTTCGGCAGTCTTTCTATTTTCTTTAGCGCAGGCAGCTGTTGCAGCGTCCCGGCTCCGAGCACAGCCGGAAATCAGGAGGAGAAATGACCTTGGACGAAACCCTCTACGGACGAGATGACGAGATGGACGAATACGGTGACAGCGGCGCCTATGGCGATTCGCTAGAAGAAGATTACGAGGAAGAAGAAGAGGAAGAAGAAGAGGCGGAGATGCCGGCCATGGGCGAACCGGAACCGGAGCCGGTGATGTCCACTCCGCCGCCCCCAGAGCCCATGGGTGGTGGTGGCGGTGCGCCTAAACCGGCGAAGAAGAAGCCTGCCAAGAAGAAACCTGCGAAAAAGAAACCCGCAAAGAAGAAAGCTAAGAGAAAACCGGCGAAAAAGAAGCCCGCAAAGAAAAAAGCCGCGAAGAGGAAACCAGCGAAGAAGAAGGCGGCGCGCAAGAAGGGCGGGCGCCGGCGCCGCTAGGAGTCACGCCAGGATGAGCGCTCGGCCGCGTGGCCGGGTATACTCACCCCAAAATCACGCCGCGGCCCTCGGGGCCGCGGCTTTTTGTTCTCAGGTAGGTTACGACCGGCTATCAACCACGATCTGCCGATGGCAAGTGCTACTTCTTCCCCTGTACTGCCTGCAAGCAGCGTCCGTACAACTCGAGGAGGTGATTGGCATATTCCTCCGGCTTGGCGGCCGCGCCGGTGCCCTGGAAGCCGACTCCCGAAGAACTGGTTCGGCCGTAGCCGGTGGTCATGGCGATGAATTTCATGAGATCGAGTGCGATGTCTTCATTGCGGCGCGCAGCAGCGCCGGTGGCGGGTGCTTCCTCCATGAATGCCTCCGTCGGGATACGAATGCTGGGGATATCGACGACTTCATCGTCGTCGTCCATACGGCCTTTGAAATGATGGGCCAAGATCGTTGAGATCAACAAATCCATTGTACAAACTTCCCGAGTCCAAGTTTACTCTGGAAACCCGGTTCACCACAGAGACACAGAGTCACAGAGAACAGCCCTTGAAGAACTGTCGGCGCTCCTGGAACTGGCGAGACGCCGACCCTACTGCGATGCTGATAGAAGCTTGGCGATCTCGGTGTGTCCATTCTTACCGGCCAAGTCGATGGGCCTGGTGCCATCGTCGTTGGCCAGGAGGCGATCCGCTCCGTGCTTGAGCAGCAGTTCGACCATGGCTTTGTCGCCGTTCTGGGCGGCCTCGTGGATGGCGGCCCAGCCACGCTCCTGACGCGCGTTGGGAGGAGCACCGTGCTCCAGTAGAGCCTGCACGATCGCCACATTATGCGCCGCAGCGGCGCTGTGGAGAGGCATGACCTTCATCGCATTTCGTGCCTGGGCAGCAGCGTCGGCGCCATGCTCCAGCAGTTGAACGGCGATGGCCTCCTGCGCGAAGAACGCGGCGAAATGCAGCGCGGTGAAGCCGTCGGCGGACCAGGCGGTGGCCAGCGTGGGATCGCGGCGGAGGAGTTCGGTCACACGCTCACTGCGGCCCGCGCTTGTGGCTTCGAAGATGTCGAGATCGTGGCGGGCGGCAAGCAGCAGGTCGAGGGCGCCCCGTTGCCGGCGGTAGAGCGCGTGCATGATCGCCGAAACTCCGCTCGCATCGCGGGCTCCGGCGAGGGCTGGGGATTGCTTCAGCAAAGTGCCGAGTCTCTCCGCATCTCCGTTTTGGACCGCGCTAATCACTTCCTCCTGTTGATTCATGGTGTCTCCGTATTTACTTAGCTATGCTAACGAATTATAATAAGCGAAGCCGGAATGTCAAGCGGGAACTTTTCCGCGAAGTCACAGCAGCCGGGAGCAGAGTGGGAGGGCGGATGAGGCACGAGATTGCAAAGCACCAGCCACCAGGTCGATCCGCGGAGCAGGTCGCCGACCGATTACACTCGGCCGCCATTCATCTGCTGCGGCGCGTGCGCAAGCAGGACACGGCCATGGGCGAGGGGCCGGCGCGGCTGTCGGCGCTGTCTGTGCTGGTGTTTGGCGGTCCGATGAGTTTGGGGCAGTTAGCAGCAGCCGAGCAGGTGAGGCCGCCAACCATGACTCGCATCGTCACGGGTCTGGAGCGGGGCAAACTGGGAGAGCGGGTACCGGATCCCGGGGATGCCCGCCGCGTGCAGATTCGTGCCACTGCCAAGGGGGTACGACTGATGCAGCGCGGACGGAAGGCGAGAATCGAATACCTGGCCCGGCAGCTCGAGCAACTGACGAAGGACGAGCTGTCAACGCTGGGCGAGGCGGTTGAGGTCTTGCAGCGCGTCCTGCAGAGTTGGACCTGATAACACGCTAAGTCTCGATGCCCACGTAGCAGATGCGGCCGACCAGGTAGTCGGAAGCAGACTTGCCTTCTTCCAAGGGCAGCACTTCGATCGGATAGGCCTGATTGTGCGGCCGCAACACCAAGTGGTTTCCTCCCAGCTCCACGTATTTCACGGTACATTCCCCATTCTTGTTGACGGCGTACATATTGGACTCGCCCTTGCGGTAAGGCTTGAGGGAATTGTAGTGACGGTCGAGAAGAAGGGTGGCGGCGGGCAACAACCGGGGATACATGCTCATGCCTTCACGGGCATCGACCTTGATGAGCACGAAGCGCTCCCAGCTATCGCGGTGGCCTTCCATCTCGGGGCGGAGCTTGCGGAGGAAGCTCTTCTTGAACTTGAGAATCTCTTTGACGCTCATGTTCATGATGAGAGGCTCGGTGGCGGCGACCGTGCCGTCGACCAGGAGCACGTTGTTGAACTCGTCGTCGGCCGGAGGAAGGATGCTGGCCCGCTTGTTGATCTCGGTGGGGTCAAGCAGGTCGAGGACGGAAAGGCGCTGGACACTCAACACCTTGTCCATACCTTCGAGGCTTAGACCGCGCTTGCGGTTGAGGAAGTTGGAAATGTGCGCCTGCTTGAAGCCGGTTTGTTCAGCCAGGCGGATGCCGGTCAAATCTCCGCCTTCAATGCGCCGCCACAGCGTCTTGCGCAGGTTGTCCTGCAAAGTGCGGAATTTCATGGTCCGAGTATAGCACCGGCATATAGCCTTTTGCTATTTGCATGGTATGTACAACATCCGTCAGGAAATACAATCCTTGACGAGATTATCACCTTGACACAAGGTAATCAATATGCTATCCATCTTTCATGGTCTTACGGGCCTTAGCTTTGGACGGACTTTCGCCGATAATAGCGTGTTCCGCAACGCGCTTTAGTTCCTTCCGAACTGGCTTGGGAAAGAGCCTTCTCAATACCTGCTCGTTCGTCAATTCGTGCGCTTTCTTTCGCCTAGGCAATGGGGGTCTCCGATGAAACAAGCAATGGACATGATGAAGTTGATGGTTGACTTCGACACGGAATCAGAGTGCCGCACGTACTTGGAAGAACTGCGCTGGCCCGAAGGACTCTGCTGCCCCCGCTGCGGTGGCGAGACCATCTCACGGATTCAGAAGCGCGATCAATTCGATTGTGACTCATGCCGCTACCAGTTCTCCGTTATGTCTGGAACGATTTTCCATGACTCCCATCTTCCGCTTCCGAAGTGGTTCGCTGCAACCTATCTGATCTGCGAATCGCGCAAGGGAATCAGCGCAAACCAGATCAAGCGAATGCTCGGCATCTCCTACAAGACCGCGTGGTACTTGTGCCACAGAATTAGAGCCGCGATGAGCGAAGCGGAGCACAAACTTTCTGGCATTGTGGAGGTGGATGAGACCTACATTGGAGGAAAGCAACGCGGCCACAAGGGACAGTTGAAGCGCAAAGCTGCGGTCATCGGCATCCGGGAGCGCGGCGGACATCTTCACTTTATCCGGGCCAACGAAGTAAACCAGCAGACCGTGTACGACATCATTGCCCGGAACGTGGATAAGACCGTTGACGTGATAATGACGGATGAGTCCAAGCTGTACAACTTCAACATGACGCAGTACCGCAAGGCCCGGCACGAACAGGTAAACCACAGCGCAGACGAATACGTGCGGTATGAGAACGGCCTGTGCGTGAGCACCAACGCTATCGAGTCCGCGTTCTCGCTGTTCAAGCGCGGCATCGTTGGCGCGTGGCATCGGGTTTCTACAAAGCATCTGGCGGCCTACCTGCAAGAAATGACTTGGCGATTCAACAATCGGAAGAACCCCTTCCTGTTTCGGGACACGATGCTTAAGCTGATCCACTCCGACAACCTCGAATACAAGACGCTAGTGAACCCCGCATGACTACGTTACTGGAGTGCTATACAGTTTTTTGTGGTATTTGGTGAGGTCGTTTTCCGGCTTGCCTGGAGGAACTACAAAGTATGGTCCTCTCGTTTGTCCCTCAGTCTTGCCGGGAATCGCAGGACTATCCGCCACCCGTAGTTCTGGTGTTAAATATTCCCACTCAATACCACTAAAGGTCGTTAGCGATACTCTGTACCGAACAGTCGATCCCTTTGGAACATTGCAGGCCACCTTGGAATCAAAGAACCACCAACCAGACACAGTAGCGTGCGGTTGTATCGGTTCCGGAAGAAGGTAATCCAGCCCATTAGTGGAGAAATCAAACAGCTTTGCTTTCGCCAATCCCTGAGCCGTGAAGTAGATTTGCTGCCCCCGGATGTACATGGGCGAGAGATATATCCAGCCGCACTCTTCAGTCTTTATGGCGACCGAATAGGACTGAATCGTTTCTGGTACGGAACGAAGATTGGTTATATCAACATACTGTGCAAGCGCAATTGGGGAAGCCGTGTCCCCATACCCAGATGTATATGACATCCAAAACGCACCAGAGTCAGTATCGCCTAGGTTCTGGGTGAGGTTTATGAACGCCAAACCATTATCGGAAATGCGAAATGGCCTTGCCGCTTCAGCCTCTGCTGTCCACACTGTGTAATAGAAGATCAATCCGAGAACAGCGCCAACCAGTAATGTCCATAGGACCCTCGGCAGGGCAGGCTGGGCATTAATTAACGGTGCCCGAAACGCGGCGAATAGAAAAACGACCCACGACAAAGCAACGATGATGTTGCCCAATGCCGCGTTCATCTTCCATCCCAAAACAAGGAGAAGTCCGCCGAACGCGAACGCGACCCACCAATTGGTTTTGATGTAGTCCACCAACGGCCTGAGGGAGCCAGCCATGAGCTAAACCTTTCCGCCTTCGGCTGCAAGTCGGAAAAGTAGTCGTTCATGGGGCCTGTTTGGGCGTCTGGAAGTTGCCGCCGAAGGCACATGAGATTATACCCCTCTCCCCTGCATGAAGGTGATAATCTCGATCCTTGACCGCCTTATCGACAAGCTATAGAATGAGTCCCTCATATAACTCATACGGGAGTCACAAAACGCATGATCGCCAACCCACAACCGGAAAACGAGGAGGGGAGCTTCGTGGAGTTTCGCCGCAAGGTGCGCTCCGCGGAGGTGCTCTCTTCGGCTATGGAGCGGCTGTTGTGGTCGCTCCACTTTACGGGCCGGGTCAGCGTCGTGGTGCAGAACGGCCGCGTGCTGAAGTCCGGCTACGAGGAGGGCTATTTTCGAAAACAGCCAGTCGTTGATAATTAGCGGCTGGCAGCCAGGAAACGCAATCATAACTAAATAGTCAAACAGGTCGGCGTAAGAGAAACGAGCCCTGTGACCGAGCAATCGGGCACGGGGCTTTTTCATTTCAGTCGTCAGTTGTCAGGAAACAGGAGCACTCATAAACCATTCATAGCGGTGGAGGCAATTATGGAAGTCACTGAAATCGAAGTGATCGAGTTGGAACTGAAGTATTGCGAGCGGTGCGGGGGCCTGTGGCTGCGGCGGTGGGGAGAGGAGGAGGTGTATTGCCCGCCGTGCGTGCCCAAAATGTTGCAGTGCGCCGCTTCGGGCAAGAGGAAGAGCCAGTTGCGCTTGCCGACGGATGACCACAAGCAAATTCAGGGGCGCGAGGAATTGGCCGCCCTGTGCGGAGAAGGAGGCCACGCATGATAGAAGCCATGATTCCCTGCGTAACCACAGAGGCACTGGTTCTGGAAGGGCCTTGTACCGACGCGATCTCGACGCGGACGGAAAGGAGGAGGACACGACCGGGCGGGGGCCGCAGCTACACGAATGATGCAAGCAGTGATCCCGACTTGTGGCTCTACCGGGACCGCACAGTGGCGTTGCTGAAACGCTATCTTCGGCTCTCGGTGGAGGTGGGACGACTGCCCTCTTTGCTGGGACGGGAGTTCTTCCGGACGCGAGTGACGTCGTACAGCATTTCGACGTTTGAGGACTCGGTCATCTTTGTGCACGACGTGGAACGGAGCCTGGAGGGACTGGACAAGTTCGACCAGGAACTGATTGCCAAGATCGTGTTGCAGGAATACTCGCAGGAAGAAACAGCGCATCTGATGGGGTGCTGGCGGCGTACGGTCGGCCGCCGTTACCCGGAAGCGCTGGACGAATTGAGTAAAATTTTCCTAAACGGGGGATTATTAAACCCACTGGTCGTGGCCGGACCGAGGGCTGCGGAAAGTTGTCAAGAGGGCAAAACCGGAGAAATCTCCGTAAGTGACTGGGAAGAGGCAGAATAAAAAGTTGGGAGTCATGTCCCATTTTCCCTGTCCAAAATGCTAATCTGGATTTAGAGAGTCAAGAGAAGAGAGCAAATAGTAGTTCGGCAGCAATCATAGCTTGGCTGGGGCGCGCAGAAGAAAGCGCGCCTTTATTTTTTGGGAGTGGCCAGTGAGGTGCATGAAAGAAGCACGGAACAGGATGGTGCGAGAGAGTTCCGGGACAATCTTGAAGCCCGGAACGACGCGGGAACCAGTCGATGTGACGGCGATTCGGCGGGAGATCAGCCAGGTGGTGGGCGAGGAGGCGGTCCGGATGGTACGGCGCGTCATGGAAGGAATCGACATACGCCATTACGCGGCGATGAAGTATTTGTTCGAGATGGCTGGACTGTATCCGGCGGCACCGCAGGAAGAGACCGAAGACGATGATTCGCTGGCCAAGACGCTCTTGTGCCGCCTGGGCTTGGGGGAAACTCCCCTGCTGGAATCCGAGGTTACGAAAGATCATGAAATGGCAGCCGTGGCGACTTCGGGCGATGCCGTAGAATGACATCCAGTCATTGGTCGGCGGTTGCGAGCCGCTGGCCGACGCAATTGGCATCACGCTTCGGGAGCAGGACACCGCAGCGAACGACGGGTTCAGTAAGGGCACAGAGTCACGGCATGGACATGACATGGGTGACCGGCCGGATTGCGGTCGGGGGCGGGATCTGGTCAGCGGAGAACATGGCGGCAGTGGCGCGGGCAGGAGTGACGCACATTATCGACATGCAGATCGAGTTTGACGACACGGTGCTGGCCAAGCCGCACGGGATCAAGGTGCTGTGGAACCCGATCGATGACGATTTCCAGGCGAAGCCTCCCCAAGTCTTCCAGCGCGGAGTGGAGTTTGCGCTGGCGGCACTGGATGAAGAGGGCAGCAAGCTGTTCGTACACTGCGCGGCGGGGGTACACCGGGCACCGATGATGACGCTGGCGATCCTATGTTCTCTGAGCTGGAAGCTGCCCGATGCGATCGACCTGATCGAGATCCGGCGGCCGGTGGTGGACTTTGCCGATGTTTATGTCCGCAGTGTGGAGAGGTTCCTGGAGCAGCAGGTGCGCGCGGAAAGGTAGGAGAAGGGTCCAAGTTCCCGGGTTTCAGGTTTCAAGACCGGTTCTCAGTTCTCAGTTCCCAGTTCCCAGTCGGGTGTTTCGGGGTTGGTCACGGAGGGGTTATGTGGGATGCGCGCCGCCCGGGAGGGCGGCTTTTCTACTTGCTGCTGATGGTGTTGTCAGCGGTGGCGATATCGCGCTCGGCGACACCGGCGACCACGAGGATCCAGGACGTGGTGTATGGCGCGGACGGAACCCCGGCAGCAGGCACCCTGCTGATTTCATGGCCGACGTTCAGTACCGCAGAGGGCAATGCGGTGGCGGCGGGGACAAAAAGCGTGGGGCTGGGGCCGCAGGGCGGGCTGTCGGTAGACCTGGTTCCCAACATTGGGGCGAGCCCGGCGGGCACGTTCTACACAGTGGTCTTCCAGCTCGACGACACCATCGCAGCGGTGGAAGCGTGGAAACAACAGGTGGGGCTCTAAGCAACCACCAGCCTGCTCTGCCTACCCTACTTCTTCGCTCCAGCCCTCCAGAGTCTTCTTGACGTAGGCCATGAACTGGTCGGCGACGGCTCCATCCACCAGGCGATGGTCGTAGCCGAGTGTCAGGTGGACGAGTGAGCGGATGGCGATGGAATCAGTGCCGTCCTTGTCGGTGATCACCACCGGGGCCTTGGTGATCCCCCCTACTCCCATGATGGCGGAGTTGGGCTGGTTGATGATGGGCAGTCCGAATACCGCGCCAAACTGGCCGGGATTGGTCACGGTAAAGGTGGAACCCTCCACCTCCTGCGGCATCAGCTTCTTGGTACGGGCACGTTCGCCGAGGTCGGTAATCCCGCGCTGCAGGCCCAGGAAGTTCAACTCGTCGGCGTTCTTGAGGACGGGGACGATCAGTCCCCAGTCGAGCGCGACAGCAATGCCCACGTTGACGTGACGATGGTAGTGGATGTTGTCGCCTTCGATGTTGGCGTTGACGATGGGGAACTGTTGCAGCGCAATGATGGCCGCACGCACGAAGAAGGGCATGAAGGTCAACCGGGCACTGTGGCGCTGCTCAAAACTGGCCTTCGCCCGGGTGCGCAGATTGACGATGCGGGTGAAATCCACTTCAAACATGCAGTGGACGTGCGCACTGGTGCGGCGCGATTCGATCATGCGCTGGGCAATGATCTTGCGCATCTGGCTCATGGGCACGAATTCGCCGGGAATCGCGACCGGCGCGGGCGCAGCGGGAGATGCCAAGGCAGGCGCGGTAGCGCCCGTAGTGGCCGCAGGTGCCGGGCTTCTCTCCAGAAAGGCCATAATGTCCTGCTTGGTAATGCGTCCGCCCAGGCCGCTGCCGGGAACCTGCGACAGATTGACGTTGTGCTCGCGGGCGATTTTCCGTACCAGGGGAGAGGATCGGGCGTGATCTCCTTCTTCTTCCTCCTGCGGAAACTGGATGACTTCCTTGGGCGCAGGTGGGGGGGGCGCAGGTTTCGCCGGCGCCGCTTCTTTCTTCGCCGGGGCCGCCGCAGCCGGCGCTGCGGGCTTGGCAGGAGCGGCGGCAACCCCCTCCCCGTCAGTGGCGATCGTGCCCACTACGGTGTTTACCTGGACGGTCGTGCCCTCGGCCACCTTGATGTCCTGCAGCACGCCCGAGGTGGGCGCGGGGATCTCAGCGTCCACTTTGTCGGTAGAAATCTCAAACAGCGGCTCGTCGCGCTGCACCTTGTCGCCCGGTTTCTTCAGCCACTTGGTGATGGTCCCCTCGACAATCGATTCACCCATCTGAGGCATGACAATGTCAGTCGGCATGATTCCCTTCCAGGCGGTCCCGGTTGCGGCTTTCGGACCCAGCGCAAACCTACATTATATAAAATCTGGCGCACCTCGCTCGCAGGCTCAGTCCATGTCACCGCCGTGCTTGGCACCCTCGGCCGGGGGCGCGGTTCCAAAGGATTTCTTCCAGTAATCCTGCACGCCCGGAGGTAACTTCTGAACACGGGACAAGAACGCGGTCACCTTCCACATGTCCTGCTCACCCAGGACCTTGCCCCACGCCGGCATGCCGGTATAGCGAACCCCGGTACGGATGGCGTAGAAGATGTGCCACTCGGGGTCGTCGAGTGGGTCCAGAACCAGTTGCGGAGGCGGCGGGTAAAACGAATGCTCGAGTGCGCTAGGCTTGTTGTCGAGCCCGCCGTGGCACAACGCACAATTCATGGCGTAGATCCTGATGCCGTCGATCAGGTTGTCGTCGGTGGGGGGCAAAGGACTGTTCACGCGCGGCGCGTGGCGCTCCATGGAGGCATCGAGCGCCGGCATCGCGATGCGGCGCTCCAGGGTGGGCGGAGTCGCGTCTGCGTTGGTGGGCATGAAGCCCAGCAGGGCAAAGGCCAACCCTCCCAACGCCAGCACCAGCAGCGTAATGACGACTCCCAGAATAAAGTTGCGCATTGGGCCTCCCAACTAATTCCTTGAGCTCTTCGAAACGCCCACACTACGGATTGTCCAGCGGCGCCGTTTCGCGAAGGATGGCGAGGGCATCCTCGGCATCGGCTTCCCGCACCTGCAACTTGATGCCGCCGAGTATATGCGAATGCCAGCCCCCGATGCGAAGCATGTTCTCATCCTGGGCAAAACATTCAATCTCGGCGGATTCCAGGCGGGCCCGCGCCAGCAGGAACTCCATTTCACTGTGAAACGCGGCGATCGTGACCAGTCGTGGTTCGATATCGAGCATAGCGCTTGCCGGCAACGGGCCGGCGCTGCCTAGTAGGCTTTCAGCTTGTGGGCCTCCCGCACTACGTCGCTCACTTTGGGCAGAAAGTATTCTTCCTGCGGCGGCGAGAACGGCACCGGGGAATCCTGCGCCGTGATGCGAACGATGGGGCCGTCGAGATCGTCAAACGCTTCCTCATTAATGATAGCGGCGATTTCTCCGGCGAGGCCACCGGTGCGGACGTCCTCATGCAGCAGGATCACTTTGTTAGTCTTGCGCACGGTTTGGGCGATGGCTTCGCGGTCCAGTGGTGAGACTGTTCGCAGGTCCACGATCTCCAAGTCAATCCCCTCTTTGGCGAGGATCTCGGCTGCTTCGAGCGCCACATGCACCATTGCGGCATAAGTAATGATGCTGAGGTCGCGGCCCTCGCGGGCGATGCGTGCTTTGCCCAGGGGCACAATGTAGTCCTCGGCGGGCACTTCTTCTTTGATGCGGCGGTAGAGATATTTGTGCTCGAAAAAGATCACCGGATTGTTGTCGCGGATGGCAGCCTTGATTAACCCCTTGGCGTCATAGGCGCTGGCCGGGCACACGACTTTCAGCCCGGGAGCATGGACGAACCACATCTCCGGGTTTTGCGAATGGAACGGCCCGCCATGCACATTCCCGCCGCTTGGCCCGCGAATCACCAGAGGCGCAGGCGCACCCCAGCGGTAGTGGGCCTTGGCCACCATGTTGACGATCTGGTTGAAGGCGCAACCGATGAAGTCCATGAACTGGAACTCGGCCACTGGCCTCATGCCGGTGAGCGACGCGCCGAAAGCCGCACCCACGATGGCGGACTCAGCGATAGGGGTGTCAATGACGCGCTCGGGACCAAAGCGGTCAATGAAGCCGTCGGTGACTTTGAACGCGCCGCCGTAGATTCCGATGTCTTCGCCCAGGCAGAAGACCGTGGGATCGCGCTCCATTTCCTCCCAGATTCCCTGGCGGATGGCTTCGAGATAGGTGAGTGGGGGCATGGTACTTGTTTCTGTGAGAACTCTGAACCTCTGTCATCCCGACCGAGGACGCTCGTTCACGCAGTGAACGAGTGCCGCAGTGGAGAGACCTTGCGTTTCTGCTGGCTTCGGCATGGTAACGGGGGAGTCATACCAGTCGATGGCCAGATCCCGCCACTTCGGGTTCAGGCGTGCGATCAGCCACATTTCCTTCTCCCGCCGCCAGTTCTTGAGTTGCTTCTCACGCGCGATGGCCTTGTGTACGTCGTCAAAGCTCTCCCAGTATACGAGGCGGACCGCGTTATAGTCGTCGGTGAATCCTTCGAACGCATGAGTTTTGTGCTGCCAGACACGCTTGTGGAGGTTGTTGGTCATGCCAATATACAGGGCCCGGCGGGATGCGCTCTGCATGATGTAAACGTAGAAGTGATACTCGCGGCGCATTGCCACCCCCGGCTGAACACAAGGTCCCTCGACTCCGTAGCCCGTGTCCGCTTCGCGGACGTGCCACTCCGCTCGGGATGACAAGGCATTGCAGAGGTTGGAAGCTTGCGGCTGTGATGGATATCACTTCAAATGCACAGCCGCATCCGTCCGCTTGAGGCCAGCGGCAGTTCCCGCTCTGGCTCTTGGCATTCCATACTTCGGTTTGATCTCGTGGCAGCCGGCTTCGCAATACACTCCACCGGCGGCCGATTCCGGCACCGGCATCGGCGATGCCACCGCAAAGTCGCGGTCCGCTTCCAGTTCACGATCCACATCTTCGATCAGCTTGCGATTCTCCTCCGCTGAGAACCACTTCTTCACGTTCACCAGATAGTTCTCAAACCGCGCGATGCAGTCGCGCTTCTTCCAATATTCAAACAAAGGCCTGGGGACATACTCGGCGGCGTCGTGGATGGCGTGGCCTTTCATCCGCATCATTTTGGCTTCGATGAGGGTTGGGCCTTGGCCGCGGCGGGCGCGCTCGCAGGCTTCGTAAGCGGCGTCGTAGACCTGGCAGGCGTCGGTGCCGTCCACGATCACGCCGGGGATGCCGTAGGCAATGGCCCGCTCGGCCAAGTCTTTTACGCGGAACTGCATGTCGGCGGGCGTGGAGTATCCCCAGAGATTGTTTTCGACGAAGAGCACCAGGCCGAGGTCTTGCACGGCGGCGAAGTTCAGGCCTTCGTAGGTGACGCCGGTGGACTGGCCGCCGTCGCCGATGTAGGTCATGACGGCAATGTTGCGTCCCTGCAAGCGCGCGCCCAGAGCCACGCCGGCCAGCACGGGAATGAGATCGCCCAAGGTCGAGATCGGCGCGACTACGTTGCGCTTCTCGATGTCGCCGAAGTGAGAAGACGCGTCGCGGCCCTTGGTCGGCGAGCCGGCCTTGGCCATGTATTGCATCATGATGTCGCGGGCGGAGAAGCCGCGCACCAGGAGCGATCCCTGGTTGCGGATCATCGGTCCCAGCCAGTCTTCTTTACGCAGCGCGTAGGCGGAGGCGCAGGAGCAGGCTTCCTGGCCCAAGCCGAAGTAAACCCCACCGACTACTTTGCCTTGCTTATAGAGATTCTCCAGGGCAGTTTCCATCTTGCGGTTGAGCAGCATCCAGCGATAGATCTCGATGTATTGCTGCTTGGAGAGGTACTTCGATTCGCGGATGGGTGGAACGGGGGCGCTCAGATCGCCGGTGACTTCGTAGCGGACTTCGTCGCCGGCGCGGACCTGCCGGAGAGCAAAACTGAGCTTCTCCAGCCGGTAGTCAAGGATGGTGTAGGTGCGCTGCGCGGGAGTGGCCTTGCCGGCAGGCGATGCAGGCGGACGTTGACCGCGTCCGTTGGAACCGGCGCGCATCGCGGCTTTGGGATGGGTCTTTTTCTTCTTGGCCATGCTTCGATATTGGTCAGTGACTTAGAATGCTACCCCTTGCGACGGTGTTTGGCCAAACCTGACCTTCGCGGGGCACGGCACAACATCACGCTCGGAACGTATCCTCTTCTTTACGAAGCTGCCGCAGTTCCGCCGGAGGCCGCATGGGCACGCCCACGGACTGTCCCAGCAGCGCGTCCAAAGTCTCCAGCCACAAGATCTGGCTCTCGAAGACCACACCGAAGTTGCGGGAGATGGAGTGAGCGACATCTTGCAGCGGAACCTGCTTTCCGAGTTCCTTCTCGATTGAAGTCACCGGCTTCGACTCGATGCCGCAGGGGATGATGAGGCCGAAGAAGCTGAGGTCGGTGTTCACGTTCAGGGCGAAGCCGTGGGAAGTGACGGCGCGGGAGATGTGGACGCCGAGGGCGGCGATTTTGGCCTCGTCACCGCTGGAAAACACAAGGTCCCTCGACTCCGCAGCCTTGTCCGCTGGGCGGACAGGCTGCTCCGCTCGGGATGACAATGGTTTGGGGTCTGTCCACACTCCGGTCAGCCCGGGAATTCGTTTGGCGGAGACGCCGAAGTCGGCGCAGGTGCGGATCAGCACCTCTTCCAGGCGGCGTACGTACTCCACTGCGCCCAGCGTCTTCCGCTTGCCGTCGGAGGATGGGAACCCGCGCAGGTCGAAGATGGGATAGCCCACCAGCTGTCCGGGGCCGTGGAAGGTCACATCGCCGCCGCGATCGCATTCGAAGACTTCCACACCGCGCTGGGCGAGCAGCTCGGGCGAAGCGACGACATTTGCAGCTTTGGCATTCCGGCCCAGGGTGATGACTGGCGTGTGCTCAAGCAGCAGGAGAACGTCACCAATCTGGCCGGCTTTCCGCAGCTCGACCAGGCGCTGCTGGAGGCGCAGGCCGGTGGAGTAGTCAATAGTTCCGAGTTGGAGAACCGAGATCATTGTGAAATTGGGTAATTTGGTAATTGGGTAAATGGGAAACCCGAGCGCCTAGAAATTACTCAATTTCCAAATTACCCAATTACTCAATTTTCATGCGTTGATGGCCATCCCATACACGCTGTTCGATGCATCCAGCATAGCCTCGGCCAGCGTCGGGTGCGCGTGGATTGTCCACATCAGATCTTCGACGGTAGCTTCCAGTTCCATGGCGGCGACGGCTTCGGAGATCAGCTCGGTGGCCTGTGGGCCGATGATGTGCACGCCCAGAATCTCGCCGTAGTCGGCGTCGGAGACGATCTTGATGAAGCCCTCGTGCTGCCCGACGATGGAGGCGCGCGAGTTCGCGGTGAAGGGGAACTTGCCGACCTTCACATTGTAGCCCGCTTCCTGCGCCCGCACCTCGCTCAGGCCGACGCTGCCAATCTCGGGATGGCAGTAGGTCGCGTTGGGAATGTGCTCCGGGTTGATGGGTTTGCCTTTTTTGCCAGCAATTTTCGTCACCGCCACAATGCCTTCCATGGCGCCGACATGGGCCAGTTGCGGCGTTCCCAGCACGATGTCGCCGATGGCGTAAATGCCAGGCTCGGCGGTTTGCATCCAGCTGTCGGTCTTGATGAATCCGCGGTCGGGCTTGATCTTGGTCTTCTCCAGGCCGATGTTCTCGATGCGCGGCTTGCGGCCCACGGCGATCAGGATCTTCTCCGCCTCGATCTTCTGCTGCTTGCCTTCTGCGGTGATCGTGACGGCGACTCCTGTCTTCGTCTTCTCGACTTTTTCTACCTTTGCGCTGGTATGGAAGGCGATGCCGCGCTTGCGATAGACGCGGGCCAGTTCCTTGGAAATATCTTCATCTTCCACCGGCACCAAGCGGGGCAGCATTTCGAGGAGGGTGACTTCTGTGTCGAAAGAACGGAAGATGGACGCGAACTCCACGCCCACCGCGCCCGCGCCCACCACAATCAGCGACTTGGGAATTTCCTTCAGGCTGAGGATTTCGATGTTGGTCAGGATGCGGTCGTCCGCCTGCATCCCCGGCAGCAGGCGGGCCTCCGAACCGGTGGACAAAATCACATTCTTCGCCTTGATGTGGCTGGCCTTGCCTTCGTTTGTGACCTCGACCGTCAGGACGCCGTTTTGTGCCGGGCCAGTCAGCTTTCCGTAGCCGCGCACCACTTCCACCTTGTTCTTCTTCATCAAGAACTCGAGGCCCTTGGCGTGCTTGGTGACGATTTTTCCTTTTCGCTCCTGAACCGCCGCCCAATTCAGCTTGCGCCCGTCCACGCCCTCGATGCCGAACTCCTTCGCATCTTTCAGGTGATCCCAGAGCTCGGCATTGAATAGGAGCGCTTTAGTCGGAATGCAGCCCACGTGCAGGCAGGTGCCGCCGAGCACGTTGTCTTTTTCGATGAGCGCGGTTTTCAGGCCGTACTGTCCGGCGCGGATGGCGGCGGTGTATCCGGCGGGGCCGCTGCCGATGATGGCGAGGTCGTAGAGAGTCTCAGGCAAAGTGGTAGTCCTCAGCTAGATGAGATGATGCAGGGCAAACGGTTGATTCTAGACCAGCCTAACGAATCGTCAAAACTGAATGCTGAATCACAGTGCGTCAGTTCGGATTTCTTCTTTGCTGGAGGTACGAGATCAACCACAGGAGCAGCCAAGCGCATGTGGCCAAGCCGGTGCCGACACCTAGGTAGATCGAATACAGTCCCGAGAGCGGGATCAGAACAAAGTAATCCTTGTCCGGAGGCAGATGGCGGATCTCCCACTCACGGACAAAGGTAGTCATTAGAACTGTGCATAAGAGGAGAGCCGTAGCGATCAGACCAAGTGCTTTCCGGACGTGTTGCATGCGACCTCCTGGTCTTAGGCCTCGTGCCAGGATTTCTCCTGAACCTCGAACCCGAAGACCCTGCGAGGGCGGCTGTCCCCACAAGTCTGCGCCTACGCCAGCAGCTTGGCTGCGTCTTTCGCGAAGTACGTCAGAATGATGCTGGCTCCCGCCCGCCGAATGCACACCAGCGACTCCATCATCACCCGCTCGCGATCAATCCAGTTATTCCGGGCGGCGGCTTCGATCATGGCGTATTCCCCGGAGACCTGATAGGCGGCGAGGGGCAGATCGAAGCGTTCGCGGGCGGCGGCGATTACGTCGAGGTAGGGCATGGCGGGCTTGACCATGATCATGTCCGCGCCTTCTTCGATGTCGAGCTCAATCTCGCGCATGGCCTCGCGCACGTTGGCGGGATCCATCTGGTAGGACCGGCGATCGCCGAATTGCGGCGCCGAGTCGGCGGCTTCGCGGAAGGGTCCGTAAAAACCGGAAGCAAACTTGGCAGCGTAGGAAAGAATGGGCGTGTTCACCAGACCTGCCTGGTCCAGCGCCTTGCGGATCGCGCCCACCCGGCCGTCCATCATGTCGGAAGGAGCGATGATGTCCACTCCGGCTCGGGCCAATGAGACCGAGGTCCGGGCCAGCAGCTCGAGCGTGGCGTCGTTGACGATCTCGTAATCCGTACCCGCTGCGGGCGGGGCAGCTACCGCGGCTCCCAGCGACTGAGGCCCTCCGGTGGCACGCACGATCCCGCAATGTCCGTGCGACATGTATTCACAGAGGCAGACGTCACCCATGATGATGAGGTTGGGCACTTCGCGCTTGATGGCGCGGGCGGCCTGCTGCACGATGCCGTCGTCCGCCCAGGCCCCGGTGGCGACTTCGTCTTTCTTCTCAGGAAGTCCGAACAGGATGATGGACGGCACGCCTAACGAGTAGGTCTGACGCGCCTCTTTTGCCGCTTCGTCCACCGAGAGGTTGAACACCCCCGGCATGGAGCGGACTTCCTTGCGTACACCTTCACCCGGACAGACGAACAGGGGGTAGACGAAGCTCTCGGGAGTGAGCCGGGTTTCGCGCACCATAGAGCGGAACTGCTCGCTGCGGCGCAGGCGACGGAGGCGTGTGACTGGGAACGCCATAGGCCTGATTTTAGCAGAGCTTAAACCCGGGAAATGAGTGGTAATGCAGTCTGAAGACGCGGCAGGGGGTTAGTGGTAGTCCACGCAAAATCCCTGGTCCGGGTAAACTGCACCGGGCGCCGGGATGACGTCGCCAGAAAAGGGGAGCCTGTGCCACGAACCGCACCGCGAACCGCGGGAATAGCATGGTAACTAAAGTAATGTTGGTGTCTCCGCCGAGACCTACAGTCCCCGACCCGCGGCCACTAGAATGCCCATAGCCATGAGCTTGAGGCAACATTGGTGGATCGGTGTGTCCGCCGCACTACTTCTTCTGTACGCCGTTTTGTCACTCCTCGTACCCCACGGCCATGCCCTGGCTGCGTGGGGCGACATAACCCAACTTTTGCTGTTGCTCGCTGCCTCTATCGTCATGACGGCCAATGCCGTGTCTGAGCGCGGGCAGACCCGGCTCTTCTGGTCGCTGATGGCGGTCGGATGCTTCATGTGGTCAGTCAGCCAGGGTGGGTGGACGTACTATGAGGTGCTGCTTCACCGCGACCTGCCTGATCCCTATTTCGGAGATATCATCCTATTCGTCCACGTTGTGCCGTTCATGGCGGCACTAGCTCTGCGCCCGCACCTTGCCCAGGAAGAACAAAAGCTCTATTTCACGACGCTGAATTTCCTGATGTTGCTGATCTGGTGGGTCTTTCTGTACGCCTTCATCGTTTTTCCCGACGAGTATGTCGCGATGAACGTACCGCTTTACAGCCGCAATTACGACGTGCTGTACCTGGTGGAAAATCTGGTTCTGCTGGGTGCGCTAGGCCTGCTCACCGCCGGCACCCGAGGTGCGTGGAGGACCATCTACCGACACTTGACGGTCGCCATGGCCCTGTACACGTTCTGTTCGGAAGCCATGAACGCAGCCATTGCCCGCGGCCAATACTACACCGGCAGCATCTACGACATTCCGTTCGTCGCTGGGGTCTGCTGGCTGATCTGGGTGGGCCTTCTGGCGCGGGAACTCAAGCCCAGGTGTGAGCCCCCGCCGCCCGAGTTGAGCCGGTGGATGGCGCTGGCGCCACGCCTGGCGATGATCGCGATCTTGTCCCTGCCGGTGATGGGCTACTGGGCGGTCTTTTACCTCGATGCTCCTCTCCAATTACGCCATTTTCGTTTGCTGGTGACTCTGGCGGCTATGCTGGTGCTCGGCGTGTGCGTCTTCATTCGGCAATACCTATTGGACCACGAACTCATGCGTCTGCTGGACACTTCGCACCGCAGCCTGGAGAATCTGCAGCGACTGCAGAGTCAACTCGTGCAAAAGGAAAAACTGGCGTCCCTGGGACAACTGGTGGCCGGCGCGGCGCATGAGATCAACAACCCACTGGCCGCTATCCTGGGATACTCCGAATTGCTCTCAAGCAATGAAGCACTGGCTCCCAACCAGGTCTCCATGGCGCAGAAAATTGGCCAGCAGGCGCGGCGCACGCGGGACCTGGTCTCGGACCTGCTGAGTTTTGCGCAGCAGGCGCCGGCGGAAAAGGCTTTGCTGGACGTGGGTTCTCTGCTGCATCGCGCCATCAAGATGGAAACACTCCGGCTGGAGGGCAAGCAGGTCCGGGTTGAGACCAAGATTGCACCCGACCTGCCACGGATCTGGGGCAACGGCAACCAACTCTTCCAGTGCTGCCTGCAAATCATCGGCAATGCCGTAGATGCTCTGGAAGAAGTCGGCGGGGGAGCCCTTGCCGTCGAAGGCCGGCGCGAGGGTGACGAAGTAGTTCTGGAGTTCTCCGACTCTGGACCGGGGATCCGCGAACCACAACGAGTGTTTGATCCCTTCTATACCACCAAGCCTATCGGGAAAGGGACCGGCCTCGGGCTGAGTGCCACCTATGGCGTTGTGCAGGACCACCACGGGCATATTGCCTGCCATAACCGGTCACAGGGCGGGGCGGTGTTCGTGTTGCGCTTCCCCGTGCCCACAACGGCGATGCTGCCGGAAGCGCGGGCGGCAAAAGCATAAGCAAATTGTCTATTCCAATTTCCGATTGCCCATTGGCTTCCTGTGAGTTCTTGTGGCTTCCAATTGGCAATTGACAATCCGCAATCGAACAATCCTTTGTGCTTGTGGGGCGAAAACGTCGTTTCTTGTAACATGATCTCCGATGCCGCCGCAGCCGCTCAGTCACGCTAGCGCACCCGTGTTGGAATTCGAAGCTTTGCGCGACCTGCTGCGCGGGTATGCCTCTTCGCCGCTGGGGCAGGGGCGGATCGCGGCCCTGGCGCCTTCCACCGATACCGGCTGGATCGAGACCCAGCAGCAACTCACCACGGAAATCCACGAATTCCTCCGGGTAGGTGGCCGGTTCGACTTCGCCGGTCTGCTGGACATTTCGAAACTGGTGGATAAGTCGCGCATTGCGGGTGCGGCGCTGGAAACCGCGGAGATCCGCGATGTGGTGCTGGTCATGGATCGCGCCGCCGAGTGGCGCGAAATTGCGCTGAGTCCGCCGGCTGCCATGAGAGTCGAGTGGAGCGCGGTTGCGGCGCTTTCTGCTGCGATCGCGGACCTCACTGAATTCCTGCGTGCCTTTCGCAACAAAATCCTGCCCGACGGTACCCTCGACGACCGCGCTTCGCCGGAACTGGCGCGCATCCGCCGTGAGATCGAGAAACAGAAGCGGGCGATCCAGGAGTCGTTGCGCGGCTATCTGCGCCGGCTGGCCGAGGGCGGCACGGTGCAGGACGAACTGGTCACGATCCGCGGCGAACGCTTTGTCATCCCGGTGAAAATTGAGCAGAAGCGCCGGGTGCAAGGCGTGGTACACGGCGCCAGTTCCAGCGGGCAAACCGTGTTCGTCGAGCCGCTGGAGACCATCGAGCAGAACAACGAACTGGTGCGCCTGCTGGATGAAGAGCAGGCGGAAATCCACCGCATCCTGCTGGAAATGACGCGCCGCATCAGCGAACATGCCGACACCATCCTGGCTGCGGTGGATACCCTGGCGGAACTGGAACTGCAGTTTGCCAAAGCGCGCTTTGCCGAAGACTACAACTGCGTGGCCGCCGGCTTTGGTCGAGCCGAAGCTCGTCTGATTCTCCACCATGCCCGCCACCCGCTACTTGAGCGAAATCTGAAAACCAAGGGCGGACGGATTGTCCCCACGTCCATCGAACTCGAAGGCGAGCGCCGCGAACTGGTCATCACCGGCCCCAATACCGGCGGCAAGACCGTCGCTCTGAAGACGGTCGGGCTGCTGGCCCTGATGGCGCAATCCGGTGTTCCGGTTCCTGCCGACCGCGCGGAATTGCCCGTGTTCGATGCTGTGCTGGCCGATATCGGCGACTACCAGTCCATCGAGCAGAACCTGTCAACGTTCTCCGCCCATGTGACGAACATTGATTTCATTTCCCGCACTGCGACGCCACGCTCGCTGGTGCTGCTGGATGAGCTCGGTGCGGCCACCGATCCGGAAGAGGGGGCTGCTTTGGCGGTGGCGATTGCCGAGCATTTCCGGCGTACAGGATGCATGTGCGTGATCTCAACCCACCACACGTCTTTGAAGGTCTATGGTGCCAACACGCCGGGAGTGGTGAATGCCGCAGTTGGATTCGATGAGGCCACGCTGCAGCCGACGTACGAACTGCGTATAGGAGTTCCGGGCGCTTCGGCGGGAATCAACATCGCTCAGCGGCTGGGATTGAATCCGGCGATCATCGAATCCGCACGCTCACGCCTGGGGACGCAGGCCCGCGACGTGGGCCAGTTCTTAGATCGTCTGCACGCAGAACTGCGCACGGTGGAGGGTGACCGACTGCGGCTACAGACGCGCGAAACAGAACTCGAACGCGAAAAGACGCGCCTCGCCGCCGAGGGCCGCAAAGAGCAGCAAGCCAAAGTCAAAGAAATGGAGAAGAAGCTGGAGAGCGTGTTGCGTGACTTCGAGTATCACGCCCGCGAAGCGGTCAACGCCATCCAGGACCGCGCCGCCGCCCAGAAAGTGTCGAAAGATGCCGAGCGCCGCATTGCCAAGCTGCGACGCGAATTCCGTGAGCAGTTCGACTCTACGGTCGTTGCCCATTCCACCGGAGCCGACCGGGGCGATCCTCACGCCCAACCGCAGGTGGTCAAGCACGTCTCCGAGGGCGACACGGTCAAGCTCAAGTCGGTGGGACGCCCGGGAGTGGTCACGCGCCGCGTTGACGACAATCATTTCGAAGTCGAAATCGGTGCCATGAAAATGAAGATCGCCCGCGACGATATCGCGGAGGTCGTCATTCGCACCGGAGATTCGCCGGTGAAAGCTGCCAGGGCTCGCGGAATCTCTGTCTCGCTGGAGCAGGAAGATGCCAGTGTGCCCTCGGAAATCAACGTGATCGGCCGCACCGTGGACGAAGCCACCACGGAGGTCGAGAAATTCGTCGACCGTGCCTTCCTGGCTGGGCTATCGCGGGTGCGCGTGGTTCACGGCAGCGGCATGGGCATCCTGCGCAAAGCCCTGCGGCAGTATCTGCAGAAGCACCCGCATGTGGCGGCGGTCAGCGAACCCCCACAGAACGAGGGCGGCGGCGGGGCTACGGTGGTGGAGTTGCGGGTATAGACTTCTGGGCGAAGTGTCTATGAGCCTTGGAACCAGGTTTCTTTTCATCTTGTTTCTCGTCCTGCCGGTTATTGCGTTGGCCCAGACAGCGCCTTCCAAGAGCTTCGTTTATTCTCTGCCCGGACTGAGGGGCGCGATTGAAATCCAACTTGGTCCGATGAAGGTCGAGGAAGCCAGCTTTCGTCCGGAAGGAGACGGGCTGCGCGTACTCGCTAAAGATACCCAAGGGCTGGTCATGAGCCTCTTCCTAGAGAAGGCGCCGCGCAAAGGAACCCGCCGCGACTGCCGGGATGAGTGGTGCAGGCAGACAGTGGAGGCCCTGCCGGGACTTGCGCACTAGTGCTGGGTTTTCCGGGGGCTTCAACGGATAAAATCTGAATTCCACAGCTTCTCCACAATAATTCGCCTCCTGTATATTCAACTCAGCGCCTCTTGCCTCACAATTCCACCGGACGGGCTCTTTCCAACCATCTATGGCCAACCCCGGCGACTTCGCGTACACCGTCAAGCAGCAGGCGGACATCGTCCGCGTGGTGGGGGACTACGTCAAGCTGAAGAAGGCTGGGGCGCAGAACTACTCGGGGCTTTGCCCATTTCATAGCGAGAAGACGCCGTCTTTTTCGGTGCATGCCACCCGGCAGTTCTATCACTGCTTCGGATGCGGCGAGTCGGGCGACGTGTTCAGCTTCGTCCAGAAGATTGAGAACATCACTTTCCCGGAAGCGGTGCGCGCGGTGGCCCAGAAGCTGGGGATTGCGCTGCCCAAGGTCAGCTACTCCAGCCCGGCCGAGGCCCAGGAAGCCAAGCTGCGCACCGTGCTGCTCGAGGTCCACGAGCGGGCTTGTGCTTTCTTCCAGGAATGTCTGAGACGGCCTGAGGGCGCTCGGGCGCGCGAGTATCTGACTGGGCGTGGACTCAACGAAGAGATCATCAAGCGCTTTCGCATCGGGTATGCGCCCGACTCCGGATTTCTGCTGCGCGATCGGCTGCGGGGAGAGTACGACGAGGAAGTGCTCCGAGCTTCGGGGCTCTTTTCCTGGAAACAGCCCGACAGTGCGGAGAAAACACAAGGTCCCTCGACTCGGGCTGACGCCCTCGCTCGGGATGACAGGGTAGAAAGGGAATCGGACGCAGTCAACGAGGTCAAGCCAACAACCAGCGACCAGCGACCAGCGACCGCTTCCATGTATTCCAAGTTCCGCAACCGGGTGATGTTTCCCATCGCCAACGAGACGGGGCGGGTGATTGCTTTCACTGGGCGAACGCTGGCCAGTGACGAGAAGGCTGGCCCCAAGTATCTCAACTCGCCGGAGACAGCCATCTATTCCAAGTCGCGGGTGCTGTTCAATCTTGATCAGGCCAAGGAGGCGATCCGCAAGTTTGGCTACGCCATCCTGGTCGAGGGCCAGATGGACTGCATCTCGGTCTTTGCGGCGGACTTTCACAATGTGATTGCCAGCTCGGGCACGGCCTTTACCGAACTGCAAGCCAAGTTGCTGGGCCGCTATGCCAAGAATGTGGTCGTCAACTTCGACCCTGACACGGCAGGGGCAAAGGCCACGGAGCGCACCTTGGGTTTGCTGGTCGAGGAGGAATTCCAGATCAAGGTTCTGACGCTGGAGCCGGGGTTTGATCCCGATTTGTTCATCCGCCGCAAGGGGAGAGACGCTTACAAAGAGGAGCTGGGGCACTCGCAGCGCTACTTTGATTACCTGATCGACCGGGCGCGGGGGCAGTTCCCGGTGCGCAGCGCCGAAGGCAAGGTTAAGGCGGTGAACTACCTGCTGCCGCACATTCAGCGCGTGCCCAGCCGGATTGTCCGTGACGAATTGGCCCGCGAGATTGCCCAGAAGCTGGGGATCGACTCGGCTGTCCTGCGGCAGGAGTTGAAGCACGCCGCCACCAGCCGAGCCGCTTCCAGCGTGAAGGCTCCGGTGGAGACGCAGGTTACCGATGCCGAGCGCATCCTCATCCGCGCGCTGGCGTCGGCTTCCGAGATGCAAACTGCCGAGGAGCATCTTTCCTCGCGGGATGGCGCCGAGGAGGAGTTCGATCCGGCCCGCCAGGCGCAATTTGCCCTCAAGAGCGAACCTCTACATGCCGGCCTGGCCACGGAGTCGCTGATCGAGGCCCTGCTGAGCGCCGCCCCCGAAAGTGCCGATGTCATGCAGCTACCGCTGCCCGAAGGAGACCGGAACCTGCTTGCCGCCATCCTGATGAAGGAAGATGAGCCCTTGACCGCTGAGCTGCTGGAAGGAGCTGTGCGCGGCTTGCGGCGGAAATCTCTCCGGCGCCGATTGGAACTAATCGAGCAAAAGGCGGGGTCGCCCGGCCTGGACTTAAAGCAAAAAATCGCCCTGGCGCAGGAAAAAGAGAGGCTCAAACGGGCCTTGATGGATCCAGGATTGGCGGAAGACGGCCAGAGGAAGGCGGGGTAAAGAACCCTGAAACTAAACAGGCTCAGATGCCATCTAAGTTATTAGCATGGAGTAACATAGGGCGGAATGGCACCAGATCACGTTAAGTTTCGCATGGCGGGGGTGGGACCCTCGTGCTATACTCTGAAAGTTTGTGCAGTCGCACCATTCCGCAACTTCACGTCCCACCCGCTCATAACGCTGAGAACGTCCGCTCCGACGGACGACAGAGGATAATCCGTTTTGGCTCTTGACGACAAGTACGACGACATTAAGAAGCTGATCGACGCAGGGAAGGAGAAGGGATATCTGACCTATGATCAGGTCAACGATCTCATCCCGCACGATGTGCACTCTCCCGAAGACCTCGACGATCTGCTGACCACCATTGGTACGCAAGGCATTGACGTGCTGGAGGGGCCGAAGCTGCCCTCCGCCGCGCTCGACAAAAAATTCGAAGAAGCTGAAGAAGCCGGGGAAGACGTCGAACTCGATCTCACTCCCGGCGCCATGGAAAAGACCAACGACCCGGTGCGCATGTACCTGCGCGAAATGGGTACGGTCCCACTGCTCACCCGCGAAGGTGAAGTGGAGATCGCCAAGCGCATCGAGCGTGGTCAACTACGGGTTCTGAAAGCGCTCTCCCGTTCACCCATCGTCATCAACGAACTGCTGGCCCTGGGCGAAGACCTCAAGAAGAGCGTCCGCTCCATCAAGGAAGTGGTCACCTTCGATGAGGAAGAAATCACCGATGAAATCCTGCAGAACCGTCTGAAGGAGTTCACCGGAAAAATCGACGACCTGGCCAAGGCCTACAAGAAGGCCGGGCAGGTTGCCGAGAAATTCTCCAACGTCTCGCAGAAGAAGCGTCCCAAGGACTATCGCCGTTACCGAATCGCCTTGGCGCGCGCCATCGTGAAGGTGTCGCTGTGTGTCCGTAACCTGGGCTTTACCAACACCGAGCGTAAGCGCCTGATCGACCGGGTCAATAAGACCGTCGACAGCATGCGCTTGCTCGACCGCCAGTCCACCAACCTCGAAAAAAAAGCCGAAGCCACCCGCAGTGAGGACCAGCGCAAGGAGTACCGCCGCCAGTCTCGCGCTATCCGCTCGGAACTGGAAAAGCTGGAAGTCGAGGCCGGGGTGTCGTTCCAGGAGCTCAAGCGCACCCAGCGCGAGATCATCCAGGGCGACATGGACGCGGAGCAGGCCAAGCGCGAGCTGATCGAGGCCAACCTCCGCCTGGTGGTTTCGATTGCCAAAAAGTACACCAACCGCGGCCTGCAGTTCCTCGACCTGATTCAGGAAGGCAACATCGGCCTGATGAAAGCCGTTGACAAGTTCGAGTACCGCCGCGGGTATAAGTTTTCGACTTATGCCACGTGGTGGATTCGGCAGGCGATTACTCGTGCCATTGCGGATCAGGCGCGTACGATTCGTATCCCCGTGCACATGATCGAGACGATCAACAAGCTGATCCGCACTTCGCGGCAGCTCGTCCAGGAACTGGGACGCGAACCGACGTCGGAAGAAATCGCCAAGCGCATGGATATTCCGGTCGCCAAGGTCCGGAAAGTCCTGAAGATCGCGCAGGAGCCCATCTCCCTCGAAACCCCGATTGGTGAAGAGGAAGATTCGCACCTGGGAGACTTCATCGAGGACCGCGGCGTGGTCTCTCCGGCCGAGGCCGTGATCAACGTCAACCTGAAAGACCAGACCTCGCAGGTGCTGCGCACGCTCACCCCGCGCGAGGAGAAGGTCATCAAGATGCGCTTTGGTCTGGAAGATGGAAGCGAGCACACCTTAGAGGAAGTCGGCCAGTCGTTTGCCGTGACCCGCGAACGCATAAGGCAAATCGAGGCCAAGGCGCTGCGCAAGCTGCGGCATCCGTCGCGGTCGAGGAAGCTGCGGGCATTCCTGGATGGGGTGAGGGACTAGCCGGATTTCAGATTGCAGATTCTAGATCGGAGAATCAGGGCGCGAGCAATCGCGCCCTTTCTTGCGCCCGCAGGTTACGATCTTGGAGAAACCTCGCGTCAGACGGGAAGCCCACATCCCATATTGACAGCCGAATCAATTGCGCACAGAATAATCCGCGCTTTTCACAGCCAGTCGGGAAAAGTGCCGCCTTACGCTGTGCTTATCTGCACGAGATTTTTGAGAATCCGTGGATGTACTGGATTCCCCAGGAGAAGTCGAATGTCAAAGCTCCAATTCGCCCTCGCGTTCTCGGTATCTGTGCTGGCCATTAGCCTGGTCGCTCCGGCTTATGGACGCAACACAACTACCCCGCCCGCCCCGCCAGATTCCACCCTCTACACCAACTACTTTACCGGCGCTGGCTACCAGAACTTCACGTGGATTGTGTGCGGTTCCACGCAAGACAGCTCGGGCTGTTATGGCGCGGGCAGTCTGGGACCGTTCGGCAGAGGGGGCGCCTTGATGGAAGGCAATCCCAGCACGAACGGAAACACTGTCACGCGGGCCATCTATGTTGTGGACATTGCCAGCGGAAGCACCGGCAACGGTGTGACTCTCTACGTCTATAAGAAGACCGACACGGTGACTACCTCAAGCGACACGGTCACCGTCACATTGCTCAGAACCGTTAACCTGCCTCTTACTGGTGGCAGCACGGCACTGTGTTCCATGGCGGCCAACAACAGGTTCATTTTCATCGGAACCGATCAAAGCCCGCAGGCCGTCAGGGTGCAGAAGAACAACCTGAGCACTCTCCTGGTTGGAGGATTTTCCCCACCTATCAACGTCACTTCGATCACCGCTGACAAGTATGGTTACGTCACCGTGACTTTTGGAGGCTTCACCGGCGGTGAGAGTGGCAACTACATATTCGGACCTGACGGGTCGGGCGTGGGCGACGGAGGCGGAGCCTGGTTCATGCTCAATACTGTCACCGGGGTCTCGACCACTACCCTCCCGCCATCCTCCGCCGAGCCCGCCGTGCGGCTGCAGGTCTGGCCTAAGACCAAGCAACCCAGCGACAAAAACTAAGCCGGCTCACATGGGGGCGGTGTGCCCACCCGCCCCTGGAGATCACGTGGGAACAGCCGCCCTCCACTGTCCAGCGGGGATACTCGCTGAAATTCTTCTCTTCCCCTGTGCCCCCGTGCCAGTTTCTTCCCTGTTTTCCAGTCCCGTCCACAAACAATTCCCGCCGTCCACAGTTTTCGCACAAAAGAGCACCAGTTTTCAGTTGCGCTCTCGTACCCCTTCTTGCAAAGTGCTCGCACTGCATACGTGAGATGTCTGAGGCCCTGCTGGAGAGTGCGGCAGAGTTGGTGGTTCCCGGCGGTTCTCGAGGGTGAATTGCCGGGAGGGTTTTCAGGAAACGCGTTCCGGCGCGGTTCCGGACACCCGGGCGTTGCGGCCTTCTCGGAAAGTCCTTCCACATGGCAGGACTGGGCCACCAACCCACGCAATCGCCGTGGATCTCTGATCTGCGGCGTGCGCCGCGAACGGGTTCCTTCGGGGATACCGTTGAGTGAGCGCATACCGCGCCGCCTCTGGCGGTGAGAACGCGGGCGCCGAGACATCCACGAGCAATGCGGCCCGGGTGGCTGGCCTGGGCCGCTTTAATTTTGGTCTCAGGAGTCAGGAGTCAGGAGTCTGCGCTTCCCCGCTTGATATTCGCTTTTTGTTTGCCTATACTTCCGATTACAACTGACGCATTGCTGGCGAGCATTTATGCAACCGAAAAAAAATTGGTTTGTTCTTCGTTTTCCAAAGAAGTACTTCACATTCACAACTCGTTCATCGTTACTATCACGCTCGCACTCTCCAAACTTTCTCTGCAACGGATAAAAAGGGCCCTTGGCAACCACCGATTACAGTCTCGCGCATAGTCTCCCGGCAAATGTTGAAGCCGAGCGCTCGATCCTGGGCGCGATTCTCCTCGACAACCTGGCCTACAACCAGGCGGCTGAGCATCTGAAGCCCGAGGACTTCTCGCTCGACTCTCATCGCCGCATCTACACGCGCATGGTGGATCTGGCGGAGTCCTCGCGGGCCATTGATCTCATCACGCTGGTCGAGGAACTGGATCGCCGGAAAGAACTGGAGGCCATCGGCGATGTGGGCTACATCTCGGGATTGCTCGACGGCGTTCCCGACCGCCCCAGCATCGAGCATTACATCAAGATTGTCCGCGACAAGGCGTTGCTGCGCGGGCTGATCCACGCCTCAAATGCCGCCATTGCGCGCGCCAGCGAGCAGAGCGATGCTGCCGAAGAGATTCTCAACGACGCCGAAGCCGCCATCTTCCAGTTGTCGGAGAAGCGTATCGGGCGCGGGTTCATGGGCGTGCAGGAGATCGTCAAGGAATCGTTCGGCTCGGTGGACGCCCTGTTACAGCGCGGCCAGCGCATCACTGGCCTGGCCACCCATTACGCCGACTTCGACGAGATGACCAGCGGATTGCAACGCGCTGACCTAATCATTATCGCGGCGCGCCCCTCCATGGGCAAGACGGCGCTCGCCATGAACATCGCGGAGAACGCAGCCATCGAAGACAATAAAACGGTGGGGATGTTCTCCCTGGAAATGTCGCGCGAGGCGCTGCTCTTGCGCCTGCTGTGTTCCAAGGCCAAAGTGGACTCACACCGGATGCGCACCGGCTCGCTGTGGCGCGAGGACATGGACAAGGTGGTGCACGCCATGGAGCAACTGGCGCATGCACCCATCTTCATCGACGACACTCCGGGTATCGCGCTCAGCGAAATGCGCGCCAAGGCCAAACGCCTGTACCAGTCCCAGGGAGCGCTCGACCTGATTATCGTGGATTACCTGCAGCTGATGTCCGGCGGCGGGCGACGCTACGAGAACCGTACCCAGGAAGTGTCGGCGATTTCTCGTGGCCTTAAAGGGTTGGCAAAGGAATTGAATGTCCCCGTGGTTGCGCTCTCCCAGTTGAGCCGCGCGCCAGAGAGCCGTGGCGGCGACCATCGCCCGCAGCTCGCTGACCTGCGCGAGTCGGGATCGATCGAGCAAGACGCCGACGTGGTGGCCTTCATCTTTCGCGAAGAAATTTATAAGCCGGACGAGCCGGAGTTGGATGGTATTGCCGAAATCATTATTGCTAAACAACGCAACGGTCCGACTGGGCGGCTCAAGATGGCCTTCCTCAAGAACTCCACCCGGTTCGAGTCGCTGGCCGGTGGGATGGGGGCGCCGGAGGAGTGAAGGGCGGTTGACATCGGGGCGGTGATCAGCATCACCTAGAGGCTGCCTTCCTTGTGGAAAAGGTTGTGGAATTGAAGACTGCTCCGCCAGGCTTGACTTGCACGGACTGCGAGGATAGCGGGATCCCCGTTCGCAGGAAGGCCTAAGATACCAGTTAAAAAGGAGTTAACGGTCTCAGCAACATCTGGCTGGGGCTAGTACGGTCGGCGAGAATTCCGTGCAACCTTTGAGATTTGCACACATGACGAAACCTGTCCCGTCGCGCGAAGGCTCTAGGTAACCGCTTCAACTGGCCAGTTTGCCCCGGCTGCAGCCTGGATTCGGTCTGCCAGACGTCCACTAATCCGAAAGGGAATCTGCTCCTCCCGGCCCAGCGTCAGTTCGACGTAGCGGAAGAAAACCATTTTCCAACGCCTTTGGACCGAGACTTCGTGCCAGGGCAACAGCAGGGACGGATGCCCGGTGCGAAAGATGAACATGACCGCCAAATAGAGTCCCGAGGCGTCAGCCCCGACGGTCAGACAACTCCCATAGTTCGCTCCCCAACGCATGCGAGCACTCTGAAAACTCGACCTCTGGCCGAGGAAGGACGAAGTCAAGCGAAACCTCTGGGCGAGCGCCGACCACCCGCTGAATTTGCCAATCAGCCACAAGATCGCGCACCAGAAGAGCGGGAAGATCAGGAAGGGAATGAACGGATGGCTGTCGATGAAACGCTGCATCATAGTCCCAAGCAGGCTAGCTGCTGCCTTCGCCCACCTTCAACACCGCCAGGAAAGCCTCCTGCGGGATATCCACGCGACCGATCCGCTTCATGCGCTTCTTGCCTTCCTTTTGCTTTTCCAGCAGCTTGCGCTTGCGGCTAATGTCGCCGCCGTAACACTTGGCCAGGACGTTCTTGCGCATGGCGGCCACGGTCTCGCGGGCAATGATCTTGGCGCCGATTGACGCCTGGATGGCAACTTCAAACATCTGCCGGGGGATGAGTTGCCGCATCTTGGTGGCCAGTGCCTTGCCACGCTCGTAGGCAAAGTCACGGTGAACAATGGTGGAGAGCGCGTCCACAGGATCGCCCGCCACCAGGATGTCGAGCTTCACCATGGGCGACTCCCAGTAGCCGGACAAGTGATAATCCAGCGAAGCATAACCGCGCGAAACCGTCTTCAACCGGTCGTAGAAATCGAGCACGATTTCGTTCAGCGGCAGCTCGTATTGCAGCATGACGCGGGATGAACTGACGTACTCGAAGCTTTTCTGCTTTCCCCGCTTCTCCTCCACCAGTTTGAGGATGCCGCCAACGTATTCCTCGTTGGTAAGAATGGTGGCCAGGATGACCGGCTCGTCCACTTTCTTGATTTCGCTCGGGTCCGGCCATTTCGAAGGGTTGTCCACCTCGATGGTCTCACCATCGGTCTTGGTGACGCGGTAACGCACGCTGGGCGCGGTGGTGATCAGTTCCAGGCCAAACTCGCGCTCCAGCCGCTCCTGGATGATCTCCATGTGCAGCAATCCAAGAAAGCCACAGCGGAAGCCGAAGCCCAGCGCCGCGGAACTCTCCGGCTCATAAAAGAAAGAGGAGTCATTGAGGCGGAGCTTCTCCAGCGCTTCGCGCAATGCGGTGTGCTCGTGGGCGTCGACGGTGTAGAGTCCGGCGAAGACCATGGGCTTGATCTCTTCGAAGCCGGGCAGCGCTTCAATGGCGGGATTGGAGTCTTCGGTGATGGTGTCCCCGATCTTTGTGTCGCCTACGTTCTTCATGTTGGCCATGAAGAAGCCGACCTCGCCGGCACGCAGTTCGTTGATCTCCACCGGTTTGGGGGTGAGCACGCCGACGGTTTCCACGTCGAATACGCGTCCGTTGGACCACAGCCGAATTTTCTGTCCCTTGCGCAGCGTGCCCTCGAACACACGAGTCAGCACAATCACGCCGCGGTAGGGATCGAACCAGGAGTCGAAAATCAGCGCCTGTAACCGGTTCTCCGGGTTCCCCTTGGGCGGAGGCACGCGCTTCACGATGGCTTCCAGCACCTCCGGCACTCCCTGGCCGGTCTTGGCGCTGACCAATACGGCATCGGTCGCGTCCAGTCCCACCGCGCCTTCTATCATCTCCTTGGTGCGGGCAATGTCGGCGCTGGGCAGATCAATCTTGTTGATGACCGGAATGATCTCGAGGCCGTGATTGATTGCCAGGTAGGAGTTGGCCAGGGTTTGGGCTTCCACGCCTTGCGATGCGTCCACCACCAGCAGGGCGCCTTCGCAGGAAGCCAGCGAGCGCGAGACCTCGTACGAGAAATCCACGTGTCCCGGGGTGTCGATCAGATTGAGCTGGTAGGTTTGGCCGTCGCGCGCCGTATACATCATACGGACGGCATGCGCCTTGATGGTGATACCGCGCTCCCGCTCCAGGTCCATGGAGTCGAGCACCTGGGCCTGCATTTCGCGCGCAGTGAGTGATCCGGTCAACTCCAGCAGGCGGTCAGCCAGCGTGGATTTGCCGTGGTCAATGTGCGCGATGATGGCAAAGTTGCGGAGGAACGCGGCGTCCATGGCGAAAGGGCTTAAGCTTTGATTCTAACAGGGGAGAAGCGGTTCTCAGTTCCCGGTTCCTAGATCTCAGCTCAGCGATGCGGCTTTTCGGTACAATCCAACTGCCTTATCGGAGGAGCACATGCGCAGGTTCTTGATCGCATTGGTTGGCTTGCTTGCTCCCTTGCTTGGGTTCGGGCAACAGGCGCGCGAGTTCGTGAAGGTAGACGCGCCCGTGGTGGCGCTGACACACGCACGGGTAATTGACGGCACCGGCGCTCCAGCGCAAGAAGATCAGACAGTACTGTTCGCCAACGGAAAGATTCAATCAGTCTCCCCGGCAGCATCAGCAAACATTCCCCACGATGCTCAGGTCCTGGACTTGCACGGATACAGCGTGATCCCCGGCCTGGTAGGCATGCATGACCATCTGTTTTATCCCATGGGCAATGGCATCTTTGGCGAGATGGGCTTCAGTTTTTCGCGACTCTACCTGGCTGGAGGAGTCACTACGATTCGCACCACTGGCTCTCTCGAGCCCTACACCGATCTGGAAATCAAGAAGCAGATTGACGGCGGGAAAGTGCCCGGCCCCAAAATTCACGTGACCGGGCCGTATCTGGAAGGCGCGGGCTCCTGGGCCCTGCAGATGCACCAGCTGGCCGGGCCCGACGACGCCACCAAGACGGTCAACTTCTGGCTGGATCAAGGCGTGGACAACTTCAAAGCCTACATGTTCATCACGCCTGCCGAGCTCTCTGCCGCGACTACAGCGGCGCACAAGCGCGGAGCCAAGGTTACCGGACACCTGTGCTCGATCGGATTCCGCGAAGCTGCCGGCCTCGGTATCGACGATCTCGAGCACGGACTGGTGGTGGATACGGAATTTTTTCCCTGGAAGAAGCCGGGTGAGTGTCCGTCGCGGCCGGAAGACATGGACTTCATCTCCAAGCTGGATGTGCAGACTGGGCCGCTGCACGATACCATCGTCGATCTCATCCAGCACCATGTCGCCGTCACCTCAACACTGCCGGTGTTTGAGATGTTCGTTCCTGGCCGGCCTGCCCTCCAGCAGCGAGTTCTCGACGCGCTTGCACCGGACGCCCGCAGTGCCGTCCTGGCCAACAAAGTCCGGGCGTCCGATGCCAAGTTCATCAAGCAGCGGTACGGCAGCGATGCGTCGCCCTGGCCCGCCGCCTTCAAGAAGGAGATGGAATTCGAACTGGCGTTCGCCAAGGCTGGCGGCCTGCTGCTCGCTGGACTCGACCCGACCGGAATGGGAGGCGTGGTTGCCGGTTATGGCGACCAACGTGAAGTAGAACTGCTGGTTGAAGCTGGATTTACTCCGCTGGAGGCCATTCATGTTGCCACGGCCAACGGCGCGCAATTCCTGGGAGAATCCGACCGGATCGGCACTATCTCTCCCGGCAAGCAGGCTGACCTGGTGGTGATCAAAGGGGATCCCTCGACTAGGATCGAGGACATTGAGAATGTGGAGACGGTGTTTAAGGACGGCGTCGGCTACGACTCCGCCAAGTTGATTGAGTCCGTTCGCGGCGTGGTGGGGAGCCGGTGAAGGACCTGGTTCTTGCCTCCGCCTCACCGCGACGCCAGGATCTGCTGCGTAATGCCGGGATTCCGTTCGTCGTGCAGCCCACGGATATTCCGGAAATCCCCCGAGTCGGTGAATCACCGAGAGCTTGCGCCGAACGTCTGGCGGGCGAGAAGGCGTTCGCGGTGTTTCGCGAACGACCTGAGGATCTGATTCTTGGTGCGGACACGATCGTTGTGATCGACGACGAAATGCTGGGTAAGCCGCGCGATGCCAAAGATGCGGCCCGCATGCTGCGATTGCTTGCAGGCAAGACCCATCAGGTAACGACTGGAGTATGTCTGGTCGGTCCGAGTGCGCTGCGAACCGGGAACCGGCACCTGACAACTGGAGGTGGAGACATCCGCTCGGAGACCACGCTGGTCACCATGCAGCCACTCACAGAAGACGACGTTCGCGCTTACGTTGCTACGGGCGAACCCATGGACAAGGCTGGTGCCTACGCCATCCAGGGAATCGCTTCCCGCTGGATCTCACGCATCGAAGGTGACTACTTTAATGTAGTGGGATTGCCTGTGCCCCTGGTGTGCCGGATGCTGCGGGAGCGGGGGATGCTTTAGAGGCAGCAAACCGCGTCTCTACGGAGGGAGAACTGCCCAAGTAACGGGTTACGACTTCTTGTCCGTTCCTTCTTCGCCGTCCTTTACAGCTGACTTGAAGTTCTTGATGCCTTCGCCCAGGCCCTTGCCCAGGTCGGCTAGCTTGCTCGGCCCGAAGATCAGAAGCGCAATGGCCAAGAGCAGCAGGATCTCCGGCAAACCCAATTTGCCTAACATTTTGTAACCTCCCCGCGGGGTTCGCCAGGCGCTCCGCTGAGCATGCAAACTTGCAGATACCCCGGTGGAAATTCTAGGCCACTCGACCGCCGGAGTCAAAGAATTGCTAATCGCGCGGCACGTGGGGCCTATACCGCCTCGATCAGAGCCGCCACCAGCGCCGCCCGCCGCGGTAACTCGGAAATCACGATGAACTCGTGAGGGGCATGGGCACCGTCGCCCACGCCGCCCAGGCCGTCCAGCGTGGGGATCCCCAGGCCGGCAGTAAAGTTCCCGTCCGAGCCGCCGCCCACCGCCGCTTCACCCAGCTTCCAACCCAACTGTTTGGCAATCTCCGCCGCTTTCTTGTAGAGGGCAGCAACGCCGGCGGTGCGCTCCATGGGTGGACGATTCACGCCTCCCTTGATCTCAAGCTTGCACTTGCGGTTGAAGGGCTTCAGGCGGCGCAGCTTGCGATCAATCGCAGCGGCGTCTTTCATGTGCGCAATCCGCACGTCCAGCGTGGCCGTGGCCTCAGCGGGAATAACATTCACCCTCGTGCCACCCTGCACCAGGCCCACGTTCAGCGTGATGCCACGCTTCAGGGCGGTCAGCTTCGCGATCACCGGGATTTGCCGGGCCAGTTCCAGAACCGCGCTCTGACCTTTTTCGAAATCCAGTCCCGAATGGGCGGCCTTGCCAGTAACTTTGAGGGTGTACTCGCCAACACCTTTGCGAGCAGTCTTGACCGCTCCCTGCAAGCCATACGAGGGTTCGAGCACCAGGACGGCCTCTGACTTCTTTGCCAGGCTTTCAGTGATATGCCGGGAAGAATCGCTGCCCACTTCCTCGTCGGAAACCAGCAGAACAGTAAGTGGCCTGGGGAGTTCTCCGTGCCACGCGAGCAGGCCCTCGATGACCGCCAGCATCATGGCAATGCCAGATTTCATGTCCAGCACGCCTGGTCCGCAGAGCCGGCCATCGGTCGTGCGGCAGGGCATGCTGGCCAGGGTTCCCAACGGATATACGGTGTCATAGTGGCCCAGCAGGAGTACCGGCTTTCCGCGTTTGCCGGCGAAATCCACCTGCAGATGGTCGCCGAAGTCCTGCACGCGATGAAACTTGGCGTGGCCTCCGATCCCCTCGAAACGACCGGCGAGCAGCGTTCCGACGCGGTCCACAGCCTGCTTGTTGTCGCTGGGCGACTCGATCTCCACCAAGTTACGGATGGTCTGGACAATCTCATCCTTGCGTTCCTCGAAGTGGCGCAAATGGCTGGCTACCGTGCCGTTTGCAGGGAGTGAAACCGCGTCCTTGCTGGGTTGAACTCGCTTGACCATGAATTCTCTTCTCACGGGGTCTTATCGCTGGCGACGAAAGAGCGCTAGCTGACGACTGATCCCAGCGGCGATACAGTATAATCTTCGCGCCTGATGAGACCAGCATGACCGATTCCACTCACCTTGTAACCGAAGCGCCAGCGACAGCCAAGACTACGCTGGATATCAACGATATCCTCCATATTCTGCCGCACCGCTTCCCCTTCCTGCTGATCGACCGCGTGATTGACCTTGTGCGCAAGCAGCGCATCGTTGCCATCAAGAACGTCAGTATCAATGAGCCCTTTTTTGCCGGACACTTCCCCAACATGCCTATCATGCCCGGTGTGCTGATCGTGGAAGCCATGGCCCAGGCAGGTGGAGTATTGCTGCTGACCGAGTACGAGGACCGCAATGAGAAGCTGGTATTGTTCACCGGGATCGAGCGCGCGCGTTTCCGCCGCCCGGTCGTGCCGGGGGACCAGTTGCGCATCGAAGTGCAAGTAAAGGTATGGCGGGGTACCGCCGGGCGCATGGAGGGCAAGGCGTATGTCGGCGACAAACTGGTGGCCGAAGCCAACGTAAGCTGCCGCCTTGTGGACCGCTCACGCACGGCGCCGGGCCAGGCTGCCGAATAGGGACGTCAGTCAGGCGGATCATGAGATTCAGGGACACAACTCGCTGCCCGGTACCCGGTCTTCGCATTTCATGAGCATTCACCCCACAGCCATCATCGACCCAAAAGCGCGCGTCCACCCTTCCTGCAAAATCGGTCCCTACTGCGTGGTCGGGGCGGACGTGGAACTGGGCGAGGGGTGCCACCTGGTTTCGCACGTCGCCATTGAAGGGCCGACGAAAATCGGGGCCGAAAACGGCTTTTTCCCGTTCTGTTCGATTGGCATGGCCCCCCAGGACTTGAGTTATCGGGGCGAGCCCACGCGTCTGGAAATTGGCGATCACAATGAAATTCGCGAATTCGTCACCATCAATCGCGGCACGGTGAAAGGCGGCGGGTTGACGCGGGTCGGCAACCACACGCTGGTCATGGCCTATACTCACATCGCCCACGACTGCGCCATCGGAGACCATGTGATCCTGGCCAATGCCGCCACGCTCGGCGGGCACGTGACCGTGGAGGATTGGGCGACGGTGGGTGCGCTCTGCCCGGTACATCACTTCGTGCGCATTGGAGCATACGCGTTTGTCGGTGGAGGAACCACCATCACCCGCGACGTGCTGCCCTTCTCGAAGACCGCCGCGGCACGCGACACTCACGCCTATGGCCTAAACGCCGTCGGGCTTGAACGCCGTGGCTTCAGCAAGGAGCGCATCAGCAAGATCCATCACGCGTACAAGATTCTTCTTGCATCAAAGCTGAATACCACGCAGGCACTGGAAAGACTCAAGTCTGAGCCAGAGCGGGGAGAAGACGTGGACGCGCTGATAAGATTCATCGAGGCCTCGGAGCGTGGAGTGATCAAGTAGCCGCCCGACGTCAGCCCTCAGGATCAAGCAAGTAAGATTCGTCAAAGAAACTATTCGGACTGTCGCTGGTTCAAGCTGAAACCTGACCGCTGACGGCTGAATGCTAGACTGTACTCCGCATGCCTGGCCCCAAAGAAAAACTTGGCCTCATCGCTGGCAACGGTAAGTTCCCTTTCCTGGTGCTAGATGCCGCGCGCGCGCAGGGACTTGAGGTTATTGTCGCTGCCATCAAAGAGGAGGCGTTCCCGGAGATCGAGTCCCGTGGAGCCACTTCGGTCCACTGGCTGTCCCTGGGGGACCTTTCCAAGCTGATTGAGACATTCCAGCGCGAGGACGTGCATCGCGCCGTCATGGCGGGACAGGTCAAGCACAAGCAGATTTTCTCCAGCATCAAGCCGGACTGGCGCCTGGCTAAGGTGCTGCTCTCACTGGGTACACGAAATACTGATTCTTTGCTGGGAGCGGTGGCCAAAGTGCTGTCTGACGAAGGCATCATGCTGGAAAACTCAACTGCGTTGCTGGAGCCGCTGCTGGCCAGGCCGGGCACGCTGACCAAGCGCGCACCCAGCGATCAAGAAAAAAAGAACATCGACTACGGACGCGCTGTGGCCCATCATCTGGCACAATATGACATCGGGCAGACGGTGGTTGTCGCCGAAACAGCCTGTGTGGCGGTTGAAGCCATGGAGGGAACCGACGCCACCATCGAGCGTGCGGGTCAGATCATGGCCTCGCTCGAATCCGAGGCCTCGACCCTGAGCCGCGACCTCACGGTGGTGAAGATCGCCAAGCCCAACCAGGACATGCGTTTCGATGTGCCCGTGGTCGGTGTGAAGACGATCGAGGTCATGCGCCAGGCGGGCGCCACCTGCCTGGCAGTGGACGCGGGACGGTGTTTGCTACTGGACGGGGCTGCGATGATTCACGCGGCCGACGACAACGAGATTGCCGTCCTAGCCGACTGACATCAGGCCCGGGCCATCGGAGGCAATCCATGTCCGAAACTGCTCTCCTTGCCGACCAGATTCGCCGTGCCTTCGAGGGAGACGCCTGGCACGGCGACAGCATGCTTGAACTTCTTGCCAATGTCGACGCCGCCACGGCCGCAGCCAAACCGATCAAGAACGCTCACACCATTTGGGAACTGGTTCTCCATATCAACGCCTGGGACGATGCTGTCCTTCGCCGCACGGGGGGAACCGCCGTGGCTCTCACCGATACACAGAATTTTCCACCAGTGAAGGACACCAGTGAGGCCTCGTGGCGGAAAACCGTCGAGCACTTGAAGCACACGCACGAGGAGCTGGTCGAAGCCGTTGCCGCCTTCCCCGATGCGCGCCTGCAGGAGCAAGTCCCGGGCAAGACCCAGAGTTACTACAACTTTTATTACATGTTCAGCGGGATCGTGCAGCATGAGCTTTATCACGCAGGACAGATAGCTCTGCTGAAGAAGGCGCTGCACTAGCCACGGGGCCACACTCGGGTTCCCTCGTGTACCGTCGCGACCTTTGTGGTTAAATCAACTCTTTCCCGGCAACCCGCCGGCAGGCAACGGACACCTGGCCACTGACAACTGCATCGACGTCGCGGTGATTGGCGCTGGCGCTTTCGGACGCAACCATGCGCGCGTCTATCACCAACTCGCCCAGCAGGGCGAAGCCGTGAACCTGGCCGCGGTGGTGGATACTGACGTAGCCCGCGCCGACGCCATCGCCCGGGAATACGGTACGCGCGCCTTCGGCTCGGTCGAGCAACTCATCGGTACCCGCCGCGAGATCCAGGCCGCCTCGATCGCGGTTCCGACCGTGCACCACCTGGAGGTGGCCCGCACGCTGATGGAGGTCGGAGTTGACGTTCTGATCGAAAAGCCACTGGCTGCGTCGCTTGCCGAGGCCGACGAACTGATCCGGTTGGCAGGACAACTCGGCCGAGTGGGCCAGACAGGTCACCTGGAGCGGTTCAACCCGGCGGTGTGTGCCACCCTGCCGCTCATCACCCGGCCGATGTTCTTCGAAGTCCATCGCCTCAGCGTATTCACGCCGCGCTCGCTCGACGTGGATGTCGTTCTCGACCTGATGATCCATGATCTGGATGTAGTGCTGGCATTCACGAATTCTCAGGTAAAGGAGATTCGTGCGGTTGGCCTCCCCATCCTCTCCGGCAAGGTGGACATTGCCAATGTGCGCCTGGAGTTTGAATCCGGGTGCGTGGCCAATTTCACGGCCAGCCGCGTCTCCACCGAGCGGGTTCGCAAATTGCGTTTCTTTCAGCCCGAACAGTACATTTCCCTCGACTATGGCCGCCAGGACGTTCTTGTCTTCAGCGTGGGCCGAGGTCCCGGGTTCACCGGCACACCTTCTGTGAACCCGCAGATCAAGGTGGCCAAGGCCGCGATCACCGCGGAAGAACCTCTGCACGCGGAGCTGAAGTCCTTCCTTGATTGTGTCCGCCGTCGTTCCCGGCCGCTGGTTTCTCTGGAAGACGGCCGTCGCGCGTTGGCCGTGGCGCTTGACATCGTGGCGGCAATCGGGGAGCACGGCAGAAAAGTCCGCCTCGACCAACTGGGCGCGCACTAGCCTTCCACGTCCCGTCCTGCCCCATCGGGGACTACTGCCAAAGGGGCACCTGCAACGTAAAGATTTGTAATCAACTAGGTGCTTTGCGCCATTCGCGTTTCGCGGATTCCAGGAAAAGGTGCGAAAATAGAGGTACTTGGCCGTGGGCCGGCGGTTTCCACCGCTCGTGACGAGATCTGGCTCAGAGGTTTGGGCAAGTTTCGCGCTCATGCAACCAGCGGCCGCCGTTCGTGTCTAACTAACAGGCAAGCCGCTCGATGTCGACAACCCAAATTCCGACGGGAAATCCAGCCTCTCCGTCGCCGCAAGCACCCGGCCCAGAGGGTGGCGGCCTGTACGACGCGCAGCACTGGGAATCGGCTTACCGCGAGATGCACGACGTCCCCGCCCTGCTGATTCAACTGCAGGATGATCTCTCGCGCTCCCGCCGCCGCGAGGCGCTGTGGATGTCGGTGGTCGTCCACCTGATGATCGTGATTCTGTTCGTAAATTCCGACCGGTTAGCGAATTTTCTGCCCAGGCGCTCCGTGATCGTCGTAGCGCCGGGCGACATGCTCCACGAGAAGGAACTCACGTATTTGGAGTTGCCTCCGGACGAGCAGAAACTGACCAAGCGTCCCGACACCAACAACATCTCCGACAAAGACCGGGTCGCGACGTCGCGCGCGCCACAACTGAATCGTGAAGAGATGAAGCACATTCTCGACAGCGGACGTCCGGGTGCGCCGGGACCAGGCGGGCCTCCGCTCGAGCAACCACCGCAGCCCGGGCAACCCCCGGCCCAGGCAATGGCACAAGCCACACCGGAGCAGCAACAACCAAACCAGTCAACAGCGCCGTTCCCGTTCCCGAATCAAGACCGCGTCGCAAAATTGACTACTCCCTCCGAAGGCAAGCCCAGCTTCAAGACACCAAGCCTGTCTGCCGGTTCGCAGATCCAGCAGGCCGCACGCGCCTCCTTAGCCAATCGCGGTGGCTATGGGGGGGATGGCGGGGATTATGGTCTCGGTCAAGGCGCTAAAGCCGCTGGCGCCATCGGCCCGCTCGACGTGCTCAGCGATACCATGGGCGTCGACTTCGGCCCTTATCTGTCGCGCGTGCTGCACGACGTACGGGAGAACTGGTACAACATCATCCCCGAGGTCGCGCGCGCCCCGATTATGAAGAGGGGAAAAGTCTCGATCGAGTTCGCTATCTTGAAAGATGGCCGCGTAGCAGGTCTGCGCTATGTCAGCAGCTCGGGCGACGTTTCGCTCGATCGCGCCGCTTATGGCGGCATCACTGGGTCCAATCCGTTTCCGCCCTTGCCCGCCGAGTTCAACGGGCAGTATCTCGCCTTACGGTTTCATTTCTTTTACAACCCAGACAAGAATGACCTGCAGTAGCGCCGGTGTACCACCGGCCACTGTGAGTGCAAAGGTGAGAGCAGATTCCGATGCGCGTCACTTCGCGCCGTTCGGATAGACCAAGATCTTGCTGGCTTCCCCGGTTTTCAGCCGCTCCATACCCTTGGAGAAGTCTTTCATGGCGATGCGGTCCGTAATGGCAGGATGGAGATCGAGCTTTCCGGCCTTGAGCAGTGCCGTCATCTGATACCAGGTCTGGTACATGCGACGCCCGTTGATGCCCTGGATGGTAAGGCCCTTGAAAATGATGTCTTCGGAGAAATTGACGGAGACGGGCTTGGAAGTAAGGCCCAGGAGGGAGATGCGCCCGCCGTGGCGCACGATGTCAAAAGCTGTTCGAATCGCGTCCGGATGGCCTGCCATCTCGAGAACCACGTCGGCGCCCAGACCGCCTGTCTGCTCGGCCACAATGGCACGAACATCGTCTTTTGTGGGATCGAGGGCAAAATCCGCCTTCATCTCTTTGGCCAGCCCGCGGCGGTGATCATTCACTTCGATGGCGAAAATCGTCGTGGCGCCTACGGCACGCGCGACTGCGATCGAGAACAGACCGATGGGCCCGCATCCGGTAATCGCCACGGTTTTGGCTGCGATCTCGCCCGCCAGCACGGTGTGAACCGCATTCCCCAGCGGATCGAGGATCGAGGCGTACTCCAGCGGGATGGCGGGATCGAGCTTCCAGATATTCGACTCGGGAATCACCACGTATTCGGCGAATGCCCCGTCCGTATCCACACCGATGATCTTCACGTTCTGGCAGATGTGGGCCTCGCCGGTGCGGCACTGCAGGCACTTGCCGCAGGCCACGTGCATCTCGGCGGAAACGAAATCGCCCTCTTTCACGCTGGTGACTTCATCGCCATAAGCCACCACCTCGCCGCAGAACTCGTGACCGGGAATGAGCGGGGGATGAATCCGGTTCTGCGCCCAGCGGTCCCAGTTGTAGATGTGCAGGTCGGTACCACAGATGGAGGCGACCCTTACCTTGACCAGTACGTCAGTCCGGCCAAAGCCTGGAACTTTGACCTCGCGAATCTCCGCACCCGGCGCGGCTTGCGGCTTGACGACGGCCATCATGGTGTGGGGCATCGATGAGTCCCTTTCTCTCGCACGAAGGCGGGTCAGGAGCAGGCAACAATCACATACTGCGCGCTGGCTTCAGCGAGCAGACTCCCGATTCTAGCACCGGCAGAAACCGACGTCAGATTCTGGTTGACGGGCCTTAGCTCATTTCAACACGGTGGTGAGCTGCATACCGGCCATCAGCCATCGGCCATCGCGTTTCAGCAAGAACTTCGTGAACTGAAAAAAGAAAGTCGTAACCCGGCCATTCTGCCGGGAGAGCATGGTGAGATGCCCGGTGAGAATCGCGGCATCGCCGTAGACCCGAACGTTCAGTTCCTCCGGAATCAGGTCCAGCACTTTGCGTTCGGGGGCGCGGAATTCCGACAGAACCTGCTGCTTACTCTGCAAGGCTCCATTGGCGTAGGTACGAACGTAGTCTTCGGTCAGGTGAGACGAGTACTCGTCCCAGTTGCCTTGCAGGATCAACCGGGTCAATTCCGTCTCCAACTTCATGATCTCCGCTTCGGCCGCTGGATCTGCGTCGGCCTTCACTCCAGGGGCCTGCCCCAGCACAGGCAACGCCAAAAGGGCGACCGCCAGCATTGCAAGGATTGTCTTTCGCATCCGAGTTGTCCCCCCAATCTCGATCAGCTTGCAGAGCGCTGCACTTGCAACTCATCCTGCCCGTGGCCCGGACGGTCCTGGCTTCCGCTCGGCGACCGCCTTCCGGTTGTACTCCTCCGACTTGCCGCGCGGAATGCTGAGCGGCTTCCACTCCTGCGAGCGGAGATGTTTAGCGAGGAAAACTATCTGCCCGATGTGGTAGGCGTAGTGCGCCAATTGCCTGCCCACGGCCTGCATGACGGTATGGGTTTCGCCGCGGATCGTGACCGTGCGCAGCAAGTCCTCGGGTTTCAGGGCCTCGATGGTGGAGAACACCCGCGCCCAGCCTTCCTCCCACCAGCGCATAACTTCGGCGCGGGTGGGGTTTGAGTTCATTTCGAACTCCTGGTCCCTATGCCGGTCCGGCTTCTCACCGTCGGTGGTCAGAAAATCCGTAAACCGCGAGCGCATGTTGCCCACCAGGTGCTTGATGATGACGGCAATAGAGTTGGACTCCGGATCCAGCATCACGAACAGCTCATCATCCTTGACCTGCGCGAGCGCGCCTTCAGCCATTCGCTTATATCCGCGAAACTGACGACGGACTTCGTCGAGGTATGCGGCGCCCACTTCTCCGCTCATCACCCACCGCTCCTTCTTCTGAGGACACGGATATCATGGCCTCAAGTTGTCTCAAACCCGCCCCCGCCCGGAGTTTCGATCCGAATGCGTTCGCCTTTGCGGAGCCGGACATTGAACTTGCCCGGCAGTTCCTGCGATGAGCCGTCTCCTCGAATCACGGTCGCCTTGCCCGGCGCACCGTCTTTTCCGCCCCTCAATCCGTACGGCCCTCGCGTCCGCCGCTCGGCCAGCAGCGTGACCTCCGCATCGGTCAGCACTTCGACTTCGCGTACGATGCCATCTCCGCCGCGATACTTGCCCTGCCCTCCGCTGTGCGGCCGCAGGGAATAGCGCCGCACCCGCAGTGGGTAGGCATACTCCAAGGCCTCGGCTGGCGTGTTCAACGAATTCGTCATGTGCGTGTGTACGCCGGATACCCCGGGCTTGGTGGGACGCGCCCCCATCCCACCCGCAATGGTCTCATAGTACGCAAACGGTTCATGGGTTCGCGGATCGATCCCACCGATGGTGAGATTGTTCATGGTTCCCGATGCGGCGGCTGGAATGCTTGCAGGAATCGCGCGTGCCAAGGCCCGCAGCAGCACGTCCACGATGCGCTGCGAGGTCTCCACGTTTCCCCCGGCCACCGCGGCCGGTGGGCGCGCATTCACCACGGTGCCCTCCGGCGCAATCACACGGATGGGCCGCATCAATCCCGAGGTGGCGGGCACATCTTCCGCCAGCAGGCAACGAAAGACGTAGAAACAAGCGGAATAGGTGATGGCCTCCACCGCATTCACGCTGCCCTCGACCTGTGGATCACTGCCGCTGAAGTCCACCGTGACCGCCGGTGGACTGGAGAGGAGTCTCCGACCCGGCCTGGCCGGATCCGAGATCCGGCGCCGCACCTTGTCCGCAAATGTGATCGCCGCCACAATCTTCACCGGCTGTTCGCTGATTCCATCATTGTCGAGAAAGTCTTCCGCCCGGTAGGTCCCCGGCGGTACGCGCTCCAGGAACGCGCGCATCATCTCCTCGGAATACTCCAGCAACTCCCGCGCGGCGCGGGTCGCGCGCCCCAGACCATAGCGACGGCAGACTTCCCGCAAGCGCTCTGCGCCGGTGTGACAGGCGGCGATCTGTGCGCCCAGGTCGCCCTCCCGCTCATTAGGTGTACGCACATTGTTCAACAGTAGCGCCAGGACATCTCCCTGCATCGCACCGCCGCGCATGAGCTTTACCGGGGGAATGCGCACGCCTTCCTGGTAGATCTCGCGGCACAGCCCCATCGAGCCGGGATAGGAACCGCCCACATCGGCATGGTGGGCGCGCGAGGCCACGTAGAAATCCGGCCGCCGGCTCTTGCGGGAAAAATAAAATGGCGCTACCAGGGTGATGTCCGGCAGGTGCGTTCCTCCGCAGAAGGGATCATTGAGCATCACCATGTCTCCCGGCAGAAGCTCGAAACGATCAATCGCCGCCCGCACCGACATGGGCATCGACCCGAGGTGCACCGGCATGTGATCGCCCATGGCGATGACTTCACCGCGCGCGTCGAACAAGGCGCAGGAATAATCGCGCCGCTCCTTGATGTTGGGTGAAAACGCGGTCCGGCGCAGCGCAGCGCCCATTTCTTCCGCAATGGAGTGATAAATGTTCTTGAAGATCTCCAGCTCGATAGGGTCGCGTCGCTTCATGCCGCACAAAGTGTACGCCACTGGTTACGTCACCGGTCGTCTTGAAGCCAACCTTGCAGCGAAGAATTGTGTTGACAACAGAGATAAGACCCCGCAATATCTTGGGGTAATGGCCTTGCCCATGCTAGGAATTGGGCAGGATTTTGGATTTAGGCCCCTTGCAAGGGAAAATCGTTCACGGAGGGAACTTCATGCCAGCAAAGAAAAAGGCAGCGAAGAAGAAAAAGAAACACTAACCGTCAGCGAGACGATACCTCGCACCGGACTAGAAAGTTCTGAAGAGCCTCTCAAGAGAAGCACCTCTTGAGAGGTTTTTTCGCATTAGCCCGATTTCGCCCGCCCCACCCAAAAGTGCCATACCCGCAAAATCGGGGTTGTCGCGGAGCCCGGGTCGTGCTAGAAACGCGGGGTAGGAAGGGCGAACTCCTTGACGCGACAGACGTCACTTCCCGATCTACCATGAGCCCGCGAGTCAAAGCGACGGCCAAGTCCGGCAGAACCGCCGAAGTCGTCATCCCGGAAAAGCTTTACTTCCGCATCGGAGAAGTCGCCCGACTTTGCCGTCTTCCGGCCTATGTTCTGCGCTTCTGGGAAACCGAATTCCCTCAACTCAAGCCTGTCAAGAGCAGCACCGGTCAGCGCATGTATCGCCACAAGGACGTTGAAAACGTCCTGCATATCAAGAAGCTCCTATATGAGGAAGGCTTCACCATTGCCGGAGCGCGCCAGCAAATCCGTTCGGAGGTCAAAGGCGATAAGAAACAGTCGCCGCTCCCCTTCCCGGGTCGCTCTCCGGCGGATCTGCAACGTATCCGCCAGGGGCTACGTGAAATCCTCACCATGCTTTCCGCCCGGCACTGAGCGTACGCGCGCACGCCGTCCGCGATACACTTCTTGGAAGCGACGCCGGCTATGACAAGATTTCTTATCCCTTGCCTGCTCCTGCTCTGGACTGCGACTTCCGCTCTTGCCCAGCACGAGCATCACATGGCGATGCACCACGATCCTGCGGCCAAGCTGGAAATTCACGACGATCCCGCCGCTCAGGTCCTCACCGTTCGCCTTGGCCCCATTCATCTGCCCGCACACGCCGATCACATAGCCGTGGCGCAACCCGCAGATCTTTTTTTCCGTATTCCTTTTGACGGGTGGTTGGTCGCGTATCACCCGCGCCTGACCGACGAGGCTGGCAACACTCTGCCCGCTCCCTTGCTGCATCACGTGGCGTTCTGGAATACCGGACGTTCGGACTTCATCTGCCCCACCCACGAGGAGCACATCTTCGGCGCGGGCAGCGAGCTGAATGATTGGCCGGCGATCCCCGGCATCGGATATCGCGTCCATGCCCGCGACCGCATGCGTGTGAGCAGCATGTTCTACAATCCCACGGACACTGGCCACGCGCAGACCTATCTCGAAGTAAAGATGGAGTACCGACTGGCGAGCGGCGCCCAGTTGAAAAGTGTTTATCCCGCGTGGTTCGATGTCCGGCAGTGCGCGACGGAATCTGAATACGACCTCAAACCCGGACCCAACGTCACCTCGGGTACTCTCAAGATGGAGCATTCAGGCATTTTGCTGGGAGTGGGTGGCCACATGCACAACTACGGCCGCCAACTCGTTTTCCAGAATCTCACTCGCAACGACAACATCGCGACCCTCGACTCCAAGCTGGATGCCCAGGGACGGCTGCAATCCATGCCGGTCGTCTACTTCATGGACCGCGGCGGCTACCATCTCGGCAAAGGCGAGATGGTCAAGGTCACCGCAACGTACCAGAACGATAGTGGGCACGACCTGCCCGGAGGCGCTATGGGCATGGTGGTCGGCTATTTCATGCCGGACAGCGATGCCGACATGTGGCAAAGCCTGGTGCGTGGTAAACGGTAGCGACGCAATGATCTCTCCCGCCGAAGCCGTGCTGCTGCTCAAAGGTTGGAAGGACAAGACTTCCCTGATCCGCGTTACCCTGGCGGCGCCTTCATTGAAGTTTGCCTTCGAGGGCTTCGTCACGGATGTTTCTGACGACGAAGTGCTGCTCATGATCCCGCCACGTTTCAAGTTATCCTGCGCCATGAATATCCAATTTGAAGGTGCGCGTTTTGAGTACGGCGACACGCGTGAGGCCCCCGAGCCCCTGCGGGAGGCCCTGGCACAAAAGTTCTCCTCGGCCCTGACTATCCTCCTGCCCAACAAGACGCGCGTCGTAATTACCGAGCTCAACGTCTCGAGACGGTAGAATGCGAGCTTGATGCTGAATCCTCTCAGATCTTTGCCCGGTGGCAGGAACAGCATCGCCCTGGCCGCCGGATTCCTGCTGGCGTTTGTAATCTGGTGGGTGTGGCCTTCAAGACCCAGGATGGCGTCCCCGGCTGAGACCTTTTCTCCGCCGGGCGAGTTGGATCGCATCGCGTACGCCGTGCAGAATGCCCGGGCATGGCGGGTGACCACCCTGGGCACCATGCACGGCCAGGCTTTCCAGACCGACCAGGATGTGGTCTGTCCTTTTGATTCTCACACCGTCACCCACACTTCCTCGGCTTCTGGACAGACGACTATGGCCGAAGAATCGGTCGAGACCAAAGACATGTTTTATGCCCGGGAGGGCACCGATCCCTGGGCGTCCCAGCCCCGGCCTGCTACTGACAAATGCCGTGGAGGTCCAATGGCCGGGCCGGCAACCCTGCTGGCCACACTGGACAGCCTGAAGCAGTCCGCGAGACTCCGGCAAGGCAGCCTGTTGCAGTTTCAGGGAGGCGCGTGCCGCGTGTGGGAAATCATTGCACCTAGCGGGCCGCTCGGAACCATGTGTGTGGACGAAGCCACGCACCTTCCATATGAGCTGCGCTTCGGGGCGTTGCGGGTGCAGTACTCGAATTGGAATCTTCCGGCAGCGATTACACCACCAGCGATGCCCAGCACGATCCACGGCATCATGCCCGAAGATTCACAACCAAAATGAGGGTGGAAGCACAACCGTGGTGACCAAACCCAAGGCCAAGTCGTTCCGCGCCACCCTGGAACGCGCCGCCTCGCGTCTGAACTGGGTGCTCATCCACATTCCGCTGGATGTGGCCAAGCTCTGGGGAAAGCGCGGGCAACTGCGGGTGCGAGGAGAAATCAATGGTTTCGCCTTTCGCAGCTCGCTGTTTCCCACCCGCAAGGGCGGACACATTATGATCGTAAACAAGCGCATGCAGGCCGGCGGCAAAGTTGCTCCCGGCAGTACTGCGCAATTCCTCCTGGAACCCGATACCGAAGTCCGCATCGTCACTATGCCCGACGAACTGAAGCGCGCGCTGGCGGAGGACCGCTCGCTGCGCCGCTGGTTCGACCGGCTGAACCACTCCACACGCAATGAAATCAGCAAGTGGGTATCAGATGTAAAGAGTGCCGAGGCTCGCACCCGCCGCGCCGAGCAGATCGCGGAGCGCTTGCTGGCCACCATGGAGGCCGAACGCGAGCTGCCTCCCATCCTGCAGGTAGCGTTTGCACAAGATCCCCGCGCCCGCCAGGGATGGGCACTCATGTCTCCGTCCCGCCGGCGCGGCCACCTGCTGGGCATCTTCTATTACCGCGATCCTGAATCACGCGCCCGCCGGGTGGAAAAAGCGGTGCGGGATGCCGCCGAACTGGCAGAGAAGAGATTGAAATCCTGAATGCCGCTAAGGATAGGTTTGTCTGCTGACGCTCCTCTGTTGTTGCGCAATACCGGAAATCAGCAGATCTATGCCCTGGCCTGGGAAGCCCCGTAATAGGTGCCACAATCTGGCGATCAAAACATATCTTCGCACAAAGGTCCACGCCCTGTGCCCTGGCTACAAACATGCTTGCGCGTCCCGTTCTCAGGGTTCGCGCACCTTCTTCCGGAGAACCCCGGCAGAGAGTGCGGTGACGACGAGGCCGGTCGGAAAAACCTCCATGAACGTCATGGCTACATTGATCGCTGGAGTGTCGTACATCTGCTTGAGCTGCTGTGCTTTCCGGGTAGTGGATCCAACAATCAAACCCCTACACACCGATACGCCCCTATAGACTAGTGCATGCAAGCCGTGGCGTTCGTGACCAGAGCGTGAACGCATTCGGGGCGAAGGCGGTTGGGCGATTGCGACTCACGCACAGTAGGAAGAAACGATGCCGAAAGAATTTGCCGGCAGAGACACACCGCACTTTTGCAAAAAGCGCAAATTTGCGCCTCCGAAGTGTGCATTGTCTTGCACATTGACAGCGACCACGTTGATGATCTAGGTTAAGCCCGCGGTTACTATTGCTCGTAGTAACTTGATAAATAAGGGTCTTTCTGCTCATCACCTTTGTCTCCCGGAAGCGACTGAGGACAGGGTCTGACTGCGGCGACGGTTGGTGATGAGGTCATCACACGTGAATTGAGATTACTTGGGTTTGCACTTCATAAAGGTGTTTATCCCAGAGGAGAGCCGGGGCTTGACTAGCGCACGCATTGCCCTTCACCTTTTGTTGGTATGCGTCGTGGCTGGTGTTGGCCAGGCGCAAGATTCTCACAGCCAAAACTCCGCTAGCACACCGGCGGCTTCGACCTCCACACCCGCGAAAAAAGCAGCGCCTGCCGCCAACCACGTGGTTCTCAAAGTTGGCGGAGTGCAGGTTACGCGGGCGGAGTTCGAGTCGATGATCGGCGATATCGAGCCAAAGAGTGACGCCGACAAACCCGAGGCTGACGAGAAGGACCGGCGCCGCCTCGGCGACGACTACGCCTCGGTGCTGATGCTTTCCCAGCAGGCGGTGGCCGATCACCTGGACGCTTCCCCCGAGATTCGCCGCCAGCTGGCCGTCGATCGCTTGCAGATATTGTCCGACGCTCAATTCGCCAGCCTGATGCGTCAGTCAAAACCCAGCGCTGAGGAAGTCAGGGAATACTATTCTTCCCACCTGGCAGAATTCGACCGAGTGCAAGTCCGCAGACTCTTCATCTGGAAGACGGGAGCAGGCGCCGCCAATATGCATGGTTTGGCTCCCGAGGCCGCCCGGGCCCGGGCTGATGCGATCCTTCAGGCTTCGGCCTCAGGAGGCGACCCCGAAAAACTGGCGGAATCGTTCCAAGGCTCCGATGAGGGCCTGTTGGATGCCGAACCTATCCCCTTTACGCGCGGGGCGTTGCCAGCCAACCTGGAGAAGGTGGCGTTTGCGCTCCAGAAAGGCCAGTGGGCCGAGGGAGAAGACACGCCGGACAAGCTAATCCTGCTTCATTTGGTGGAGCGCGACCGGCGGCCACTGGCAGAGGTTTCGTCGATTATCGAGCAGCGAGTGCAGGGTCAGAAGATGCAAGGCAAGTTGGATGAACTGAAAAAGAAAGCCGGTATTTGGATGGACGAGGACTACTTCGGGAAAGCGGTGGCTGGTTCACGGGAGCAGCGGCCTGATTCCAACCCACCTTCTAAGCTTCAAAAATCTGCAGAAAAAACAGGAGACAACCAATGAAGATGTACGGCAGAAGTAGAACACTTTGCTATTTTGCGCTTCCAGCCCTGTTGCTGGCGGCATGCATGCTTCAGCCGACGTCAGCGCAAGCTCAGATGACATCGGTGGGTATCGATTGCTCTCAGATTCAGGCCCTGGGAATCCTCAAGCAGGACAACATGCGGGCGGGACGGGTCCTGATTGACTGCGGATTAGTGCAAGGCGGGCGGCCGGGAACGGCCGACAGCAGACCCCCGGCTCCCCCGAATATCCGTGTGAGCAGCCGCGCTTGCAGCAACGCTCAGAATTGTACGAAGAGCGAAAGCATGGTGTGGGCCAGCAGCGTGGACCCAACCATCGTGGTCAACTATAACGACCACAACGCCAACCAGTATTCGGGCACCTCCTACTCTACCGATGGGGGCACCACCTTCACGGAAATCTTGCCGCCGCCGTTTGGGAGCGGGCATGGGACTAATTTCGGAGATCCGATCGTGGTCTTTAACGCCAAGTTGGGCATGTGGTTTGCGGGCGACCTGGCAACCGGCTGCGGTGGGCAGGGCATTGGTTTGTGGACCTCGAACGATGGCATCACTTGGACCGTCGGGGCATGCGCTCATAACGGCGGCAGCGACGATCGCGAATCGATGTGGGTGGACAACGAACCGACCAGCGGAACCTACGGACGCATGTACGTCTCCTGGAATGACTTCGCGGTCGGCGTCGGAGCCACTTCGGTAACTCACTCCGACAACGGCACCAGCTGGAGCGCTCCAGTGCGGATCGCCAACGGCAGCACCTTCATTCGCGACGTGCAGATCACCGGCTCGCCGGTGGGCGCGCCGAGGTTTGAAGGCGCGAATAGCACAGTGTTTGTCGCCGGCATGGATGAGGGTGGAGGAGGTTGCGCTACCCGCCAGAATGTGATGTACAAATCGCTGGATGGCGGCGTTACCTGGACTTCGTCCACCATGGGTCCGCGATTCAAGCCGGTCTGCGACGGGCTGTGCGACAACCCGTACTTCGCAAAAATTAATCCCATCATCCGGCACATGGGCTGGGGAGAGCCGGCCGTGGGCCCCAACGGCGTCGTGCATTATGCCTACGCCGGATTGGGGACGGCGAATAGCGACCCCGGGGACATCTATTACGTTCGTTCGACCGACAATGGCGTGACCTGGTCCACACCTAAGAAACTACAGGGTACGGCGGACGCGCAATTCAAATCGCAGTGGATGCCCTCCCTTTCTGCCGATGCGAATGGCAGGGTGACGGCCGCCTGGTACGATCGTCGCAAGGCTACTGCCGCATGCCACAATGCCACTGACCCGGGATGTCAGTACGAACGCATTGCGCGCATCTCCACCGACAATGGCGCCAGCTTCATGCCGCCGGTTCCCGTCAGCCCCTTGATGGCCCAGCCAGAACAGCCGGACCCCGGGGTCCAGGCTTGCTACGCGGGCGATTACGATTACAACACGACTCTAAACGGAAATGCCTTCATTACCTGGACGGACGGACGGCGTTCAGTTTCAGGTCACCATGTGCAGGACGTGGTTTTTGCCGCGGTTCCATTGCCGTAGGTGAAATCGCGCACACTTAGAAACAAGAGGGCGGCGCGCTGGAGCGGACAGTTTGGTTTCCCGCAGGATGACTGTGCGAATCGAAACTGACTAGTGCCGGCCCGCCGCCCCTATCTTTTTCATCAGCTCAGGATGACTATCCGAAGCTACTCTGGGGTCGCTCAAATCGAACATCGCCGCCGGTTCTCGAGAAGCCCTTAGCGGGAGGCAAGCGGGAAGCCGTAAGATCAGCCCGCGAGCGGCTCCCTGAAAAGCTCGGGCCACCCGCGGACCGGCAAGGCGATGGTCAAACCCAAGGCCTATTTGTACGTGGCGTTGGTACGGGCTAATTCGTCGCGGTGGACGCTGAAATCCACCATCGAACCCAGGGCCGGACCAGCTAGCGGACTCGACTTCATGTTGTCCCGCACGGCCGCGTTGAACTTATCCAGTCCTGCGCCGTCCGCCGCGATAATAACCACCAGAAACATGCCCGGCGTGTCGGTGTGGATCGCCTGGGTATCAATCTCGTACTCGCGGATGGCTCCGTCGGCCAGTAGTTTTTCCAGCATCGGCACGAAGAGGTTCTTGCTGACCATGTCTAGCGCGTCGTTCGGCGCGTCCGTCTTTAACTGATAGGACGCCACGCGGGTGTACACACCTGTCCAGGACCCGGGATGCCAGTTGTAATACCGGCTGACGTAGAGGTTATCCCAGTGCTTGGTGGCGCTGACCAGGACAGGAGCCGTCGCACTGCCGGACTTGTAGCTCTGGTCCAGCACACTGAGTAGACCCGCCATGGACATGGACGACCACCAGTTGTCGTGCGTTACCCCATCCGACTCGTGAATCAGAATCGTGTCGGCGCCGTACGCGATGATGGTTCCGTCGGCAATAGCCTTCTCCATCATCTTCTGATTCGCCGCGGTTTGTTTGTCCCACTCGGCCCACTGCGCGCGAGGGATGGCCCAATTCCCAATGTACGAGTACATGGGTGGCTTCTCTTTCACTTCGGAGGTCTGTGCGCACGCCGGTATCGCCGCAACAACAGCCATCACAAGCGCACACAACCCTGCAAGAGCCCACCCCAATTTCCTGTTCATGATTGTCTCCCCTTGTAGTCGCAGGATTCGATACCGCTTCCTGGGACGCGGTAGTGTACACCTGCGGCCGAGTTGAGATACTGAGCGGTGAAAGAAATGGTCGGGACGGGCAGATTTGAACTGCCGACCCCTCGCACCCCAAGCGAGTGCTCTACCAGGCTGAGCCACGTCCCGACGGCAGGAAGGTCGCAGGTTGCGACCTGGGGTTGACTCAAGAATTTTACACCAGCGACGGCGGTTTCGCTTAGCGCTTATCCCGACGCTTCCGCGTGCGTTGCTCTTCTGGTTCCAGTACCGCGAACTGGATTTTCTTCTCTACCGGATCGATGCGATCCACGACCACACGTACCTTTTGCCCGAGGCTGTAGATCCTGCGACTGCGCTGTCCGATGATCTCGCGCGTGTTTTCGTGATAGGTGTAACGATCGTCGGTGAGAGTAGAGAGCGGCACCAGCCCTTCCACAAACAGGTCGGCCAGCTCCACAAAGAAGCCAAACTTGGTCACGCTGATGATCAAGCCGTCGAAATCTTCACCCACGCGCTCCTGCATGAACTTTACTTTCTTCCATTCCATCAGTTCGCGTTCTGCGTCGTCGGCGCGGCGCTCTGCCTGGCTGGACTCTTCGGCGATGTCGTGGAGTTCTTCCAAAGAGATCGGTCCGCCGATTGGCTCGAGATGGCGACGGTGCTCCTCATGGTCGCGCCGCTTAGACCAGGGCGAAGCCGTGGCGGCGTCCCGCCGGCCACCGTGCTCTTCGGGCCCTGGTTGGACTGCAGCGCTCGCTCCGACAGCCACTTCCCCATCCAGTCTGTCCGCCGAGCTCCGCAATACCTCTTTCAAAATGCGGTGCACGATCAGATCCGGATAGCGCCGTATCGGCGAGGTGAAATGCGTATAGGTCGTTGCCGCCAAAGCAAAGTGCCCAAGGTTCTCTTCCGAGTAGCGCGCCTGCTTCAGAGAGCGCAACATCAAGTAGGAAAGGATCCGCTCCTCCGGCTTGCCCGCGATCTTCTCTGTGAGCTTCTGGTACATGCGCGGGGTAATGTGAACTTCCTTCGGAATTTCGATTCCACGCGCCTGCCTGCCCGTGCCATAGCTGGCGCGGCGGTCGCCCTTGAGTTGCATGCGCTGGATAGGCAGGGCTCCCACGCCCAGCGAATAGCCGAACGTCGCCGCGATCACTTCGAAGTCGTACACCCGCTTGGCATCGGGCTTCTCGTGAATGCGGTAGAGCGAACCGACCCGCTTGCTCTCCAGGTAATCGGCCACGCATTCGTTGGCCGAGAGCATGAACTCCTCGATGATGCGGTTGGCGATGTTTCGCTCCGAGCGGGTGATGCTCTTCATCAGACCATTCTCATCAAACTCGATCACCGGCTCGGGCAGATCAAAGTCAATCGAGCCCCGCCGCTCGCGCTTGCGGTTCAGGATCATGGCCAGCTCGCGCATGGTTTCGAACAACTCCACCAGTGCTGCGTATCGCTTGCGGGTCGCGGGATCGCCTTCCAGCACCGCATTCACGTCGGTGTAGGTCATGCGTTCGGCGGAGCGGATGATGCCGTCGCAGAGTTCATAGCCGAGAATCTCGCCGCGATGGTCAATCTCCATCACGCAGGACATCACCAGGCGCTCCACGTGTGGGCGCAAACTGCAAATGTCGGTCGAAAGTTCGAGCGGCAACATGGGCACAGCGCGGTCGGGAAAGTAGACGCTAGTGCCCCGCAGCCGGGCTTCCTGATCAAGCGCAGATCCCTCAGTGACGTAGTGGGCCACGTCGGCAATGTGAACCTGCAACTCGAACTTGCCGTTTTCCAGCTTGCGGACGGTGACTGCGTCGTCGAAGTCACGCGCGGTTTTGCCGTCGATGGTAACGATGGGAAGCGCACGGAAATCGCGGCGTCGGTGGAGTTCGCGGGCTGCAATGGTCGATTCCGCGTCCTGCGCCTCGTCCAGTACCTCCGCCGGAAAACGGTGGGGCAAGTGAAACTTGCGGATGATGATCTCCACATCCACGCCGAAATCGTCGGCATAGCCGAGGATTTCGACGACGCGTCCGCGGGGATTCTGGGTGGCGGTGGGCCAGTCGGTGATCTCGGCGTCCACCACCACGCCTTCCAGGTCGGTCCACTCGCGGCGGGCGGCTTCCGAGCCGAGGACGCGGTGCCGGGGGCGCGAGACGCCGGCGCTACAGCCTTCGGGTGCGGCGCCAGGATCTGCGGGGAATTCCATCCCCGGTGGAATAATGATTTCTTGCGTGATCTTCTGGTCGAAGGGCGTTACATAGTTGCGGCGGCCGCTGTAATGAAAGGTTCCGACGATGGTCGTGTGGGCGCGGCCCACGGGGCGCACGATGCGTCCCTCGGCGCGGCCATCCGGGCGGATGGTGCCGATTTCCACCAGCACGCGGTCGCCATGCATCGCGGAACCGACGGCCGGCGGCGGAATGAAGATGTCTCCGCTGAGCCGCGCCTTCAGCCGCTCGTCCAGAGAAGACGTATCCGGGATGACAAACCCAAAGCCATCCCGGTGCATGCTCAGTCGTCCCACCACCAGGTTCCGCCCGGCGGCAGCCTGGGGTAGAGCGAAGCGTTCCTGGTCCATCTGCAGCAGTTGGCCGCTGGCCACCAGGCGCTGCAGGCGCTCCGCCAGTTCGCGCCGGGCGTCGCCGTGCAATCCCAGTTCGCGCACCAACTGCTTGAATCCCGCTGTGCGCTTGGGCTGGCGCTCGATCTTCTTCAGGATGGCGGCGTCCGTCATCTTAGCCACGACCATGGTTCACCAAGTATCTCCTCCGCCCGGCGGCGGCCAGGTGCCCAAGGCGCGGCGCAACAGCGCCACTTGTCCTACGTGATAGCTGTTGTGCACCGCGGTCTGCCAGAGCACATCCAACACCGTCACCGGTTCGCGCGAGTGCGAGGGATCGGCAACCTCGGCCGGAGCCCTGACTTGACGGTCCAGGGTCTCCTCATCCGATTGGGCAAGCCCGGCCAGTTCGTCGATTAAGGCGGCGAACCGCGCCACTTCCCGATTCCAGGCGGATTCGTCGGGGAAAGCTTCCGACGGCCAACTCTCGGCGGCCTGTCCAGGATAAGCCGGGTTCTCGCCGTGGATTCTCTTGATCTCGTAGTCCATCCAGTAATTCACATGCCACACGATCTCCCAGATGGAGTGGGGAAACCCTTCCGCACGCCGGGCTGCCAATTCGGCGGTCACATCCTCCACACAAGCAATCGGATTGGCGTGGGCGTATTTGCCATAAAGCAGTTCGATTAGAATGCGCTGGGTCATGGCTGTTTCGGTGCTGCGAAGCTCGCTCGGGGTCTCCAAGATCATCTCACCAGACAATGCCCGCGGGTATAAGAAGTGCGCCAGGCCGGGAAGAATTACATTGGGGGACCGGGGAAGGCGCGGGGATCCTCGGCAGTCAAGGCACGACCCTAAGTTCCGCCAATTCAAAGAATTTCCACAGGACGGGAGGCCGTTTGCGGGGTAAAATGCCGAGTGGTCACCGAAATGCGGCTGTGACCCTCTAACCCATTACCGAGGAAAGGAATTGTTACCCCATGTGGAAGCCCACAAATCAGCCCACGACCCCCGGCCGGCCAGGTGAGCCGGAACGCCCCGCCATGCCAACGCCAACGACGCCTGCGATGAGCGAACCTGCCGCCGCCCCGCGTCCCGTAACCACCACCACGGCGGACCAGGCGACCATCGGCAAATCGCTGGTGATCAAGGGCGAGGTGACCGGCTCGGAGTCGCTTTACATTGACGGCCGGGTGGAGGGCTCCATTAACCTCTCCGGGAATCGTGTCACCGTGGGCCGCAACGGCGTGGTCTCGGCCAACATTAACGCGCGCGAAATCGTAGTGCTCGGCAAAGTGCGAGGCAATCTGACCGCCAGCGACCGCGTCGATATTCGCAGTGACGGCTCGCTCACTGGCGACGTGGTGGCGGCCCGCATTTCGATTGAAGACGGCGCCTTCTTCAAAGGCGGCATCGACATTCGCAAAGCCGGCCAGAAGCCCAACGGCGAAGAAGCCAAGCCGGCCACAACCGCGACCGAGACGGCGACGGCTGCCAGAGCGTAAGGCGGACTGACGTCAGACTTCGGACCTCGACAAGATCAGTGGCGGATACCTTCGATCACAGAAGGTGTCCGCCATTTCTTTCTTGTAAGCGCCTATTATCTGGAGAGGCCGAGGTCTGAGGTCAGGGTTCTATGCCTCCGCTCAATTCCCCGCTTGCTTCCGCAACTCGGGGATAGGCGGTGGGCTTGCGGCGGCGCAGGTCACCGGGCAACTGCGATCGCGTGATCCACAATCCCGCCGCCACTGCTGCGGCCCAGGTTATCGTCACTAAGCCCAACGCCTTCACATCCGCGATGCGACTGCCGCTCACCATGACTACGCGCGCAACTTCGTAACTCAGGATGCCCGACACCGTCGCGGTAATGCCGGCCTTTCCCAGCTCTCCCCATTGCAGTTGCTCGAAAGGCACCAGTTTGCGCCAGTGCAGCAGGACCGCCAAAGCCAGGGTGTTGGCCGCAATTCCCAGGTCGGATGCGATGGCCAGGCCGACCGTCGACAGGCTGTGATAGAGCGCCGCGTACATCGGCAGTGACGCCGCCGTGATCAAGCTGCTCGCGATCATAGGCGTCAGGGTGTTCCCTGCCGCATAGAACGCGCGTGAGTACAGGCTCTGCGCCGACCAAAATGCCAGCGAGAGCGAGAACCAAAAGAAGTAGATGGCGGTCGTCTGCGAGTCGGTAAACAGGAAGTGCCCACGCCGGTACACGAGGTCAATCAGCGGCAGTGAGGCCGCCATCATGAAACTGGTGGCCAGCAGCGAAGCTGCCGTGATGCGATACACCGAGCCGTTCACGGTCTCGGCAAACTCGCGCATCTGCCGGGCGCCGAACAGGCGGGCAAAGAAGGGCAGCGAGGCCTGGCCCGCGGCCTGCCCCAACACAGCGATCGGCACTGCAAACAGGCGTTTGGCGTAGTTCAGGCGCGTAATGTCTCCCGCGCTGCCGGAGGCGAAGTAGCGCAGGATCCAGTCATCTGCCGTGACCAGGGAAACCCCCAGCATGAGGGGAATTGAGAGTTTCACCCATTCGCGAAACGCCGGATTGCGGACGTCGAACGAGATGCTGTAGCCGGTCCCGATGCGCGCCGTCCCAATGGCGTTCACCAGGAATGGCCCCACGAAGCTGCCGATCAACGCCCCATAGGCCAGGGACGAAATGCCAATCCGTCCGGACGCCACTACCCCGCCTAAGATGATGGCGACGTTATAGAGCAGCGGCCCGAAGGCCGGAAACAGGAACAACCGGTGGGACAGCAACACGGCCGAAACCACACCACCGACGTAGAAGAAGATCTGCGCCGGCAGAAGAATGCGGGTCAGATGCACGCAAAGCTCAAGCTGCTCCGGGGTGAATCCGCTGAACAGGTGCCGCTCGATCTGGGGCGTGAAGATCTCCGCCAGGAGCACCCCTATTCCCAGCACAGCGGTCATCACCGTGATGATGACCGAGAACGCCTCCTGGGCCTCGTCTTCCTTCTTCTCGGCCAGAAAGCGGGTGTAGATCGAAATGAAGGTAATGGAGGCGGTTCCGCCGGCGACCAGGTAGTTCAGCCAGTCGGGGATGGTGAAGCCCGCGACGTAAGCATCCGTCTGGGGACCGGCGCCGAAGGCCCAAGCAATGTACGCCTCGCGGACGTAGCCGATCACGCGCGACAGCATCAATGCGGTCATCAGCAACAGGGTGGCTGACAGTGCGCTGTGCTGGTGTGACGGGCGGAAGAAACGCAGCCAGCGGGCATAGCCGCGGCTGGGGTTTGTCTCGGCAGAATCCCCTGGGCGATCCATGAATACGGCGATTCTACACGGAAGATCCGGCCTGCCGGGTTGCCCGTGACAACCCACTGCGGTTGAGAAACCAATTAGCTACTAGCGCGCCGCTTCCCGGATCACGGATGCTTCCAAGGGGTACGCCGGAACGGGAGACAGTTGGCTTGGCCACCGAGAAGCACGATACGATGCGCCGCAGTACTCGCCTTGCTTTGCAGGTTGGAGTTCTCGTAACGACTCTGGACCTGCGGAACCAGATTTGCGAAGAGTGCCGGACGGTGGCTATCAATGCTCACGGCTGTGGAGTCATCATGCAGGAACCCTTGAAGGTCGGCATTCCTGTCCTTATTGATCTCCTGGCGCAGGAACGCAGCAAGAAGGCGAAGGTCATGGTCTGCGTCCAGTTGGCAGAAGCCAATCGGGAGGCCTATCTGGTGGGCCTGGAGTTTGAGACCCCGGAGAATTTTTGGGGCATCGAGAACCCGCCCTCCGACTGGGCTCTAGCGGGCAAGAAATAGACTTGGAGTCGACAGAGTGGGACGCAGACCGTTTGCTCCCCGCCGATTCGTGGTGCGCTCGGCGTCGCCTTCTAGCTTAGTGTTTCGCTGTGAAGTGGAATTCGATGCGGGCCACGACCTCGCGCGGCCGCCCGATGTGGGTTCCGGAAAACACACTTCGGAAATTATACAGATAGAATTTATCCGTGAAATTGTTGACCCCAACTTGCACCGAGATGGGGTGCGTGGACTCACGCCAGAAATCCATGCCCGCCACGGCATCGAGGACCGTTCTCGGCTTTGTCCGCTGGCGGATAGGGTCGAGCGCGGATTGGACCCTGGGGTCGTACGAGGAGAATTCCTCGGGATCGAAGTGCGCGGGGATCCCGCTGTCATAGCGGCCGCCGAAGGTGGCCCAGAGTCCCGACTTGTGGGTGTAGGTCAGGCCGAATTGCGCTTCGTTGCGTTCGTCCTGATCACCTGGAAATTGGCTCGCGGTGAACTCGCCAGTATCTTCCTCGTCGTTTCCCAAGAAGAGTCCGCCCACGATGGGACCGGTCACGGTGGCCTTGGCATTGGCGTAGCTGAGGTAGGCTTTCAAGCTATTCACCGGCGTGAAGTCCAGGCGGACTTCGGTCCCGCGAATATCGGAGGCCGTGAGTTGCACAGGAAACACGACACTGGTTTCGAATAGCTGCTCGTCATCTACGGAGTTCCTGATGTTCTTCACATAGCGCACGACTCCGAGTTGAATATGTCGGCCCAATTGCTGCTCAATACCGAATTGGTAATGATTTTGCCGTTCGCCGACCAGGGCGTGCTGGTCCTCTGGTTCGGTCGACAATTCCGCCACCTCGGGGGATGTGGACAGCAGAAGATTTTCCAGCGGAGGAATCTGATACAAGCGGTTGTAGGAAGCGTGCAAGGTGGTGTTGGTACGGGCGATGTGGTAGGCCAGACCAATTCGAGGACTGACGGCGTTATCATGCACCACGAGGTCGGGATGGTCCCAGCGGATGCCGAAGTCCGCGGTCAGATGCTCACCAATGCGGATGCGGCCTTGGACGTAAGCGGAAAGCAGGGACCCGGCGCTGGCTCCGCGGAAGCGGAAGGGGTTATCGAGCGTGAACTCGGATACTGGGTCTTCAGGGTTGACGTCCACAGGGTCCGTGACCGCCAAGGTGAAGCGTTCGGCGATGGGCACGCGGCGTGCTTCGATGCCACCCTTCAGCGAGATCCATTTCCAGTCACGAGCCAGGTTGGCACGAAGGCCCTCATTGCGCAGCCGGCGGTTCTGGTCCAGGTAGAAGGGTTTCCCGGTAAATCCCGGATCGAGCAGGTGGGCAGTGGAGGAACGGCGGAACAGCACCACGTCGCCGGTGGTATAGCTGTCGAACGTATGGGTCCAGCTTAAGGCCTCGTAATCGCTGCGCAACTCCTGCCGCTGGTGCTGCCCCTCGTCCTGTTGCTCGGCCAGGTTGGGGACTTGAAAGTCGGTACCATCGGTGGCCAGGGTCAGGTGTAACGAGTCCTTCCGCGAAGGCGACCAGTCAAAGCGTGTGAATCCGTGGGCCAGTCCGCCTTCATTGTGGAAATTCTCGATCTCGGGCGGATCAAGGAAGCGGCTGCTACGGCTGGTATCTGCGCTGACAAAGATCCCAAAGTCCTTGATGTGTCCACCGAACTCGACATCCAGAGCCTGGCTGTCAAACGATCCGCCGGAAAACGAGACACTGCCATTCCACGGGGTGTCCAACCCTGACTTGCTGTTCAAGTTGATGACGCCGGCTACGCGTTGACCGTACTCGGCAGGCAAGTTGCCGGTGATGATCTGCGTGGAACGCAGGTTCTCCGTGTCCGGCGCGGTAGCAAATGTGCCTTCGAAATTGTCGAACATGGGCACGCCATCGAGCACGTACTGGGGCTGCGCCTCCGAACCACGAATGTGCAGCCGTCCATTCTCTTCGGGAACCACGCCCGGAACGGACTCCACCACCGCCGCCAGAGCACTAACCGGCGGCGCGGGCGGCATCTTCTCCAGAACGTCATCGTCCAACTCAAAGTGCGTCGCGGAGGAACCCAGGTCCGGGATACCTTCCACCACCGTAATCTGCTGTTCGGAAGAAACACCCTTGAACTGGATGTTTACCAGCAAAGGTGCGGCATTGCGCAGTTCCCCGGCGTAATCTGCGGGCTTAAACCCGGGTGCCTCGATGTGCAGGGTAAACCGCGCCACCGGCACGTGGTCGAAGCGGTAGTGACCCTCCTCATCGGTGGATACGGTCCGCTCGTATCCCGTTCCAGGGCTGACCAGCTTCAAGGTCGCTTGGGGAATGATGGCCCCGGTTGGATCCATCACCGTGCCCTGCACGACTCCGTTGTCGGAGGTTCGGCCGTGCGCGCCCGCAAGCAAAAGGCAGGCAACCAGGATGAATAGCGACGGCCCACGGCGCCTCATGCATTTCCTCCTGAAGGGTGAGTGTTAAAAGGTGCAGATGGCGCTGGCCAAAGGAACTAGCCCCATGCAGCCAAGGTGCTTTGCGAGCCATGATACCGCAGGCATCTCAAGGTTCTCAAAACTGTCAGCCTACTACCACTCATAGTGTTTGTCAGCTCGCTTGGCGCGGCCGATGGGGGAGTGCAACATCGGAGCGGAAAAGACTTGTCCCCATGCAGCGATCATTTTGACAGGTCCGGCGCTGCGCCGGATAATCCGGAGTGTGAAGGATTCCACTGTGGTCCATCCTCCGCTCACTTCCGCCATTCTGCGGCGGTCGTATCGCAAGACGTTCCCATCGGCGGTGCGGGGCGAAGGCGTGTATTTGTGGGATGCGGACGGCAAACGTTATCTGGATTTCTCCGGGTCTGCGGCGGTGAACCTCATCGGACACGGGGTGGCGGAGATTCCGGCGGCGATGGTGGATCAGGCCCGGCAATTGGAGTTCGTGCATAGCAGCCAGTTCACCACTCCGGTGGCGGAAGCCTACGCGCAGGAGTTGCTGGCGTTTGCCGGGGATAATTTTCGTGGCGGAGGGGTGTTTTTCACCTGCGGTGGCTCGGAAGCAACCGAGACCGCGCTGAAACTGGTGCGACAGTACCAGGTGGAGGTCGGGCAGACCGCGCGCTACCAGGTGCTGAGCCGGACGCAGAGTTATCACGGAGCCACGTTGGGGGCGCTGGCGGTTTCCGGGAACAAACGCCGGCGCGAGATCTACTTGCCCATGGTGCGGGAGTTCGCGCACGTCGGGCTGCCCTACTGCTATCGCTGTGCGTACGGCTGCAAGGATTGTGCGCGGCAGTATGCGGCCGAGGTGGAACGGGCGATTGAGTTGGCTCGCGGAGAAGCAGCTGCGTTTATTTTTGAGCCGGTGAGCGGTGCGACCCTGGGTGCGGCTGTCCCCCCGGAGGGATATCTCGAACAGGTGGCGGAAATCTGCCAACATCACGGCGTGCTCATGATTGCCGATGAGGTCATGACCGGCATGGGACGCACCGGGCGCAATTTTGCAGTGGAGCATTGGGGTGTGACGCCGGACATTCTGATTGCGGCCAAGGGATTGGCCAGCGGATACGCACCGCTGGGAGCGGTCATCGCGACCAAGAAGGTGGTAGATGCCATCGCCTCGGGATCGGGAGCGTTGCTGCACGGGTTCACCTACAATGCGCACCCGATTGCTATGGCGGCCGGGCGGGCGGTGCTGGCTCATGTGAAACGAGACAAGCTGGTGCAGGCGGCGGATTCTCGTGGGGATGGCACCACGGGCGCGGACCTGGGGCGGGCTCTCGGTAGGTTGCGGGATTTGAAAAGCGTGGGAGACGTGCGCGGCATAGGGATGCTGTGGGGCGTGGAGTTCGTGGCGGACAAGGCCAGCAAACGGACTTTTTCTCCTGAGCTGAATTTTGCCGGGCGTGTCGGCCAGGCGGCGGCCAAACGCGGGCTGATGCTCTATCCCATGCAAGGATGCGTGGACGGGGTTTCGGGCGATCATCTTCTAATTGCTCCGCCGGCGGTGATTACCGCGAAACAGATTGCATGGGCGGTGGGACAGTTGAGCGCGGCGATTGAGGACGCGTCGGGGTAAACTTCAGCCGTCTGCGTGATCCGGTTTGCGAGAGGTCCCGTCGTGGACGGGTTCAGGCTGACGCCGGTCCGCAACACGGCTGAATGCTAAGCGCTGACTGCTGAGTGCTGATCCATCCTGCTTATCTCACATATCATCCTGCCTGTTTTCAGTAATTTCCCGAGTTAGATTCGTTTGAGTTCCGCTTTACCTCCCGTGCATTGTCGGCCGCACAGTTCTGCCCCAGAGTAGCTCCCGGAAGCTGCAAGGAGGGAGCCATGGCGAGTCCAATGATCGACTTCTGCGAACAGGAGAATCCCATTGTCCTGGAGGAATTGCGGCAGGCGAGGTTCAAGCAAACCAACCGGGTGCAACAAAGCTTTCTGGCGGCGGCTGAGAAGCGGGCGTTGGTGTGGATGGCGGAGCGTACACCGGCGTGGATCAACTCCGATCACCTGACCGCGCTGGGGTTTGGGGCCCAGGTGATGGCGGGGGGCAGCTATGCGCTGGCGCGAGGGAACCGCTATTGGTTGCTGGGCGGGATCGTGTTCCTCGCGCTGAACTGGCTGGGCGACAGCCTGGATGGAACCCTGGCCCGGGTACGGCAGCGGCAGCGTCCGCGTTACGGGTTCTATGTGGACCACATCATCGACAGTTTCGGGTCGCTGGCGCTGATGGGTGGGCTGGCGCTGTCGGGGTACATGCATCCTTATATTGCGATTGGATTGCTGGTGGCGTTTCTGCTGCTCTCCATCCAGTCGTACCTCGCGGCTTACGCGCTGGGGGAATTCCGGCTCTCGTTCTGGAGCTTCGGGCCGACGGAGCTGCGGCTGCTCCTCGCGGTGGGCAACCTGGCGCTGTTGCGTTGGCCGATGGTGCTGAAGGGACATCGCTTGTTTGATGTGGGAGGAATCGTCGGGCTTGTCGGGATGACGGCGATGTTGATCTTCTTCACCGCGCGGAACACTCGCCGGCTGTATGTAGAGGAGCGAATTCAATGACCGGAGACAGCTGGCGCACGACCGGGCTGCGGTGGCTGAAGTTCAATTTCGTCGGCGGAATCGGCATTGGGGTGCAACTGGTGGTGCTGACGGCGCTCAAGAGCGGCCTGCATTTCGACTACCTGGTCGCGACGGGACTCGCGGTCGAGGCGGCTGTCATCCACAACTTCCTATGGCACGAGCGATTCACCTGGGCGGATCGGGCGGCGGAGGCAAGCTTGGTCCGGTTTCTCAGATTCAATCTGACCACGGGAGCGTTTTCCATTCTCGGTAACCTGGCGATGATGAAACTCCTGGTGGGGATGGGGAAACTCAATTACGTGGTGGCGAATGTGATCACCATTGCGGCGTGTTCGGTGGTGAACTTCGTGGTGAGCGACAGCTTTGTGTTTGTCGCGAAAACGCCACACCTCCCGGACGAAAGCTGATTGAGAAGCGCGCATTCTGGGAACTCCGCGGAGTTCCCATGCGTATCAACCAATGTCTGACATGGTTTCACAGGACGGATCGCCTGGGACTCCAGCAGCGGACACTCGGGGGTGCGCACCGCCGTGATCGACCTGACCAATTTAACTCAGGCTTGCTACCCATACTCAGCAGCACTATTAACGGATTGTTGAAATATCCGCGTAACCCTCTTGACCCCACCCACGTACATACTATGTACGACAGGAGTGCCTATGACGGGTGGACAGTCTGGGAGTGCCCCGGCGGTCGCGCGCGCGGAGCGATGGCTGACGACAGTTGTGGCTCTGGTAGTGGGCATGGCGTTCCTCGGCTTGTGGTTCTGGCTGCTGCCGCGGTGGCTCGGCCTCCGCGTGGAAACCGCAGGCGTGGCCCGTTGGCGATGGCTGGCATTGGTTCCGTCGGGGCTGGGATTCGCCGTGGCTCTACGCTGCATTTGGGACTTCGGGTGGACGGGGCTGGGCACACCCGCGCCGGTCGCTCCGCCGCAGCGATTGGTGGTGGTGGGTTTCTACCGCTACGTGCGGAACCCGATGTACGTGGGCTTTGCCACCGGGTGGATCGGGCTGTGGGTGGTGTTCGGACATGCCGACCCGGGGATGATCGCCGCCGTGGCAGCGGTTGCCCTCGGCGTGCATCTGTTTGTGGTCTTCTACGAAGAGCCGACCTTGCGCGACAAGTTCGGGGCGGACAACACCGACTATTGCCGGAACGTGCACCGCTGGTGGCCCCGCGCGCGAGGCTGGGACAAGCCGCAATAGGTGCCTTACTCGACCGCTCCTCCCAACACCACCCCCGGCTCTGAGGATATTTGGTCGAGCCCAGGACGAGGAAGGAGGGGCAGTCCTTTCACCCCGGCTGCCGTAACGGTCTTGCCTGTCGCGAAGTCAATCCTCACCAGATCATGATCAACCCAGCCTTGATCCTTGTAGGCCTTATTGCTCAAGTTGCTCAGGTAGGCGTGCTCGCCACAGGGACAAAGAAAGACCATGTCGTTCGACGGATACTTGGCGTGGACGGCGCGCTTGTTCAGGTCGATCACCGTTAGGCCAGGATAGACAAGTACCATGTACTTCTTTCCTGGAACGCACTGGTGTTGGCCATTGCTTCCGGGGACTTTCGCCAGTATGGCCTGGGTCGCGGAGTCGATGATGGTAACGTCCTTGGTCTGGTCGTTGTACACGTAAAGGGTTTTGCCGTCGGGCCCGACTAGCGCATCGGTGTTGGCCTCCGGTGCCGTGTACCTCGTGTTGGCGACGGACGCCACGTCCTGCCAGAACTTGACGCTGCCGCGCCCGGTCGTCAGTTTCGCGACTACCTTCTTGCCGGACAAATCCACCGCCGAGACCGCACTAGAAGCGGAGTGCAGCACATAGGCCAGGGTTGGCGGATCCATGAAAACCATCCCCGAAGGTGGATCCGATAGAGGGATCGTGCCCTGTTCGCCGCTCAGATCAGGATTCAGCAGGTGAATCTGCCCGGTCGTCAGCACGTACATCCGCGAGTGGTCGGGTGCGGCCACTATCATGAGCGGCTGTTCTTCCAGTTTGAAGCGAGTGGTAATCCTGGTTCCGTCAAACAGATTGACGGTGGCGGGAGTGGCCGCGTCCACCTTCTTGGGAATCGAAAAGAAATAGAAGGCCTTGCGTTCGGCATCCCAGGCCAGCGGACCCGGTCCTGGACCTAGTTCCACGGTAGCCGTGAGTTTTGCCGCCTTCGGATCAATGATGTAAAGCTTGCCGGGCACCATTTTGGCGGGGTTCTTGTCGTTTACCCCAGGATCCGTGACCAGAAGGAGCCCGCCTTCGTCCCACCACTGGTAATACACCATACTGCCGGGCAGAGAAATCGTCGTGCGCACTTGTAGCGACGGAAAATCGACCACCTCCACTCGCGCCGGCTTGCGCTTCGCCGGTTTCTCCCACGGCGTGCCGGGATAGAGGAACAGGATGGTCTGGTCATCGACCCAGCTGAACAGCTTCGACGTGGTCTCCACTTCCCGGCGTTGCAGGATTTTCCCGTGGCGCGCATCGAAGCTGAGCAGCACATTGGGACGGTGCTCCTGCAGGTTCCCTTCGCAAATGGCAACCGCCAGTTGGCCGCTTCTGTTACGTCCCGCCCAGCGCGCATCACAACCTAACTCGTCTTCGCCCACCGCGGTTTCGGCGTCCATATCGATGGTCAACAAACGCCCGCGAAAGATCAGCGCCAGGGTCTCGGGATCGTGGCCATGCCACCGAATGTAGTACGGGGGAGGACACAGCGATCCAAAGCAGCCCCAGTACGACATCCACCGGGTGGTTTTGGGCGGCTTGGTGAAGGGAACGCGCGTTCGTACGGTCATGTCCTCATCGTTGAGGATCGCAACAGCGTTCTCTTCCAGCACGTACACGGCATGGGCACGGTTGTCGGGAGTGGTCTTGGGTTCCTGGGCGTTGAGGGGCAAACCGGGGAGAAGTACGAAAAGCAAGGCCCACAGTATCCGCGGCATAATGCCTCCATCGAAACCGAGAAGATCCTAGGGTCGCCTCTGGGGGTGCTGCGTGTCGACCGGCGGAAACCGCCTTTTGGGGACGCGAAACTACCCCGCATCAACATTCTCATCCAGGACGATTGAGCGACAACAGGAATCAGCCGGGAGTCAGGCTCAACAATTCCCGAAACGGGAGCCAACTTGCATTTTCAGATTCGACCGGGAGGAGACACCTGCCCGTGAAAGTGGGCATAGCGGGTTATTGGCAAAACATCGCCATCACACCAACAACCAGCATTGCCCAAGAGCGCTCTGTCTGTGAGCTGAGGTCTAGTCCCCGTGATCGTGACCGTGCATCTGGCGCTCAACCGACCAGATGTCTTCGGGCTTCTGCTCGAAGGGATAGACGTGCACCATCCAGCCGAAGATCTGGGGCACGAAGCGGCCACCAGCGGCATCGCATTCCTCTTTAGTGGTGATCGAACCAGCCAGGCCGAACTTCGCGTGTTGCCCCCACATTTCTCTCTTCTTGTCGTCGGGCGGAACACACATGTTGATGTGAGCGTGCCACTGGGCGACGCTGAGGGGAATGCGGGAGTTCAGCTCATCCTCGGTGGCTTTCTTGGGGGCGGTGTACATCACGCCGATCAACTTGTAGTCGTCGCCGTGCTTCTCGTAAAGCAGCGACGTGGGATGGTCGGGATTGAAACGCATTCCGGCTTCGAAGCCGTACCAGTAGTTGGTGAAGTGATACTGCTTCTGCGGCAGGTTGGGTAGGAAAATTTTGTAGCCATCGGCCAGGGCAACTTTGTAGTCCTTGTATCGATCAGCCGCTCTGCGGGCGGCTTCCACCACTTGGTTGGCTTTGTCCTCATCGCCGGCCTGGGGATCGCGCAGGGCGGTCATCTTCATGTGCGGGCCCATGTCCATGTGGTGGCCTTCCATGGACTGCATGGCGTGGGCGCTGCCGTCGCTGCCCATGCCGGGCATATCGTGGATCTCGGATGCGTTGGCGTCGTGTCCGGACATGTCCATGTTCGACATGTCGTTCTGTGATTTTTGTTCCTGGCCCCAGGCGAGCGACGACAGCAGTACAGCCAAACCAATGGCCAGAAGTAGTTTCCTCATGGCAGTTCCCCCACAACCTACGATGGTATTAACCCTGAAGGAAGCGAGTTGTTTCTGCAACTGGAGTCACGTTACCTGGGGTTACGGGAGTAATCGAGCGGCGGACCAGCAAACCGGGAAGGGCACGACTTCCGAAGCCTGCCCTGAGCGGAGCCGAAGGGTGCCATCTCGCACCTTATTGATCGGCTTTAGCCGCTGAGGTAAGCCCTCGGTCAGGAAGCAACGATTTGAGGCGACTGCGCGAATCCGATGGCCGACAGCGCTTCCCCTGCAGCGTTGGCGCCGGAGCGCACACAATCAGGCACGCCGATTCCGCGGTATCCATTGCCGGCAAGGGCGAGACCGGGGAGTTGCTGGCGTAGACGTTCGATTCGCTCCAGCCGATCGAGATGGCCGACGCCGTATTGGGCCATGGCGCCTCTCCATTTATATACGCGCGCGAATCGTGGTTCGGCGGTGAGGCCAATGATCTGACGGAGTTCCTCACGCACTACGCGGAGAATTTCTTCGTCCGGAGCCTGTAAGGCCTGCTCGTTGCGCGCGCCGCCAACGAAGCAACGAAGCAAAGCACGATCTTCGGGAGCGCGATGGGGAAACTTATTGTGGACGAAGGTGGCGGCCAGCATCTGCTTGCCTTCGCTGTGGGGCACCAGGAAACCGAAGCCTGGTGGGAGGGACGAACGGACCTGCTGGTCGTATCCGAGATTGACGGTGATCGAGGAAGTGTACTGGATCGCGCCGAGCTCGGATGCCAGGTTGGCGCTTGCGCTTTGCAGAAGTGCGGCAGCGGCTTGCGCGGGGGTGGCAACGATGACGGCATCGAAGTGGTCCGATGCGTATCCGGCGGAGACCAGCCAGCCTCCGGTCTGGGGCTGAATCGACTGCACCGGCGTGCTGGTTCGCAGCGCAGCTGCAGAAAGACGCGCGACAACGGCATCCACCAACTGCTGCATTCCGTCTTTCAGCGAAGTGAACAGGGGGCGCGCGGGCGCGTTCGCAGCTGATGGCATTTTCCTGCGCGCGGCCAGCAGGGCGCGGCCCAGGCTGCCGTGCTTGGCTTCCATTTCGGCAAAGCGCGGGAGCACGGCACGCACGCTGAGTTGGGAGGCCTCCCCGCCATACACGCCGGAGAGCAATGGATCAGCCAGCCGATCCACCATCTCGGACCCGTAGTGGCGCTCAACCATGGAAGCGACGGTTTCATCGGCATCCGCCTTGCGGGGAGGATGGAACCACTCGCGCGCCATGTGCAGCTTGGTGCTGAAAGAAAAAAGCGACGAGAACACCGTAGGCAGGATTTTGGTTGGCACCATGAACATCAGCCCGTCGGGGATGGCGACCAGTTTCCCCTTCACGAGGATGTAGGTCTTGCGGTCGGCGTCGTTGGAGCCGATGAGTTGATCGGCAAGTCCGACCTGCCGGCAGAGATCAGCGGCCCAGGGTTTCTCGGTGAGGAAGGAATCGGGCCCGGCCTCGATCAGGCAGCCGTCCACGTGGTCGGTGACTAAGACGCCGCCGAGCCGCGGGCTGGATTCAAAGACGACGTATTCCACCGGGACGCCGGCGCGGCGTTTCTCTTCAAGCGTGAAAGCGGCGGAGAGTCCGGAGATACCGCTGCCGATGATGGCGATTCGCTTCATGGACCCTAACGCGGGGCGGAAGCTCCGCTCTTCCAACCAAGCCTTGATCTGGCGATATCAGCCAGCGCCGCGGCCAACCGCGGTGAGTCGTTCAGCGACTGGGCGCGCCACAGGCGCATTCCTTCCTTCTCCGCAAATTGCTTGAAGCCGATGTCGATGTCGTAGAGCACTTCGACATGATCGCAGAGAAATCCGATGGGCTGAATGAACACGCCGTGATGACCTTTGTCTTTGAAACTCCGAATGGTGTCTTCCACAGTGGGTCCGAGCCACGTACCACCGGACATGCCCTGACTCTGAAAGGCAAAGACCCAGTCGTTAGTGCCGAGAGTGGCTTCGCCGGCCACCAGCGCCGCGGTCTCTTTGGCTTGAGTTTCGTAGGGATCTCCCTCGGCGATGGTGCGCTGGGGAACGCTGTGCGCGGTAAAGATAACTGGAACCTTGGCCCCCATATCGCTGCAGGCATGCTTCCACCCGGCATGCAGCCTCTCGGTAAATGCTTTGATCAGCAACGGGTGATCGTGCCAGGACTCAACGAACTCGGTTGCGAACGCACTGTTGTTGGCACTGTTGAGGGCGACGCGGTACAGGCCAACGCTGGTGCGCGAGTTCTGTGGAGCGAGGCAAATGACGACCGCACGCTCGATTCCGTCAGTGGTCATCTGGCGGACGGCATCGGCAACGAAGGGCTTCCAGTTGCGCATGCCCACGTACACCGGCAATCCCAACTCCCGTGCCAGTAGTTCCCCTTGTTTCAAAGTCAGTTCGGTCAGCGGCGACTTCCCAATCAGGCCGTAGCGATGCTGCACTTCCTGAACAACCTGCGGCGGGAGCGGACGTCCGCCGGTCACCTGCAACAAGAAGGCCGGGACCTCGTCCACCGAATCAGGGCTTCCGTGGGCCAGCAGCAGGACCGCAGTCTTCTCGGTTTTGGGTGTCACGTGCAACATGTCCCGCTTTCAGCAATTTTGTACAGGCTGATCTTGATCGGAAAATCGGTTCCCAGTTCTCAGTTCCCGGTTCTCAGTTGAAATTCGTGGACGAATTTGGCCAGCGCTTTTACATTCTCCACCGGGGTCTCCGGGAGTATGCCGTGACCCAAATTAAAGATGTGCCCGGGCCGACCAGCGGCACGACGCAAAATGTCTTCCGCGCGCGATTTCAGTTCCTTCCAATCGGCGAATAGCAGGACCGGGTCAAGGTTACCCTGCACCGCTCCTGAACCCACGCTGTGCCAGCCCTCGTCGAGCGGAATGCGCCAATCCAGGCCGACGACCTCTGCACCGGTTTCTTTCATGGAGGGCAGAAGTGTGGCGCTGTCGGTGCCGAAATAAATGATGGGCACGCCTGTTTCTTGCAGGAGCTTCACCAATTCCGTGGTGCGGGGCAGCACATGGCGACGATAGTCCTCCACGCTGAGGCAGCCGACCCAACTATCGAAGATCTGAATGGTATCCGCGCCGGCGCGCACCTGCTCAGCGGCATAGACCGAGACGACCGCGACCAGCTTGCGCATCAGTTCGTCCCATGCTGCGGGCGAGGAGTACATCATCTTCTTGGTGTGAACATAGTTGCGCGAACCGCCGCCCTCGATCATGTAGCTGGCGAGGGTGAAGGGGGCGCCGCAGAAACCGATCACCGGGAGGCTTGTTCCAAAATGCTTGCAGACCAGGCGGACTGCCTCGGCAACGTATCCGAGATCGGCAGCGCAGTCGGTGCGCAGGTGCGTAACATCTGCCTGCTCACGTACCGGCTTGGCGATAACGGGACCTTCTCCGGCGGAAAAGTGGAACGGCAGACCCATCACTTCGAGAGGCAAGAGGAGATCCGCAAAGACAATGGCCGCGTCCACGCCCAGAGCTTCGGCGGCAGTGATGGTGACTTCCGCGGCGACCTGAGGCTTTTTGCAGATTTCGATCAGGGAATATTGCTTGCGGACCGCGCGGTACTCGGCCATGTAGCGCCCCGCCTGGCGCATGAACCAGACCGGCGTCCGGTCGACGGGTTGCGCCTTACAGGCCTTCACGAAGCGGGATTCCGGGGCGGACATGAATCTTTAAATGTAGCATTTTTCATACTTTGGCGGCGGTCTGCCGCGGTGTGCCGCCGGTATCCGCCCTGCCCTTCTGAGTATTGGGGCACCAAGAGAGTACCCCCGGCGTGCGCCGAATCGGCCTATCATTTCCTCACACGAATTGGAGGTACCCGGGATGGCAGCGAGTCAGGTTGTCCTCTACTTTGACAAGCAGGAAGATGCCCTGCTGTTTACCCTGGCTGCCAGCTCCGTGATTTCGGCGGAGGAACCGGTTCGCAGCAACGCAGCTCTGGTCAAGATTGCCGAAGAAATCTCGAAAGCCAGCCGAATCACGACCGAGGGCATTCTGGATCCGGGTGGAGCCGCCCACGGAACTCCTACGCACCACGCCCGTTAGGAATATCGCCGAACGGCATAGCAGGTCTGATCCGGTCTCCCTAAGCTACCGGACCTCTTTGCCGGTTTCCTTGGGAACATCAAAGCGGTAACCGATCCCGCGCACGGTCTTCAGGTAGCTGGGATGGTCCGGGTCAGGCTCGATTTTCTCCCGCAAGCGGCGCACGTAAACATCGATGGAGCGCGGGGTGACGAACGAGCCCTCCGTCCAGACAGCGTCGAGAAGCTGATCGCGGGTGAAGACGCGGGCAGCATGGCGCGCCAGGTACTCCAACAGGCGAAATTCGCGCGTGGTCGTGGCCACGGTTGCACCCCCGACTCTCACAATCATGGAAGCAGCGTCGATCTCAATATGGCCTAGCTTGAGAGCACTGGGCTGCTCGGCTCCCTGCGATCTGCGCAGAACCGCCCGTACCCTGGCCACGAGCTCGCGCGGGCTGAAGGGCTTGGTGATGTAATCATCGCCCCCGAGCTCTAATCCTCTCACCCGATCAGCTTCGCTGGCCTTGGCGGTCAGGAAAATGATGTGCACCCCGGCGAGGGTCTTGCTCTGCCGGATATGACGGCAGAGTTCGAAACCATCGCCGGGGATCATGATGTCCAGCAGAAACAAGGATGGGACGTTCTTAACCGCTTCCTCGACGACGGACAACGCACCGGGAAACCAGCGCGTGGTGTAACCGGAGAGGCCGAGGTGAAGGCAGACCAGGCGCGCAATATCGGTATCGTCCTCGACCACAAAGATGAGGGGTTTCCCGGTCAAGAGTTCTGCTGGGTACCTAGGAGCGCTCATGGCGATGGGGTTGTCTCGGGGAAAAGACACAAACACCGATCCCTGTCTGGTGGCGAGTCTGGACCGCCGGTGTTGCAGGAGTATTGCGGAATTATTAAAGGTCAATGAATTCCAGGGGTTCGGACTACCGAAGCTTGCGCCACGCGACTGAGATCAAATGCAAACTCGTGCATCTTGACATCAGCTTCGGCCGGGCAGATACTGCGCAACTACGTGTAGGGATACCTGCTGCGGGTCGCTGGCGACGATCCCCTAACCCCAGGTGAGTCAAGAAGTCCGCACAGTTGTGAGACCAAGTGGAACGTGGGCGATGCCCGGCGAAGCCGAACTTCGCCAAGCCTGGGCTACCGCCCGCCCGCCTCCGCTACCTGGAGATCGAGTCCGACTCGTTCCCCGTTGACCAGCACCGTCCCGGCGTCAATCAACTGCTGGCCGGTGCAATCGTACTTTTCATAGCAGTGCAGAGCGGAGAACGGAAAGAAGAATTCCACCGCTTGCGACGTGCTGGCCGCCGCTGATTTTCCGGCCACGTGCACCGTGGTACTGAATCCGATGCCGTCGAACTTCGGCTCATCCTTGAAATAGGCCAGCGCCGGCCGGACCAGGTGGGCCACGTGATCATCGAACGCCACGGCTGCCAGCTTGTAACGTGATCCGCCGGCGGATTCGGGCAGGTTGGTATTGATCGAGAGTTCGAGATAAATTCCCTGGCGGAAGGCTACAAAGCTCGGGGTCGTGTAGGTTACAAAGTGGGCCTGGGCATCCAGCTCTTTCACGATCTGGCCGATGAGTTCCTGGTTGGCAGCCTGTAGCCCGGCTAGCGCCTGAGACGAAGTGTCCCGTGGCGGAGCCGGTGGAGGTTCTTTCGGCTTTGGGAAGCTTGGGACAGCGGATGCTGTTCCCGCTACTTCCGCGCCGCTTCCGTCGCCGCTGTGCACAATTTCAACTCCGGCCTTGGAGGCTTGAGTCTGGCTGGCACTGGACGTGTCGTCCGCGGGAGCGTTGCCCGCGAGTTGCGGGCCCTCGCCGTTCAGCCAGATGGTGATTGGTTGCGCGTTCAGGAATACTTGTCCCTGCAGGAGCGCTGCCTGCTGAGTCGCGTCGTCTTTGGCGGCCACCAGGCGGATCGCGGCGGCTTGCGGCAGGTACACCATCAGGTTCTCCGGCCGTTCCATCGACACTCCCATCACTTTGCCCATGATGTGATGGGAAATCTCCACGGCATATCCCCTGATCTGGTGGTTGCTCTGAAAACGGGGAACCTCGGCCTTCAGCACCGGCATCACCACTTTCAAGAGCGTTTCCCGCGCCCGCTGGTCTTTGCTCATCTTATCGGCGGAATAGCTGGCATAGTAGTTCCCGGTCACCGCCAATACAATCTGGCTGTTGAAGCGATCGAAGCGGATGGAACGCTGGTCGGCCCGCGCCTGCTGGGCTTCGTCGAGGTCCAGCTTGCGGCTGAGGTAGAAGGGATACTCGAATTGATTGGCAAGAATGTCCTGACCGACCTGCTTCAGGTCGTCCATATACTGCTGCTGCAAGGCGCGGAGGTCTGTATCTTTAATCTCCGCGGGTGACAGGACCTGTGCAAGAGAAGCACCAGCCAACAACAGAACCACAGCCAAACCGACAACGCTATTTTTGCGCATACACCGTTCCGGAAGCTTGATAGGGCGGATCAGACACCATGCGGATGTAGGCGATCAGCGCCTGGATGTCTGACTTGCTGAGAGTATAGCCGTAAGGCGGCATCCACGGTGACTTGCTTAGTGCCGGCCCGCCGTGACTGATGATGGCGGTGAGATCAGCGTCACTCATTTTGTTCAGCGTGTCACCCTCGGTGAAGGCGTGGGGCTTGACTTCCAGGTTGTCGTAGTTGGAAACCCGCTCCGGCGAGGACTCGGGATTGTGGCAGCGCGCGCAGTACTTGTCGTTGAGCTGAAATCCCAATTGCTCTTGGTATCCCAGAGCAATCTCCTCCAGTTTGAGATCGACTCGCTTCTGTGCCTTGGTGAGCGTGGTGGCGGTAATCTGGTAGCGTCCAGCCATACCTCCCAGCATGACATTGGTAGTGAACTGGCCGCTGGAATCTGTCAGTCCGCTGGGGGGGTCGAAGCTGACACCGCTGGGACCGCTGAACTCAACCGGCGCCCCGGGAATAGCGGTTCCCTGCTCATCATTCACCTGCACCACGACTGGCTGTTCCAGGAGCGACCCCACAGCACCGGCCTGCTTGCCTCCGCTGGATTCGACGATCGCTGCACCCCATGCGGTCGGCTTGGGACCGCCAGCCGATGCGGTTTTGCGCGCGCAGCCGGTCAAGGCGATAGAAAACGCTATTACGCTGATGGTGATGAGTCGCGTCATGGCCGCGCCTCCAGCCTGGCCACTTTCGTCCCCGGCTTGCCGGAACTCTTCAGCGTTGCCAGGTAGGCGGTCAGCGCGCGGGCATCTTCATCACTCATGTTGCGGTTGGGCTCGATGGTACCGGGACGCAGCGCCTGCGGGTTCTTCAGCCAGGAGTAAATCCACGCTGGCGTCAGGCGGGAGCCGACCTGGGTCAGCGTGGGACCGATGTAGCCTTTGTCAGTTTTCGTGTCCACGATGTGGCAGGACTGGCAGGCATACTTCGAGTAAAAGAGTTGCCTGCCCTGCTCCACCTGTGCCGCCGGATAGCCGCTTAGCGGCATGGAGTCGCGGTCGATGGCGGGACTCTGGTAAACGGTCATGATGTAGTTGGTCAGTTCGTTGATCTCGCCATCGCTGAGGTTGAACCTGGGCATGCGGCGGATGAGCGCGGGGCGCAGCGTGTTGGGGTTCTTGAGGAATTCTGCCAGCCACGGCCGCTGCACCGAACTGCCTTCCCAAGTGAGATCAGGAGCCATGTCGCCGCCGCGTCCATTGATGGCATGGCAACTGAAGCACCCCAGATCGGCCATCAACTGTCCCGCCCTGCCTGCGGGCTGGTAAGTCGAAGCCGACGGAGCCGGCACAGCCAGCGCCGCGGGCAGAGTGCGCGCCCGTTCCGTAAGAGAGAGCAGCGCCGTGGTGAGCGCGTCGACCTGCGACGGCGCAAAGGTGTACTGCGGCATCTTGAGCGCCGACCCGAACGAACGTGGATTGCGGATCTTGGCCGCGATGTAATCCGGCAGGGTGTGCTGCATGCCCGGAAGGAAAATCAGCTGCGCGACCGGCTTGCTGCCGATGCGGGTCAGCTCCGGAGCGAAATTCTCCGGCTTCTTGATTCCGCCAACCTCGTGGCACGACGCGCATCCGTACTCGGTCACCAGAGTCTTGCCGTGGGCAATCTGCTCCGGAGTGGCCGCATCCAGGCGGACGTTGGCCAGCAGATCGGAGTCTGTCTTGTTTAGGAGGAAAGTACGAAGCAGAGCGACCTGCTGTTCGTTGAAGCGGTAATGGGGCATCTCGGTGGGGGGATCATAGATGCGCTCATTCCGCAGCCACACCTGCAGCCACTCTGGTTTCACCTTGCTGCCCACGCGAGTCAGCTCGGGGCCTACGTCGCCGCCGACCAGGTTTCCCGCCGCGTTCTGCACCGCGTGACAGGAGGCGCAGAACGATTCGCCGTAGAGGCTGGCTCCGGCGGTTGGATCGGGCGCTTTCTGAGTTGCCGCGACGGGCGCCGTGTCGCCCGGCAGAGGCGTGCTGTTGGCGATGAGGAAGGCGGAGATATCGCGGGCATCGTCATCGCTCAACTTGAAGTTCGGCATGGTGGCGGACACCGCGTAAGCCGCCGGGTCCTTTAACCAGGCGTAGATCCATTCGCGAGTGGTCTTGTCCGCAATGTGCACCAGCGAAGGCGGATCGTCAGTCGCCTTCATCGTGGTGCCATCGGGCAGCTTGACGGTATGGCAGTGCACGCAGCCATTCCGAGCCAGAAGCTGACGCCCCAGGTTCAACTGTGGCGTGCCCGTCAAGGGAACCCGGTGGCATTGCCCGCAGGAAGACTCCACGTAGCGTGCGGGCAGCAAGGGCTCCTCCCAGGCCAAGGTGCTGCTGTGGGCTTCCTCGACCGTGGTCGCCGCCCCCTGCCCGCGATGGCACATCACGCACCCGAACTGGTCAATGGTGTGCGGAATTACCGGATGGCGGCGGAAGGGCTGGGTGGTGACGTCCGCCAGGCTGGCTTCCTTGAGTCCGACGTGACAACTGGTACACCGATCGACCACGCCCAGTTCCGGGAGCCAGATCTGCTGGATGCCGGGCTGCAAGTGGCGTTGCAGCGTGATGGCATCGCCGCGGCCGCGAATCAGCACCAGGTATTGCTTCTGATAGTGGCGCCATTCGCTGAAATGATTCTTGGCGGGAGCGATGGCCAGCGAAATCAAAAACAGCAAGCTCACCACGCCAAAGGCGCGGATGGGATGGCCGAACAACGTCTGCCACAGGGAGGACGACTTGTTCTGGGACGGTTCCACCTAGCTCCTCCAGGGCCAAACCCAGGACCAGCCCGGGCCACGGAAAAATGTTCCAACGGCAGTGAGCACAAACAACACGACCAGGAACCAGGTCATGATCCAGTAAGAAAGCGGTTTGGAAGCAAGGTACCGCCGGAATGCCGAGGACGACTCCGGCGAACTATTCGCTGCCACCAGCATGACGGCCGCGACCACCAGCGTCGGCACCAGCGCCACATACACGTCAAAGAACAACAGAAACACGGAAAGACCGATCGCTACTGCATAAAAGATCCGCAGACGGCGCGCGCGGTCCTTCAGGAACAATCCTTCGGCCTCAACGTTGATGTTGAAATACGGGATGACGACCAGAGCGATGACGACCAGCGTCGGAATCAGCACCCCGGCAACCACCGGGGGAAAGTAGTGCAGCATCTCCTGCAAACCGAGGAAGTACCACGGCGCCTTGGCGGGATTGGGAGTGTGCGAAGGATCAGCGAGTCCCTCCAGGGGAGCATTGAACAGCAGAGAGATCAAAACCAGCACGATGCCCAGCACTTCGATGGCAACCGCTGCACGGAACAAAACTTCCGGATAGGTCTGCAACTGATCTTCGTCGGTCACCTTGACCTGCGCCGAGGTGCGGCGGGTGACGAACACCACTCGCGTCGGCGACTTGCGGGCGTTGGAATCCGTGCCGGCGATGAAATCCTTCGGGTCGGTCATGGCTATTGCGCCCCCTTCGCCGCTGCGGATCCCGCAGCTCGGGCTGCGAGAGTCTTAGGCTCGCTCTGTTGCGCGTACAAGCCGCCGTCCTTGCGAATGCGCCAGAAATGGATGGCAATAAACAGGATCGCTGTCAGTGGCAGAATCATGCAGTGCAGCACATAAAAACGCAGCAGGGCGTTGGCGTTGACCAGGTTTCCGCCCAGCATGAGGAAGTGAATCTTGTTTCCGAACAGCGGCACGGCTGAAGCAATGTTCGATCCCACGGTGATAGCCCAGAACGCCAGCTGGTCCCAGGGCAGCAGGTAGCCGGTGTAGCTCAAGAACAAAGTAACCAGCAGCAGGATGATCCCAATCACCCAGTTGAACTCGCGCGGTGGACGGTACGCCCCCCGGTAGAACACCTTGAACATGTGCGCAAACACGAGGAACACCATGGCGTGCGCCGACCAGCGGTGCAGGTTGCGCAAGAACAATCCCGAAGAAACTACGAACTGCAGGTCCTTCATGTCGGCGTAGGCTTGCGGCACTGAAGGGTGGTAATAGAGCATCAGCAGGATGCCGGTAACGACCAGGATGAGAAACGTTCCGAAGGTGAGCGTACCCAGATACCAAGTGGCGCTGAGGCCGACCATGCGCCGCCGCACCTTGGTGGAGAACAGATGCAGGAATACGTTCTGTTGAATGGCCAGCGAACGGCGCAAGGTGCTGGAACCAGTCCCGCCGCGGAATACCGAGCGCCAGACCCGGGTGCCGCGCAGCTCGTCGAAATAGTTGCCGATTGTCTTGGCCATGCTCAAACCCTCACAAACTCCATGGGACGAACCGTCACCGAACGGTCCACCATCAGGTCACCCTCGTCGCTGACCCAGGTCCTCAGCCAGGGCAGAGGCTTGGGGGCCGGACCTTCGATCTTTTCTCCGTCGCGTTTGAATTTGCTGCCGTGGCAGGGGCAGGCAATGATGCCGAGTTCCGGCTTCCATGCGGTCAGGCAGCCGAGGTGAGTGCACACCGCACTCAGGGCGAAGAATCCCTCCTTGGCGTGGATCAGATAAATGCCCGAGTTCACATCCAGCGTGACCGAGTCCTCGGGATAACTTCCCGGCTTGCCCGCATTGACGATGGGGGAGGGCTCGAACAGCACGTTGGGCGATAGAAACTGGTAGGCAAACACCGCCGTGCCACAGGCAGCAATGCTCAGCGATCCGAGGCCCAGCTTGACAAAGAACTCGCGCCGATTGAATTCGTTGGATTCGATCACTTGTTTTTCTTCCGGCATGGCTACTTCGGGGTCCCTCCTGCGACCGGCACTCTGGCTCTGACGCCCGCATCAATGGCTTCGACGGAAATCAGTCCGGTGGGCTCTGCGGGAACCAGGTTGTAGGACTCCATGGTGATGGTTCCGACCGGGCAGCGGGCTGCGCACAGGCCGCAGCGGATGCAGCGCGTCTCATCCTTCAGCATGGCCGAGCCGGTCACCACGCCGAGTTCGTCGGCTTTCACCTCGTCCAGTTCCACGCCGAATAATTCCTGGTTTTCGCGGATCTGCTGTACGGTTTCCGGTTCGAAGGCGATGCGGTCGAGCGAAACCAGTTGCAGGCAGTTCTCCGGACACACGTCCACACATCCCCCACACAGGATGCACATGCTGCCGTCTTCCGGACTGCCCTCGAAAATCGTGTTCACCCAGCAGTGCAGGCAGCGCTGGGCTTCTGCCATCGCGGTCTGCGTGTCGTAGCCGACTTCCACCTCGGTTACGCCGGTGCGGCGCTCGAGCGGCACCATGGGGATCGGCGGGCGCACCAGGTCCAGCAACTCCAGCGGCATGCTGTGGCGCTTGAAGACTTCCACTTCAACCAGCGGCTCGGGATGCTTGTGACCGCGAAGGAATTCATCGATTCCGACGGCGGCGCGCTTGCCGTCGGCCACGCTGTCGATAATCAAGCGCGGGCCGAACACGCAATCGCCTCCGGCAAAGATGCCGGCCGCTGAGGTCATCAGGGTTTGAGGATTCACCGCAATCAGCCCGCGCGGCGAAATCTCCACGCCATCTTCCGGCTTCAGAAAATCCAACCGGGGCGCCTGACCAATGGCCATGATGATGGTGTCGCATTCCAGTTGGGTTTCACTGCCCTCGTAGAAAGCCGGATTGAAGCGCTTGTTCTGGTCGAACACCCACTTGGTGGTCAGCGTCTCCAGCGCTACGACTCTGCCGTCCTTGCCAATCATGCGCTTGGGGCCCAGGCCGGGATGCATGATGATGCCTTCCCCCTCCGCCTCTTCAATCTCTTCCAGCGCCGCCGGCATCTCGTCCCGTTTCTCCAGGCAGACCAGATGCACTTCCTGCGCTCCCAACCGCAAAGCCGAGAGGGAGACGTCCACCATTTCCCGCGCCGCGACCGCGCTCACGTTTTCCAGCGATGGCTCCGCATCCTCCACTCCAGCTACGTGCTGGCGCACCACCTCGCGCGCTGCCGAACGCGCCACGTCCATGGCCACGTTGCCGCCGCCGATGACAATCACTTTCTTCCCGATGGTGAACTTGTAACCCAGGTTCACGTTGAGCAGAAAGTCGATGCCCTTGTGAACTCCGTCAAGGTCCACGCCAGGAATGGTCAAATCACGGCTGCGTTGTGCGCCCACCGCCAGGAGCACGGCGTCGAAACCCTGACGCCGCAAGTCAGAAATGATGAAGTCACGCCCGGCAGCCTGGTTCAGCTTGAGAGTGATGTCGCCGGTCTCGAGAATCTCCCGGACTTGCGCTTCCACCACGTCACGCGGCAAACGATATTCGGGGATGCCGAGGTACAGCATGCCGCCCGCCACCGGAGCGGCTTCGAAGATGGTGACTGAATAGCCCATGAGGGCCAGGTCATGCGCAGCCGCTAAACCCACTGGCCCGCCACCCACCACGGCCACTTTGAAACCGAGCTCTTGTTGACCGCGGCCGGCATTGATGTCCAACGGATGCTTGGATTCCGGGCCATAGCGCTCGGTGAGGAACCGTTTGAGGGCGCGAATGGCGATGGGACGGTCGATTTCGCCACGGCGGCACGCGGTTTCGCAAGGATGAGCGCAGACCCGCCCGCAGATGCTGGCCAGTGGATTGGGGTCGCGGGCAAACTTGTAGGCCTCTTCGAAGCGGCCTTCTGCGATCAGCGCTACATAGCGGCCGGCGTTGGTATGGGCCGGGCACGCCATCATGCAGGGAAAGTTGGTGTTCAACCAATCCCGATCTACTTTCTTGTTTTTGTAGCGTTTGAGCATGAAGGTCGAGCCAGTTTCTTACCGCATACCCGTGTGGAAGTCTGTGATCAGTTGAGAAAAAGTGGGGAGCGGAGGAGGCCACCGCTCCCCCACTCCTTACTTGCTCAGGGTGAAATCCGCCTTGGTGTCGCCAGAAACCGTCAACGGCTTGGACTGGTTCTTGGCGCCTTCATGCCACGCGGTTACGCTGTAGCTGCCATCGGGAACGTTCTCGATCTTGTACGCTCCCGACTTGTCGGTCAGGGCATAGTACGGGGTTGGCGAGACAACGACGTAGCCCGCCATCTCCGGGTGCACGTTGCACAACAGGGGGACTGCTCCGGGATTGTCGAACTTGAAAGAGCGCTTCTCTCCTTTCGGCCACGTGCCCAGGTTGTGGGTCAGTTTCTTGTTGCCACCAACGGAGGGCCAGAAGACATTGTGGGCGACGGCATCGCTATTCAGAAAATCTACCGTCGTGCCTGCCTGTATCACCGTGATGTGTGGCTGGAAGAGCAGGCCTTTCTGGTCTATGAGGGGATGTTGGGCCGGCGTGGGAAAGGTCTTGCCAGCGATTGTATCGACATACACCACCGACTCTCCGGCTACGCCGGACACCTTCCCACTGATGGTGCCGGCATTTGCTGCCACCGTGAGTGCTGCCACCACTACGATTGCAATCAGGACATTGCGTTTCATCATCTCTCCTGTTCTAAGAAAAAAGGGGAGGGTTGCCTCCCCATCTAGTAAACCCACTCCAATCCTGCGACGGCCGAGTTAGTGCGAAATGGATTGGTAAGCGGGACATTGCTTCCCTGTTCGAACACAATCTGCTGTGGCCGAATCTGGTACTCAAACGATGCCTTAATATTGGCGTGAACCAGGAATTGTACTCCCGGTGTGAAGCGATTTCGCGTGGAATGGAATGGCGAGGCGAATGGTGCAACGGAATCGTCCGGTGTCGTGCCCACCCCGTTGAGCAGGTCGGCGGTCGACTTCACCTGGTCCCATCGCATGATCAACATCAGCCACGGGTATGCCAGGTAGTCTGCTTCCAGAAAGCCGCCGCTGAAATGCGCCGGACTTCCCTTGGTAAAGCCCGAAGGAAACTCAAACTCCGGAGGCAGCACCGGCAGCAGGTTCTGGTCGCGCCCGTAAATGAACTGTCCGAACAGGTTGAAGGTGCGGTAGTTGAAGCTGAAATCGCCACCCACGCGATAGAAAGGCTCGCGCGCCGTCAGCACCACTGGCACTCCCGCGGCGTCCTGCCCCTGGAACCGCTGCACCGAACGGCCATAGAAGTACAAGCCTCCGACGCTCAGATAGGTATGGTCACGAGGACCGGTCGCTCCCGCCGCCTGAATCTCATTGCGGCTGGCAGGATCGCGTTCCAGGTTGAAGCGATAGGAAAGGCGCGCGTAGATGTCCTTGAAGTTGGAGTCGGAGGTATAGGTCACCTCCGGTGGAACATTGTTCCCGCTGCCGGGGGTGCCGCCAGTATTCTGGTTTATGAAGGCGATCGAGTAGTGATAGCCGCGGTATTGATGGCCCCCGCTGAACTCCACCCCCTGGGCTGCATTGGACAACGCAAACGCGTTATTCACGTTCTCCTGTCTTCCAAATAACCCGTTCATGGCGCCAATGTTCGCCTGGTCATAGATGTCCCACCCGCTCAGGTTCCAGCTGCGCGCCGGGCTGAACGGCAGATCCAGTTCGAACTGTCCTATCCGCATACTGAGGGCATCGGTGGGCAGTTTGAGGAAGCGTCCGATGTTGACGAACTTCAGGTACCCGTCGCCCAGCCCACCATCGGCGCCAGAACCGCCTACGCTGAGATCGTCATCCACCCAGAAGGCAATGTCACTGCCGAAGTTGCCCGCCATGAAGATGCTGAACAGACCGGACTGAAAGTCGGTGCGGGGAATGAACGGCGCCGTGGGATCTCCCGGAAGTTGCGCGTTGAAATTGTTCCGGTTGTTGCCGACTACCTGGAAAAACGTATTGAAGCGCAACCCGATCGGCGGCAAGCCCGGGATGGTCCCGGGGAAAATCGTGTGCGGCCACAGATCCTTCTGCGCTGGCGCCCCCAGCATCACTGGAGGAATCTTGATGAAAGTTTCGTCATCCTTGGGAAACTTGAATCCGGCATCTTTGAAAGCCTTGCCAAAATCATTGAGCTTGGGAAAGTCCACATGGCAGGTACTGCACGAGGTGCCATATTGACGGGAAAATGCGGGAATTGCGTAGCTGCTGCCCGAGAGCAGAAACAACCCCAGCAGGAGAAACAGACTTGCGGTAACGCGACGGCGCGTGTGCATCTCATCGCCTCCTTGAGTAGTCTTAAATATCCAGCTTGCTTCTAAGCGCCCCTACACCCGATGGCGGGCATTTTCGGGGAGTCATGTACGGGGACGCAGTGGCGACGGTCACGTGGGATTGTGACGTGCGTCACACGAAGTGGGTTTTACCGTGGGCGCTTGTTCAACCACATCGATGAATTTCTGGCCCTGAAACTCCCGACGGAGATCTCTGCTCACCCCTGGGAAGTTCTAGTTCGCGCTGCATTTGTCGTAGTGCGGCAGGCCTGCCCAAAAACCTCCTTAGCGGTGCCCCCGCAAGCGCTTGAATCTGGCATGGCTGGCACGGGTTCCGCAGAGGCTTGGCTTCGAATCTGAACCGCCTGGGGGGTGGATGATTCGGTGATCCAGCGAATTCTGCGGCACAGCAACGTAGCAACCACTCAGACCCACTACATCAAGACCGCATCGCCCGATGCGATCGCAGCAATGAGGCAGTTCTCCGAAGCCTTATTGTGCTCCACTTGTGCTCCAGATGAGGGGGGCAACCCAAAGGGCACGGTGCAGTAGTTAAAGCTAAGTCCCACTCTATGAGTAAGTGGCGGAGAGGGGGGGATTCGAACCCCCGGTACAGGTGTTAGCCCGTACAACGGTTTAGCAAACCGCCGCCTTCAGCCACTCGGCCACCTCTCCGGCGTGCGGAAGTACAGTTTACCACGGTCAAGAGGAGTGCCATCGCCGCTGAATTCGGTGCCGCTGCCTCCCACCCTTGCAAAGAACGCAAGGATGGGGCACCCCTTGTGGTTGAGGGATATGCTTTTTCAAACCCAAGAACAAGAACGAGGATGGGCCACCCGCCCTAGTCAGATATTGGGGTCAGTTCCGTCTGTCCCCGAATTTCCCTCTTTGCGACTACCTTGTCAAACCGCTGTTGGTCTTGGCGGCACGCACTGCCAGCACTGCCCTCCTTGCAGTTCGCATCGTAATCATATAGACCGCTGGGATCGACATACCTCAACGGATTGTTCTGTGAATACGCGTATCGGTTCCATGTCTGAGGAGCCCAAGGACGGCCGCTGCTCAAGAGCGGATCGGGAGTCACGAAACGCCCGAGGGAGCTTCCGTGATATCTTGCCCCGAAATAGTCCAACCCAGATTCGCTATCCCGTTCTTTGCCGGTGAACGTGGCCACAAACGTGCGTCCATCTTACGTGAAGGATGCTTGCGTCGTACATGTAGATGCGCCTACCTGAAGCTCGCCCTATCAGCGACGAAATGGGCGATCGTCAATCCTACAAAGCAGGCTGCCGCCCAGCGATAAAACAACTTCCTAATCCTCGAATCTACGGGTTGTCGCCAGGCACTCCGAAACAGTAGGACGTAAGGACCTAAAGCAACGAT
>JAIQFP010000014.1 GCA_020073165.1 Terriglobia bacterium | reverse complement strand
ACTTAGCCGTAAAATCCGGCGGGGAATGGACTTAGCTGATCAGGATTGGGGCAGTTCGACAGGAATTGAACAAGGTGAGACTGGCGAGCAACGCGGCAAAGCCCGGCTGCAAGCAATGCGGGTTGTCAAAGAGCTCGTATTCTATAAGCTAACACGTAGCATGCATATGTTAGCTACAAGATGACGACGATGTCAAGGAATACTGGCTCGAGAGAGATGGAGAAGGCCGTTTTGGAAACGAGCAGCGAGTCGGAGGGGACGGCCCGAGGGATTTGAAAGGGCATCGCTTCAGCGATGCCGAAACCAGAACCACCCTCGACGGCTTTAGCAGCTGAGGTTGTATTCTAGCTGGCGTTAAATTGCGTAGACAGAATTAGACGGGCAGAGTAAGAATATACTCTGACTGTGAGGGGGTCACGGCGATGCCGTGGCCCCTTTTGTGTCTCCTGTAACCCGTCTCCTAGGTGCATTGCACCTTGATCCGCTTAAGGGGTAGACCTCCATGCCACCTGGATTGGACCAACTCAAACACATCGTCGTACTCATGATGGAGAACCGGTCGTTCGACCACATGCTGGGCGATCTGGCGGCGACGAATCCGAAGATCGACGGGATTACTCCCGATCTGAGTAATCCTGATACGGCGGGAAACATAGTCAAAGCGCAGCCTTTGGCGGAGTTCCAGGGGCAACTCGATCCCGACCCGGACCACCACTTCCCGGGCGTGGACCTGCAAATCTTCAATGGGGACACGAGCGCCGGCCGGGTGCCGACCATGCAGGGGTTCGTCAAGAGCTATCTCAGCCAGCAGCGGGATGTGAAGCATTCGCAGAAGATCATGTACTACTTCCCGCAGAAGAAGTTGCCGGTCCTGACCACGCTGGCTAAGGAGTTCGCGGTCTTCAATCGATGGTTCTCGTCGATTCCGGGGCCGACCATCTGTAATCGGGCGTTTGCTCACTACGGGACGTCGTTCGGCAAAGTGGGCATGGATTTGTTCTATATCAACGAGCCGTTCAAGAGCGTCTACAACCGGCTGATCAGCGCAAGTCCCAAACGCACGTCCAAGCTTTACTACTACGACCAAGCCAGTTCTACCCAGGAAATCGTGAATCTGCTGCAGCATCAGCCGGAATTGTTTGGCCTGTATGAGCAGTTCTTGAACGATTGCGACCAGGGCAAACTTCCCGACTACAGCTTCGTTGAGCCCAACTACAGCGATCACGACGGCGACAACGGCGAGGAGTTGGCCTCGGATCAGCATCCTGACCATCACGTGCAAGCGGGCGAGCTGTTCATCGCATCTGTGTACAACGCGATCAAAGGGAATGATGACCTGTGGAAGTCTACGGCTCTGCTGGTGGTCTATGACGAGCATGGCGGTATCTATGACCATGTTCCGCCGCCGGCTTGTATGCCGGATGGATTTGTGGCCACACCCAATGACACGGGGACGGGCATGGAGTTCAGGTTCGACCGGCTGGGGGTGCGCGTGCCGGCGGTGTTGGTTTCGCCGTGGATTCCGAAAGGCACCGTGGTGACCGATCGCGTCTTCGAACATGCTTCGATCCCGGCCACGGTTACGGAGTTCTTTCTGGGAGACTACGACCAGAGGTCTCCGCGGGAGAAAGCCGCAGAGAGATTTGTGGAGAGGACCGATCGGCCGGTCGACGCCAAACGAAATCTGCTTTCACTCGACGTCATGCGAGACGATTGTCCTGATTTCGATCTAGGGTGAGCCGGCACAACGGGTACGACGAAGGGAGATAGGGATTATGACGCTAATAACAGTGCCGGGACCACCGAAGAGTGCTTTCAACAAGGACCGGCCGGTGTCGAGCCTGTTGCGAAGCCATTTGGAGCATTTGCAGCGGGCGGAATTCCGGCTTCCCGGCGACATGCAGACCAATATCTATATCAACGCGATCAAAACGGAAGGCGAGGCGGCGGACTACATCAAGCTGGTTACTGAGAGGCTGCATGCGGCGCACGAGGGCAAGGGCGCGCCCGTGGGCAAGAGCGGGATCGCGATCGTGGCCGCGGCGGCAACACCGAAGAGGAAAGGGAAGAGTGCGCGCAAGACCAAGATCACGAAAAAGGGCGGCAGCAAGCGGAAGAAGTAGTCTGCCAATCACTCGGGTGTGGGAGGTTGTATGCGTTGGGCTGTTCTGATCTTTCTGTGGTTCACAGCCGTGTTCTCGTTGGCTCAAGAAAGCGGGCTGCAGGCGGATTTCCGGCGTGAGGACGAACACGTCAAGGAAGCGTGCGGGACCTTCAGCATCAAGACAGTAGGGGGATGTGCGATCGAGCTGTTCACCGATCATCCTTTCACATCGCGGCTGGGAGCATTGCGCCACAGAACGGGTTTGGGCTCGGCCCCGCGTTTGTCAGCCACTACACGCCGAATGAAAGCTGGCGGCTGAACTGGAGCGTCGATGGGGTTGGGTCCACGAACGGCTCATGGCGGGCGGGTGGATACATAAAATTCATTCACACGCCCGTGGTGTCGATCCAGGTCGTGACCGCGCCGTCCTCGACCAAACCCGGGGAGAAGAAAGCAAAGCCCAAGCTGGCCATTCATCCATATACCGTCTTCAATCTCTATGCGCAGTCGATATCGCTGAACAAGCTGTTCTTCTTTGGCGAGGGCCCGGACTCCACTGCGGCCGGACGATCCGTGTTCGGCATGACTGAGACGATCGTGGGCGGCGATGTTATCAAGCCGGTAACCGAGTGGCCGGTCATCATCAAGCTGAACCTGTCGTTGGTTGGCGAGATCAACGGGCGGTTTGCAGATCTGCGGGGCAATCACGGCGAATCGAGTCTGTCGATTGAGCAGGTTTATACGGAAGCGATGGCGCCGGGCTTGGCCAACCAACCGGGCTTTATCCAGTTGGGGGAGGGCGTCCGCATCAAGCCGGTGTTGTTCGATGATTACTTGCAGTTGAACTACCTGGCGACCTTCCAGCAGTTCATTGCGCCGTCGGACTCTCACTATTCCTTTCTACGGTGGACGGTCGATCTCGGGCACAATTTCAACCTGTACGGGCACACGCAATCCGGGCCGCGGGACACGAACGGCCCCAACGAATGCGCGCCGGCGCTGGGAGCGGAAAAGTGTGCTCCGGTGTCTTATTCGCGAAACCTGGACGGAACGATTGGCGTGCGCCTGCTGCTTTCCGAGTCGATGACCTCGGGCTCGAGCGTGGTCCCGTTCTTTTTCCAACCGACATTAGGTGGCGACATCAACGGAAGTCCAGCCCTGAGCAGTTATCAGGACTACCGCTTTCGCGCTCCCAACGTCCTTCTTCTGGAGGAGAAATTCGAGCATTCGATCTGGGGGCCGCTTGGCTTCACTTTCGAGGCTGACCAGGGCAAGGTGGCGCTCACCCGTGGGGATATCGCTTTTGACCATCTGAAACACAGCTTCGCAACCGGAGTTACTGTGCGTGCGGGAGGCCTTCCCGCGATTTTCGTGATGTTTGCCTGGGGAGGTAATGAGGGGAACCACACAATCTTCAACATGAATACCTCGTTGCTGGGTGGATCTTCCCGCCCCAGGCTGGACTAACGGATCCCGGGATCGCTCACCGAAATGTTCGATATATTGAACAGGAGGCATGAGATGAATCGAGTCGCCGCTTGTGCCCTGCTACTAATCGGTCTCACTACGACTGCGATGGCCGGACAGGTATATGGGACACTCTTCCAGGACAATCGACCAGTTACCGGAGCCCCGGTCAGGCTTACTTGTGGCAACGAGGTCGCAAACGGGGCAACCGATAGCCAGGGTGTTTACCGGGTGTTCGTGCGCGTAACCGGAAGTTGCACTCTAGTGCTCGAACCGGACGGACGGAGAGCTGAGGGTCCGCTGTACTCCTATGATCGGCCGACTGCATACGATTTCGATGTGGTCAACCAAAGCGGACGCTGGATATTGGTCCCCCGTAGGAGGTAGCCATGCCAGAGCCAAAACAGCGTGACCGCTGGGACAAACTCCAAGTCTTACTCGATCCTGTAGGCAAGATAATGACGGCCGTGTTGGTTGTCCTCCTCGGTTACTACGGCAACAAGGCCTTGCAGCAGGACCAGCAGCGGCGGGCGTATGTAGAACTCCTGAGCCGGCGTGAGGAAGCTGACGGCAACCTCCGCAAAGACATGTTTGGCAAAGTGATCGACACGTTTGTTACGCCGCATCAGGCCGACTTGGACAGCCGTATTTTAGATTTGGAGTTGCTCGCTTACAACTTCCACGAATCCATTGACCTTGGCCCGTTGCTAAAGCAGGTATATGTTCAAGCGTGGACCGACCAAAAAGCTACGACCAAACAGCGAAAACGCTTACAGAACCTGGCTCAGGAGATTGTAAACCGCGAACTCGTTGCGCTCACAGAGGCTGGTTGCGCGCAAACGGGTCAGGTCCGATTCGACCAGCTCGAAAAGGACTCTGTGGAGGCCGGATTCATTCAAGTAGATTGTCAGGAGAAGCAGGATTTGCCTGCAAAGCGCCTCAGCGCGGACGTGATGATAAAACCGGACGCCGCAGACCTGCGAAAGCAGACGGAGGTGGATGTCGTTCTGCATGTAAAGCCACTTCAGGGAGGCAAGAGTCAGGAAGAGGAAGACGAGTTCCAGTTTACCGTGAGTCCATTCGACTTTCCCATGATGGACAACGTTCGGCTCCGGCCTGGCGGGGGACGTGTGTCGATCGCCATGACCCGAGTGGACGACGGCGGCGTAACCCTGGCGCTCGTGTACTTCCCGGATTCTCGCACCAGCTTGCGGGACAAACCTTTTTACGACGAGGTCTTGAAGGCGCTGGAACGAACCCCAGCATCCCGCTGAAGGAAACGAATGGAGGATAGGTCCATGGAAACCACAAGAGCCTCAACTCCGAGGCTAAGCACCATTTTCTGGACAACTGCGCTGATATTGTGTTGGGCATTGCCACTTCCCAGCCAGCAAACAAACCAACCTCCTCCGGAGCAAGAACCGGAACATGGGACCGAGGCACCTAAGCCAAAAAACGAGGTCAAACAGTATTCATTGCTTGTTACTGTGCTCGGGGATGATAAGTCGCCTCCCTCGCCCGTGAAGGGAGCGAAGGTCACGGTGTTTGCCGGCGAATACCAGGAGACCAACAATACCGACGGGGACGGGAGGATTTCCTTTGAATTCCAAACCGATGCCAAAACTGCTACAGTGCGTGTCCGGGCGGATCGTTACAAAACTGATCAGCAGCAGATTCCACTCAATGCCACCGGCAAGCAGCAGCACGAAGTTGTGTTGAAACCATTGGAAGGCGATCCAACGTAGGTGTGGCGGCGGGTGGCCCACCTTTGAATCCAATATCACCGGGGGTGCCCCACTCTTCGCGTTCTTTGCGAAGGATGGGAACCCTATCTCCTCTACTGGCTCTTCTCCAGCACCGCATTCAACTTCACTTCCGACCCTGCCTGCACGGTGATCTCCCGCGACCACTCCTTGTATCCGGAAGAAGTCACGCGGACGGTGTGTCTGCCGGGGGACAGTTTCAGCGTGCTGGGAGCGTTGCCGACGAAGGCTCCGTCGCTGTAAACGTCGGCGCCGTCGGGATTGGACGCCACCTGCACCGTCCCCGTGGCCCCGGCCGGGCTGGCTGCGGGCTCAGCTTTCGCCGGAGCTTCCGCCGGCTTCGCGGCGGATTTCGCTGATTCCTCCGATCCCTTGGTTACATTCGTGGTCACTCCCTGTGTCGTCCCTGAAGGGACTGGTCTCATTTCCCGCGCCTAACCCCGGACTTACGTCCGGGGCTATATTCTGCCGCCGCTTTGCGGCTGGATTCAGCCGGTTTTGCGCCACTGCTGCGCTTGGAATTTCATGCTCACGCAGGGCAGGGAAATGAGGTTTCAAGGTTTCAGAGTTCCGGGAACGTCCCAAGAGGGGCAGGTCCGTGGAATCCCACCCTTGCGCACAGAACGCGCAAGGATGGGGCACCCTGCTCTCAACCGATCAGCGTGCCGCGCCCACAGGCACGGCCTTGGCCAGCTTCTCCAGAATGGCGTCGGCCATCTGGATGGTCGAGGCAGCGCCCTGGCTGATGGACTTCCCCCCGCCCGGGATGCGCTTCATATCATAAGTACGCACTCGGCCTTCTCGCACCACCTCCGCGATCGCCTGGCGAATGCGCTCGGCCTTGGCGTGCTCGCCCACGTGGTCGAGCATCATGGCCGCTGAAAGAATCATCGCAATCGGATTGACGATAGGCGGATTCAGCTCCGCATACTTGGGCGCCGATCCGTGCGTAGGCTCGAACACCGCAACTTCATCGCCGATATTGCCCGAAGCGGCGAAGCCCAACCCGCCCACCAGCCCGGCAAAAGCGTCCGACAAGATGTCGCCGAACAGGTTTGAGGAGACGACCACGTTGTAGTCTTCCGGATTCTTGTTGAGCCACATCAACTGCGCATCAATGTTGGTGGACCACAGCGCAATCCCCGGATAGTTCCTGGCAACTTCCCTGGCAGTCTCCTCCATCATCCCCGAGGTCTCGCGCACCACGTTGGGCTTCTCGCAGATGGTGACGCCCTTGAAGCCGCGCTTTTTGGCGTATTCGAATGCGGCGGTCACAATGCGCCGGGCGGCGTTTTTGGTGATGATCCGCAGACTCACGGCGAGCTCGGGGCCGGGAATGCCGGCAAAGGCTTTGAACTTCGGGTGCGTGTTGAGAGCGGAGCGAACGTTGTCCGGCGGATTAGTCCACTCCACGCCGCAGTACATGCCTTCGGTGCCCTGGCGGAAAACCGTGGTGTCCACCAGGGGCTCGTCGAAGCCGCCGTCAGCGCGCTTGCGAATGTAGTTCAGCGGATTGCCGGCAAACGCGATGCAGGGACGCATGCAGATATCGAGATTGAACCGCTGCCGCATGGTGACGATCGGGCTGTAATAGACGTATCCTTTGCCGCGCAGCTCGGGCTTGAGCTCGGCCTGAGCCTCCTTGTTGGGCTTGGAGGTGATGGCGCCGAACAGGCCGAGCTTGTGCCTGGTGAGCAGTTCAATGGTGCGGTCGGGCAGCGCGTTGCCCTGGTTGCACCAGCACTCCCAGCCGATGTCGGCGTGGATGTACTCGGCGTCGAAGCCGACTTCTTTGAGAACGCGGATGGATTCGGGAAGGACTTGGTTGCCGATGCCGTCGCCGGGCATGGTAATTACGGTGTATTTAGCCATATGAGCTCCTTAAAAATCTTTCACCACAGAGGCACGGAGACACGGAGTTCTTGGAATCAAGACCCAAATCGCTTGTCAGCCGAGACCCAGCCTCTTTGCTACCAAGTTCTCTACACCTTCAGCGATGACCAGCGATTGCGGCACGCTGCCCAACGCCGGGAACGCGAAGCTCTCTCCACGCCAGTGGATCATGCCGGAGGTGAAGTCCACCTCGATCTCATCTCCGGGGATGATTGTCTTTTCCTTCGACTGGGCGAACTGCTCGCGCAGACGCTTGACCAGCTCCGGAACCTCCACGCACAGGAATCCATTGTTATACGCGTTGCGCAAGTAGGTCTGGGAGAAGCTGGCGGCGATTACCATGGGGATGCCTTTGGCCTTGAGGCAAGTTACCGCCTGTTCGCGGCTGGAGCCGGTGCCGAAGTTGAAGCCGCTGACAATCACGTCGCCGGCCCTGGTGCGCTCGGCGAACTGCGGATCGTAATTCTCCATGACCACCTTGGCCATCATCTCGGGCGTCATGTCGTCGCGGTAGGTGTAGTCCTTTCCGTAGATGGCGTCGGTGTTGACGTTGTCCTGTGGCATGAACACCAGCCGGCCTTTGACACGGGCCGGAAAACCGGGGAGGATTTCGACCTTCTCGGCGGCAGTGCCGGTGGTGAACTCCTTATATATACGCGCGGGAGCGCGGTCAGGCATCTCGTGCGGGCCTTTGATGTACCCGGCTGCGGCGGAGGCGGCGACCACCTCGGGGCTGGCCAGGTAGCACTGGGCGTCGCGCGAGCCCATGCGGCCTTTGAAGTTGCGGTTGGTGGAAGAGATGCCAACTTCGCCGGGCTCAAGGAGGCCAACGCCCAGACCGATGCAGGGGCCGCATCCGGCGGGAAGGGACTGGGCTCCGGCGTCGAGAAGAGTCTGCCAGATGCCTCGGCGTGCCGCCTCTTCCTGTACCCACTTGCTGGCAGCGCTGAGGTAGAACTTCACGCCGGGGGCGACTTTCTTCCCTTTCAGCACGTTGGCGGCGGCTTCCAGATCCTCGACGCGCGAGTTCACACAGGAGATGAGGTAGGCCTTGTTGATAGCAACCTTCTTGCCGGTGATCTCTGCCAGTGAACTCATGACTTGGACAGTGTCGGGCCCGGACACATGCGGGGTAATCTGACTGAGGTCGAGCGTAATGCGGGCCGCGTAGACGGCGTCAGGATCGGGGCGCGGCGGATTCTTCTGCCAGTTCTCGATGTCTTTTTCTGAAAACCGCTCGACACCCGTGGCCTTGAGCCGCTGATGAACGCCTCGCAGGTAATTGATCGCGACTTCATCCACGGGAAACCAACCCACGATCGGGCCCCATTCCGTGCTCATGTTGGAGATGGAGAAGCGGGCATCCATGGAGAGCGAGGCAACGCCGGGGCCGCTGAATTCGACGGCGGCGTTCAGGACCTCATCGTGGTTGTAGAGACCGCAAAGGGTGATGATGACATCTTTGCCGGTCGCGCCCGCGGGCAGTTTGCCTTCGAGGACAACCTGGATGCTGCGAGGAATCTGCCACCAGAATTCTCCTGTGGCCCAGACAGCGGCGGCGTCGGTGCGGACGATAGGCGTGCCCACCGCGCCCAGCGCGCCATACATGTTGGAGTGCGAATCGGAGGCGACGACGAACGAGCCAGGGATGACGTATCCGCGCTCGACCATGATCTGGTGGCCGATGCCGGAACCAGCGGGATAGAAGTCAACGCCGTGCTCTTTGGCGAAGGCTTCGATGGAGCGGTATTTCTTCTGGTTGGCTTCGTCCTGGTTCTGGATGTCGTGGTCGAGGGCGAAGACAAGCTGATGGGTATCCTGGATCTTCTGGGCGCCGATGCCCTTGAACTTGCTCATCACCGCGGAGGTGTTGTCATGGGTCATGACATGGCGGGGGCGGATGGAGACGAAGTCCCCGGTGCGGAGGGGACGATTGGGGCCCTCGGCGAGGTGTGTCTGTGCGATTTTTTCCGTGATGGTCTGGGGCATGTGCGATCTCAATCTGCGGGGGCAAGATGCCCCCGCCCTTCGACTTCGCTCAGGGCAGGCTTGGCCGGCGAGACGCCGGCGCTACTTTTTCTTCGTCCGCTTTCTTGCCTTGGCTGCCGCCTTTTTTGGCCTCACATCGGCTTTCATCAGCGCCATCAGCTTCGAGACCGAGCCGATCTTCTCCAGGTTCCAGATTGCCTCTTTCAGCTTCGCCTGTGCCTTCTCGGAAAGCACGCCTTCGGCCAGCGCAGAAAATTTTTCCTCGATTTCGGAATCACTCAGCGGATTACGCGGATCACCTTTGGGGTAATCGAGTTGCTTGGTGAACGCGCGGCCGTCGGCGGTTGTAATGTTCACGATCACGCGCTGGAGCGCGGGGAAGACCTTCTCGATCTCGGGATCGGCGACCACTTCGATCTTCTTGATTCTCCGGGTGCAGGTCGTTGTTCTTCACCAGGTCGAGCACTGCGGAAATCGGGGCATGGGTCAGGGCTTCGGTAGGGAAAAACTTCATGCCACACTGGGTGATGCGCCAGGACTCGCCGAGGCCGTCGGTGAGGAGGTTAAGTTTCCACTCGGGACCAAAGCAGTGGGTAAGGCCTTCCTTGCCGTCTACCACATGTTCCGGACCGGTGTAGCCCTTTTCTGCCATGAGCGCGGCCAGGACTCCGCTTTGCGTGGCCATGGGGTCCACGGTGTTCTTCATCATGGTGAGCTTGCCGGCGGTGACCGCACCCAGGGTGCATTGACGGCTGGCGGAGATGCCGATGGCGTGCTGGATCTGCTCCCAGGGAAGATGCAACGCGCGTCCAGCCACGATCGGTGAAACGAACGCCGTCAAAGTCGCGTGATGCCAGCCGCGCTCGCGGATGCCAGGAAAGGCCGCCTCGCACAATCGCATTTCGAACTCGTGCCCTAGCACCAGGCCGACAATCAACTCTTTTCCGTTGCTCCGCGCGCGTTCGCAGCAGGCCAGTGCCGCGGGAAAAATGTCGGACGGGTGGGACGGGTCCTGTTTCCAGTAGATGTCGTTGTAGTCCATACAGCGGATCATCAGGGCGTTGGCGAGCGAGGCGGAGACGGGATCGATGCGCTTGCCGGTGCCGATTACCGTGGCGGGCCCGCGGCCGGCAATCTCAGCAAGGACTTCCAGCGCGATCTTCACGTCGTGCTGCTGGTATCCGCCGAGAGCGCAGCCCACCGAATCCAGCAGGAAGCGCTTGGCCTGGTAGACGGCGTCTTGCGAGAGCTGCTCGTATTCGACGCCCGCGGCCCAGCGCGAGATTTTGGCGGTGATGGTCTCTTTGGGAGCGACAGCTTCTTTGGCGGACAAGGCCTCTCCTGGCACAATGGCTGGCGCACGGGCTGAAGCCCGCTCGCACGAATGAAATAACGCACGTACCCAGCGCTGAAGCGCTGGGCTAATTTGTGGCGCGCCTCCGGCGGTGGCTCGTCTCTGGCGTGGCCTGGCACCTCTGCAGTTTCAGTTCACTTCATCTTCACGTTCTTCGGGTTCTTGAACGGCAAAAACGCCATGAAGTCGGCGTGGTGGACGATGTAGGCCTCGGTCGTGCGCTTCACCAGTTCGCCTTCTGCGGCATGGGCAGCGATGACGTGGCAGACGTCATCGGGCACGCCACACTCCAGCGCCAGGGCCACTCCGGTGAAGGGATGGCGCAAGGCCTCACCGCGCTCACTCTGGCGGCTCTTGCCGTCGGGGCCGAGTTCGTATTCGAGCAATTTGCCGACGTCCGCCAGGATCGCCCCGGCGATGACCGTATCCATATTGATCAGCAGGGAGCGCCCCATGAACTCCTGCATGGATTCCGCACTCTGGCGGGCAATGTGCACCACGCAGCGCTTGTGTTCCATGAAGGTGATAGGGCAGTTGGGTACCAGCAGGGTGAAGGGTATGCGGTTCAGGTCATCGGGCTTCAGCGGGCTGCGCTCCAGTGCCTTGATCCAGGTCTGGGTCACCTGCTCACGCAGCTTTGGACTCTCGATCCACTGAATCTCCGGCCACAACCGTGCGACCACCTCACGCATGCCTCCAGCCTCCCTCCACAAACTATCTAGCTTACCGTGCAAGTGGAGGGGGCGTCGAGAGGGTGGGCCGAAGACCAGTTCCCGGTTCTCAGCCTGCAACCGGCACTATAATGCCGTCACGATGCCGATTGTGCCTGGAACCAGGATCGGAGATTGCGAAATCCTCGCCCCGCTCGGGGCGGGCGGGATGGGAGAGGTGTATCGGGCACGGGACCTCAATCTGGGACGCGAGGTTGCGGTCAAGGTTTTGCCGGAGCAATTGGCAGCCGATCCTGACCGGCTGAGGCGCTTTGAGCAGGAGGCACGAGCGGCAGCGGCGCTCAACCATCCTAATATTCTCGCTGTCTACCGCTTCGGCACCACGGACCAGCACATACCCTATGTGATCACGGAACTGCTGCAGGGGCAGACCCTGCGCGAGCGGCTGCAGCAGAGTCCGATTCCGGTCCGCAAGACGATTGATTTCGCATTGCAAATTGTGCGGGGTCTGGGGGCGGCTCACGACCGCGGCGTTGTGCATCGCGACCTGAAGCCCGAGAACATATTTCTTACCCGGGATGGAGTGGTCAAGATTTTGGACTTTGGACTAGCCAAACTCATGGCTCCCGACTCATCCGACATAGGGAGCACGGTGGCGACGATTGGGTCCACCGAGCCAGGAACAGTGCTGGGGACTGCGGGCTATATGTCCCCGGAGCAAGTGCGCGGGCAAGCAGTGGACCACCGCACCGACATCTTCAGTTTGGGCGCCATTCTCTACGAGATGCTGTGCGGCAGTCGTGCCTTCCAAGGCAAGACCGCAGCGGACACGATGAGCGCAATTCTGAAAGAGGAGCCGGCGGAGCTCTCCTCTTGCGCGCGAAGTCTTCCACCGACGCTGGGGCGCATCGTGCACCGCTGCCTGGAGAAGGATGGGACGGAGCGCTTCCAATCCGCACGGGACCTGGCTTTTTACCTGGAACTGCTCACCAAGGACGAGAGTGGCAGCGGGTCAGCCGTTGCGGTGACGCCCGCGAAGAAGACACGAGCGCTGGCTGCTTTCCTGGTGGGGCTGGGGGTGCTAGTGGCGGCCGGGTTGGGCTTTCTCGGCGCAAGGTGGATAGGGAGGCGACCCCAAACCTCGAACGCGGTCTCATTGCGGCGGCTTACCGATTTCGTCGGCATGGAACAATTTCCGGCGCTTTCGCCGGACGGCAGGTCGGTAGCGTTCACCGCTGAGGTGGAGGGGCAACGGCAGCTTTGGGTGCGTTTGCTGAGCGGTGGCAATCCGCTGCAGATCACCCACGATGACGCCGACCACCAGTCGCCACGATGGTCCTCCGACTCGGCGTCGATTATCTACTTCTCGCCTTCTTCCCAAGCGACTGGGCTGGGCCAAGTCTGGGAAATTCCCGCCCTGGGCGGGACGGCGCGGCCGGTGGTGAGCAGCGTGATTCCAGCGGACTTGAGCCATGACGGCAAGCACATCGCCTATATGCGCCCGGAGCAGGGGCACGTCGAGATCGTGACTGCCGAGCGGGACGGATCCAGCCCGCAGGTGGTGGCGCGTCTGCCGGCGGAGTTCGCCTACGCTAACCTGCGCTGGTCGCCCGACGATCGCCTGCTGGCCTACCAGAGCGGGAGAACGTTTGATTTTGATGTGTTCTCCGTTCCGGCGGCAGGTGGCACGCCGCAGCGGGTAACGCACGATGGAAACCCGCAGAGTGGTTTTTCGTGGTTGCCGGACGGTTCGGGGGTGGTATTCAGCTCGGCCCGCGGGGACACTGTGCTTTACATGCCGACCATGAATTTATGGAAGATCCGGCTGGACGGAACCGGGCTGCAGCAGGTCACCTTCGGCGAGACTTCCTATCTTTTCCCGGATTTGGATCGAGATGGCAATATCGCGGCTAGTCGGGCGCGGATAGAGTTCGACATTTGGAAATATCCAACCGACGGTCCGGCAGCGGAGAACGTCCGCCGCGGGATTCAGATCACGCATCAAACCGGATCGGTGCAGACGCCTTCGGTGTCGCCGAACGATCGCGAACTGGTTTATCTGAGCGACAGTGGAGGCCACGGCAATCTTTGGATCCTCAATCTGGAAAGTGGCCAGAGCCGGCAATTGACCTTCGTGCAAGATCCGCAGGTGACCGTGGGGGTGCCCGTGTGGTCTCCGGATGGCGCCCACATCTCGTACGTTACTCGCGGCAAGACGGGGTGGAACGTGGACCAATGGGTGGTAAACCCCGATGGCAGCAACCCGCACAAGGTCTCAGACGGGGGCGGTTGGGCTTGCTGGGCGTGGGATGGGAAGTGGCTCTACGTTGCCCCTCCCGCGGAAAACGGCTTTCGGATCGAGAAGGTGGATCCGGAGGGAACCCAACACGCGCAGGTCCAGGCAGACGGAATGAAGCCGGCGATCGGCCCGGATGGGACGCTGTATTACATGGTGAACCTAGGGGCGCTGAATGGAGTGGCAGACATGGAAATTCGGGCGGCACGACCGGACACGGCGCAAGGCCGCGCCATCGGCCGCATTCCCGGTTCTCGGCTTTTGGCGTCGACGAGCACGATGCAACCCGTAATTTCCCCCGATGGCAAGTGGCTGGCGCTGCTGTTGCTCGATGGGACAACCACCAATATCTGGGCGCAGACGACCAACGGAGGCGAGATGAAGCGCATCACCGATTTCGGGCATGAGGCAACATTTATTGCGCGGCGGGTATCCTGGTCCTCGGACGGAAAGTTCATTTATGCGGCCGTGGGCAAGGGTGAGGCTGACATCGTGTTGCTGGGCAACCTTGTTGCACTGAAATAGCGAGAAATGCCAATCGTGTCATTCCAGAGCAAGCTGTGTGTCGTCTGTTTCTTGGTTGGGTCCACCGCCCTGGGGGTTGCAGGACAGCAGGCGGCTGCGACAGGGGAACCACTCTCTATTCGCACGGTCGATCTGCCCAAAGCGAACCTCCGGCAGCAGTGCCGTTACCGGTTAGAAGCGCAAGGCGGGATCAATCCTTTGAAGTGGCGAGTGAGCGGCGGTTCCCTGCCGCCCGGCGTTGACCTGAGTGAAGAAGGGACAATCAGCGGCACTCCCACCCAAGCTGGGACCTTTCGCTTCACCGTGACGGTTAGCGACAGCGGCAAGCCGCCGTACGAGCGCAAGCAGGACCTGTTGCTGCAAGTGGTGACGCCGCTGCTGGCCGACTGGAGCAGCTATCCGACAATCCGTGGGCAGCAGGTGGTTGGGAAGATCAAGGTCTCCAACCAGACCGAGAACGACTTCGACTTGACGTTAATCATCCTGGCGATCAATGAGGTCGGGCGAGCGACGGCGGTGGGATATCAGCACCTGACTATGAAGCAGGGCGCGGACAATCTGCAGATCCCATTCGCAGAGAACCTGCCGCCAGGGGCTTACGATCTGAATGTGGATGTGGTCGCGGAAGTGCCTTCAACCGGGGCCATCTACCGTGCACGGCTGGTGACAACGAAGAAACTGCAGGTGCGAGAGGGGCCGTAAGGGCCCATGGCGACGTCTTCATCCTGGTTGCAATCGCGGTGACGATCGTAATGTAGCGAGCGTTGGTCGAACTGTGGTTCGTTGCTAGAATGAGCCCTTAAGCGACCACCACCGTCGGCGTCGCTGCCCTTCTTCAGATTGCACATGGAACTATTGCTCAACTTTTTCTGGCTGCTGCTGACGTTGCCGGCCTGTTGGCTGTGGCGCCGCGGAGCATCCGTCTCGCAGGCGGGAGGGCAGTTCCGTTCCCGCCGTGTTTTGCTGATTTTGGGCTGTGCCGTATTGCTGCTGTTCCCGGTCGTCTCGGCCACCGACGATCTGCATGCCATGCGGCGGGACATGGAAGAGCCCAGCACTGGCAAGCAGACTGTAAATGGTGGAAGAAGCCACCGAGGTGGCACTGGCAGCCCGCATCAGCCGCTCGCCCACCCGAGTCCGGCCGTGGTGGTCCCGGCGCACGACCAACTCTGCGGATTGGCCGTGGTGGACGCTCCATATCTCAGCCTAGCCGCTTTTTCCATCATCCGCACCGGCCGGGCGCCTCCCTTGTCCTTCCTCGGCTAGCAATCGCCGCCCTGTCCGCGGCGTAAGACTCCTTCTCAAGTTGCGCAATGCGGGATGCAGTCGGATCGCTCCCTCTACGGCTTCGCCCGAGCCCCCGGCGGAAGCTGGGTGCCGAAGCGCCGGATGTTTCCGGGCTGGATTTCTTGAGTTCGAGGGTGAAAGGTGGCCTCCATACTTTTGCCCTTGGAGCGGCACGGCAGAGACCACGCCCCTCTGCCGTGCCAACCTGATTCTGGTAGGCCCGCGGGGGCATCTCACTTCGACATTTGATAATGCCCTTGCCCGCATAGGCGACGGAAATATTGACTCCAGAACGCCTCAATAAGTGGAATGGCTGATTGGCAACAACTGGACTTCAGGGGATGCTCACAGAGAACGCAGGTTGAGGCTGTCAAGGGAAACCGCCCCGGCGCTTGGGGGCAGTCAGAGTTCGCTAAGAGTGGAGAGCCTGGGGCCCGTCGTGGTGCCTACATCTACCCAGCTGCCTGGGCGTTGATCTGAGTCCGCCGGAAACTCGATTCCGTACAGATAAAGCGCGCGATGGCGAACAGTCCCACACACTCGAACCCGTTCCTTGCATCGGGGCGGAAGAAATTCAACCTGAATTTGAGATCCCACGGGCAGATTCGCCATGGCAAACAGGCACATGCCGGAATCGCTGAGGTTTATGCCAAGAGCATCCACGTGGGCAGATCCGGTGAAAACTCGCACGGATGCGTTCAGCAATTGTCGTTGCCGGCGACGCCTGTCTGGTTTGGAGTTGCGTTTGAGAATCATCCGGTGACACCTGTGAGGACAAGGTAGCGCGGCGATTCTCGCGGGCGAAGTTACGGAAGTTCAGTGGCCGCTATCGGGCTTGGATAACTGTCGATAAAAGGCGATTTCGCCAATCATGCCGAACATCCGCTGGCCATGCAGCCTGGCAGCCTCTAGTCCAGTGCCTTTTGGAAGCGGAGTACGCTCAGCGTCAACACGCCTGCTCCCAGCGCCGCCATGCTGGCCATCTGCGGCCACAGGATGTCCATCCCTACGCCTTTCAGGTAGACCCCGCGGATTACCACCAGGAAGTAACGCAGGGGATCCAGGTAGGTGATTTGCTGTAGCCACTGCGGCATGGTACTGATGGGGAATCCGAAACCGGAGAAGGTGATGGCCGGCATGATGAAGAAGAAGGATGTCACCATGGCCTGTTGCTGGGTGCGGGACACGGTGGAGATCAACAGCCCCACCCCCAACTGGCAAAGCAGGAAGAGCACGGTCCCGGCGAGCAGCACGCTCACGTGGCCACGAAACGGTACTTGAAACCATAGCGTTCCCACAATGCCAATCAGAGCCACATCGAGCAGGCCGATCAGGAAGAACGGCACCGTTTTGCCCAGGATGAACTCCACCGGGCGGATGGGGGTGACCATGATCTGCTCCAGCGTGCCGATCTCGCGCTCACGCACCACGGCAAACGCGGTGAGGGTCGTCACTAACACCAGGGTGAGACTGCCGATCACGCCGGGAACAAAGAACCAGCGACTGCTCAGGCCGGTGTTGTACCAGGGCCGGGACTGTAATTCGACGCGGGGAATTCGCGCGACAAGCTGGGGCGAAGTTCGCTGCATGCGATCGTTCTGATAATCCTGAGCGAAGTTCTGGGCGATCTGGCTGGCATACCCTGCAGCAATCAACGCGGTATTCGAGTTCGTGGCATCCACGACCACCTGTAACGATGCCGTCTGTCCTTTGCGCAGGTTCTCGGAAAAACCCGGGTGGATTTGCAGTACAACCGTGACTTCCCCCCGGTCGATCATGCCGGCGATCTGGGCCTGGTCGGTGAGCTGACGCTGCAAGTCGAAGTATTGGGTGGAAGAGAAGCGAGCGACCAACTCCCGGCTCTCCTGGGTGTGATCCGAGTCGAGCACCGCCAAGGACACATGGCGGATTTCGAAGGTAGCAGCGTAACCGAAGATCAGCATCTGGACCAGGGGAGGGCCGATCAGGATGTAACGCGTGCGCTTGTCACGGAGAACCTGGATAAATTCCTTGATCAGCATCTGGGTGAGCCGCGTCAGCATCGTTAATCCTCAAGCCAGCCGTTTGTGGAATGAGCGGGTCGCCACAATTGTGAGCACTACCGCGAAAATGGCCAGCGGAGCCAGTTCGTCCTTCAGCATGGATAAGGGTGTGCCTTTGAGAAAAATCTCCTTCAGCGCCGAAACGTAGTAACGCGCGGGAAGAATCTGTGTCACGAGTTGAATGAACCGGGGCATCTGCTCGATGGCAAATAGAAAACCGGAAAGCAAGAATGCCGGGAGAAATGTAACCAGCAGGGCGATCTGGCTGGCGGCAAGCTGGTTCTTGGCGATGACCGAAATGAAGAATCCCAGGGCAAGGACCACCACCATGAACATGGCGGAGCTGAGAAACAGTGTGAGCAGGTCTCCGCGGAAGGGCACGTGGAACCACCCGATGGCCAGAATTACGCACAGCGCCACGCCGAACATCCCCAGCACGAAGTAAGGAAACAGCTTGCCCAGCATGATCTCCAGCGGGGTGACTGGAGTGGAGACCAGTTGCTCCATGGTGCCCCGCTCCCATTCGCGCGCGATGGTGAGCGAAGTGAGGAAGGCGCCGATCACCGACATCACCAGCGCCAGCACCCCCGGAATAATGAACGCGCTGCTCTCCAGATTCTCGTTGTACCAGGTACGGGTCTCGACGCTGAGGGGCAAGGGTGGTTGGGTCTGTCCGCGGCGCTCGAGCCAGTCCACCTGCACCGCGTTGGAGTAACTCTGCACCACTGCCTGGCTGTAATTCACGATCACGTTGGCGGTGTTGTCGTCACTGGCGTCGACCAGAGCCTGCACGCCGACGGGCCCTCCTTCGCGGAGTTTCTGCGAGAAGTCGTAGGGAATGACCAGGCCCATCTTGGCGTGCCCGTCGTCGATGGCGCGCACCAGATCGGGATAATTGTTCACCACCTTCACCAGTTCGAAGTAGTCACTGGCCTGAAAGCGTTTCAGCAGGTCCTGGCTGTCCTGGCTGCCTTCGCGGTCGTAGACGTAGATGGGCAGGTGCTTGAGATCGAGGTTCACGCCGTAGCCGAAGAGCAACACCAGCACGACCGGCATGAGCAACACAATGATCAGGCTGCGGGTGTCACGCCGGATCTGAACGACTTCCTTGACGGCCATCGCGAGGAGGCGATTCCAGCGCATGCTAATTGCGCTCCTTTCTGGCAGCCTCGTGTTCGGTGGTGAGGGATACGAATACGTCCTCCAGGGTGGGGCGGATAGCCTCGATCCTGCTGACGGTAACGCCGTGCGAGCTGAGGAAAGCGCGGATGCCGGGGATGGCCGTAGCCGCCTCGCGCACTACCAGGTGGAGGGCGTTGCCGAACACGGCGGCATCAAGCACGTGGGGCGCCGACTGTAACGCTTCTACCGCCGGGCCGAGCGGTTCGCACTCGACCAGCAGCAACTCGCCCTTCATGAATTTCTGTTTCAGTTCGGTCGGCGTCCCCAAGGCCACCATTTTCCCGCGATAGATCAGGGCCAGGCGGTTGCAGTACTCGGCCTCCTCCATGTAGTGGGTGGTGACGAACACGGTGACGCCATCGGCAGACATCTGGTGGATGACATCCCAGAACTGGCGGCGGGAAATAGGATCAACTCCGGAAGTGGGCTCGTCGAGAAATATGATGGGGGGGCGGTGGAGCACCGCGCAGCCCAGGGCCAGTCGCTGTTTCCAGCCCCCAGGGAGCGTGCCGGTGATCATGCCCTCCTGCCCCTTCAAGTCCGCCATTTCTACCGCCCAGCTAATGCGCTCATGCACCAGGTGGTGCGGGACGTTGTACAGACCGGCGAAGAGCCGCAGGTTCTCGATCACCTTCAGGTCGTCGTAGAGCGAAAATTTCTGTGACATATACCCGATGTGCTGGCGCACGGCTTCGGGGTGGCGTGCCACGTCATAACCGGCGACTTCGGCTCGTCCGGAGGTTGGCGTCAGCAGGCCGCACAGCATGCGAATGGTGGTGGACTTGCCCGCTCCGTTCGGCCCGAGGAAGCCAAAGATCTCGCCTTGGCGTGTTTCCAGGTTGATGTGGTCCACGGCGGTGAAGTCGCCAAAGCGTTTGACCAGGTCTTGAATGACGACCGAGGGGGTGGCCGCGTTGGGGAGCGCATTTGTAGCTGTGCTCATCGAAGTACCTCAGCGGCTGAAGCCGATTTCCCGAGCAGTTGAAGCGCAGCGCTGAGGCGCTGCACTGCCCAAATGCAGCCACAGGAAAATCTCTCGACTTTGGGATTGCACTTCACGACTTCGAATCTCCGGGTCGAGTGGTCACGGCATCGACGAAGAGGTCCTCGATCGTGGGTGTCGCCTGACGAATCTCGTCGAACGGAACCTGCGCGCGCCGGAGCCTGGCTTCGAATTCGGGCAGACGACGGGAAAGGTCATCCACCACCAGATGCGCGCCGTCGCCAGTCAGCACCAGGCTGGAAATGCCTTCGGCCCTTTCGAGTTCCTGGCGCACACGGCGCGGGTCGGAGGAGATCACCGCAAGCACACCTTTGCCGAGGCGGGCTTTGAGATGCGCTGGAGTATCGCAGAACAGGAGCTTGCCCTGGTGCATGAGGGCGACGCGGTGGCAGCGCTCGGCTTCATCCAGATAAGCGGTCGAAGTCAGAATCGCGACGCCTTCGGAGACCAGGTTATAGAGAATGCGCCAGAAATCACGGCGCGAGACCGGGTCAACGCCTGTAGTAGGTTCGTCGAGCAGGATCACCTTGGGGCGGTGAATGAGGGCGCAGACCAGGCCCAGCTTCTGCTTCATGCCGCCGGACAGGTTGCCGGCAAGACGTTGCCGGAATTCGCTCATGCCCGCCGCCTGTAGCAATTCGGGGGAGCGCTGCTCTCTCTCAGCTCGGCGCACTCCGAACAGGTCCGCGTAGAAGCGAATGTTTTCGTCCACCGTCAGATCTTCATACAGACCGAAGCGCTGCGGCATGTAGCTGAGGTGGTGTTTGGCGCCTTCCGGATCGCGGCCCACGTCGAACCCCGCCACCATGGCAGAGCCTTCGTCCGGCGGCATGACTCCGGCGAGCATGCGCAGCGTGGTGGTCTTGCCGGCGCCGTCCGGGCCTACCAGCCCGAAGATCTCCCCAGCGTGGACATCGAAGCTTAGGTGATCCACCGCACGGACGTCCGGGAAGCTCTTGGTAAGCCCGACAACGTTGATTGCGGATTGGGAGCTGGTCGTCATTGTTGTGTTGGCTGGTTGCTGGAAGCGAGTTCAACCTCTGCATCCGCGGGCATGCCTGGCTTCAACTCATGGTTGGGATTTTCGACGTCGATCTTGATGCGATAAACCAGGGTCACGCGCTCTTTGAAGGTCTGCACGCTCTTGGGCGTAAACTCGGCTTTGTCGGAGATGAAAGAGACGCGCCCATGGTAGGTCTTGCCGGGATAGGTGTCGGTGTGGACCACGGCGGTTTGACCCCAGCGAATGCGCCCCAGGTCGGTCTCGGAGACGTACGCGCGCAGCCAGACATGGTCCAGGTCGCCGAGCGTGACCACGGGCGTATTGGGCGCGACCACTTCACCCAGTTCCGCCTGGCGCACAAGGATGACCCCCGAGAGCGGCGCGCGCAGCGTGGTGTAATCCAGATTGATGCGCGAGAGGTGCAGCTTCTGCTCCGCCTGTACCAGTTGTGCCCGGTCCACAGAGAGCTGCTCCTTGCGGGTCCCCTCCAGCGTCTGGTCGTATTGTTGTTGAGCGCGCTCGACCGTGGCCTGCGCACGCTTCAGGTTCGTATCGGCCTGGTCGCGGGCCTGCTGCGAACCGACCTGGTCCCGGTAGAGGGTCTCGGCGCGCTGGTAGTCGAGCTGCTTCTGAGCGAGATCGGCCTTGGCATCGTTGAGCGTCTGCTCGTCCGCCTCGATTGCTTGGCGGCGGCTGCCGGCCAAACCGAGGTCCAGCAACTTCCTCTGCACGCCGACGTTGGCTTCGTCCATGGCAACCTGCTGGCGATAGTCGGCGGTGTCAAGCTGCGCCAGCAAGGCTCCCTGCTCTACCCACTGGCCTTCTTCAATCGGCAACTCCACGATGCGGCCCGGCACCTTGAAGCCGACCACGCTCTCGTGGGTTTCAATGTTGCCGGAGAGCTGCAAGGTATTGGGGTCCGCCGGCTTCGCCGTCCATCGCGGACGAACATAGTAGTAGTAGCCGCCGACGGCGGCGGCAATCACCAATATGAGGATTGGAAGTCTGCGTTTCATGACTGCGCCTCCCGATTGGCGCTGATACCTGCCCAGAAAATCTCAAATGAAGTTCCCAGCCGCTTATTCAGGTTCGTCGGCGGATGCAAGCTCCAGATCAGCACCGTGCCCAGCACGAATTGCTGAAAGCTGCGGGCCATCTCCTCCGGGCTGAGATCACGCCGGACTTCGCCGCGCTCCTGGCCCAGCTTGAGGACGTCGGCGAGAATGCGGCGTCCGCCGGCCATGGTATCCACCAGCATGGTACGGACGGGTTCGCTGGAGAATACCGTCGCCAGCAGGCCGCGGGCAAGCAACTGGCTGCGCCCCGGTTCTTCGGTAACGCGCAGCATGAACTGGCGCAACAGTCCGTGGATGGGCAGCTTGCCGGCCCTGGCGGCGGCGCGTACTTCTTCCACCTTGCCGAGCTGCACGTCGTGCAGCACCCCCAGCACGTGCTCCTTGCTGGGGAAATAATTAAAGAAGGTGCCCTTGCCTACGTCGGCGGCCTCGGTGATGTCTTCCACCGTGGTATCGAAGAAGCCGCGCTCGGCGAAAAGCCGCATGGCGGCGCGGAAGATGCGCTGCCGGGTCTCGGAGCGCTTGCGTTCCCGCCGGCCAGGGGGCTGGCCGGCAGAATGATTGCGGGACTGCATCGCGGGTTTCATATAAGACCTTAAGTCAATCTTGACTATTAGTCATTATTGGAATACAACCCACGGGAAAAGTCAAGCCCTTCGATCCATGGGTGACGGGGGCAAACAAAAAATGGGACGGAAACCTCGTGAAGCGGGAGACAACACGCGGAGACTCTGCGGCCTTCACACAGGAGGTCGCAGAGTAAAACGGGGGAAGAGACCTGGAGCCGGGGAGGGCTTCAAGGCTGAAACCACGCAATAAGAGTCCCGCGGTGGTGTTAGGCTCATTCCTCTCGGCCAGTAGCTCGCTTTTAGACCCTCGCCGACCTGCGTCGTGGCTTCCCTTGCGGGGCTGCTACGCGCGATCTTGGCTCGGGTTCCGGGCTCACCGCCAACCGGACAAACCAGCCTAACGCCTCGGGACTCTATCCTGCCTCTGACAAATCTTCCTGTTCGCCTCGACCAGCGCTTTGCTATAGACCCTCACGCGCCCTCCCTTCTCCACCTTGCGGTGCGAAGAGTGACTTCGCTCGAGCCCCGGACGCCGCACCAACCGGGAAAACTTCAGAAGCTGTCAAAGAACGAGTGTCTTTTTACTCCTCCTATTTCTGGAGTCAATGAAAACTGCGCAACTGTATGTTCTTTGGCTGCAATCGAGTGCACGTCGTCCACAGGCATCTGAACCAAAGCCGGTGCAAGCGCGCAGCAACTTCTGCGCGGCGGCGCCACGCATCGCATTTTTTCAGGATTTTGCCGGGGCACGCCCAAGAAAGGGGCAGCCGCGGCGAGCATTCCTGCCTTGTGAATATCGCAGGAATCGCATGCGGGACGCGGGTTTTGGTGCGACGAGACGCAGCAAGCGTCTCTACACAGCTTCCGGGACAAACAGGTACAATTCCCAATTCCAGCACAAGGAGAAGAATTGTGGGCGCCCTGGGACGTTCGCTGGTGGCACTGACCCTCACGCTCGGCGCTGCTGTGGCGGTCGCGCAAGCCGGCGCCGACGCGGAGCGACGAGCTTCTCGCCACTTCGAGTCTATCCGGAACCAGCATCCCCTGTTGGTGGCGTTCTTGCAGGAAATGCCCAAGGGCGGCGACCTGCACAATCACTTGTGGGGAGCGATTTATGCGGAGGAGTGGATCGATTTCGCTGCCCAGGACGGCCTGTGCGTGGATCGCACCACGTCGTTACTGCTCGCCCCTCCCTGCGATGTTTCCTGCGATAAGTACACCAGCAAACCGGCCGTGAGCTGTGCCTACGCGGACCATGTTCTCTACAACTCCGTGGTCGATGCCTGGTCGATGCGGAACTGGACGCCTGGAGACGGGTCGGGACACGACCATTTTTTTGCCACCTTCGACAAGTTTTCCCTGACTGCGCAGAATCACGCGGGAGATGAGATTGCCGAAGCAGCGGCGCGGGCGGCTGCGGACCATCTGCAGTATGTGGAAATCATGCATACGGCCGATGGTTCAGACTCCGCAGCCCTGGGCGCAAAAGCCGGGTGGGATGATGATCTTGGCAGGCTGCGGGAGAGGCTGCTGGCCAGCGGGCTGAAAGAGATCGTCACCACCACCCGGGAGCGACTCAATCAGAGCGAGAAGAAGATGCAGTCTGAACTCAAGTGCGGCACGCCCGATGCCGATCCCGGCTGCGACGTCAAGGTGCGGTACCTTTACCAGGTGCTGCGCGGACTGCCGCGGGAGCAGGTGTTTGCGCAGATCCTGCTTGGGTTCGAGCTGGCGCAGGCCGATCCACGTTTTGTTGGGCTGAACCTCGTGATGCCGGAAGACTGGTACGTACCTATGCATGATTTCGACCTGCATATGAAGATGCTCGACTACCTGCACGGCGTGTATCCCAAGGTGCACATCAGCCTGCATGCGGGAGAACTCGCCATGGGGCTGGTGCCACCGGAAGGATTGCGTTTTCACATTCGTGAATCGGTGGAGCTTGGGCATGCGGAGCGCATTGGGCATGGCGTGACGGTGATGCACGAGCGTGATGCCGCAGGCCTGCTGAAGGAGATGGCGAAACGCAAGGTGCTGGTGGAGATCTGCCTGACGTCGAATGCTGTGATCCTGGGTGTCGAGGAAAAAGAGCACCCTTTGCCCGTCTATCGGCAATACGGCGTGCCGGTGGCGCTGGCCACCGATGACCAGGGAGTGTCACGTTCTGACATGACCCACGAGTATCTGCGAGCGGTGGACAGCTATGGACTTTCCTACGGCGACCTCAAGCGCATGGCACGGCAGAGCTTGGAGCATAGTTTTCTGCCGGGCGCGAGCCTGTGGAGTGGCACGCAACCGTTCCGCCGCGTGAGTGCGTGCACCGGTGCTGGTTCGACCGAGACAACTCTCTCACCTGGCTGCCGCAAGTATCTCGGCGCTAACGAGAAGGCGCGGGTGCAATGGAGACTGGAAGAAGAGTTTGCCAAGTTCGAGAGCAGGTTCTGAAAAGAAGCAGGTTTCAAAGTTTCGAGGTTGCAAGGTTTCCGGCGAAGACGTTGCCTTCGAAACTCTGAGACCTTGAAACCCTCAAACCTTTATGCCAGACGAATTCGCTCGCGCCGAATCCGCCGCACAATTTCTGTTGTCGCAGACTTCCCTGCGCCCGCGGATCGGTCTGGTGCTGGGCTCGGGGCTGGGCGCATTTGCCGACGAACTCTCCGAGGCGAAGCGAGTACCATACGCGCAGATTCCAGCGTTCCCACACTCGACCGCGGTTGGACACGCCGGAAATATGGTCATCGGCAAGGCCGGCAGAATTTCCGTAGCGGCGATGCAGGGGCGCGTGCATCTTTACGAGGGCTATTCGCCGCAAGAAGTCGCGTTCCCTACGCGGGTGCTGCGACGCATGGGTGTGCGGGCACTGATCCTGACCAACGCGGCCGGAGGAATCAACCTCGAGTACAAGCAGGGCGCGCTGGTGGTTGTTACCGACCACATCAACCTGCAAGGCTACAACCCGCTGGTTGGGCCGAACGAGGAACGCTTCGGAGAGCGATTTCCCGACATGACCCAGGCGTACTGGAAACCCTATCGCGACATCGTCCTTGAGGAAGCCGGCAAGCTGGGCAAGAGCGCGTACCAAGGGGTGTACGCAGGGTTGCTGGGGCCGAGCTACGAAACTCCTGCGGAGATTCGCTACTTGCGTGCGATTGGCGCGGACCTGGTGGGCATGTCCACTGTTCCCGAGGTGATCGCGGCGCGGCACATGGGCATGAGAGTTCTGGCGATTTCCTGTGTGACCAACATGGCGGCGGGAATTCTCGACCAGCCCATCCATCACGCGGAAGTGCTGGAAACCGGCGAGCGGGTGAAGGGGGACTTTGTCGCGCTGCTACGGGCCGTGCTGCCGAGGATCGCGGGGGATGTGGGGCAGGATTGAACCTTCTCAGTTTCTCGGCTTTTCAATGGAGATCGAGACCGGCGGCTTGATGTTGTAGGTGGTGGCAAAGCTGCCCTGGTTGACGGCCAGGCCGAGGTGGCCGCGCGAATCGATGTACAGCAGCGGCTTCCTAAGGGCCACGTCGCTGAAGGTGCGGACAAAGGGAATATTCATCTCGGCCTTGCCCAGGACAACATGCACGTTCTGCCCGCGGCCGTAGCCCAGTTTGAGAAAGTCTTCGCCGCTGACATTGGTGACGAGATTGCCGAATGGACCATCGGTGGCGATTACCTCGCCACGCAGCCCGCGGTCGTCCAGCCTGGCGGGTACGAGTTGCAGACGGACCATATCTTTTACCGGCAGGTCCGGCCCGACCTGGGTCCAGTCTTCACCGCGCGCCAGGTGGGCACCGACCGGGGAAAAGATGTCGCGCCCGTGGAAGGTGGAGGACAAGGCGGCGCCTATCATCCAATTGCGATTGGTAATCTCGCGTGCGGCCTCGATTCCGTCGCGATCTTCCACGAGGGTCATGAGGCCGTTGTCGGGAAGCACGAAATACTGCCCGCGCCTGGACTTGACCACTACAGCTTTGCGCGTGCTGCCGACGCCGGGATCCACGACTACCACGAACACCGTGCCCGCCGGGTAGTAAGCGGTTGCCCCGTAGAGGAAGCGGGCGCCGTCAAGAATAGAAAACGGCGTCACCTGGTGGGTAAGGTCCACGATCCGCAGCCCGGGCTCGATGGAATACATGACTCCCTTGCAGATGGCGACGGAATCATCGAGGGTGCCGAAATCGGTCATGAAGACGATAGTCGGCGGAGCATTGGGCGGCGGTTCCTCGGCCGGTGCGACAACAGCCCACAGGCTGATGTTCAGCAGAACCGTCAGTGCGAATACTAGTGTCTCCCGTCGAAGTGACATTGGGCTGGACATCGGTGCGGCGTCCTGGAAATTACGCCGCATTGTATCGCGTGGGTAGGGGGACTTAAAGGCCAGACAGCTTGCCGAAGGCGCAGACCGAGGATGGCTTCTGGAACGCACCGCCCCACCCGCTATAATCTCCCTTTGCCGCGATCTGAACTTGGAAAGAGGAGGGTGTTATGTCGCAGTCGATTCCCGATAAATACCGTGACCTGTTCAGCAAACGCGCCTTTGCCAGTTTGGGAACGCTGATGCCTGATGGACGGCCGCAAGTAACCCCGGTGTGGTGCGATATCGAGGGCGACTACGTCATCTTCAATTCCGCCAAGGGGCGACAGAAGGACCGCAACGTTCGCCGCGATCCGCGGGTGGCACTGGCGATTGTTGATCCGGACAATCCCTATCGTTACCTGGAAATCCGCGGTCGCGTGGTGGAAATCATCGAGCAGGGCGCCGATGCACACATCGACAAGATGGCCAAGAAATATCTGGGCGCCGACAAATACCCGTACCGCCAGCCGGGAGAAGTGCGGGTAATGTACAAAATCCAGCCCGAGCACACCACCATGATGGGATAGCGCCGGCGTCCCGCACTTGTCGAGGAGCCTCTATTCGTACTTACAATCTCTGCCTGCTCGGCTTCGGCAATGTGAACCGGACACTGGTTCGCCTGTTGCGCGACAAAGAGCAGGAACTGCGGGCTCGGGATATCGCCTGGCGCGTCACCGGCGTGGCCACTCGGCGTCTAGGATGGCTGGCGGATTCCGAGGGGTTCGATACGGGTCTGGAAACGGGCTCGATCTCCACGCCTGGCCGGGCGGGGACGCCCGGCCTCCACAATGTGCGGGAGTGGCTGCAGGCGGCCCGTGCCGATGTCTTGTTCGAGGCCACCTCGCTCAATCCGCAGAGTGGCCAGCCGGCCATTGATCACATCCGCGCGGCTCTCGAGTGTGGAGCGCATGCCATCACCGCCAATAAGGGTCCGATTGTGCATGCCTACGACGAACTGTGCTCCCTGGCGGCTACCAGGGGGCGGCGGTTCCTATTCGAATCCACGGTGATGGACGGTGTCCCAATTTTTTCAATGTTTCGCGACAGCTTGCCGACGATACATCTGCAAGGCTTTCGCGGCATTTTGAATTCGACCACCAATGTCATTCTCACCGGCATGGAAGAGGGGTTGAGTTTTCAGGAGTCGCTCGCGAAAGCCCAGCAGATCGGCGTCGCTGAAACCGATGCCAGCCAGGACATTGATGGCTGGGATGCAGCAGTCAAGGTTGCCGCGCTGGTGATCGTGCTGATGGGAGTACACATCCAACTGCATGAGATTGAGCGTGAGGGGATCGGCAACCTCGCCGGAGAGGCCGTGCGGGCTGCCCGTGCCGAAGGCAAGCCTTACAAGCTGATATGCCGCGCGCAGCGAACCGAGCGCGGGGTGACGGCCAGTGTCCGCCCGGAGCAGGTGCCGCTCAGCGATCCGCTGGCTTGGGTCGCGGGGACGTCGTCAATCGTGTATTTTGAAACGGACATCTTTCCCGCTCTGGCTATCACCGAGCACGATCCTGGGCTGGAAGCCACCGCATACGGGATGCTGGCGGATTTTGTGCGGGCGGTCACGCTGTGAGACGCAGCATGCTGCGTCTCTACCGACAGATTAATCAAGGAATGTTAGGACCTTCATGCTGACTACACAGAACGAAACCTCTGCCAAGCTCGACCTGAGCTGGATCCGCTCGCAATTCCCTTCCCTCGCCCAAACTGTGAATGGCCATCCAGCTGCGTTCCTGGACGGGCCGGGCGGCACACAGGTTCCGCAGCGGGTGATTGACGCGGTCAGCGACTATCTGAGTCACTCGAATGCCAACACCTGCGGGGCCTACGCGACCAGCCGGCGGACCAACGCGATGATCGATCAGGCACGCTCGGCCATGGCTGATTTTCTCAATTGCGATCCCGACGAGATCGTCTTCGGCCCCAACATGACTTCGCTGACGTTCGCGATGAGCCGTGCCATCGGCCGCCAGGTCGGACCGGGAAACGAGATCGTGCTGACGCAGCTCGATCATGACGCCAATGTCTCGCCCTGGCGTGCGCTCGAGGAGACCGGGGCAATTGTCCGGTTCGTGGACATCAACGAAGTGGATTGCACCCTCAACCTGAATGACATGGCGCACAAGATCGGCAGCCACACACGACTCGTGGCCGTCGGGTATGCCTCGAATGCAGTGGGAACCATCAACAACGTAAAGGAAGTCGTGCGCCTGGCACACGCCGCCGGTGCCATGGCGTACATTGACGCCGTCCACTACGCGCCACACGGTCCTATTGATGTGCGCGCACTGGATTGCGATTTCCTTGTCTGCTCGACTTACAAGTTTTTCGGGCCGCACATGGGGGTGCTCTACGGCAAACGCGAGCACCTCAAGCGCCTGCGTCCCTACAAGGTGCGGGCCAACACAGACGCGGCCCCGCAGCGCTGGGAGTGGGGCACGCTCAATCACGAGTGCATTGCTGGAATTACGGCGTGCGTTGACTACCTGGCCGATCTGGGGCGGCGGGTAGAGCCCACGGCCTCCACCCGGCGCGGGGCGCTGCTGGCTGCGTATCACGCGATCCAGCCCTACGAGCGCAGTCTGGCCGAACGCCTGATACGGGAACTGCTGGCGATCCCGGGGCTGAAGCTGTATGGCATTACCGATCCGACACGCTTTGAGCAGCGGTGTCCGACGATTGCGGCGCGCATCGCGGGTCGCACGCCGCTCGAGCTGGCCACCAAACTCGGCGAGCGCGGCTTTTTCACCTGGGACGGTAACTACTACGCTCTGAACCTGACCGAGCGGCTGGATGTAGAGAGGGACGGCGGCTTCCTGCGCATCGGGCTCGTGCACTACAACACGACGGAAGAAGTTGACCGGCTGCTGTCCGTGCTGCGCGAGATTGTCGCTTAGCGTCATGCCAAGGAGCATTCATGAACCGGCGCACTTTCATGTGGAGCAGCATTCAGTTGGCTTGCGCGCTGAAGCTGGCTCCTCTGGTCCTCGCCAGCAGCGACGACATTCCGCCTTCCATCGCGAGCCTTTACCAGAAGAGTCTGGTTATTGATGCACTCGCGGGCGCCAATGTGGACAACCTTCCTGTGAAGCCGCACACTCTGCAACTGGCGATGGAATCCGGCGTCACCGCCTGTAACTGGACGGTCTCGCTGCCGGACTTTGAAGAAACGGTGGACAGAATTGCCTTCATTGAAGCCCTGGTGGAAGCCGATCCTGAGCACTGGACAATGATCCGACGGCACTCTGATCTCGAGCGAGCCAAGCGCGAACAGAAGATCGGCATCATCCTTGGCTTTCAGCATCCCGAGCCCATGGGCGACGATCCGGAACGCTTCGTGACGTTTCGCCGATTGGGCGTGCGCGTGATGCAACTCACCTACAACAAGCGCAGCCTGTTCGGTGATGGGTGTCTGGAGCCAGGCAACGGCGGGTTAACCAAGCTGGGGAAGGACGCCGTCGCGCAGATGAACGAGCTGGGCATTGCCGTGGACCTGAGCCACAGCGGACAACGCACCACGGCGGAGGGCATCGAGGTGTCCGCCAAGCCCGTGCTGATTACCCATGCGGGATGCAGCGCCATCCATTTGCATCCACGCAACAAGGACGACCGGGAGCTACGGGCCCTGGCCGATCGCGGCGGCGTGATTGGAATTTACTTCATGCCGTACCTGGTCACCAGCCCAACGTCGCCGACGCGCGAACATGTGCTGGCACATCTCGACCACGCGCTCAAAGTGTGTGGCAGCGACCACGTGGGCATTGGCAGCGACGGAGGCCTGGATACATTTCCTGACACACCCGAGCAGCGCAAGGCCTTCGCCGACGACATGGCCCGCCGGAAACAGATGGGCATCGCCGCCCCAGAAGAGGATCGGCCTCCGTACTCGCCAGACCTGAACACGCCGCATCGGCTGGAGGTCATCGCGGCAGGACTGAGCAAGCGCGGGTACTCTTCTGACGTGATCGAGAAAGTGCTGGGTAAGAACTTCTATCGGGTGTTCGGAGAGATCTGGGGGAGCGATTTAGGGATAAGAACAGTTTTCTCCGTTCCCGGTTCTCGGTTCTCAGCGGCTGCGGCGTAACTCCACCACTTCATCGCCTTTCCCCATCAGCACCACATCTGCCATATCGATGAACAGTCCGTGTTCTACTACGCCGGGCGTGGCACTGAGTTTGTGGGCCAGCGCAGGAGGATCGGGGATCTGCCCGAAACGGCAGTCCAGAATGTGGTGGCCCTCGTCGGTGATGAAAGGCTTACCATCAGGCGATTGGCGCAGGCTAACTTTGGCGCCGAATGCCGCAATCTTTTTCGCCACCAGGGCCTCGGCGAAGGGAATCACTTCGACAGGAAGAGGAAAGGCCCCCAGCACCGGCACCTGCTTGCTGGAATCGGCAATGATCACGAATTGCCGCGAGGCGGAAGCGATGATCTTCTCCCGCAACAAGGCGCCGCCACCGCCTTTGATCAACTGCAGCTTCGGATCGAACTCGTCGGCGCCGTCAATGGCGACGTCAATCTGCTGGCACTCATCGAGCGTGGTCAGCGGAATGCCCAGACTGGCTGCCAGTTCTCTGGTGCGGACTGAGGTGGGGATGCCGACAATCTTCAGCCCGGCCTGGACGCGCTCGCCGAGAAAACGGACTACATATGCGGCGGTTGACCCTGTGCCAAGCCCGACCACATCGCCGTCGTGCACAAAGCGCACGCTGGCGCGCGCGGCCGCTTCCTTTTCTTTGTCGTTGGCCATAAGCTATCTGCGCGACCGCTTACTCTACCGCGTTCTGCTGCGGCACACCAACCCCAGGATCTCTTTCAGGATTTTCGCGGCCACGGTCGCCGTGAGTTGAGACACATCCTGCCGGGGGTTGTACTCCACGATGTCGGCTCCGACGATAGCACCCGCGATGGCGTGCAGATGTGAGAGTGCCTCCCGCACTGACATTCCGCCCGGCTCGCGATGGGAGATTCCCGGAGCGTAGGCTGGATCAAGCACATCCATGTCGAAAGAGATATAGATCGGCCCTTTGATCTTTTCCAGCCGATCGAATGCCGGCAGGTCCTCCATTCCGATCACTTCTACACCGAACCGGTCCGCCTGCTCCCTCTGATGCCCGTTCATGGTGCGAATCCCGATCTGCACCAGGCGTTTCACCAGGTTCTCTTCCATGACCCGGGCAAACGGACAGGCGTGTGAGTAACGATTCCCCTGTAGTTCGTCATAAAGATCAGGATGGGCGTCGAAGTGAACAATCGTCAGGTCCTTGAAGCGGGGGCCGAAGGCCCGCAGGATGGGATAGGTGATCGAATGATCTCCGCCCAAACAAACCGGACGGTGGCCGTTGTCCAGCAGGTCTCCCACGGCGCGTTCAATGTGGGCAAAGGCATCGCCGGCATCCAACACCAAATCACCTGCATCCGCAAAAACTCCATCCTGTCCCAGGTCGACCCCAGTTTCAGCCCACAGGTTCGACGAATCGCAGCGGAACGCCTCCCGAATCAGGGGCGGCGCCCCAGCCGCGCCGGGCAGGTAAGAAGAGTTGGCATCGAACGGAATCCCAAGTAGCGCAGGGGCTGCGGACAGGAGTGGTTTTGCGGTCCGATGCGGCATAGCAGTCGATTTTCACCGGTGAACTGCGAGTTGGCAATCGAAAATCGGGCAGCTGAATCTGCCCCGTTCCGCCTTTCATCCATTATCCTAGTATCGAACGTATGGCTACTCGACCAAAGACTGTGGCAGAGGAAGTAGTGGAGGTTCCCAACCCGGAGCGGGAGCACGTCTTCGACGCGTTTCGCCACTGGGGTTATCTCGAAGCCGACCTTGATCCGCTGGGCTTCCTGCATCCGCTCAAACATCCCGAATTGCGGATGGAGGGGAAACTCGCCCGCGAGGCCCGCCGCGCATACTGCGGCACCGTGGGTGCGGAATTCATGCACATCAGCGATCCCGAGCGGCGTCGCTGGATCGAGGAGCGCATGGAAGGCGAGCCTACTGAGGTAGACCAGCAGCACGTTCTCGATCAACTTGTCCGCGCCGACTTGTTCGAACAGGTGCTGCAGCAGCGGTATCTGGGGACCAAGCGCTTTTCGCTCGAAGGTGTAACTGCACTGTTGCCACTGGTGGATGAGATTCTGGAAGCTGCAGGTGAGCGTGGCGCGGTCGAACTGGTGATGGGCATGAGCCATCGCGGGCGGCTGAACGTGATCGTGCACGTAGCGCGGCGTCCGGCGGAAGAAGTGTTTGCTGGGTTTGAAGATGTCGATCCGCGCAGCGTGCTCGGCTCCGGCGACGTGAAATACCACATGGGCGCTACGGGAGAGTATGAGACCCGCGGTGGGGCGAAGATTCATATTCACCTGGTGTCGAATCCCAGCCACCTCGAGGCCGTGGATCCGGTGACCGTCGGCCGCACGAAGGCCAAACAGGATCGTGCCGGCGACCGCGGTGCGCAGAAATACCTTCCCTTGCTGGTTCACGGTGACGGCGCATTTGCCGGTCAGGGAGTCTTCGCCGAAACGCTCAACTACGCCGATCTGCCGGGCTATAGCGTGGGTGGCACCGTCCACGTCATTGTGAATAACCTGCTAGGGTTCACCACCCTATGCAGCGAGCTACATTCTGCGCGCTTCGCCGCCCAGCTGGCCCGCCGCCAATCTGTGCCCATCTTTCATGTCAATGGTGAAGACGTAGATGCCGTGGTGCGAGTTGGCCGAATGGCTCTGGAATACCGCTACACCTTTGGCAGTGACGTGGTGATTGACATGATCGGCTACCGCCGCCACGGGCACAGCGAGGTGGATGATCCCACGGTCACGCAGCCGCTGCTGTACAAGGCGATCAAGGACCATCCCCCTCTGTGGGAGATTTATGCTGAAGATATCGACGGGGAAAATGTCGAAGCGCGAGTGCAGGAAATCAAGGCCGAGTTCGAAGCCGCACAGAAGAAGGCCGGCGCCATCACCAAAAAGCCGACGCTGCGCGATTTGCCTGGGTACTGGGGCAACTACGCCGGCGGCCGGTACAAATCGGAGTATGAAGTTGACACCGGCCTGTCCGAGGATGAACTGCACGAGATCACGGAGCGACTCACGGCGTATCCCGAGGGCTTCCACATCCATCCCAAAGTAAAGAAGCTGCTGGAGCAGCGCGCAGAGATGGGCCTGGGTAAGCGTCCGGTGGACTACGGCATGGCCGAAGCCCTTGCCTTCGGCAGCTTGGTGAAGGCGGGGGTGCCAGTGCGGCTGAGTGGCCAGGACAGCCGTCGCGGTACCTTCAACCAGCGCCACTCGGTATTGCTCGATATCGAAAATGAACAGGAATACGTCCCTCTGAAGCACATCACAGCCAGCCAGGCGCGTTGCGACATTGTCAATTCAACGCTGTCGGAAGCAGGCGTGCTCGGGTTTGAGTATGGCTACAGCCGTGATTACCCCGAAACGCTGGTGCTGTGGGAAGCGCAGTTCGGGGACTTCGCCAATGTCGCGCAGGCGGTCATTGACCAGTTCGTCAGTGCGGGAGAGGACAAGTGGGGATTGCTCTCCGGGGTTGTCCTGCTGCTGCCGCACGGTTACGAAGGCCAGGGACCGGAGCACTCCAGCGCCCGCATTGAGCGCTTCTTGCAGTTAGCCGCCCGCGACAATGTCCAAATCTGCCAGCCGTCGAATGCGGCGCAATATTTCCACCTGCTGCGGCGGCAGGCCCTGCGCTGCTGGCGCAAACCGCTGGTGGTGTTCACGCCAAAGAGCATGCTGCGCCATCCGGATGCCTCGTCGCCTATTGAGGACTTCACCCAGAAGCGCTTCTTGCCGGTGCTGGCGGATGGGGAAGCCGGCAACGCCAAGCGTATTCTGCTCTGCACCGGGAAGATTGGCCACGAACTCCGCAGCGAGCGACAGAAAAGAAAAGACAATTCGACAGCGATCGTGTTTCTTGAGCAGCTCTATCCGTTTCCCGAGGAAGAACTCACGGCCGCCATCGAGCAGCACCCGTCGGCCCACGAAATCGTGTGGGTGCAGGAAGAACCGGCCAATATGGGGGCGCTCTCGTACGTGCTGCCGCGGCTTCGCCGGATCGCTGGGGAACGCCCCGTGCTCTCCGTCAAGCGCTCAGCCAGCGCCAGTCCGGCCACGGGCTCGGCAAAAGCTCACGAGGTCGAACAGAAGACCTTGATGACGCTGGCTTTCACCGTGAAGCAGTGACCCCGCGGCATTGACTTTGCCCGGGTTTCGTATTACAAGCCGAGCATGTTGCGTCGCAGTCTGCTTGCCTGCCTGGTTCTGGTTCTTACGATTCAAGTCCCAGCACAGTCCACTTCATCGTCCACCGAAAAACCAGATCCCGCGAAAGAAGCCTTCGTCTACGAGCGGATCTTCAACCGCATACGTTTCGAGAACGATGGCACCGGCACCCGCGAGTCGGAGGCTGTCGTCCGCGTGCAGAGTCAGGCTGGCGTGCAGGCGCTGGGCCAGCTGATCCTAGGCTATTCCGCTGCCACCGAGAACCTTGAAGTGAGCTACGTGCGTGTGCGCAAGCCCGACGGCCGCGTCGTCGAGACCTCCGCGGCGGGCGCGCAGGACCTTGCTCCCGAGATCCTGCAACAGGCTCCCATGTACAGCGACTACCGGCAGCGCCACATTTCCGTCGCATCGCTGCAGGCGGGAGATGTTCTGGAATACCGCACCGTCATTCACGTGACCACGCCCGTCGTTGCGGGACAGTTCTGGTATGAACACAGCTTCCCTCGTCGCATGTTCGTGAATGAGGACCGGCTGGAGATTGACGTCCCAAAGTCCCGCGAACTCAAACTAAAGAGCCCGGACCGCAAGTATGACGTCCAGGACACCGCCGACCGCCGTATTTACCGCTGGTCGGTGGAAAACCTCGCGCCGAACCGCAAGAACGACGACGACGAGGATGAACCTGACACTGATGACGACAAGCCCGACGTACAGTTGTCGAGCTTCACCGATTGGCACCAGATCGGCGAATGGTACGGAAAACTGGTCAGCGACCAATCTGTCCCCGATGAAGCCGTGCGGAAGGAAGCCGCCGAACTCACCCGCGGCGCCACCTCGACTATCGAGAAGGTTCAGCGCCTCTACAACTACGTCGCTCTGAACATTCGTTACGTCAGCTTGTCGTTTGGTGTGGGCAGGCTGCAGCCACACCCGGCGCCGGAAGTCATGCAGAACGGCTACGGCGACTGCAAGGACAAACACACCTTGCTCGCGGCGCTACTGCGCGCGGAGGATATCCAGAGCTATCCGGTGGTGATTCACAGCTCCCGCAAACTCGATCCTGACGTGCCTTCCCCCGGACAGTTTGATCACGTGATAACCGCGGTAAGAGTCGGGAAAGATCTGGTCTGGCTCGACACCACGGCGGAAGTTGCGCCCTTCGGCCTCATCTTTTATCAGCTGCGCAACAAGCAGGCACTGCTTGCTTCGAATGACTCTGAGGGCGGCCTACGGCGCACGCCGGCCGATTCCCCGGTGAAGGCTTCGGTGACAGTCAGCGTGGATGGCAAATTCAGCGAACTGGGCGCGCTTGACGCCAACATCGATGTGACCGCCCAGGGGGACAACGACGTGCTGTTCCGTGCTTCTTTCCGCCAGCTTCCCCAGGCCCGCTGGGACGACCTGCTCAAGTACTTTTCCTCCGCGTGGGGCTTGAACGGAGAAGTCTCGAAGGTGCAAGTGGGACCGCTTGACGATACCAGCAAACCGTTTCATGCGACCTACCACTATCACAAGGACGATTACTTTGCGGTTCCCAATCCCGACGCCCCCTTTCTCGCGGTCCCGCCTATGGTGCTCGCGCCGCTTCGGGGAAAAAAGGAGAGTTCCGAACCACTCGACGTTGGCCCGGCAATGGAGCAGGATTACCGCGCTCGCTTGGAGTTTCCGGAGAATTACACCGTTCACATTCCTCCCAGCGTCAAGATGACCCGGGACTACGGTGAGTATTCCGTCACCTACACCCTGACGAAGAATGTGCTTCAGGGAGAGCGCCGGATGATGCTTCGCGTAAACCAATTGCCGGCATCGCGCCGGTCAGACTTTGAGTCTTTCCGCAACGTGGTGGGCGGTGCGGGGCAGCAGGGGCTGTCGGTTGCAATCACGCGACCCTCCGGGATCGCCTCCGCGGTCAAAACCAGCGGCAGTCCGGAAGAATTGCGGAAGGCCGCAACCACCGCGCTGCATCATGACGATTTCAGCACCGCCGTCGATCTCCTGAAGCGCGTGGTCGAGCAGGAGCCCAACCAGCAGGAAGCCTGGGATGACTTGGGCCTTGCTTACGCCGGGCTCAATGATCACGAGGAGGCAGTCAAGGCTTTTCGCAAGCAAGTCGAGGTGAATGCCTTTCACCCGCGCGCCAATGACGACCTGGGTGCAGAGTTACAGCAGCTGGGAAAGTTCGACGAAGCCGTTGCCGCCTATCGCAAACAACTGGAAATCTCCCCCAACGACAAGCTGGCCCACAAGAACCTGGGCTTGATCTTCGCCCAGCAAGAGCGCGATCCCGATGCCCGCACCGAACTGGAGGCCGCCTCTGCCATTGCGCCCGATGATCCGGAGGTGAAAGTTGCGCTCGCCCACGTATACGACCGGGCCGGTGAAAAGGAGAAGGCGCGGGCCCTGATGAAAGGGATCACCGGCGGCGCTCCCGAAAAATCCGGGGGAGACATCTTCTCCCAGTCTCTTCGCGATGACATCGACGCGGCGCAGACACTGCGGGATGCGCGTCAGGTTCTGGACCAACTCGGGGACCAGTTTGACTCCGGAGAGTACGACCGGATCGGCCCATCGGCATTTTCAGCCATGAACCTGGTGGCCGTATCCTGGGCGAGGATTGGCTGGGCGAACTTCCTCCAGGGAGAGATGCTGGAAAGCATGAAGTATCTGACAGCCGCGTGGACCCTGAGCCAATCCGGCACCGTCGCCAATCGGCTGGCTCGAGTGCTGGAGAAGGAAGGCCAGCGGGACAAAGCGCGCCGCATGTTCACCCTCGCCGTGGCCGCCGGCGGCGATGAAGTCGAGGGGTCACGGCAGGGGATTGTAAAGCTACTATCTGGCCCCGATACCGCACAACAAGAGATTGCCGAGGCGCAGGCAGAGTTGGTGCAGATGCGTACTGTCAAACTGCCGGACCTCGTGGGAAAGAGCGGGTCCGCCCAGTTCAACCTGATCTTCGACAATTCCACTAATCCGGAGCGTGCTGAGTATGTTGCCGGAGATGACAGCCTGCGCGGCGCAGAACAGCAATTGCGCGAGAAGGATTACCCGGTGAAATTTCCTGACGTATCGTCGGTGAAGATCATCCGTCGCGGAACTCTGTCTTGCAACACCTCGGGCTGCAGCCTCCTGTTGCTGACTCCCGCCAGCATCCAAACGACGGCGCAGTCCGCAACCACGGGCGGCCCTACCCAGAAGTAGAAAGACGGCCTAAGGACCTGGCCGCTCGGTGGGCGACTGGTGGCCCTGCCCTGGTAACGGGGATTTTGCGCCGCCGGCGGCTTCCGCTTCGAACAGCACCTCCAGGTTCGGGTATGCGTAGATCGTCGGTGCGCGGTTCTGCATTAAACCGCCGGTATCGGCGGTCGGCCCATAGTTACTGTGCAGATCACGCCCCAGCATGCGCAGCATGGCCATCTGTTGCCCGCGGTGGTGAGAGGTGTGGGTCAAGCGCCGGGTCATGACCCAGGCCCGCGAGCGGCGTACGCCAAAGAAGGTTGCCAACTCCTCCCACCAGGCCTCGTCCTTTTCCCGCAACTTGGCTAGCCGCTTCCCGCTGTCTTCGGCGTAGCGCTTCATGAACTCCAGGCGCGTCTCGTGCCTCGGCAACGGGGGCGCATCCACGTCGATGCCGAGCATGGTGCGAAACCAGAGGTCTTCGCTCACGCACTGATGCACCATCTGCTCGTGGACGCTGCGTCCACGTGGGTCCCGGGGATTGGGGCGGACGGGTAGGTCCGTATCCTTGAATTCGCTCCAGACGCTGACCACCTTGATGCGCTCGGTCTCGTAGGTTTGGACCAGGAAATCGTATTTCATGGCATCCATTCCTCCTGCTTGCGGCTGCGACTTTGGGCTAAGACACGCGGCCAAAATGATACCCTAGCCTTCCGCATCTACGCCCATGCCACGCCAGCGCACTGACCAGCTCCGCGTCGCCATCGATACCGGCGGCACCTTTACGGACTGTGTCTGGGTAGAGCGCGGCGAGATCCGCATGCTCAAGGTGTTCTCCACTCCGGCGGACCCTTCGCAAGCCATTGTTGAGGCCCTGGGCAGAATCGGCCGACCTGCTTCTCTGACCTTGTTGCACGGCACCACCGTGGGGACCAACACTCTGCTTCAGCGGAAAGGGGCACGAGTGGCGCTGGTCACGACCGCGGGTTTCGAGGATGCCATCGAGATCGGCCGGCAGGCGCGGCCCAGACTCTACGATTTCTTCTTCGATCGGGTTGCACCGCTGGTACCCGCCGATCTGCGTTTTGGCGTGCAGGAACGGGTCGACTCCGAGGGCAAGGTCTTGGAAGCTCCTTCACCGGAAGAACTGCGTTCGCTGGTAGAGAAGGTTCGCAGCGCCCGGCCGGAAGCGATTGCCATCTCGCTGCTGTTCTCTTTCGCCAATCCAGAGCACGAGCGAACGCTGGCCTCAGCCCTTGGAGGGCTTGGACCTCTGTCCGTCTCGCACCAGATTCTGCCCGAGTTCCGCGAGTATGAGCGCACCAGTACGGTGGTGATGAATGCCTACCTGCAGCCGATAGTGCAGCGTTACCTGGAGAACCTGGAGCGCCGAACTGCGGAGTGGCTCACCCGCGGGGGAAAAGAGACGCAGCAAGCTGCGTCTCTACAGGATAGTCAGGCGCGTATTTTCGTGATGCAATCCAGCGGCGGCATTACTGCGCTCAGGTCCGCTGCGCGCGAACCGGTGCGGACGGTGCTGTCCGGGCCCGCCGGTGGTGTGGTGGGTGCGGCGGCCATGGCGCGCGTTAGCGGGTTCGAGCGCATCATCTCCTTCGATATGGGTGGCACCTCCACGGATGTAGCGCTGATTGACCGTGACATTCGCGCCGGCAGCCAGGCCGAGATCGCGGGACTGCCGGTGGGCGTGCCCATGCTCGATATTCACACCGTGGGCGCGGGAGGCGGGTCCATCGCACGCTTCGACGCGGCTGGCGCGCTGCGGGTCGGGCCTGAGTCTGCCGCCGCCGATCCCGGTCCAATCTGCTACGGCCGGGGTGTGCAGCCGACGGTGACCGACGCCAACCTGCTGCTCGGACGTCTTCAGCCACACCATTTCCTGGGTGGCGAGTTCACCCTCGACCTGGAGCGCACGCGGCGACTGGTCGGACAGTGGCTGAGACAGCAGCGCTCTGCGCTCACGCTGGAGAAGTTCGCCGCGGGCGTGATTCGCGTGGTGAACGCCACGATGGAAAAGGCGATTCGAGTCGTCTCCATTGAACGCGGCTACGACGCGCGCGAGTTTGTGCTGGTGGCGTTTGGCGGCGCCGGAGGTCTGCACGCCTGCGAACTGGCGGAGGGCTTGGGCATTCCACGCGTGATCGTGCCCGCCTTGCCGGGGGCGCTGTCAGCCTTTGGAATCTTGGTCAGCGACGTGGTGAAGGACTACTCACGCACCGTACTGTGGCGCGCTTTGGACAAGCTTCCAACGCAGCAACTGGAAAGAGAATTCGCAGAGTTGCGTCGCTCTGCAGAAAAAGATTTTCGCGTTGAGGACTGGCAAGGCGTTATCCACTACCAGCCCGGCGTGGATGTGCGTTACCGCGGCCAGGGATATGAACTGAACATTCCCTACACCCGCCGTCTGATCGACGACTTCCGCCGCGAGCATCAGCGCCGCTACGGGTACGTCTATCCGGACCGCGAATTGGAGCTGGTGACTTTGCGCTTGCGGGCAATGATCCAATCGCCCACCCATGGGAGGACGCGGCTGCCCGGGCGGCCTGGCCGCGACCAGCGTGGCAGTTTGGCAGAACACGCAACCGTTTTTCTGGGGGGCAAGAAACTCCGGACGACTATTTACGCCCGTGACCACCTGCCGATTGGCAAGGAGTATTCGGGTCCTGCCGTGGTCACGGAGTACAGCGCAACCACAATCGTACCTCCCGGGCGGCGCTTCGGACTCGACCGCGCGGGAAACCTGGTCATCGAAACACGGTAGATAGTTTCGTCGACTCCTCTCTACCTCTGGCGTTCCATCTTGTGCCAGTTCTGGGTGGAACCGACATTGGGATCGAAGCTGGCGCTGTCGCTGATGACATAGTCGATCCCGTTCGTCCAGGCGCTGTTGTAGCCGGTAGGGAGTTCGACATTGTAGTTGTTGACCGGGTCGCTGTAGGTCTCCAGCCCGCGCAGCGCCTGCGTGTAGTTGTCGAAGATGCGGTCGTAGGCCGCACTCCGCTTCTGGTAGCCCTCATAAATCATGTCGCTGATCTCTTCCTGGGTGCGGTGGATCTGCTGCATGCGGTTGAAGATGGCCTGCTGCTGGCGCAACTGCTCGCGGGTGATGGTCGCCATCAGGCGGGTCAGTTCCACCGTGTAGCGGGGGTTCTCCTGGCGGGTGGCGATGACAATTTTGTAGGCGGCGGCTTTCTGGTCGAATTCCTCCGCTGGCGCGCGGAAGCTGATGATCGCCGGGTTCCAGCTGACCGACTGGATCGGGCCGCCATAAAGGCTCATGGTTGTGGAGATGAAGTAATCCACAGTGGCGGTGACGTCTTCGATCATCTTCCGGCCGCCCTGCACATATTCGAACCTCACGCGCGCAGAATCGGCGCGCAGCTCGAAGGGAAACTGGAACGGTGAGATCTGCCCGAAGATGTTCATCATGAACCGGTTGATCTCCAGCGCATGACGGGCCAAGTCGGGCAACGCCTGGGTGTCCACGATCTTCACGTTGGCGGCATCCGGGCGAACCTGGGACATGTAGAAATTCTTGAGGAAGTCCTCCGCCTGCATCGGCTGCATGATGGTGGAACCGGTCTGGGCAAAAGACTGCTGCATCATCGGATCGGGCGACCAGTACATGTTCGGCGCAGGAAACGACTCGATCACCCCGCGGCCGTCGGAACTAGTGACGGTGTAGGCGGTGCGGGCCTCGGGAGGGAACTTGCCGAAATTCCAGGAAATGCCCCCGGCGAAGCCCCAGTCCTTGGGCACCAGCATGCGGAAGGCTTCGAAGCCCAGGCCTTGCTGGTCCACCACTACCTGCTGCCGCAGAAGCAGCTGATGCTGGCCGGCGGTTTTGGGCTCGGGGCTGGCGGTGCAAGCGGCTCCCAGCAGCAGGCCCAGAAGCAAAATGGAATGAGAGCGGCGCATGATAAGCCTCCGGATTTCCTGCATCCATTCTGCGCCACATCACCGCAGTGTTGGCGGTAGCTTCTCGTGATTGGTGCTGGCTTTTCCCGAAATGGGGCGCAATCAACAGGAGGAGGCTGCGCGATCCTGTCAGCGCGCGACTATTGCCCGCGCGGTTACCACTAGCCAGCGATCAGCCCAGGAGAATATCGAATTGCCATCCGATGCGCGCACTCATCGGTACTCTCGACTTCCACCTCCTGGTTCGGGGGACCATTAGGTGCTCGACGGCGGCGCCCGCTACAATATCCCTGTGAAACCCAGCATCTATGTCGTGGAAGACGATCCCGATATCTCGCGCCTGGTACGACATCACCTGGAAGGGGAGGGATTCGGGGTGAAGGTGTTTCCTACGGGAAGCACCGTCATCAGCGAGTCGGAACGGCAGCGGCCGACGCTGTTTCTGCTGGACATCATGGTGCCGGGAAAAGATGGGCTGGAACTATGCCGGCAGATCCGGCAGACGCAGGGGCTGGCCTCGACCCCGGTCATTTTTCTGACGGCGAAGAGCGGCGAGGCGGACCGCATCCTGGGCCTGGAACTGGGGGCGGATGATTACATTCCAAAGCCGTTCAGCCCGCGGGAACTGGTGGCGCGAGTGAAAGCGGTGCTGCGGCGGTTTGAGCGGCCGCTGTCGCAATCACCGGTGCGGGTGGGCGAGATTGAAATCGATCCCGGGGCGATGACGCTCACCGTGCGCGGCAAGCTCATCACAACAACGGCGACCGAGTTTCGCTTGCTCGATTACTTTGCGCGGCACAGCGGACGCGTGTTCACGCGCGACCAATTGCTGGATTCGGTGTGGCGCGATACAGCCTATGTGACGCCGCGATCGGTGGACGTTTACGTGCGCCGCATCCGGGAGAAGATCGAGCCTGATCCAGAGAACCCGCGGTATTTGAAGACGGTGCGTGGGGCAGGTTACCGCTTCGAGGTCCCCAAGTGAGGAACCGGATCTTCTTCAAGCTGCTGGCGGCTTTTGTGGTGGTGATCGCGGCGGCTACAGTGACGCTCGACTTCGCTGTGCGCCGCGCCTGGGAAGCCTCGCTGCGGGGAGAGATTGAGCGCAACCTGAGGCAGAAGACGGTGATGTTCGCCAACCGCGTGAACACCGACCGTCAGCATGGGCTGCAGGATGTGGCGTCGCAGGAAGGCCAGGCCGCAGGGACGCGGGCCACGATCATTGATGCGCAAGGCAAGGTACTGGCGGACTCGGAAGCCGATGCCAACTCCATGGAAAACCATGCCCACCGGCCCGAGTTCGTAGCCGCATTGAAAGGCGAGGTTGGCACCGACACGCGGCGTAGTCATACCTTGGGGATTCCTTTCCTGTATATCGCTGCACCTATCTCAGGTGGAGCGGTACGGCTGGCCTACCCTCTGTCCGACGTGGAGGCTGCCACCGCGCGCGTGCATCGTACCTTGCTGTTCGGCTCGGGGCTCGCATTCGTTGTGGCGCTGATCGTGGCGGGAATTGCAGCGCACTTGACCGCACGCCGATTGCAGCGAATTGTGCAGTTCGCCGAGCGAATCGCCGCTGGGGAACTGGCGGCGCGAATTGCGGAAGGCTCCGGGGACGAAATCGGCCAGGTGGCTGCCGCGCTGGACAGAACCGCGCACCAACTGGAGACCAGCTTTGTCGCGCTGCAGACCAGCCAGCGCCAGTTGGAGACTCTGCTAAACAGCATGCAGGATGCAGTCATCGCGGTAGGCGCGGACCGGCGCGTACAGTGGGCCAATCAGAGCATGGACCGACTGGTTCCGCAGGGGAGCCGGCTGAGTGCGCCGGTGGTGGAAACTGTGCGCGATCCGGATTTCCTGCGCGCGGTGCGCAACGCCAGTGAGGGCGGCAAGGCGAGTACCACGCGGGCGGGCTCGATTCTTCCCGGACGCACCTTTGAGGTAACCGCGGCCCCTATGCCCGGCGGCGGCGCGGTAGCGGTGTTGCGCGACCTGACGGAGACGGAGCGGGTGGAGAAGACGCGGCGGGACTTTATCGCCAATGTCTCGCACGAGCTGCGCACGCCGCTGACTTCGATCCAGGGCTACACCGAGACGCTACTCGACACCGCGCCCGGAGGCAACCATTCCCGCGAGTTTCTGGAAGTCATTCGCAAGAATGCCACCCGCATGTCACGGCTGACGGAAGATCTGCTGACCCTGGCCAGAGTGGAATCAGGCGAACAGCGCTTTGACGTGCAGCCAGTGACGTCGGGAGAACTTCTACAGGATGCGGTGCAAAGCTTCCACGAGGTCGCGCGCAGCCACGGAATCGAACTGCAGGTCGAGGACACGGCGCAGGCCCAGGTCGGTGCAGATCGCGATGCCGTCCACCAGGTGTTCGCCAACCTGGTGGATAATGCCATGAAGTATGGGGCGTCGGGGAGGCGAATTGTCCTGGGGGCGCGCACCTCGCAAAGTGGGATCGAGTTCTACGTCCGAGATTTCGGGCCGGGGATTCCCTCAGAACATTTGCCGCGGCTGTTCGAGCGCTTCTACCGGGTGGACAAGGCACGCTCCCGGGAGTCGGGAGGAACCGGGTTGGGGCTGGCGATCGCCAAGCACATTGTGCTGGCTCATGGAGGCACGATTCGTGCTGAAAGCGAACTGAACCACGGGTCTACGTTTCTGTTCACGCTTCCCCCGGCTGGTGCGCAGCAGGAGGCGCAATCCTAAGTGCGCAGTCTGGGTATCCGGCGCAAGAATTCACAAGACTTTAACCATGGTTTGAGGAAAACGACCTATGCTTGAGCCTTGGATATCCGTCTAAACCGGCGGCGAAGGAACGATCACGTGCGGACGGCGCCGATCGCCGTGCGGAAGGAACTGCGCATGAGTACTGCCAGCCTCAAGAGCCCGGAGCCAGAGCCTTCTTATGCGCACCTGGTCCGTCAAACCATCCAAGCCTGCCGGCTGGCCAAAGAAGCCGCCGGAACTGCGGCCGAAGGCATCGCCACGGGTTCTTCCCCGCTGCTGAGCACGTTGCGCGAGCGCGAGAAGGAGCTGGACACGCTCGACCGGGAAATTGACGCCGGGGTCACCGATGCCATCACCCAGGTCACAGAGGCAGAAGCCCGTGAGCTGCTGGCCTGCATGAAAATCATGATCGGCGTAGAACGCATCGGCGACCTGCTGCTCAGCTTTGCCAGCAGCGCGCAAGCGGCAGGTGCGCGGATTGATCCTCAGGACGCGCGTGATCTCACCCACATGGCCACAGTTCTGGAAAAGATGCTGAGCGATGTGGGCACTGCCTTTTCCGGACGGGACGTGAAAAAAGCAGTAGACGTGTTGCGGGCCGATGCCGAGATGGATCGTTTGCGAAACCTGATCTTCCTGCGGCACATCGAGAACCCGGAAAACTTACAGAGGCACGCCAGTTTGCAGGTCATCTTCATGACCCAGTCGCTGGAGCGTGCCGGCGATCACGCCAAGAACCTGGCCGAAGAAGTGTGCCACTTCGTCAGCGGACACAGCGTCCGCCACGTGATGATGACCTACGACAAACCCCTTGAGCAGATGTTCCTGGACTGGCTGCGGGCGCGGGACGAAAAGCGCTGAAAATACAGGTAGGACATAGTCGTGTAACTCAGTCTTTGTGGCACGATTGACCCCGGCTCAGGGTTCCAGGTTCATCCTGTGGAGGAGTACATCGAAGCGCGGGTCAGCGCGGATTGGATCGAGGAAGGCGTAACTCTTGATCGGCATCAGCAACTGATCGCACTCGTCAACTGCCCGATTGAGCCATTCGAAGGCGGCATCTATTTCTCCGAGCCCGAGATGGATCCAGGCGAGGCTCGTTGGCGGCACATATCCTTGCGCCGCCTTGCGGTAAAGGCGCTCCAGCAAGGCGCGGGCCTCGGATGCATTGCCGCTCAGCCCCAATGTGAGGCCCAGCCAGCCCATCATGGAAGGGAGATCGCCGGAAGCTTCCATTGCCCTGCGGTGGGCTGCAATGGCCTTTTCGAAGAGTCCCTGGTCGCGGTACGTGGATCCTATGGCGATATAGGCCCATTGGGCGGCTGGATCGAGTTCGAGCACCTGTCGGGCTGCCTCCAGCGTCCGTTCGTGCTGGTGCCAGATCAGCAGCATCAGGGCCCGCCAAGTCCGCGCGAACAGAGATAGTGGGTCCGACTGCAACGCAAGTTCGACCTCGGCGGTAGCTTCCTCCATGCGCCCCTGCGGCATCAACCAGCTCACCGCATAACGCAACCTCACGAGGGGAGAAGTTGGGTCCAGTCGCAGCGCGAGGGCCATTTCCCGCTGGACTTCGGGCCAGTTGTACTCGACTGTCTTGTGAAATTGGCCCAGCAGGGCATGAGTTTCGGCGCGCGTGTTGTCAATTTCGATCGCACGCAGCGCGTGAACTATGCCGACGGAGAACGCTTCTCGCGGGCGCATAAAACCAAAGTAGCCCACATACCAATAGACCTCCGCCAGCGCATCGTAGGCGAGCGCGAACTCGGGGTCGCATGCAATCGCCTTCTCCAGGTGCTCCTTGACCTTGGCTAAGCCCTCCGCAGTTGTGCCCATGAGATAACGGGCTTGAATGTATTCGTTGTAGGCGGTGAGATCCTCGGTAGGCTTCCTGCCAGCCAGCCCGCCGACTGCCACACCCGCGCGAATGTTGTCCGGCACTGGGGCAACGCCGATGCGACCGGCGATGTCTAACGCGACGTGCCTCTGCATGTTGAAGATATCGTCCAGCGCGGCATCGTACTTCTTGGCGAACAGGTGCGTCTGGTCGCTGACCTGGATGAGCTGCGCGTTGATGCCTACGCGACCATTCAGGCGGCGAACGCCGCCCTCCACGACGTAATCCACGCCCAACTCGCGGCCGATCCGGGTAACATCCTTTTGACTGCCCTTGTAGTGCATGGCCGTGGTGCGGGCAATCACGGCCAGCTGTTGGGGCGCCAATCGCGCGAACTCGGTGATGATTTCGTCCGTCATGGCGTCGCTGAAGTACTCCTCCGCCGGATCGCCGCTCAAGTTGACGAGCGGCAGCACCACCAGCTTGCCTCTCTTCGCCGGGGTCACCTCCCGTGCTCGAGGCAGTTCGGAAACATTCGCCAGGAAGCGGTAGCCGCGCTTGGGCAGTGTTTCGATAAAGCGCGGATGATCGGCCGAGTCCCCCAGCGCCTCCCGCAATCGGGCAATCGCGGTGTTCAGGTTGTTGTCGAAATCGACGAACACCTCTTCGTGCCACAGCCGCCGGCGCAGGTCCTCGCGCGTGACGACTTGTCCGGGGTGTTCGAGCAGCGCCTCCAGCATCTGGAAAGACTTCTCACGGAGGCTGATCTTCAAGCCGCGTTTGGAGAGCTGGCCTGCGGACAGATCAACTTCGAAGTGGTCGAAGCGGACGATGTTGGGCATTGTCCGGCTCCTGCGATAGCCGCCAAGACGCTACTCCTTTGCAGGTGTAGCGGTGAATCGCAGCCAAATGGTGAAGCTCCATAGCGCTGCGCGGTAGGCAAAATTTAAGAACAAATCAAACCTCGGTCTACCAAATGATAGCCGCCGAGGTGTCACTCAGGAACTACAAGTAATAGTCTAGCGCCATTGCCGGGGCGCTCGTGGCACTCTTGCGTTGGCCGAAGCGACCCTTGTTCCCACTTCGGGAATGGCCTGGATGATGCCGCGCCATCGCCAGGTGTAGCGGTCAATCTCACAGGCAAACGGCGCACTTCCATAGGGCCGCGCGGTAGGCAAGATTTAAGGCAGATTCAAGTTCCCGTCTATTTCCTTAGTTCTACCGCCCCACGAGAATGTTAGCTCGGAGGTGCCATCATGGTTACGAAAATCATGGGTGTCACGCTTGCAATCCTGCTGGTCTGCTTGTGGGTCGCCGTTCCTTCGGCTTACGCGCACGAGAGATGTAGCTTGCAGACCTTCACCGGCACTTACGCGTTCTATGAGAGGGGGTCCAGTTTGATTCTTGACCCCTCACAACAGCCGTTCCCATTGCATTGGGCGGGAGCGGTGGCAACTTTTGTCAACGTAGGTGAGATCACGTTTTCGCGCGGGGTCGGCGATGGTTTTTACTGGATTTTGCTCGGCGCGCTCAACGGAGGTCTGGACCCTATTCCGGTGCAGGCCACGATCACCGAAATGAACCCAGACTGCACCGGCAAGTTCACATATGTAGCGAATCTGCCTGGCGGCCTGTCGGCCACGATCGAGGAACGCTTCATTCTGTTTGACAACGGTCGCGAGTACCGCTCGGTTCCCACTACCATTGTGAACGGGGTCAGCACCCTGGCCTGGATCGGTACTGGGCAACGCATCAGCAGATCCCGCAATAAGCCTCAGTTCTGCGGACCGCACACCGCCCGCGGGACCTATCTGACTAGCGTGGAAAACATCATTGACCTTGATCCGACAACCGCCTTTGCCGACTCAGTGCTCTTAAGAGAAGACATTTCAATGACCGGCGACTATACCGGTACCCTGTACGAGAAGCTCGGACCGTTGCCCCCGATCGAACTACCGGTTTGGGGAACGACGACCGTCAGCCCTGATTGCTCGTTTTCCACTGACCTCAACGTGGAAGGCATTCCGAGCCCGATTGTTATCAAGGGTGTCTTCTTCAACGAAGGTAAGGAGTACTACGGGCTCGCGATCATCGACCTTGGCAATGGATCGCCGTTCATGTATTCCCTCGCTCAAGGAACGCGCATCGGCCAGTAGCCACACCCGCGCCGGTGAGGTTCCCAGCCCCACAAGCACAATAAAGAGCGGGACGACTCCCGCTCTTTGGATTCAAGGACCTCCCAGTTGCGAGTGGCTTGCGGTATCCCGCGCGGCGCGAACCCCTGAAACCCATTTCGGCCGCTCCAGACAAGGGACCAACTTCGTAGGGGCCTTGGCCCTGAAGTACGTTGTTTTCGCCCATTAAAGTGTTCTTGAGAGCAGTTCCAGTGTTCACACCACACCCGGGCACGTGACCCCCGTCACTGCGCTCTGAGACAAAGCCCTTCATCGTTGTATCTGGATGAATCTGCCATTGGCACATTCGTACACCGTCTTGGCCACGGCCTGTAACTTATTGACGTTGTGGAGCTTCCATGGCTTAGGGCAGGTGATTTTCGGATTTTCCTTGGTTGCCTTGGTGGTCGTGTTCGTGGCCTGGCAATTACGCCGCAATGCATTGCGCAAGCTGGCGGAGGAGCTCAAGAGCTCCCAGGAAGGCGCCCACCGGCTGGAAAGAGAGCGCGACCTGGCCCAGGAAGAAGTTTTTCGGCGGCTCTACGAGGAACGTGAACTCAACAAAGAGAAAATTCAGTTCCAGGCGCAATTAGCCGAGTATGAGAAATATGCTGCTCTGGCACGACTGGCGCTGGGCGCAGCCCACGAGATCAACAATCCGCTGCTGGGAATTCTTTCGCACCTGGAACTGGAACTCCGGGCCACCAGCGACCCTGAGCAGCGCGCGGAGATCGAGCAATGCATCGCCGGGGCCAAGCGCATTTCGGCCACGCTGCGGGGATTGGTCAACTACGCCCGTCCGGGGCCACTGGTGCTGAGCAAGATCAGCCTGAATCGCCTGGTGGTGGACACGCTCAGCTTCCTTGAGGGCCAACCCATGCTGCGGGACAAGCACCTGGAGAACCAAGTTCCAGCGGACTTGCCGCATATCCGCGCTGACGCCAATCAGCTTTCGCAGGTGCTAATGAATTTGCTGCTCAACGCGGCAGAGGCCACGCCGGAAGGCGGGCGGATCACGATCTCAGCCAGCAAGCTGACCTATGTGGACAGCATCGAAATCCGGGTCAGCGACACGGGCTGTGGGATTCCACCCGACATTCTGCCGCACGTGTTCGAGCCATTTTTCACCACCAAGCGCGGCAAAGGGACCGGCTTGGGACTGAGCATCAGCCAGGCTTACGTGCGCAGCCATAACGGCGAGATCCGCGCTGATAGCGTGGTCAACCACGGAACCACGATCACGATCACCCTCCCAATCCGGCAGGAGGAGGCGGCGGACGAGGTTACGAAGGAGGAGTCGCGGGTGGTGGTGTAGGAGCGGGCAGCAGGCCTTGAGGCTATATGTCTTACTCGGTACTGGTAGTCGACGACGAAGAACTGACGCTGCGCACGATTTCGCGCGGACTGCGGCAGGAAGGGTTTGAGGTGCTGACTGCCGCTTCGGGCGAGGATGCACTGAAGAGTTTTCGCGGGGAGAAGCCCGACCTGACGCTGCTCGACATCGTGCTGCCGGGCATTGACGGGGTTGAGGTGTTGCGCCAGATCAAAGAAGGCAACCCGGCGGCCATCGTGATCATGATGAGCGCGTATCACCTGGTGGACCGCGCCGTGGAAGCCATGAAGCTGGGGGCCTACGACTATCTCGTGAAACCCTTCCACCTCGACGACATGATCGCCACCATGCATCGCGCGACTGAGATGCTGGCTCTGCGGGTGCGGGTGCGGGACACAGTGGAGACCGCGAAGGGGCGGTACGATTTCGGCCGGGTGGTCACCCAGAATGCGGGCACCATCAAGATGCTGGAGATGGCGCGCAAGGCGGCAGAAGCGGACCACACCACGATTCTGATTCAAGGCGAGAGCGGAACCGGCAAAGGAGTGCTGGCCAAGGCTATCCATTACGCCAGCCCGCGGGCTTCCATGCCTCTGTTGGAATTGAATTGCGCAGCCCTGCCGGACGCGCTGCTGGAGAGCGAACTGTTTGGATATGAACCAGGCGCGTTCACCGATGCCCGCCGGCGCAAGGAAGGTCTGCTGGAGCGGGCGACCGGCGGGACGGTGTTTCTCGACGAGATCGGCAACATGTCGGCCAGCGTGCAAGCCAAGCTGCTGCGGGTGCTGGAGGAAGGGACCTTCATGCGATTGGGGGGCACACGGGTGATCAAGGTAAATGTGCGCCTGATCGCTGCCACCAATGTGAACCTGAAAGAGGCTGTTTCCCACGGACACTTTCGGGAGGATCTCTATTACCGTTTGAACGTGGTACCGCTCTATATTCCGCCGTTGCGCGAGCGCAAGGAAGACGTTCTGCCGTTGGCGCTGGAGATGCTGCAACACTTCAATCGGGAGTTGAACAAGAAGTTCACAGGATTCACGCCGGCGGCCGCCGACCAGCTCCAGCAGTATTCGTGGCCGGGCAACATCCGCGAACTGAAGAATGTGATTGAGCGGACCATGATTCTGGCTCCCGAAGGAGATATTGACGCGGCGTATCTGCCGGAGGAAATCCGTGAGCACCCGCTGGAGGCGAAGGCCGAGGCAGCCGAGGTCCAGGATATACCCGGCAATGGACACCGCTTCGTCAGCCTGCGCGAACTGGAAGACAACTACATTGAGCAGGTGCTGGCCGCCACCGGGAATAACAAGACTCAGGCGTGCCGCATTCTGGGCATCCATCCCACCTCTTTGCTCAGGCGGCTGAAAAAAGAGAAAGTTACGGGTTAGTCGAGAAAGAGCTCCCGGTTCCCAGTCCCCGGTCCTCAGGGGGCTGCAAGTGACTGAAGCCCAATCCCTGTTGGCTGCTTGGCTCGTCCCGAGACGCCCCCGGACATCATCTAAACTAGTAGAAACAGATGCGGGTGTTCTTGACATTGCTGTTGCTCGCCCTGATAGCCCTGGGCGGTTGGCTGGCGTGGGCGCTTTGGCTGCCGATTACGCCGGCGGGGCAGACGTTTGTGTTGCTGCACCCTGGGTATTCAACGCGGCGGATTGCAAACGAGTTGCAGTCGGCGGGCGTTATCCGCAGTGCCGCTGCTTTTGTCCTTTGGCATCGCCTGCATCACAACCGGTCGTTGAAGGCTGGGGAATATCTCTTCGAAAAGCCGGCGTCGGAACTTGATGTACACGAGCGATTGGCACGTGGGGACATCTACGTACACACGGTGGTGATCCCCGAGGGCTACAACATGTTCGACATCGCACAGGCGATACAGGACGCCGGCCTAGGGTCGAGTCAGGAATTTCTGACCGTCGCGATGTCTGACAGCGGGCTGATTGCGGACCTGGCTCCAGGGGCCAAAACGCTCGAGGGATACCTGTTTCCGGCGACCTACGAGTTCACGCGTACCGAGAGCATGCGGGATATGGCGGCGGTGATGGTGAAACAGTTCCGCGAAGTGGCGGGTGAGATCGGACTGAGCGGAGACGTGCACAACGTAGTGACCATGGCGTCGATCATTGAAAAGGAGACTGCCGTGCCGGAGGAGCGCGCTCTGATTGCGAGCGTCTACGACAACCGCCTGGAGAGAAAAATTGCGCTGCAAGCCGATCCCAGCGTGATCTACGCGGAACTGCTCCAGGGCACGTATCGCGGGGCGCTACATCACGCCGATTTGCGCGTCGATTCGGAGTACAACACTTACCGGCATGCGGGACTTCCGCCCGGGCCGATCGGGAATCCGGGAAAAACCTCGCTGGAGGCAGCCCTGCATCCGGCGGAGACCAACTACTACTATTTCGTGAGCGACGGGAACGGCCATCATCGCTTTGCGCAGTCGCTTGAGGCTCACAACCGGAATGTGGCCAGGCTGCGCAAGACCTTGCAGCACCGCTAGGCTACGCCAGGACCCAAGCTGCAAACTGTTGGCGGTATACTCTGTTGGGGGAATCCTGACGCGGGTTCGCCGGTTCCAACTATTTTCCCATGCCTGTCGTGTTTCGATACCGAACTCTCTTTGTGATCTTGCTGGCCCTGCCCCTGACCGGCTGCCTGTTTCGTTCCCGCAAGGTTGAGCGGACGATGAGCACTGCCCCGCTGGAGTCCGCGACCCAACAGGAACTGATTGACTACATCAACACGCAGGCGGCCAAGGTCCACTCCATGCAGGCCACGGTGGACATAGACACCTCGGTGGGGGGAGTGAAAAAGGGCAAGGTGATCGATTATCAGCAGATTCGGGGCTACGTGTTGGCGCGTAAACCGGCCATGTTGCGCATGATTGGACTGCTGCCCATCGTGCGCAACCGGGCGTTTGATATGGTGAGCGACGGCCAGGGCTTCAAGTTGTGGATTCCTCCCAAGAACCGCTTCATCGTCGGCCGCAACGACGTAGAGACGCACAACCCGGAGCGGCCTCTGGAGAACATCCGCCCCCAGCAGATCTATGATGCGCTCTTGTTGCGGGAGATTGATCCGGAGAAGGAAATCGCGGTTATGCAGAACGATTTCGAAATCGTGCCCGACAAGAAAGGGCACCGGGTCGAACAGGCGGACTACGAGATTCAGGTAATTCGCAAGGGAGAGCACGGCTGGTTTCTGGCGCGCAAGCTTGTGTTCAGCCGCACTGACCTGCTGCCGCACCGGGAGTTCATCTATGACGAGAGCGGGAACCTGGCAACGGACACCCGCTACGAGGACTACAAGGACTACAACGGGGTGAATTTCCCTTCCCAAACCGAGATCTGGCGCCCGCAGGAGGAGTACGACATCACGCTCACCATTGTGAAATTGCAGTTAAACGAGGCGCTGCCCGATGACAAGTTCACACTGGAACAACCGCCCGGAGCGGAATTGGTGCATCTGGACCAGTCGCCCGCGAATCAGGCGCCGGCATCACACGCCAACTAGTAGCGAGTTGAGGGGTCTTGGAACCAACGATGATGAACCGAATGATTGTCGCCAATCTGGTGCACCGGCCAATCCGGTCTTTGATCAGCATGGTTGCCATTGCGCTGGAAGTAACCCTGATCTTGCTGGTGGTCGGACTTTTGCTGGGGATACTGAACGATTCGAAACAGCGTAGCGCCGGCGTAGGCGCGGACGTGATCGTGATGCCGCCGGGCTCATCCTTCCTGTTTGGACTGACCGGGGCGCCGATGTCGATCAAAGTAGGGCAGGTGCTGGCAAAACTGCCCCACGTGGTCACGGTGGCACCGGTGATTACCCAGATCTCGACGGCGGGAGCGGTGGAAGTGATAGCCGGGATCGACCTGGACAGCTACGAGAAACTTTCGGGGCCCTTTCGCTACATTGCTGGAGGGCCTTTCCAGGGGCCGAGTGACGCCTTGGTGGATGACCTGTTTGCAAAATCGAAGAACGTCCGTGTCGGAGATTCTCTGGAGATCCTGAATCATAGTTTTCGCGTGGCGGGAATCGTGGAGCGGGGCAAAGGAGCCCGCAAGTTTCTGCAATTGCCGGTGCTGCAGGATCTGATGGGTGCGCAGGGGAAAGCCTCGATCTTCTACGTCAAAGCCGACTACCCAGGCAACGCCGATGCGGTGGTCGACGAGGTCAAGCATGTACCTGGAATGGAAAGATACGTCGCCACCTCGATGGCGTATTACCTGTCGATGATGACGCCGACCAATATCCCCGGGCTGTCCAGTGTGATTGATGTGGTAATCGGTATCTCGGTGGTGATCGGTTTCATCGTCATCTTCCAGGCGATGTATACCGCGGTGATGGAGCGTACGCGCGAAATTGGAATCTTGAAGTCTATGGGGGCCTCTAAACTCTACGTGGTCAACGTGGTCTTGCGAGAGACCGTGCTGCTGGCCATCGGTGGCATCTTGCTCGGCATCGCGGTGAGTCTGACGGCGCGGGTGGGGATCGCACAGCGCCTGCCGCTGCTGCGGGTCATGATTACCACTGACTGGATCGTTAAAGCGACCCTGATCGCCATCGTAGGCGCGATTGCGGGAGCGCTCTATCCGGCCTACAAGGCGGCGCAGAAGGACCCGATTGATGCGCTGGCGTATGAATAGGCAGTCGTCAGTCTTCAGTCGTCGGCAGGCTCCCGGGTGGAAGCGTCGTCTGACTTTGTGGGTTGCTGAGAACAGCGGCATTCGCTGGTAACCCACGGCGTTCATTGACATTTCTCCGTAGGCTGGGATATCTTTAGAGCTTCGGCAGCACTGCGGTTGCCCGCCTGATTCCCCGGCGCGTCCAGCGTGAGGGGGCACTCAGCGGTCTTCTTTGCTTTTTTTATTTTCTGGGAGATCTGTAATGTCAACCTATTTCCCCAAAGAGGGGGAAATTGCGCGCAAGTGGTACGTCGTGGATGCCTCGGGGCAGACGCTGGGGCGCCTGGCTTCGCAAGTGGCCCGCATCCTGATGGGCAAGGAAAACCCCCGCTACACGCCTTTCCTGGATACCGGCGATCACGTGATCGTGGTCAACGCGGAGAAGGTGAAAGTGACGGGCATGAAGGCCGAGCAGAAAAAGTACCAACACTACACCGGGTACCCGGGCGGGTTGCGCACGGAAGATTTCCGCAAGCGCTTTGCGCGGAAGCCGGAGTTGGTGATCGAGCAGGCGGTCGCGCGTATGCTCCCCAAGACGAAGATGGGCAAGCAGATGTTCAGCAAATTGAAGGTCTATCGCGGAGACAAGCACCCGCACCAGGCGCAGAAGCCGGAAGCGAAGGTGCTGGAAGCACGGGCGTAGATAGCGCCGTCAGGTTTTGAAATCTTCGGAAAGGCTGCCTTGGTAATTTGGCTAAATGCCAAGTGCTGAGCGCTAAAGGCTAAGAATGGCGGAACTGGTTCAGTATTACGGTACGGGACGCCGCAAGTCGGCGATCGCGCGTGTCTATCTGCGTCCGGGCAGTGGCGAATTTAAGGTCAACGGACGTCCTTTTGAGGTTTATTTTGTGACCGAGTCGCAGCGCGTGAGCGCGCGGCAGCCGCTTCTTTCGACCGAGACCGCGGCTTCGTTCAACGTTGTGGCCAGAGTCTCCGGCGGGGGTGTGAACGGGCAAGCCGACGCGGTCAAGTTGGGAATCGCCCGCGCCCTGATGCAGTTCAATGTCGAGCTGCGCAAGAAGCTGAAGGGCGAAGGCATGGTGACCCGCGACTCGCGCGCCAAGGAACGCAAGAAGTACGGCCAGAAGGGCGCGCGCAAGCGGTTCCAGTACTCGAAACGGTAAGAGTTGGGAGTACCGAGTACCTAGTAGAGAGTTGCGTTGCATTTTGCTTGATACTGGATGTTCGGTACTGTGAACTTAATTCATCCCGTGCCTCGCGGTGCGGGGACGGGAATGGCAATCCGGGGCAGCCGTGGGGTGAGCGCCGGATGCAGATCAAATAAGGAGGTTGATTGGCTAACATCACCATGAAGGAGTTGCTCGAAGCAGGCGTCCACTTCGGGCACCAGACCAAGCGCTGGAATCCCAAGATGAAGGAATTCATCTTCGGAGAGCGCAACGGGATCTACATCATTGACCTGCAGAAGACGCTGAAAATGTTCAAGGAGGCGTCCAAGTTCGTGCAGGAGCTGGCCGCCGAAGGCAGGATTGTGCTGTTCGTAGGGACCAAGCGCCAGGCGCAGGATGCGATCGCCGAAGAGGCACAGCGCTGCGGTGGTTTCTACGTGAACCAGCGCTGGCTGGGCGGGCTGCTCACCAACTGGGTGACGGTCCAGAAGTCGGTCAAGCGGCTCAAGGAACTCGATGACATGGCCACCGATGGCCGCTACGAGTTGCTGCCCAAGAAAGAAGTGATCAAGCTGGAGCGCGAGCGCAAGCATCTGCAGGCCAATCTGGCTGGCATCAAAGAAATGACGCGGCTGCCCGACGCAATCTTCGTGATTGACTCGAATAAAGAACAGATCGCGGTGCGCGAGGCACGTAAGCTGGGGATTCCGGTGGTCGCCGTGGTGGACACGAACTGCGATCCCAGCGAAGTGGATTATGTGATTCCGGGCAACGATGACGCGCTGCGCGCGATTCGCCTGTTCGCGTCGAAGATAGCCGACTCCGTGGTGGAAGGCTCCCAGGCGGCTACCGATAAGCAAACCGCCGAGCTAGCCGCGGCAGCAGGCGCGGCCCGGCAGGCCGAAGCAGCCGCGGCAGAAGCTGCGGCCGAGGGCGGAGCGGAAATTTCAGCGGCCGAAGCCGGAGCGGAAGACATCAGCATGGAAGACGTGTTGGGCAGTGGGACAAGGAAACAACCCGCAGCCGCCAAAGAAGGCTCGGACGAGGTTCCGCAGGTGGAGACGCAGACGTACTAGTCGTTAGTCTCCAGTCGTCGGTCGTCAGCCAGGGACGGCACTCCGCAACGCGATGAGGGAATCAGACCCGCGCGGGTCGTCCGCCGCGGGTCGAGTTTTGTAGGGAAGGGTTCAAGGTCACAAAGTTTCACGGTTTCAACGTCAGACCTTGAAAGCGTCAACGTTGAGACGGAAGAAAGATTCTTAGCAATGAGCACAACTACTGTGAATATTTCTGCTGCGCAAGTGAAAGAGCTCCGGGAGAAGACCGGGGCGCCGATGATGGACTGCAAGCAGGCTCTCACCGAAGCCAAGGGCGACATGGAACAGGCCGTCGTGTGGCTGCGCAAGAAAGGTGTATCCGTCGCGGCCAAGAAGGCGACGCGGGTAACCAGTGAAGGGTCGGTTGCCAGCTATATCCACGCCGGGGGTAAGATCGGGGTGCTGGTGGAAGTCAACTGCGAAACCGATTATGTCGCTCGCACGGACGACTTCAAGGAACTGGTGCACGATATTGCCATGCACATCGCTGCCAGTGACCCGAAGTTTGTCCGCAAGGAAGACGTAACGCCGGAAGCGTACGAGCGGGAGAAGGACATCTACCGCGCCCAGGCTGCGGCCACCGGCAAGCCCCCCCAGGTGGTGGAGAAGATCGTGGAAGGCAAGATGAGCAAGTTCTATGAGGAGGTTTGCCTGTACGAGCAGCCTTTCATCAAGGACCAGACGATCTCGATCTCCCAACTCATTGCCGCCAAGATCGGCAAGCTGGGCGAAAACATCGCAGTGCGTCGCTTCGCGCGCTTTAAGGTAGGCGACGCGGGCGAGACCATCGCCATTGCCAAGCCGGAGCAGAAGGCAGAGTGAAGTCAGGGGCGCACAGGCGCCCCTTTCTTACTGAGCGCGAAAACCACATGCCAACACCCATCTTCAAGCGCATTCTCCTCAAACTCTCCGGTGAAGCTCTGGCCGCCGGCCAGGGATTTGGCGTGGAAGCCACCCGCATTCACGAGATCGCCGCCGAATTGGCGGAAGTGCGGGCTTTGGGCGTGCAGATTGCTATTGTGGTGGGGGGAGGCAATTTCTTCCGCGGCGTGGCCGAGCAGGCCCGTGACATGGACCGGGTTTCGGCAGACCACATGGGCATGCTGGCCACGGTAATTAACGCCCTGGCACTGCAGGACGCACTGGAGAAGCAGGGCGTATTCACCCGGGTGCAGTCGGCGATCGAGATGAACCAGGTGGCCGAGCCGTTTATCCGACGCCGGGCCATTCGCCATCTGGAGAAGGACCGCGTGGTGATCTTCGCGGGCGGCACCGGTAATCCATATTTCTCGACGGACACCGCGGCTTCGTTGCGGGCGATGGAGATTAAAGCGGAGGCCATCCTGAAGGCGACGAAGGTGGACGGCATTTACGACGCGGACCCCATGGTGGTCAAGGATGCCAAGAAGATCACCGAGATCAGCTACATGGATGTTCTGAAACAGGGCTTAAAGGTCATGGATTCGACCGCCATCTCCCTGTGTAAAGACAACAATCTGCCCATCATCATTTTCAACCTCAACCAGCGGGGCAACATCCGGCGAGTGGTAACCGGAGAAAAGATCGGCTCGCTGGTGAGCGCCTGAAGCAAAGAGCCTTCGTCCCTTGAGCGTTGGGCGTCTCTGAGCAACACCCCCGTGGCAACGCTGGAATAAATGTGGTTACAAGTCCCAACGCGGTCGAGCCCTGCTCCGGCTGCTGCGCTCGAGTCACGGGCGGGACGGCTGGGTCCAGCAGGGGCTGAACTCAGCGCCACGAACGCGGTGACGCCGGGGTTCGGTTTATAATTCAACGTTTTGTGATTATTCATTGAGGGAGCTAAGAATGGCTCAGCCCACGATGGCCGCTGTACCCGGTCTGAAAGATACCTACGTGCAACTGCGAACCCGCATGGAGAAGGCGGTAGAGGATTTTCGCAAAGAAATGGCAGCTACACGGACGGGACGCGCCAACGTCCACATGCTGGATGCGGTGAGCATCGACTATTATGGCGCGCAGATGCCGCTCAACCAGATCGCGCAGGTGCATGCGGCGGAGGCCCAGTTGATTACGGTCCAGCCTTTTGATCCGACATCGCTGGGTCCGATTGAGAAGGCGATCCGGACCGCGGATCTCGGCCTGAACCCGATGAATGACGGGAAGATCATTCGCGTGCCGGTGCCGCCGCTGACCGAAGAGCGGCGCAAGGACATGGTCAAGCACCTCCACCGGGTGCTGGAAGAGCACCGGACGGCGGTGCGCAACATTCGGCGCGATGGTAACGATGCGATCAAAAAAGCGATGAAGGACAAGAAGATCACCGAGGACGAAGAGAAGCGGGCTATGGACGAGATCCAGAAGCTCACTGATGACGAAATCAAGAAGATGGAAGATATGAGCAAGGCGAAGGAGAAGGAAGTGCTGGAGATCAAGTAGCCGTCAGCCATCAGCCGTCAGGGGCCGCGCCGCAGCGCGGCTTTTATTTTGCTTGACGAGTCGGCAGTGTCATTGTCTTAGGTCGCGTTGCCCCGAGTGTTTACCCGTATAATCCCAGAATCATGCAGAACGTTGTCCACGCGGCCTGTCCGCATGATTGTCCGGATGCCTGCGGAGTCCTGATCACGGTGGAAGACGGCCGGGCTACGAAGATCCAGGGCGATCCCGCGCATCCGGTGACGCGCGGGTTTCTGTGCGCCAAGGTCGCAAAGTATCTCGACCGGGTGTACTCGCCGGAGCGGGTGCTGTATCCGATGCGCCGGGTGGGAGAGAAAGGGCCGACTAGGCCGGACGAGGCCGCCCGGCCTCCACAGGTATTCCAGCGTATCAGTTGGGACGAGGCGCTTGACGAGATTGTGCGGCGGTTCCGGGGGATCAGCCGGCAGTTCGGCAGTGAGGCCATTTTACCCTTTTCGTACGGGGGCACGTTGGGAGCGCTCAACGGCAGCTCGATGGATCGACGATTCTTTCACCGGCTGGGCGCTTCCCAACTGGAGCGGACGATTTGCTCGATGGCGGGCGAAGAGGGCCTGAAGTCCGTCATTGGCATGAAGTGGGGGACCGAGCCGGAGCAGTTTTCGCACTCCCGCTACATCATCGCCTGGGCGGCGAACATCCACGGCAACAACGTCCATTTATGGCCCTTTATCGAGGAAGCACGGCGAAAAGGCGCCAAGTTGGTGGTGATTGACCCCTACCGCACCCGCACGGCGGCGTGTGCCGACTGGTATCTGCCCATCAATCCGGGAACGGATGCGGCCCTGGCGCTGGGCATGATGCACGTCATCATAGGCGAGGGCCTATACGATTCGGATTACGTCTCGCGATACACGGTGGGTTTTGCACAGCTCCGCGACAAGGTGCAGGAGTATCCGCCGGAACGGGTGGCGCAGTGGACTGGGATTTCTGCTGCGGACACGATCAAGCTAGCGCGCGAGTATGCTACCACGAGGCCGGCGGTAATCCGGGTGAACTATGGCGTCCAACGCTCGGAGCGCGGCGGGATGGCAATGCGGGCAATCACGATGCTGCCTTGCATCACTGGTTCATGGAAGGAAGTGGGGGGCGGTCTACAGCTTTCTACCAGCGGTGCCTTCGGCCTGAACCGTGCCGCGCTCGATCGTCCCGACCTGATGACGAAGGCGCTGGGCCGCCCTGCTCGGGTGGTCAACATGGTGAAGTTGGGCAAGGCGCTAAACACACTGGAGAATCCCCCGATCAAGGCGCTGTTTGCTTACAACTCCAATCCAGCGGCGGTGTGTCCCAACCACAACGAGGTCATCCGGGGATTGCGGCGGCCGGATCTGTTCACGGTGGTACACGAGCAGTTCTTTACCGATACTACCGACTATGCAGACATGGTGTTGCCAGCCACTACCTTCTTTGAACACAAGGACTTGCAGACGGCCTACGGGCACTACTATCTGCAGATGTCACACCCGGCGATTGCGCCGTTGGGCGAGTGCCGAAGCAACGTGGAGGTTTTTCGCGGGTTGGCGGAGCGAATGGAATTTGAGGAAGAGTGTTTCCGCGAGTCGGTGGACCAGATGATGGACGCCGCTCTGAGCGCAGAGAATCCGTGGCTGGCGGGAATCGATCGGGCACGGTTGGAACGGGAAGGGCATGTCAGGCTAAACTTCGAAAACCCTTTGTCCAGAGACAGTTCGCAGTTCTCAGTTCCCGGCTCCCAGGCGAACTTTTTTCTCCCGTTCGCCAAGGGCGAGTTTCCCACCGCAAGCGGGAAGGCGGAGCTTTACAACCAGTCGCTGAAGCTGCAAGGCCTTGATCCGGTGGTCGAGTTCACGCCGCCGAACGAATCGCGGCACGGGGAGCAAGCCAAGGCATTCCCGCTGGAGTTGTTGGCGCGCAAGGCCGACAACTTTCTGAATTCATCTTTTTCCAATGTTCCGGCAGTGCAGGGAATGGAGGAAGTGGGCCTGCTGGAGATCAACCAGTTGGATGCGCGAAAGCGCGGGATCGGCGATGGCGACACCGTGCGGGTGTTCAATGGCCGTGGCGACATGCTGCTGAAGGCGCGCGTGGATGGTACGGTGCAGCCCGGGGTCGTGTGTGCGCGGCTCTACTGGGCGAAGCTGAGCGAGCAAGGACGAAATGTAAATGTCCTTACGTCCGAAAAACTTACAGACTTAGGCAACTCCGCTACCTTTTATTCCGTCTTGGTTGAGGTGGAGCTTCCCAAGCCGCCATCGTGAGTGCGGGAGCAACTTGGACGGTCACCACTGCTCTACCGTATAATTGCCGTTTTCCATATTCCCGGGAACTGAGGTAGTCAGCGATTCTTCCTTTTCATCAGGATAGCCCTGCAGGAGCGAAGGGCAGGGGCGGACGCGTGCCGCTTGCCCCGGTCTCCGCCTCGAAGCCATCCCGTTCATTTCCAGAGATTTGGCGGCGGGGTGGGCAGACACTTCTTCTCGCCCTGGGGCTGGGCTTGGTCTTCTTGTGCTCGCTGGCGCTGGCCCAGCAGGACGTGATCACCGGGATCGACATTCGCGGCAACCGCCGCATTCCCGCGGACACCATTCGTGCACGCATCTTCACGCGTGCGGGCGACGTCTACGACCAGGGCGCGGTCGAGCGCGACTTCAACTCGTTGTGGAATACGGGCTATTTCGAGGACATCCGGTTTGAGCGAGAGCAGACCCCCAAGGGCTGGCTGATCCACATCTATGTGAAAGAGCGGCCGACCATCCGGGAAATCGAATACGTGGGGCTGAGCTCGGTCTCCAAGAGTGACGTGCTGGACCGCTTCAAGGACGCGAAAGTCGGGCTCTCGCCGGAAAGCCAGTACGATCCGACCAAGGTGAAAAAAGCGGAGGTCACTATCAAGCAGCTGCTCTCCGAACACGGGAGGCAGTTTGCCACGGTGCGCACCGAGATCCGACAGGTCCCGCCTGCCGGGGTGAGCGTCACCTTCGTGGTCAAGGAAGGACCAAAGGTCAAGGTAGGGCGGATCAAGTTCGAGGGCAACAAGCACGTCAACAGCCGGACGCTGCGCCATGCCATGAAGAACTTGCGGCCGATCGGTATTCCCCACTCCATCTTCCTGGAAAACCTGTTCTCCAAGACCTACGATGCTACCAAGCTGGACGAGGACACCGAGCGGGTGCGCGACGAGTTTCAGAATCGCGGATACTTCAAAGTGCTGGTGCAAGACGCCAAGACCGAGATCCGGGACACCGGGCGTAAGGGCTTCCACATTCCACTGCTCATGAAGGGCGCGGGCAAAGCAGTGGACATCACTATGCCCATCGAGGAAGGCGACCGTTACAAGCTGGGTGAGATCACGTTCAAGAACAACAAGGCGGTGACCAAGGCTGCGGCTCTGCGTTCGTTGTTTCCCATCAAGGACGGCGACATTTTCTCGCGCGAGAAGATCGCCAAAGGACTGGAAAACCTCCGCAAGGCGTACGAAGAGTTGGGCTACATCAAATTCACCTCGATTCCCAACACGACCTTCGATGAGGACAAGAAGCTGGTGTTCCTGGACATCGATGTGGATGAGGGCAAACAGTTCTACGTGCGCCGGATCGAGTTCACCGGCAATACCACGACACGGGATAAAGTTATCCGGCGCGAGATCGCGCTGGAAGAAGGCCAGGTTTACAACTCACGCCTGTGGGATTTGAGCCTGCTGCGCCTGAACCAATTGGGATATTTTGAGCAACTCAAGCCGGACGATCCCAATGTCACCGACCGCCACCTGGACGAAGCGGCGGGCACGGTGGACCTGACGCTCAAGGTCAAGGAAAAGGGCAAGAACAGCATCGGGCTGACGGGCGGGGTCAGCGGGCTGGCAGGATCCTTCATCGGGCTCAGTTACAGCACCAATAACTTCCTGGGATTAGGGGAGACGCTGACGGTGCAGGCCAACATCGGGAACCGGCAGCGTGACTTGCTGTTCGGGTTCACCGAGCCGTACCTGCGGGACCGCCCCCTGCAGTTTGGCTTCACAGTCTACACGCGTAGGTTCAATTTCGACCAGGCGCAGCAATCGGCAATTGTCAGCGGACAAAAATTGAACCTGCCCTCGACCTTGCTGAACAACCTGCAGAACTACACGCAGTCGAGCACGGGCTTTACGCTCTCACTCAGCTACCCTCTGCACCGCTCGTTCAAGCGGGTGGGAATTACCTATTCGTATGACCGCTCCTCCCTGGTCGCGCTCAGTACGGCTTCGAAAAACCTGTTCACGCAGCTGAATTTTGAGGGCCTGAGCGGGCCGAACTCGCTGTCCGGCATCGTGACCAGCAAGATTCTCCCCAGCTTCTCGAGCAACACGCTGGATAGCGCCTACTCCCCCCATCACGGCACCCAGATTTTTCTGGGGGGCGAAATTTCCGGCCTGGGTGGGACGGTGAAGACCGTTCGCCCGATTGTGCAATACAAGCACTTCAAGCCCATGCAGAAAGGGCGGAATGCCCTGGGCTTCAACCTGCAGGCCTCCTTCCTGAGCGGTTACGGAGGCGTTGTGGCGCCACCGTTCGAGCGCTTCTACCTGGGGGGCGAGAATGATCTCCGTGGGTTTGACATCCGTTCGGTATCTCCGGTGTCCTTCCTCCCTTCGACACTGAACATTCCACTCACCAACCCGGACGGCAGCCACGTGCCGCTGGATCCGAGGAACCCGCGAGCCGGGGGATGCGGAGTGCCTCCGTGCCCGTACACGATTCCCATTCCTTTGGAGCGGATTGTATTCCCAGGCGGAGACACCAGCCTGGTAGGAAATCTGGAGTATCGCATCACCATCGCGGGGCCGGTGGCTTTGGCTCCTTTTGTAGACATGGGCGTGGATCCGATTGTCCGGCCGGCGCAACTATCCCTCAACGGGGGACAGCTGAATGCGATCAATCAAACTCTCTACGGCTGTCCCAGCCGGGATGTGACGCTGACCTGCGTGGGCGGACAGTCGATTGCTTTTTCCGGCATCTTGAACCCGGTGTCAGGGACCAACTGGACACCGCGAATGTCCACCGGCGTGGAGCTGCAGGTGTTCCTGCCGATCATCAATGCCCCTTTCCGCATCTACTACGCGTATAACCCGCTGCGCCTGAATACCACCGCCACAGCGCCCGTACCCGTCACCCGCAGCATGTTCCCAGACACCGATGCAGGCCAGTTTACTTATGAACAGGCGATCCGGATCTCCGCCCCCACTTACCGGTTGAGAGAGCCTCGGAAGACCTTCCGCTTCACGGTAGCGACGACGTTCTAGGAGCAGGGGTCGAAGTGCTTGTGTTGACAGTCGGCGCCAGGAGGTTTGGTTGACGCTGGGCGAGAGGGTTCATATAATGTGTGATATCTACACCCTGAAAAGAGGCTGGCAACGGGGTGGTTAGCATGCCTGCGCGTTGGGCGTGGTGGGCTGGAGTATCCGGCACGCCTTCCCCGGTGGTCGTGAACCGGATGCCTTCTAGCATTGCCAGCGAAGAGATCTGAACATTCTCGGAGCGAATTTCCCTAAGGAGTCCAAAGCAACCCCATGACAAGCAAGCTTGCGCGATTTCTACTGGCCACCGCGTTTGTCCTCTCGGTCACGGCCCTAGCTCAGACCGGCAGCGCGGCCGCGCCCCTGCCCGCCGCCCCCAGCGCCACAGCCCCCGCGCCCGCCAGTACCGGGGGAACCCGGGTAGGAACCATTAATATCCAGGAAGCCATCGTGGCCACCAACGAAGGACAACGCGATTTCGAGGCTCTGAACAAGAAGTTTGAGCCCAAGCGCACTGAACTGAAGGCGCTGAGCGACGAGGTGGACAACCTGAAGAAGCAGTTGAACGCCCAGGGCGACAAGATGAACGACGAGGCCCGCAACAGCCTAGTCAAGCAAATCGAGCAAAAGCAGAAGGTGCTGACTCGTTCCACTGAAGATGCGCAAAACGACTACCAGAGCCAACAGGGAGAAGTCGCTCAGCGGATCCTGCAAAAAATGGCTCCGATGCTGGTGAAGTACGCGGGCGACAATGGCTACGGAGTGATCATTGACACTTCGAATCCCTGGCCCAACGGTCCGGTGCTGTGGGCGGGGGTGTCGGTAGACATCACGAAGGTGTTGGTGGACGTTTACAACGCGCAGTCACCGGTGCCCGCCCCTGCGGCCGCCGCTCCGAAATCACCCGGCGGGGCGAAGCCCACCGGTGCAACGGCAAAACCTGCACCTCCAGCCCCAGCCAAACCGCAAGGGACCGAGTCTCCGAACTAGCCGGGGACACCTCGAAGCGGGTGAAAGTTTCCGAAAGGCCGCGCCAAGCGCGGCCTTTTTTTGTCGTGGTTTTCGTGCCGAAGGGGGCTATGGCGGTGTCCTTAGGGGTAGCTGTTTCCATCGGAGGAGGACGCCATGTTCGACGAAGTTCTTGTGTGTAACTCCGCCTGGGCCAACCGGGGGCATCGAGCTTGGACGACTCTGGCGTCGTTTGCCATGCAGGCGCTGGCGGTCAGCCTGCTGCTTCTGCTTCCACTCATTTATCCCCAGGGCCTGCCGAGATTGGCGCTGACGGAATACTTGATCGCGCCGGTGGCACCGGCGGGAGCGCCACCCGCCCCGGAGGTACGGCTCCGGCCAGCCAATCCGGCTGCCAGCAACATGATCGGGCATACGCTTGTGGCTCCCGCCCAGATTCCAACCGCGATCGTGCAGCTGGACGAGGACACTGTCCCGCCCGCGCCAGAGGTTCCTGCCGGGTATTGGGTCCCCGGCGGCACGGGCCCGACAGGAACGCGGAATCCGGTGTTGGACTCGATTGGTAACGGACTGCATTCGATTGCACCGCCGCCAGCGCCAGCCGCGCTTCCGCCGCGTCTTTCCCACGCGATGGAGGCGAATATCGTCCACCGTGTTCAGCCAGACTATCCCATTTTGGCAAGGCAGGCGCGCATTCAGGGAGCAGTGGTGCTGAGTGCGGTGATCAGCCGGGACGGCACGATTGAAAATCTGCAGGTACTGAGCGGACATCCGATGCTGGTGCGGGCAGCGATGGAGGCGGTGCGGCAGTGGCGCTACCGACCTTACTTGCTGAACGGTGAGGCGGTGGAAGTAGAGACGCAGATCACGGTCAACTTTGTGCTGGCCGGCGGATAGCCGATCCCGAACGGCACCCGTGCACCGTGGTAATCTGCGCAGTGCAATCGCGAGCCGATATAATCGCAACATTGTGACCAGCACGGCAACCGAACGCAAAGTCCGCCACGCGACGCGTCCTACCTGGGCAGAGGTATCGGTCTCGGCGTTACGACAGAATTTTCGCGCGGTGCAGCAGCACGTTGGAGCAGATGTGAAGGTGTGCGCCGTGGTCAAGGCTGATGCCTACGGGCACGGGGCTGTGCATTGTGCGCGAGCACTGGAAGAAGAGGGAGCGCAGTGGCTGGGAGTGACCTCGCTGGATGAAGCGATTCCCTTGCGTGATGCCGGGATCCAGCGACGTCTTCTCCTGATGACGGGCTTTTGGCGAGGCGAGGAAGAAGAGATTGTCCGCCTGCGCCTGACGCCCACTGTATGGGAGCCGGGGCAAGTCGAACTCCTGGAGAAGGCGGCTGCCGGGCTGGGCTTGCCCAAGCATCCGGTCCACTTGAAAATCGACACCGGGATGGGGCGGCTGGGAGTTACGCCGGCAGATTTGCCGCGAGTTTGTTGTGCTTTGAAGTCAGCGACACATCTGACAGTCGAGGGGCTTTCCACTCACCTGGCCTCGTCCGAGGTGCTCGATGCACCTTCCGTTGAAGAACAGTTGAAGCGTTTTTCGGAAGTACAGCTCATCCTGCGGCGCGAGGGATTCGAGCCGGCGTTGATTCATGCTGCCAACACCAGTGCGGTTATCTCGCGCAAGAAGAGTTGGTACAATATGGTCCGGCCCGGGCTGGCGCTCTATGGCTACTACCTGCCCTTTGAGCGGGCGGGTCGCGAAGTAAGCGGCAGCGCGTTGCGCCTGGCGGTGAAGCCGGTGCTGACCTGGAAGACCCGGATCCTCTCCTTGCGGGACGTTCCCGCGAACCAAGCCCTCGGGTATGGAGGAACGTACGTCACCAAGGCGCCTACCCGCATCGCAGCACTCCCTGTGGGCTATGCCGACGGCCTCAATCGTCAGATCTCGTCCCGAGGACGAGTGATCGTGCGCGAATACTATGCACCGATCGTAGGCTTGATCTCCATGGACCTCACTCTGGTAGACGTGACCGGACTGGCGGGCGTGGCGGCGGGAGATGAGGTGATTCTGCTGGGATCAAACGATGGGCTGAGCGTGGACGCGCGCGAACATGCCGAACTCGCCCACACCAGTCCGTACGAGATTCTCTGCAATATTTCCAAGCGCGTGCCGCGGAGGCACGGGAACTAGCGATCAGCCCTCAGCGAGGAATACAACCTCGTTTTCAGTCCTGCGTACAGTTTCGCCAGTTGTTGGTGCCTCCATTCAGGGACTGAATGCTGAGTGCTGAATGCTGATTGCTACCGTTCGATTGCGCCCCCCTGACCCGTCTTCAGCATTTTGCTATATTTCTAAACAGTCATGCCTTCGCGCTACGCACAGTGGATGCACGAGTGGGAGACCCGGCTGACGTCGGTGGACAACAATCGCGTTGTCAGGCGGATGGAGTGGGGTGCAGAGTGGGCACGGGATTGGCCGTGCCGCAACGGTTACGCGCCGGGGCACGTTCCCGATGACAGCGAGAAGTTCCTGCGCGAATACAACCGGCGGATTATCGCGGGGAGCGACGAGTTTTACTCCTACGCGATGCCCACCGACTTCCGGCTGGAGCGCCGCGAGGTACGGGTATTCAGTACGCGGGAGGTTCCCGACCAACGACTGGAAGAGAAGGTACGCGGCACATATTCCCAGTTTCTTCGTTTCACCTCGCCGGTGCGCACACCCTATCCTGAGAACAATCTGGTAAACGCTCGCTGGTTTCCAGCGCGAGGACGGCGGGCGGTAGTGCTGCTGCCACATTGGAATGCGGATGCGGTCGCCTACACCGGGTTATGCCGCGTGCTGAACTGGCTGGGTGTAGCCGTGTTGCGGCTAAGCATGCCCTACCACGATATCCGTATGCCGGCTGAGACCAGCCGCGCCGACTACGCCGTTTCTGCGAACATCGGGCGCACCCTCGATGCTTGCCGCCAGGCGGTGATTGACGTGCGTTGCTGCCTGGATTGGCTGCAGCAGCAAGGATACAACCGGCTCGGCATCGCGGGAACCAGTCTCGGCTCCTGCTACGCGTTCCTGGCGGCCGCACACGATCCCCGAATCCGCGTGGCAGCCTTCAATCACGCTTCTACCTATGTGGCCGATGTGGTGTGGCACGGGCAATCGACCCGTCACATTCGCGAGGGGTTGGAGCCGCAGATCGACATTGACCGCCTGCGGGAACTTTGGAGTGCGGTCAGCCCGATGTCGTACTTCCGGCAATTCGCCCGCTGGCCGAGAAAATCGCTGCTCGTCTACGCCAAGTATGACCTGACGTTCCTGCCAAAGTTCTCGCGGCAGGTGGTGGAGGAATTCGAGCGTCACCGCCTCGACCACAAGGTAGTTGCGCTGCCCTGCGGACACTATAGTCTGGGTGAGGCGCCCTACAAATACATGGACGGATGGCAACTGGCCTCATTCTTGCGGACGGCCTTTGAAAGCTGCTAGCCGCTGCTCACTGATTCCCGGCAACCAGCTACCAAGCGCCAGGTGCTTGTCTTAGAATCATCGGGTCCCCTGTCTTCTCGGCGCCTTCCATGTCCCAAGCGAAGCGATCTGACGCAATCCAGGAATACCGCCGCGATGAGTTCGTTATCAGCACCGACCGTGCGCGGCTGGACTTGGATGTCGTCCACGGTTTTCTGACTGAATCCTACTGGGCCAAGGGGATTCCGCGGGAGTTGGTGGCTCGTTCGATTGAGAACTCGCTGTGCTTTGGCGTCTATTCCGAGGGCAGGCAGTTCGGGTTTGCGCAGGTGATATCCGACTACGCCACTTACGCTTACATTGGCGACGTGTTCGTGCTGGAATCCCATCGCGGGCGGGGACTGGGGAAATGGCTGATGGACTGCATCATGCAGCATCCGCGCCTGCAGGGATTGCGACGGTGGAGTCTGGTCACGAACGATGCGCACGGTTTGTATGCCCAGTTTGGGTTCACGGCTTTGAAGTCACCCGAGAAACACATGGAGCTTCACCAACCACAGGTCTACGAGCGAACCGGCCACGGGGATAGGCGGTGATGCGCGCGCTGCGTGACCTCAGGGGCTAAAGCCCTTATTATGGGTAAGGCAGTACCGCAGGGCTAAAGCCCTGCGCCACCCAAAGCTCCCACTGGTCGTTGGCGGAGAGCTGAAAGCTGAGAACCATGAATCATCCCATGTCCCGCCCGTTATACGACGTTGATCCCCAAATCGCCACTGCCATTGACAACGAAGTTCGCCGTCAGCACGAAGGGTTGGAGCTGATCGCTTCGGAGAACTTTGTGAGCGAAGCCGTGCTCGAAGCTATGGGCTCGGTGTTCACCAACAAGTACGCCGAGGGCTATCCCGCTAAGCGCTACTACGGAGGATGTGAGTTTACCGACGTGGTGGAGAACCTGGCGCGGGAGCGGGCCAAGCAGCTTTTTGGCGCGGAGCACGCCAACGTGCAGCCGCATGCCGGATCACAGGCCAACATGGAGGCGTACGCGGCCGTGTTGCAGCCGGGGGACACGATTCTGGGCCTAAACCTGGCACATGGGGGACACCTCACCCATGGTCATCATCTGAATTTTTCCGGCAAGACCTACCGCATTGTTCCCTACGGCGTGACCAAGGAAACCGAGACCATCGACTACGACGATCTGGAAAAGTTGGCGGAGAAGGAGAAGCCGAAGCTAATCATCGGCGGAGGCAGCGCCTATCCGCGGATCATTGATTTTGCGCGCATGCGGCGGATTGCGGACAAAGTTGGCGCCCTGTACCTGGTGGACATGGCGCATTTTGCGGGGCTCGTCGCGGGGGGAGTTCATCCGTCGCCAGTACCGCATGCGCAGATTGTGACTTCTACCACCCACAAGACGCTGCGCGGCCCGAGGGCAGGGATGATTCTGTGCAAGCAGGAATATGCGGCGGCGATTGACAAAACGGTTTTCCCTGGCATGCAGGGAGGGCCGCTGGTGCATATCATCGCGGCCAAGGCGGTTTGCTTCCATGAGGCCATGCAGCCGGACTTCCGCGACTACGCACGACAGGTGGTCGCGAACGCCAAGGTGCTGGCGGAAACGCTGGCGGCGGAGGGTTATCGAATCATCTCCGGAGGGACCGACACCCACCTCATGCTGGTAGATGTGTTTTCCAAGGGGATGCTGGGCAGCGAAGCTGAGAAGGCTCTCGGCGAAGCGGGTATCACGGTCAACAAGAATGCGATTCCGTTCGATACCAACCCACCCATGAAGCCCAGTGGCATTCGCATCGGCAGCCCGGCCATGACGACGCGCGGCATGAAAGAGGAAGAGATGCGCCAAATCGGGCGCTGGATCTCTGAGGCGCTGCATCATCGGAGCGAGGCGGCCGTGCTGGAGAAAATCCGCAAGCAGGTGCTGGAGATGGCGGAAGCATTTCCACTGTATCCGGAGCGCAGGGCTCGGGCGCAGGCCGAAATTCGGGCTTAGGAGATCAGGGGACCAGAGTTCCGGGCAATGAACAGCGGGCCGCTGTTGTATGCCCATTTCAGTGCTTATTTTCTCCGTGCCTCTGTGTTTCCGTGGTGAACAAGCCTTGAATTCGTCGTAAATTCCCTCCCCCTGTGGTTAAATCATCCCGTGAGAGTGGCCATCGATATCCGGCGGATGAACGAGTTCGGCGTGGGCACCTACACGCGTAATATCGTGCGAGCGCTGGGCCGACTGGATCGCGAGAACAAGTACTTCCTGATTGGATCGCCCGACAAGGTGGCGGAAATTGAACCGCTGCCGCCCAACTTTCACACGGTTCCGCTGCTGGATCGCGACACTTCGGTCAAAGGCTACGTCGAGTGCCGCACTATCCTGCGACGGTTACGCTGCGACCTGGTGCATATTCCGCACCTGTTCTGGCTGCCTCGAACGCTTCCCTGCCCTTACGTGATGACGGTCCACGATGTGCTGGAGCACATGTACCGCGCCCATGACCGTTCCCAGTCGAGACGTTGGCTGCATTTTCTCCTGACGCGGCGGGTGCTGCGGGGAGCGGCGCGCATCTTCGCGGTCTCCAAGTTCACCAAGAGCGAGATTGAGAAGCTGTTCGGCATCGGCGGCAAACGCATCGAGGTGGTCTACAACGCCATTGACGAACGCTTTCTGCGGGGTCACGCCAGCGAAAGTGATCGCCAGTTTCTGGCGGCGCGTTACCTGGTGAACTATCCCTTTCTACTCTATGCGGGACGGATCAGCCCGCACAAAAACCTGGTGCGGATCATCGAGGCATTCTCGGCGCTGAAAGCGGAGTTGCAAAAGGAAGGAAGATTTCCCGACCTGAAGCTGATCATCATCGGGGATGAGCTTTCCAAACACCCCGACCTGCGGCGCACCGTGATCCGCGGAGGCGTACAGAACGACGTGCGCTTCATGGGATTTGTTCCCATCGAGGTGCTGCGCATCTTCTACGACGTAGCCAAAATCTTCGTTTTCCCCTCACTCTATGAAGGATTCGGACTGCCGCCCTTGGAGGCGATGGCGCACGGCACACCGGTGGTGACCTCGAATACCTCGTCGCTGCCGGAAGTAGTGGACCAGGCAGCAGTGCTGGTGAATCCGGAGAATGTGTTCGAGATTATGCGGGCGCTGAACCGGGTGTTGCTCGACCAGGCGCTGCGGGAAAAGCTCAAGCAGCGGGGCTACGAGCAGGCAAAGAAGTTTTCCTGGGAAGCCTCCGCGCGGCAGATTCTCGCCGTGTATGGGGAAGTGGCAGGGCAGGAACAGCCCAAGCGGGAAAATAGTCAGCCGGAAGAAGCCGCCGGCAAGATGGTGAACTCCTAGTCAAACCGTTTTCTGTGGCTGTGTCTGGCAACCTGTTCAGACATTTTTCAGCAGTGGATGGCCGGGAGAAACGAGGCCCAGGCGCTGCAGTTTGGCTGCCAGCCGCGTGCGCTCGGACTCGGCGGATGCGGCTGCGTGCCGCTTCTGTAGCTTGGCGATCTTTTCTTTGCGGGTGCGGCGGCGGCGAATCTCGGGACGGCGACTGGGTGCTGACATGAACAGGGCTCCTTGCGAAATTTGAAGAGTTGCTATTGTACCGCGTGAGGCTCGCGCAAGTCGTGGTTTGCGGACGTGGGTGCTGATCTGAACACGATCTGGACAATGCGGGACTTGCTGACAGCATGAAAACGGAGGAGTGTGGTGGCTGACGAACAAGTGATTAAGCTCTTGCAAGAAATCAGAGATTTGCAGAAGCTGCACGTGGAGAACTACAAGGACGCACTCAAGAACCAGAAGGAGGCCATTGACATTCAGCAGCTGGCAGTGCGCCGTCAGAAGATAACGCTCGTAATGGTTGTTCTCTTCGTGGCGGCCTTATTGGGGTTCTTGGCATGGACTTCGCACCCATGACTTAGGCTGAGAACCCCAAATCAGTTCATTACCCAGACGTGGGTACGGCGGCCGCTCTGCGCTCGCTTCGTCGCCCGCAATCAGTCTGCGGCCAATCCCACTTGGACTCTGTCTTCCACGGGCGCAGGTCTTTTCGCTGGGACCGCTTCTGCCGCAGGACGTGCCGGAGCAGAGGAAATGGGTCTAGCGTTGCCCGGCGCGGGCACCGGTACGACCTCTGCCTTCGGTCGTGGGCGCTTCTTCCGCTGCACGCCGATCCGGGCAGCTTTCTGCAGTTCCGCCAAGCTCACCTTCAAAAGGCCTTCCAGGCGTCCGAGATCCGGTACGGCGTGCGCATCCCCCGTGAATCCGAAATAGGCAGTGCCGTTGTAGCTCAGGATGGCGCAGTTGACAGTCATTTCGCCGCCGATCGGCACATAGGGATACCAGCTCAGCATCTTGTGGCCGAGCAGGTACAGCGGAAATTGCGGGCCGGGCACGTTGGTGCAGACTAAGTTGAACGGAGTAATCGGGAGCTGGCTCGCGACCGGTCCTGCCAGTGCCTGCAAGGGATTGGGCAATGCCCCCAGCAGACCGGCGGTCAGAGCGACTAACTCGGCTACATGCGCACGCTTGAGAAACTCCGTTCTTTCATGAATCGCGGAGAGCAGTTTTCGAGAATTGCGGATATCGAGCGGGATGGTGACGGGAACCAGGGAGATGCGGTTCCCCAGATCGCCGGGGTTGCCGCTGCCCCGCAGGTTCACTGGAACCATGATGCGGAGCAGCCGTCCCCTGACCGGCTCGCCGTGAAACTCGGCGTAACGCCGAATGGTCGAGGTCACGAGCGCGAGAACGACATCATTCACCGTTGACCCGCAAGCGTCGTGTATGGCTTTGATCTCCCCAAACGGAATCTCGGCCCAGGCGAATTTTTGGGGTCCGCGGCAGGTTACGTTGAATTGCAACCGCTCAGTAGGAGCAGTGAGTTCGGGCAGCAGCCGGGCAAACTCGCCCACGGGCCACTCGCCGCCGCTCGCCACCACCTTCTCCACAAGGTTTAACACGTCCGTCTGCGCCGAGAGAACATGCTGGATCGCGTCGAAGAACGAAGTGATCCATCCGTCCAGCAGCATCGTAGCCGTATCCCTTGGGGGTGGCGCGTGAAATCGCCGCACTTTCTTGGGTAGGGGTGGGGCAACGGGGCTCGCATCCATCATTACATTCATCAAGCCAACCCCGGCGATTCCATCGGCCAAGCAGTGGTGCACGCGGAGGATAAAGCCGGTGCGATTGCCTTTCAAACCACGCACAAGGGTGAGGTCCCAGAGCGGCCGCTGCCGGTCCATCACCTTGCCTAGAATCTTTCCAGCGACGGCCTTGAATTCGGCATCGGTCCCGCGCTTGAGCGTCACCTGGCGAATGTGGTTGCGCACATCGAAGTCAGGATCGTTTTCCCAGGTGGGAAGACCAATATTCCAGGGAGGGGCAACCACCCGCTGGCGGTAGCGGGGAATGAGCGGCAGCTTGGATTCGATGAACTGGCGGCAAGCTCTGAGCGAAATGACTCCTTCAAAAGCGCTGACGCCGGCGACGTTGAGCGGCGAATCCTCGCGTTCGAGATACAGGAAAACGGTATCTCCCCAGGAAAGGCGGCGACCATCCTGAGCATTCGGCATGTCGGCCCTCCCGTAAGGTTGGGGGCGATTGCGCCCCAGCTTCTCGTGGGCGGATGCCCGGTCTTTGTTGGGCATGGCAGCGGCCAGTTCTGACCGGATGGGGACCAGCCCCACACGGGCAATAACTCAGTCAAAGTTAAGCTTAGCCGGATGGAATAACGGGACGCGGTGATGCGTAACCGCCATGTCAGTGATGGGGGACAGCCGTCGACAGGGGCGCGCCCAAAGAAGTGCAGGGACAGAAGCCTTAGGCAGCACCCGCACCCCGCAAAAGGGGCTACGAGCCGGCCTAAGGCTTGCCCATCTCTAGCTTTGCGACTGCTAGGCTACGACGTACTTGCCGGCTTCAATTACCCTCTGGGCGATCTGCTGGCGCAAGGCAACCGCATTAAAAGGCTCGTGCTTGCCAAGCCGACGCAGGATGGCCATTTGCGAGCGCAGCATATCGCCCTCGCTGACCGCTGCGATGACCTTCTTGGCAGCGCTTTCAATCTTCTCGATGGCGCTCGTCAAGCACACCCGAGTCATCGCCACCGCAAGCGTAGCGCCCGCCTCGCCATTCTGCGCTGCCAGTTTCTGCGCACGCAGCATGGCTGATTCCATGGCATAGGTCTCAATCACCATGTCGGCGATTGCACCCAGGATCTCCTGCTGGTCCTGGAGCGCCTGCATGTACTTCTGAGTGGCGACGCCAGCGGCGAACAGACCCATTTTCTTTGCACTGGCAACGAGTTTCCGCTCTTCCGTGAAGGAACCGTCGCCCTCGCCTTCAGCGGCAGCGCCGGAAAGCACCTCGTCCATAAGCTTCTTGATCGCGGGCATTAGCGGCAACTGTCCGGACATAGCCCGTTTCAGCAAGAATCCGGTGATGACCAGGCGGTTGATCTCGTTAGTGCCCTCGAATATCCGGTTGATGCGGGAGTCTCGGTAGGCGCGCTCCGCCGGGTACTCCTCGACGAAACCGTATCCACCGTAGATTTGCACCATTTCATCAACGACGTAATCGATCAGTTCGGAGCCCCATACCTTGAGGATGGAGCATTCGATGGCGTACTCGTCGATGATCTTGCGGACGGCGGCCATATCGGTAGAGTGAGACTGGCCGAGGCCTGCAATGGCGGCATCCATCATGCCTACTGTGCGATAGGCCATGGCTTCGCCGGTGAAGATGCCGACCGCGATGTTGGCCAGCTTTTCGCGAATCAATCCGAAATCGGCAATCACCTTGCCGAATGCCTTACGCTGCTTGGCGTAGGCGATGGCACTCTCGATACAGTAGCGTGCCGAGCCCACGCATCCCGCCCCCAGCTTGAAGCGTCCAACGTTCAGGACGTTGAAGGCAATGTGATGTCCCTTGCCGATCTCGCCGAGGACGTTCTCCACCGGCACCTTGCAGTCACTCAGGATGAGCGGGCAGGTGGACGACCCGCGGATGCCCATCTTGTGCTCTTCTGCGCCCACGGAAAAGCCGGGGAAGTTGCGCTCGATCAGAAAGGCGGTGAATTTCTCGCCGTTCACCTTGGCGAAGACCGTGAACAAGTCGGCGAAGTTGGCATTGGTGATCCACATTTTTTCGCCGTTCAGGATGTAGTACTTGCCATCAGAGGAAAGCTCGGCGCGTGTGCGGCAGTTGAGGGAATCGGATGCCGAAGACGATTCCGACAAAGCATAGGCGCCCACTATCTCGCCGGTTGCCAGCCTGGGCAGATACTTTTTTTTCTGTTCTTCGGTGCCGAAGTACACGATGGGCAGCGTGCCGATGCAGGTGTGGGCGCCCCAGGTGGCGCTGAAGCCGCCGTAGGTTGACAGGCGATCAGCGATGATCGCCGAAGTGACCTTGTCCATCTGCAGGCCACCATAAGCTTCGGGGGTGTCTACTGCGCTCAGGCCCAGGTCGCCTGCCTTCTTCACCAGTTCCCGGGTGACGGAGAATTCCTTGTGCTCCATTTTTTCGATATTGGGAACGATTTCGTTGACGGCGAATTCCTCGGCGGTATGGGCGATGAGCTTGTGCTGCTCGGTAAAGTCCTCCGGGGTAAATACGTTTTCCGGCGGGCATGCTTCGATCAGGAAGCTGCCGCCGGAAATCTTGGCAGTGGGTACCGCGGTAACTGTGGCCATATTCTGTCTCCCTCAAAATGATCTGTGCAGTTCAATTGAATAATGAATGACAGCTTCGGGCGCCCTTTCTAGGCAGGCGCCTTCAGCATCTGCGTGCTTGCCTGCAGTTTGCGCATGCCACGCAACCACCGGTCATAATCTGTGGCCTTGCGCCGGAAATATTCGGCAACCTCGGGATGGGGCAGGATCAGGAACCGCTCATCTGCAATCCCCTTCACTACCTCGTCAGCAACCTGCTCGGGTTCAAGCGCTGTGTCCAACAGGAAGGCTCCACCGCCAAACTCGGCGCGGCGCAGCATGTCAGTGCGCACCCCTTGCGGGCACAAGGCCGAAACCTTGATGCCCTGGTCGCCGTGAGTAATCGCGATCCATTCCGCCAGCCCCAGTGCGGCGTGCTTGGTCACCGCATAGGGTGCTGAGCCGAGTTGGGTGAGCAGGCCCGCAGCCGAGATGGTCTGCAGCAGGTATCCTTCACCGCGGGCCAGCATGGCGGGCAGTACCGCGCGGGCCGCGTAGACGTGCGCCATGACGTTAACATTCCAACTCTTCGACCAATCCTGGTCGGAGGCTTCCACGCCTCCCTGGGCGCCAACGCCGGCATTGGAGCAGAACAGGTCGATAGCTCCGAAGTCGTGCAGAGTCTTCTCTACCAGACGGATCACGTCGGGCTCGCGGGTGACGTCGGCTTGGATCGCAACACCACCAATCTCGCTCGCGACCTGGGAGGCGGCGGCCGCCTGGATGTCGGCAACGATCACTGCCTTTGCACCCTGGCCTGCGAAACGACGGCAAAGTGCCCGGCCGATGCCGTTGGCGCCACCAGTGACCACGATCACTTTGTCTCTCAGCTGCATACCAGTACTCCTTACTTACGCAACCGCCATGTGTTCCAGACTGAAGTCGGCAAATGTCTTGCCCTCTTTAGCCAGCTTTGTTAGCAGCGGCGCCGGCTCCCAGAGTTCACCGTGCTGCCGGTTAAATTCGCAGATACGGTCGTGAACTTTCTTCAGACCCACCGTGTCGGCGTGCCACATGGGCCCGCCACGATACGCCGGGAAACCAAACCCATTGATGTAGATGATGTCGATGTCGACAGCACGAAGCGCGTAGCCTTCTTCCAGAATGCGTGCTCCCGCATTCACCAATGCGTAAGCACAACGTTCGACGATCTCCTCGGGGGAGATGTAGCGCTGGGGAATGCCGGCCTCGGTCGCCCAGCGGCTGATCAGTTCGGCGATCCCGGCATCAGAAATCGCACGCCGGTTCTCGTCGTACCTGTACCAGCCCGCTCCGGTCTTCTGGCCGTAGCGGCCCATCTCGTACAATCGATCGGCAGCGAGCGGTTGGCGTATGCCGGGCTTTTCGAGGTGCTGGTATTCCCGGCGGATGCGCCAGCCCACGTCAATGCCGGCCAAATCGCCGGTGGCCAGCGGACCCATAGCCATCCCGAAGTCATAGAGGGCTTTATCCACCGCCTCGACGCTGGCCCCCTCTTCCACCAGGAACATGGCTTCGCGTATATAGGGGTGGAACATGCGGTTGGCGACAAAGCCCCGGCAGTTTCCGACCAACACTCCCACTTTCCCCAATTTTTTCGATAGCTGCATGCAGGTGGCGATCACTTCCTTGCTGGTCGCCTGGCCGCGCACGATTTCCAGCAGCCGCATGATGTTTGCCGGACTGAAGAAGTGCGTGCCAATGACCGCCTCCGGCCGCGACGTGGCCGAGGCGATCTCGTCAATGTTGAGAGTTGAGGTGTTGCTGGCAAGAATCGCACCCAGCTTGCAGAAGCGATCGAGTTCTTTGAACACTTGCTGCTTGAGCGCCATGCCCTCGAAAACTGCCTCGACCACCATGTCAACGGTGGCGAAACCGTCATAACCGAGTGTCGGCATGATCAGCTTCAACCGCTCGTCAACAAACTGCTGGGTGAGGCGGCCACGTTTGACCGAGGTGGCGTAGTTTTTCTGGATGGTGGCCAGACCGCGGTCGAGCGCCGCCTGGTCAGCGTCCTTGAGCAGGACGGGAATGCCGGCGTTGGCCAATACCATGGCGATGCCACCGCCCATGGTTCCCGCACCCACCACGGCGGCCGTCTTCACCGGCAAAGTGGGTGTCTCCTTCGGCACATCCGGAATCTTCGCCACTTCGCGTTCACCGAAAAAGATGTGGATGAGGGCCTTGGACTGATCCGAAAACAGGCACGCGGTGAACAGCTTGCGTTCCACCTCGCAACCCTCGTGGAACGGGAGCCGGGTGGCGGCTTCGACCGCGTCAATGGCGGCCAGCGGCGCCATCAGGCCGCGTTGTTTGATTTGGGCAGCCTCGCGCGCGGCTGCGAAGATGGGCGCATTCTGCACCGGGGTGCCCAGCTTGTCCAGGCGTTCGCGCGTCTTGGGCGCAGGTTGGTTCGCAATCTCGCGGGCAAAGGCAACGGCGCCCACCAGCAGATCGCCTTCAATCAGGCGATCGACAATGCCGAATTGCAGGGCTTCCTTGCCCTTGATGGGATTCCCAGTGGCGCACATCTCGACTGCCTTGGCCACGCCCGCCAGCCGGGGCAGACGCTGGGTTCCACCCGCACCGGGAATGATGCCCAGCTTCACCTCAGGTTGGCCGACCTGCGCCCCGGAAACTGCGACCCGGTAGTGCCCGGCCATGGCCACTTTGACCGGTCCCCTTTTTCTGTAACACTTTCAAGGTGAGTTTTCGGCAGCTTGTGAGCTTGTCAGATCGCCATTTAGAGCGATCTGACAAGCGAACTCACTCGGCGTTCGTTCTCCCAAAGACCTGTGAGGACGACTCTCATTGTATTCCCGCCTCCAAGACTCGATGACTTGCTTGGCCTCGGTGAGCGTCGCGAACCAGTGCACATCCAAGCACTCGGCACGCAAGGTGCCGTTGAACGATTCCACGTGCGCGTTGTCGGTCGGCTTCCCTGGCCGGGAGAAGTCGATCTGTACCCGGTTGTGATACGCCCACAGGTCCATTGTGTGACTGGTAAACTCGGAACCGTTATCGCAGAACAACACCTTTGGAACTCCGCGCTTCCCTCGGAGCTGATTCAAAGCACCGACCACATCTTCGCCCTTCAGCCTCTGCCCGACTTCGATGGCCAAGCTCTCTCGCGTAAACACATCCAGGATCGCCAAAGCTCGGAACCGCCGTCCATCGGCCAACTGGTCGGCCACAAAATCCAGACTCCACAACTGGTTCGGTGCGGTGGGCCGGAAACGCTCGCGGCGATGGAGCGCTGTGCGACGCCTCCGGCGCGGCTTGTATCGCAGCGTCAAGCCTTCTTCCCGGTAGAGACGATACACCAGCTTTTTCCCCACTTTCCAGCCCTCGCGGTTCAGCAGCACCCGGATTTTCCGGTAGCCGTAACGAACCCGAGTTTGAGCGATCTCCCGAATCCGCAGCCGCAATGCCGTCCTCGGCTCCTGCATGCTCTTATACCGGAAAGTCGAGATCGCCATCCGCGCCACACGGCACGCACGCCGCTCGCTCACCCGATAGGTCTCGTGCAAATAGCCCACCACCGGGCGGCGCCGCGAGGGCGTCACAGTTTTTTTGCCAGCACGTCCTGCAACATCACCTTGTCCAACGTCAGCTCCGCCACCAACCGCTTGAGTCGCCCATTCTCTTCCTGCAGTTGTTTGAACTGGCGGACCTGGTCGGTTTCCAGCCCCTTGTACTGCTTCTTCCACCGATACAGAGTCTGCTCCGAGATCCCCACTTGCCGGATCAGTTCTGCCACCGGCACCCCTACCTCGGCCTGCTTCAACACCGCCACGATCTGTTCCACAGAAAAACGCTTCCTCTTCACGGCAAATCCCCCTTCCTCAGGTAGTAGATTTTGCCGGAAACTAACCCTCATTGTGTGTCAGAAATCGGGGAGCCGCTCACACTTCCAGGCCACCGCCGAAGGCCGCGCCGTGGATGGCCATGACGACCGGCTTGCGGCAGTCTTCGATGCGCAGAAGCAGGGGCAGCAACGGCGTGCCCCGCGCCTTGCCGGAAGTAATCTTTATGAATTCCTTGATGTCGGCGCCGGCGATGAAGGTCGAGCCCGCGCCGATCAGTACGGCAGCCTTGACGCTGTCATCCCGGTCGATGTGCTCGATGGCTTCGAGAATTCCCTCCGGCACGCCCGGGCTCAGTGCGTTCACCGGGGGATTGTTAATGGTGATAATGGCAATGCCTTCATCTTTGGTGAGTTGCACTAGTTCGTTCATACCGGCACCCTTCCAACGCTGCTGGTTTGCTATGCGTAATAACGAATGACCCACTCCGCAACGCAAACTGGTTTTTCCGTATGCTGTCCCTCGATGGATACGGAGAAGACGGCTTCAACTCCGCCGGCAAACTCCTTCAGCGAAACCAGCGTGAAGCGGGCGCGAATCTTCGAGCCCGCGGGAACGGGCGCAGGGAAACGCACTCGATTCAAACCGTAATTGACCGCCATACCCGCTCCCCGGACTTGAATGGCTTCGGCCAGGAACCGGCTCAACAGAGAGAGCGTCAGGAACCCGTGCGCCACGGTGGTTCCGTACGGTGACTCGCGCTGCGCACGCTCGCAGTCCACATGGATCCACTGGCGATCGCCCGTTGCTTCGGCAAACGCGTCAATCTGCTCCTGCGTGAGCAGGAGCCAGTCGGTGCAAGCAATCTCACGACCAACCGAGTTCCTGAGGTCTTCGAGCGTTGTCGATACCGCTGTTGGCATAGCGGTCTCCCCTACCGGTCAGTTGGGGCCTTCCCAGACTCTTTCTTCCGGACATATAGGACCTTCTCTACCTCGGCGACTACGGCACCGGTCTCGTCCTTCACTTCGACCACAAAAGTGGGCTCGACTTTCTCCTGCGTATTCAACCTCCGGCGTATGGCCTCGATCTGTTCTTCGGACAATCGAAAGCTGGCGGAGACCTTCCCCTTCCCCGGCCTCCTGAAGCGAATGCTGGCCGCTTTGTCCCACACGATGTAGTCCCGGCCCAGATTCTCGATCAGCATCAGCATGTAAAACGGGTCGGTCATGGAATACAGCGACCCTCCGAAGTGAGTGCCGACGTAGTTGGAGTTCCAGAACCGCAGCTTCATTTCCACATCAATCGCCTTCCAGTCGGGCTGGAGCCGCTTGACGCGGATGCCCGCACCCAAATACGTGAGGATACAGGTTCAACAGCCATCGCATGTGCCGCTTCATCGCTTTCATCGGCAGGTCCTGTAGGGCTACGAAACGGGACTCTTCTGCGCCGTCCAGTATTTCTTCCGCAGGTCTCGCTTCAAGAGCTTGCCGGTACCTGTCTTGGGCAAGCTGTCGAAAAACTCAATGGAGTGCGGACACTTGTAGTGGGACAACCGGGAACGGCAGAACTCCAGCAGTTCGGTTTCCGTGGCTTGCGATCCCGGTTTGAGAACCACGAGCGCCTTGGGCACTTCCCCCCACTTTTGGTCAGGAACAGGAATGACAATGGCCTCGTACACGCTGGGGTGCGCCGCCAGTGCTTTCTCCACTTCCAGCGAGGAGATGTTCTCGCCGCCGCTGACGATGATGTCTTTCTTGCGGTCCACGATCTGGACGTAATTGTCCTGGTCGATGGTGGCTACGTCTCCAGTGTGAAACCAGCCGCCTTGCAAGGCAGCGTGGGTGGCCTCGGGTTGTCCCCAATAGCCCTCCATGACCACGTCGCCTCGCGCTACCACCTCGCCGATGGTAGTACCGTCATGCAGCACGTCGTTTCCGTTCGCGTCCACCACCCGAAGTTCGACCCCCGGGATCGCAAAGCCGGTCATCGCGGCCCCGGCATAGCGTTTTTCTCCCTGCCACGACAAGCCCGGTTTCATCGGCGAAATGGTCAGGGCCGGGGAAGTCTCGGTTAGCCCATAGCCGGAGAAGCACGCGCAGCCCAGCTTCTCCTCGACTTCCCGCACCAGGGTCGGCGAGGAAGCGGCTCCGCCAATGTTGATGGCCTGCAAACTGCTCAAATCGAACTTGTGTCTTTCGGGCGAATGGATCAAGGCAGTGGCCATGGTGGGAACCAGGCAACAGGTGCGCACTCGTTCCCGCTCGATGAGGCGGAACACCTCGACCGGGTTGAAATGGTGAATCATGACGTGAGTGCCTCCCACCAGCGTGATGGTGTGAGCAGCGCCCCAGCCATTGGCGTGGAACAAGGGAATGGTGTGCAGCGTCACCGAATCAAACGAGGACAAGCCCATGGTGGTCGGGTTGGTTTGGTGGGCGGCGATGATGGACAGAGCATGCAGATATACGTTGCGATGGGTCAGCATGACCCCTTTGGGGCGGTCGCTGGTCCCGCTGGTGTAAAAGAGTTCGGTGAGTGAATCCTCATCGACTTCCATGAAGTCACACTGGAAAGGCGCGGACGTGGCCAGAAGGTCCTCGTAGTTCTGTGTCACGAGCCAGCTCGCCCGCGGTTGCCCGTCCAAAACGAAGAACGTTTCAATCGAAGGAACCGCCTGGCGAAACGCCTCCACCAGCGGGAGAAACTGCTGCTCGAGGAAGAGGAGTTTTGCCTGGGCATCGTTGAGCACGAATCCCAGTTCGTGAGCAGAGAGCCGTATGTTCAGAGGAAGCAAAACGCAGCCGGCTTCCGGGACTCCGTAGTAAGCCTCCAACAGGCGATGGCAATTGGTGCTCAGGAAGGCAACGCGATCGCCGCGGGTTGCACCGGCGGCGATCAGGGCGCCCGCCAAGCGCGCTGCGCGCCCTGCGAATTGCGCATAGGTGAAACGCTCGGCGCCACAGACTACTCCCGTCCTATTGGGAAATTGCTCGCGGGCGTAGCGAAGGAACCGAATTGGAGTAAGAGGAATATTCATGATCGCCTCCCGCTCAACGATTAGTAATCTACTCTGGCCGTCCTACCTGTTCCAGGTGAGCATATTGATCAATGGTTGGCGCCCTAACCTGGCCGGGGTGGCAAAGCAGCGCCGAGGCAGTACTCCGCAGTCTGGCGATGCCGCCGGTTCGCACCTATGACAACACGATCTCCCTTCCGATTGCAGTGACGTATCCACCATCCCGAAATGCGCGCCCCTTCCGCACCCCGGAGGCGAAGATTCGCCGTAACGGCCGCGAAACTGATGGCTCTTGCCGGACCGCGTCTATCATTCACTCTACCGACTGCCGGATCAGTCGCTCGCAACGCTGCTGGAGATAGTTGACAAGCCGGCCGAAGTCAGCGAAAGCCGGATTCCTGGTCTGCCCGTGGAAATAGCGGTAATAGATCTGTTGAATGATGACGGCGAGGCGGAAGAGACCGTAAATCAGGTAGAAATCAAAGTTGCCCACCGTGAGGCCCGTTCTGGTGGTGTAGTAGTCGACCACTTCCTTGCGGGTCAGCATTCCCGGCAGATGGGTTGGTTGCGTGCGGGTCTTCTGGAAGTACTCGTCGTCGTCCGCTTGCACCCAGTAAGCCAGCGTGTTTCCCAGGTCCATCAGGGGATCGCCCACGGTCGCCATCTCCCAGTCCAGTACGCCGATCACTGCAAACGGATTCTCCGCATTCAAAACCACATTGTCGAAGCGGAAATCGTTGTGAATGACGCACGTTATCGCGTCCTCCGCCGGCATCGTTCCGTGCAACCAGGCCATAACGATCTCGAAGTCGCCCACGTCCGGGGTACGGGATTTCCTGTAACGATCGCTCCATCCCACGATTTGGCGCTGCACATAACCTTTGCCCTTGCCGATTTTCTCCAGCCCGGCCGCCCGGTAATCGAGTTGATGCAGTTCGATCAGCTTGTCAATCATCTTCAGACACAGCCTGCGAGTATCCTCAGGGCTGAGGCGCAGTTCCTCGGGGAGATCGCGCCGCACGATTATTCCGCGAATTCGCTCCATCACGTAGAACTCGCAGCCCAGGATCGCCGGATCATCGAAGAATGCGATCACCTTGGGTACGTAGGGATACACGGGCTGAAGCGCCGAGATGATGGTCACCTCACGGCGCATGTCATGCGCTGATTTTGCCTTGTACCCGAAAGGTGGCCGTCGCAAGACAAACTCCCGCTCCGGGTAGCGGACCTGGTAGGTCAGATTCGACGCCCCTCGCAGATACTCTCGAATCTCCGGCGACCCAGCGAGGCCTGGGACGACACGTTTAATCGCCGCATCGACCTTGGCCGCATCCAGCTCTTCACCGGGGCGCACGGGCGCGGGCTCATCAACCAGTGGCATGGCCAGGTTTCTATGCGTGCTCAAGGGTTGCCACCTGTTTGTGCTTCTTGATCTCGAGCTTCGCGATCAGCGCACGGTGGACTTCATCAGGGCCATCTGCCAGGCGCAGCGAGCGAATACAGCCAAACATCTCGGCCAGCGGAAAATCCGGCGACACGCCGGCGCCTCCGTAAATTTGGATCGCCTGATCGAGGATGGTTTGGGCGACACTGGGAGCCACTACCTTGATTTGCGAAATCTCGCTCATCGCGCCCTTCGCGCCAACCGTATCCATCATCCAGGCAGCTTTCAGCGTAAGCAAGCGTGCCTGCTCGATGGCAATACGCGCGTTGGCAATGATGTCACGGTTCCCCCCCAGTTCGGCCAGGGGTTTCCCGAAGGCAACCCGGTTCAAGGCTCGCTGGCACAAGAGTTCGAGCGCGCGTTCGCCCGCGCCCAAAGTCCGCATGCAGTGGTGAATGCGGCCGGGCCCGAGACGGCCCTGGGCGATTTCGAACCCTCGTCCCGGGCCGGCGATGATGTGATCCGCCGGCACGCGCACATTACTAAAGGTGACTTCCCCGTGTCCAAATGGCTCGTCGTACATGCCAAAGGCCGAAACCATGCGTTCGATCCTTACTCCCGGGGTATCCACCGGCACCAGAACCATCGAGTGGCGCTGGTGCTTCTCCGCCGAGGGCAACGTCACTCCCATAAAGATCACCACTCTGCAATGAGGATGCCCAATGCCGGAACTCCACCATTTCCGTCCTGTGAGCACCACCTCGTTGCCCTCGAGCAGCGCCGTGGCCTGAATGTTGGTGGCGTCCGACGATGCCACTTCAGGCTCGGTCATGCAGAACGCCGAACGAATCTCCCCCGCCAGCAGCGGCTTGAGCCAGCGTTCCTTCTGCGCCTCCGACCCGTACTTGACCAGCACTTCCATGTTGCCGGTGTCGGGGGCATTGCAGTTGAACACCTCAGGAGCAATCGGCGAGCGCCCGGTGATCTCGGCCAGCGGCGCGTACTCCAGATTGGTCAGTCCGGCGCCGTGCTGGCTTCCTGCCAGAAAGAGATTCCACAAACCTGCGGCACGCGCTTTCGCTTTCAGTTCTTCCATAACCGGAGGCTGCTTCCACTTGCGCCAGTCCGACGTGTGCTGCAACTGGGAGGCATACACGCCCTCCGCGGGCAGCACGAAGTTGTGCATGAACGCCTCAAGACGTTGGATATAGTTCTGCGTTTTCTCCGAAAAAGCGAAGTCCATAATGGGCACACCTCAACGCTCGCAGGGTAGAGCCGGCCCCATAATTCATCAAGTAAATAGTTTTAATCTTGCAGTGTTTCACAGTCGATTTCATTGCTTATCACTGCGTTGACCCCCGGATAAATGCTATGGCTGGGTTCGGTGGAGACGTACATGCCCTTTGTCGAGAACCGTGGCGCAAAGATCTACTGGGACGAGCAAGGGCAGGGCACACCCATGCTGCTCATCATGGGGCTGGGCTATCCCTCCGACATGTGGTACCGGCCGCGGCCTCACTTGGCGGCGCATTACCGCACTATCGCTCTGGATAACCGGGGCTCGGGTCGAAGCGACGCTCCAGGCCGCAATTCGATCGCGGTGATGGCATCGGATGCGGCTGCGGTGCTGGATGCCGCCCGCGTGGACCGCGCCCACATCTTCGGCGTCTCCATGGGCGGCATGATTGCGCAGGAATTCGCGCTGCAATATCCCAAACGAGTGCGTTCCCTGATTCTGGCCTGCACGCACCCGGGCGGACTGCATGCCAGCCCGCCGAAAATCGGGGTCATGCATGCGCTCTGGGCACGTGCCAGAATGACACCGGAAGAAGCCAAGGAAGTGTTCGTCCCGATCCTCTACGATCCCTCCACCCCACGTGAGCGCAGTGACGAAGACATGGCGATCCTCAGAAACTGGATTCCTGCTCCGGCGGCCTTCCGGGCACAATTGCGCGCAATCCTGTGCTGGCACTCGTATCGCCGCCTGCCGCAGATCGCAGCACCCACGCTGGTGATCCACGGCGAGTCCGACCGGTTGGTGCCGCCCAAAAACGGCAAGCTGATCGCGTCCCGCATTCCCGGCGCGAAGCTGGTGATGATTCCGTGCGCCGGTCACATCTTTGGAACCGACCAGCCGGAAGCCTCCCGTCAGGCGGTGACAGAATTTCTCGCCCAGGTGGATACCCCGCAAATGCAAGGTATCAGTGTGCGCAAGTAGCTCCTGCCATTTTCCCAAAATGGGCCGACGGGCATGGATTCTCCCGTGCCTCCGGCAGTCCGCAGCATGAGCTGGACGCATAATGGAAATGCGCGCCGTGGGCAGGCTTTCCTGGCCCGCGGCGGAGCCCTTCGCGGCCTGGAACGGAGGAACTACATGCAGGCAGCCGCAACTATTCCCTCCCACTTGAGCATTTCTGCAAATGCTGCGCGTCTGGAGCTGGAAAATCTGGAGAGATTCGGCACCTACACGCGCCTTCACTACGAGGGCCGTAGTTACACCAATGCGGAAGAATTGCAGCACGCAGGGCGGCTGGCTCACGTCCTCCGGGAGCGCAGGGTCGTTCCCGGCGACCGGGTGGTGGTTCTCATGGCGAATTCGCCCGACCTGACGGCCTGCTTTCAGGCGATTTTGACCATCGGGGCGGTGATGAGTCCGGTGATGCCGCAGTGGACGGCGGCCGAAGTCGGCCACATCTTGCAGAACTCGGGGGCATCCGTGGTGCTGACTGAGCCTGCGCTGGCTGCACGGGTGCGCGAGGCTGCGCGTGGTGTCGACACCCTGAAGCACTGCCTGGTTTTTGGCGAGACGGACCTCGAAGGCATGCAGAACATCGCTCCGCAGATGGCCGAATGTGCCACGGTCGAAGCGCCCGTTAACCGTTCTCCCGAAGACCTGGCGATGCTGCTCTATACGTCGGGAACGACGGCCAAACCGAAGGGCGTCATGATCACGCATGGGAACGTGGCCGCTGCCGTCAACAGCGCATCGCAACGCAACCCCGATATGCCGCGCCATCCTATGCTACACGTCTTGCCGCTGACTCACTCGTTTGGGCTGATGATGCTGAAGCTGGCGAACGCCTGGGGCTGTGCCTCGGTGCTGGTGCCACAGTTTGACCCGGTAAGAATTTTTGAGATTGTCGAGCGCCACCAGGTCGGCTACTTGCCCGTAGTTCCGACTATGCTGGTGTACTTGTTGCAGCACCCGGAGCGGACGAAATTCAATCTTTCGAGCTTGTACCGCGTCACCATTGGTGGCGCCGCCTTGCCGGAAAAGCTGCGTTCGGAATTCCAAAAGGTGTTCCCCTGCCGGGTCGAGCAGGGATACGGCCTGTCTGAGTCTGTAGCGATTGCCAGCGGCTATGACGACCACGAAGCTTACCGTCCGGGATCTGCCGGCCGTCCTCTACCCGGGATCGAGGTCCACATCGTGGATGAATGGAACCGCCCGTTGCCGCCGTGCCGCGCTGGAGAGATTTGCCTGATGGGTGCAAATATCACGCCAGGATATTGGCAAGACGCCTCTGCCACGCACGAGGCTTTCCGAGGGGGATGGTTTCACACCGGCGATATCGGCTATCTGGACGACGACGGATATCTCCACATCACGGACCGCAAGAAAGACCTGATTGTGAAGGGTGGGGAGAACATCTCGCCGCGCGAGATCGAGGAAACAATTTATCTGCATCCAGCAGTGGCGGAAGCGGCGGTGGTCGGAATTCCCGACGAGGTGTTTGGCGAAGAAATCTGCGCGGTGATTCAGCTCAGGCCAGGAACACAGCTCAGCGACGAAGACATCCGGTGCCATGTAGCCCAGCACCTGACGAAGTTCAAAATGCCGCACCGCGTGGTGTTCCAGGCGGCGCTGCCCAAGAACTCGACCGGGAAGATCCAGAAACGCGCGATCCGGGAGCTTTTCGCGAAAAGTGAGGCCGCTTAGGTTTTCGTCGCCGTCGGCGCTTCGCTGGCGCCGTTCTTGCGACGCCGGCCTCCAGTTCCGCCAGGCGCTGGCGCAGGACATTGAGCTCGGAGCCGGGTTGGGGCGACTGCGGCGATAATGGCCTCCCGCCCAGGAAACGTCTCACCAGTTCAACCGGGGACAGCATGGCGGACTGCACCTCGGTAAACCGATTCCTGATCGTGCCCTGCACTGCTTGGTAGGCGTCGAAGGCCGATTTGAGATACCACATGATGAATTCTCGGCCTACCTGATCGGACACGACGATGAGCTGACGGAGCAGATCTAGCGGCAGTCCGGTGGGCCTGGCCTTGGCATCCTCGGTGATGATCTGGGCGAGTGCGACGCGGGTCAGGTCTTTGCCCGATTTAGCATCGACCACCTGAACCTCCTTGCCTTGGCGGATCAGTGCGGCGATGTCGTCCAGATTCACATAGCGGCTGGCGGAGGTGTCGTAAAGCCTGCGGTTGCCGTATTTTCTGACCGTTACTGGGGCCGGTTTCATCGGGCGAAAAAGTCTGATACTGCGTCGCACAATTTTTACAGATATATATTGACATAACCACAATGCATTTGTATACTTAACTCGATGCTGCAATGCAGCATTTAGGAGGCACTATGCGAGCAGATGTGAAGCCCGTTCATCCACGGGAGGCGTCTTTGGGTTCCATGCTGTCAGGATGGATGCGGCAGGGCATGGATACTTTCTTCGCGACGCAGCGAATTCTCGTAGATCTGGCGATGCGGCAGAATGCCAGCGTCATGAACCTGCTGCGCGAGCAGTTTTCCAATCCCCTGCATTCTCCAACCAGCGTTCTGACCGAATTGGCGGGCGAGGGCATGTCCAATTTCATTGAAGCCCAAAATGTTCTTCTCAACCTGGCACAGAAGCAGAACGAAATCGTCATGACCGGAGTGAAGGAGCGCGTGGGCGACTCCACAGCTGCCGTGGCGATGACCGACCTGCTCCGTCGTGGCATCGGCACCTTTATTGAGATGCAGCACGAATATCTGAAGATCGCGAGCAAGCAGACGCATGCCTGGCTGGAGGCAGCCAAGACCGGCAAACCCTTCAAAGGCGAGCACCTGGTGGAGCTTGCTCGTGAAGCAATGGAGAACTTTGTCCACGCACAGAAGAAGTTCCTCGATGTGGTTGCTGAGGAAACGACCAAAGTGACGAGCGGCAAGCACACCAATGGAGCCAAGAAAATCAAGAAGACTGAGTTGCTGGAGTTGGCGCGCCAGGCAACCGACACCTACATCGATGCGCAGAAAAAACTGTCCGACCTGGCAGGCCGACAGGTTCACATGAATCTGAAAGCCGCCGGCAAGACGATGGAGATGCTGAAGCCATTCCCGTTCGTACCCTTGTCGGACATGACGCGGGAAGGGGTCAAGAGCTTTGTCGATGCTCAGAAGGCGTTGATGGACGTCATGCTGAAACCCAAGGCCGCGGTCAAGCATGAAACCAAGACGGTGCGCCGTGGAAAGCGGCCGGTTCGCGCGGCCAAGGGAGAGGCGCATCCGGCCCACGCGGTGGCGTAAGACGATATAGACTGATGCCGTCGGGTTGTGTCTGTGGCTCTGGGCAGTTCAGCATGCCCCGAAGCGGCGCCTTCTGAAGCACTGCGCTGACGTGCCCTTGTCGACTACAAGGGCACGTCAGCGGTATCTTCATGGTGAGTCTTCAGGCCAACGATTGGCGGCCATCTGACGACGCTGTTCGTCTGAATCTCGGGTCACGGCGCCCCCCCCACAACAAGCCATTGGTGGGGAAGGGTTTGGCCCGGGAAGAGCGTACCGGCGCGCCTTCCAGCTTAGACGCTGGTAACCGCCAGGGGTCATCGGACCGGTAGAAATTCCAGGCGAATGGGTGTACTATGCAGCGGGTGAGGACGCAGGAAGGTCGCCCCCAGCCAGGGCAGTCATCAGCCCGCCTCCAACCCGTGAGGGTTTGTTTCGCGTAAGTCCGGGTAGCCCCCGGACGGCGCTTTGCAACTCGAATAGAGGAGAGCAAAACGGGCTCATCGATGGCTGCACGTCAAAGGGATTATCAAGGTCACAAAGAAGCTGACGTCTCACCTTGGAGCGAGGCGCTCGTCGCCGCGGAGCTTCTTCTCTTGCACGCGACGCCCACCTATTACGGTCTCGGCGTGCCGCACGGCGACAGCTCCGGAGTGGTGGTCATTCCCGGTTTTCTGGGCACGGACATCTACCTGATGGAACTGCATGCCTGGCTGCAGCGCATCGGATACCGGCCCTACTTCTCCGGGATCGGGCTGAATGCGGAGTGTCCAAACCTGCTGATCCAGCGCCGTCTGAATGAAACCATTGCCAAAGCGCGCAAGGAAACGCGAGGCAAAATCCATGTGATTGGGCACAGCCTGGGAGGTATTATTGCCCGTGCCATCGCCCATCAGAGACCGGATATTATTGCGTCGGTCATCACGCTGGGTGCACCCTTCCGCGGTACGGTGATGCATAGCGGCGTTCTCCGCGTTGTCGAAATGGTTCGCAAGCGGATTCTGGAAGAACACGGCGGCGGCGTGCTTCCCGGCTGTTACACCGGACGCTGCACTTGCAATTTCCTCGAATCCCTACGGCAGGATATTTCGGGCTCGGTGCTGGAGACCGCCATCTACACGCGGGATGACGGAATCGTGGACTGGCGGTATTGCATGACCCGGAACCCGGAGGTGGATTTTGAGGTGTCGGGCACTCACCTCGGGCTGGCATTTAATTCTTCTGTTTACGCGCTCATCGCCGAGCGCCTGGCCATGGCACAAACCCGCAACGGTTCAGCGGCGAGCCACAGCAATGGCCGGAACAACGGCGTGTCGCATTCACCCCGGCGGTCCTCAATTCGGTGATGGCGATTCCACGTCCACCGGACTTGCCGTAGACCCGCCCCCCCACCTCCTGCAAAGCTTGAGCGATCACTAGCTCTACGCTGTGGGACCCCGCTGGCTAAGGCCACCTTCCCATTTAGGGAAAACTCGGGACCCGAACGGGAATCCTGCTTGCGCATTCATTTGGATACCTACGCTGTTAGAGACCGAATTGCTCACGGACTCGCTCACCGCCTCCCTAATCCGCGCCACGTTCAGGAGATATCGATGGAGGCGGACATCGACACGTCAACGCGCGGGGCATGATTTTTGGCGGCTTTGCGAGGATCCCGCGAAAAACGCTTCCCCTGGGAACAACTCGCGAGTGCTGATCCATTGAGTGCACTCAGAGCGATCCGTGGAGCATGTATTCTCCAGCGGATTGTGAACCGTAGTTGGCAAATAGGAGTGTCCCGATGTCAAGACACCGCCAAACCCCGGTCCGCGCCATGCAATCTCACTCGACTGGGTGAGGTCAGTCACAGACATGCCCGTTATTCTGCAGTAACTTGCCGTCGAACGCCGAGTATCGTCGTGCGGTACTAGTCGTTTCAACACTTCCTACCTGGAGCAGTCAAGGACTCGTCGAATTCGGCGCGACAGTGAGTGATGCCCCAGTGGATTGATGCAGTTTCCCCACGAACATTGGTGCTGGCTCGCTATCTGAAATGGATGAACGGCCCTCAGAGTTACGGCATGCCACTGAAGCATGGAGGTCTCGATGTCAACCAGACAGTTTGTTCTCCTCGTTCTGTTGTCAATCGCGCTCATCCCTCCTCCACTTGGATATGGCCAAGTTGACTACTCGACAGCGACCCTGAAAGGCACGGTTCTTGACCCGCAGAACTTGCTGGTTGCGGGCGCCAAGGTAACGATCAAGAACCCAAATACGGGTTTCAGCAAGACAGTAGTGACAGGCGGTGACGGTGAATACCGGATCCCGTTACTCACGCCGGGAACGTACCAGATCCAAGTTGAGGCACAAGGTTTTGCCAAAGCCGCAGGAAACGTCTCCCTTTCCGTAGGTCAGATTGCGAACTACGACATTCACCTGCAGATAGGGTCGATGGCCGCCACCGTGGAAGTCTCCGGTGAAGCGGCGCTGGTCCAAACCGAACAGACCCAACAAGCCAACACCATCGGTGAAAGGCAGGTCATCGACCTACCCAACCTGGCCCGTGATTTCACGGGATCAGTCTTCACCTTGCCCGGTGTCTCCAAGTCGGAAGCGCCGCGCGCCCAGAACCCCGGGTTTTCCGGTTTCCAGAGCTCAGGGTTCTCCATCGGTGGCAGCAACGGCCGCAACAACCTGGTCACCATCGACGGAGGTGAAAACGACTACGGGTCGGGACAACTGCGAACGCCCCACACGCCCGTCGACTCCATCCAGGAGTTCCAGGTAAACCGCAGCTCGTTTGCGGCGGAGTTTGGATTTACCAGCGGAACCGCCGTAAACATCGTAACGCGGGGCGGCACCAACGAATATCACGGCAGTGTGTACGCGTTTTTCCGCAACCAGAGCACCGACGCGGCTAACTACTTTGCACCCAAGACCGGGAACAAGGCGACCGAGCAGAACTTCGTGCCCGGTGTGACCTTTGGGGGACCGATCATCAAGAACAAACTGTTCTTTTTCACCTCATATGAGTTCATGAAGACGGACACGCCGCAATTCCGTTCCTATGCCACGAGTGCGGCGGCGCAGCCCTTCAGCTCCTATCCCGCTCAAATCGCGTACGTGAATAAATTGGCCGCGTCAGGGGACCCAAACCTGCTGCCCATCGCCGGGCTCCTTCAATTCGTATTGACTCCGGCTAGTTTTCCGGATACGGCAAGGTTACTGAACCCCAACACGGGAACTTTCAACGACTGGAAGAAGTTCCATAATTGGGTCACCCGCGTCGATTATCAGCCGTCTTCCAACGACACTATCAACGTACGATTCGCGCTGATGAACGACGACTCCAGCCGCATGTACATCCTGGATCCGCTCAATTCCTGGGACGATGCGACATTGCAGTATTGGAGGGACTACACCTTGCTAGGCAGCTGGAGCCACGTCTTCAGCCCTCACTTGCTGAACCAGTTGCGGGTGCAGGTGGTACCTAGTGACACGGCCAAGGTTCCCTTGGTTTCTCCCGACACCGCGTATCTCACACTCGGCAGCCTGGGGAATTTCCAGGGTGAACACTACGAGCCATACAATGCCCGGCAGCGGCGCTTCCAGTTTGAAGACAGCGTCACCTGGACGAAGGCACGCCACACCATGAAGTTTGGTGGGTCCTACCGGCCGGTCAGTTACCTGATTAACGACCAGTTGTGGATGCGGGGCGAGTTCAATTTCTACGATGGAGCCATCCCGCTCGTCCTTCCATTGAGTTCGCTGCTGTCGCCGGAAGCTTTCGCCTATCTGGCGGCGTCTCCGGTCGGGCTGCCCGGTTCCGACGTCACCTTGAGCGCGCTGCAGTCCTTCGATATGGGTATTCCCGTGGCGTTCCGGCAGGGATTCGGGAATCCGCAGTGGCAGGGCTGGGGCCATAACCTGGGGGTGTATGCCCAGGACTCGTGGAAGGTTACCCCGACCTTCACTGTGGACTTCGGAGGCCGGATGGACTATAGCGCGGAGGCCTCGCCGATTCCGCACCATGTGTTCTTCTCGCCGCGAGTGGGATTCGCCTGGAATCCCGGCGGCGATCAGAAGACAGTCATACGAGGCGGGGGCGGCGTGTTCGTCGCACCTGTACCGTTCTACAACGATTACATTCTGAACTTGCTGGGTGGGAGCGGGAAGTACATCAATCAGTTCGCCAGTTCAATTTCGGAGATCGATCCCAATACGCACTTACCGATTCCTGTCGAACTGTGGGGCTACGGGGTTGCGACCGGCAAGCTGCCCTTCGGCCAGCTCACCGCCGATGATCTGGGCGCACTGGGTTTTCAAGTGCCTGGCCAGAACAACCAGGTGATCGTCAACACGAACCGGGGGTTCCAGAACGTTCACTCGGTGCAGGCGAGCTTGAGTGTGCAGCGGGAGTTGGTGCACAACATGTCGCTGGAGGTTGCCTACCAGATGTACCATGGCCTCCATCAACAGCTCCCCATTGATACCAACGTCATGGAGACGGGTGCCATCGATCCCTTTGTCGGTCCGATCTATACTCAAATCAACCCGAAATACACGCAGATTGAAACCTATTCCTCGATCGGCAGTTCGATCTATCACGGCGTGACCATCTCGCTGAACCGGCGCTTCAGCGACGGACTGCAGTTCCAGGCCAATTACACCTATAGCCGGTCGATCGACGACAACACCGACTTCAACAACAACTTCATGCCCTTCCGCCCGACCAGGATCGACCTGGAGCGCGGGGTCTCGGCATTCAACATCACGCACAATTTTGTGGCGAGCGCGGTGTACACCACTCCATTCACGCATGGGGGCAACGCCCTGTCGCGAGTGCTGGCCGATGTGACTATCTCGCCGGTGCTGTCGGTGAGAACTGGAATTCCATTCACCATCCGGGTTCCGGGACTGCAGAACGGGACGCTGGGTGAATCTCTGTACGCGCGTCCGTGGAACGCGGGCCGCAATACCGGGATCGGACCAAACTTCTATGGCCTGGATATGCGGGTGACCAAGTCGTTCTACGTTGACCGGGAACGTGGGATGAAGCTGGATATGCTGGTCGAGGGAACCAACATTCTGAACCACACCAACTTCAGCGCGGTCAACGACCAGTTGCCGGCAGACCCGAGCTTTGCTCTTCCAAATGGCGGCACTTTGTTGAACGGCCCCTATCACATCAGCGGCTTCAAAACCTCTGACCCGTCACAACCGCTGGCGTTCAAGTCAGCGTTTGACGCCCGCCAGGTACAATTTGGGCTGAAGTTCATCTTCTGAGATTGCTCAGAGGAGCAGAATCAATAAGGCCATCGAGCGACCTCGATGGCCCCTCTTTTTGGGCGGATGTCCAGCGATCATACGGCCAAAAGAAATTCCTGGCGCCACGTTTGACAGATGGGCGCGACCGCGTTAGCCTCCCCACCAGATTCCACCTTATGGGGGCGCACCCGTGATCCACCGACTGCTGACCGCCGTGTTGGTTCCCTTCATCGCATTGGGCGCTGTTGCGAATGAAGGCAGCGCCAATACCGTTCCCATCGCACAAGCCAACGATAACCGGGTCGTTGGCGGCCAACTGGAGCGTGGCTTATTTACCATTCAGCTGGAGTTGTTGCAGGCAACCTGGTATCCCGAGCAGGACGGAGGGCCCAGTTTTCCCGTTTACGTATTTGCCGAACCAGGCAAGGCCCCGCAGATTCCCGGCCCTCTCATTCGCGTTCCCCAGGGCACCGAGGTTCACGCCAGCATTCACAACTCACTGCCCGTGACCATGTATCTGCGCGGTCTTCATTCGCATGAGGCCGCGAGCTCGGAACCGCTGCGTATCGCTGCGGGACAGACTGCGGAGGTACGCTTCTCGGCCACTACAGTCGGGACTTACTACTACAGCGCCCGAAGCATGAAGGAGTCCCTAAGGGAAGTCGGGTCGCTCACCATCACCGATGACCTTCCCATGGGTGAAGGCCCGTTCGGAATCGAGAGCCAACTGGTCGGTGGTTTCATCGTAGACCCGCCCGGAAGCGTGCCCGACGACCGGGTCTTTATCATCACCTTGTGGATGGGAGGAATCATTACCCCTCCCTTTCGCGAAACCCCTGCCATCAACGGCAAGTCCTGGCCTTACACGGAGCGCCTGTCCCTGAAGGTCGGTGACACCGCACACTGGCGTATCCTCAACCCCAGCATGAGCGATCACGCCATGCACCTGCACGGGTTTTTCTTCCAGGTGAATAGCCTTGGGGACGGCGAACATGACCGCCTGTATGCGCCAGACGAAACTCCCCACGCCGTGACCCAGTACCTGATTCCGGGAGGAACAACATCCCTGACGTGGAAGCCCGACCGTGCAGGGAACTGGATCCTGCACTGCCACATGATTGCCCACATGTTGTCACAGGAAAGCTTGACTTCGCATCCACCGGAGCAGGCTTCGGAACATGCCGCGCACGACGCTGATTCCGCCGGCATGGGTGGGCTGGTTCTCGGCATTAACGTCTCGCCCGCTGGGGAGCGCCTGCCCCTGACCAGTTCCACCGCGCCCACGCGTCATCTGCGGCTTCTGGTGCGCGAGCGGCCGGCCAGCCGCTTCTCTCCGCTCGGAATGGGCTACCTCATCCAGGAGGGCGACGCGAAGGAGACTTCCGATCCTCCACCGATCCCCGGCGCCCCTCTGGTGCTGACTCGTGGCGAGACCGCGGAAATCCAAGTTGTAAATCAACTCCACGAAGTCACTGCCGTGCATTGGCATGGCATCGAACTGGAGAGCTACTACGACGGTGTCCCCGGATGGGGCGGCGAGGCGCCGCAGATCACGCCTCCGATTCCGCCAGGCGGTACGTTTCTCGCCCGCATGACTCCTCCCCGGGCCGGTACCTTCATCTACCACACCCACTGGCATGATGTCGGGCAACTCACCAGCGGGCTGTATGGCCCGATTATCGTCGTGGAACCCGGACAAAAATTCGATCCCGATGTGGATAAGGTGTTCCTCATCGGCCGCGCCGGCCCGGACGAGTCGGTGCATCCCATGGTTCTGAACGGCAGTCCGCAACCCGGTCCGCTGGTGCTGAAGGCCGGCACGCGCTATCGCTTCCGATTTATCAATATCGGTACCAACGATTCCGACACCAAGATTTCGCTATTGGCCGATTCGAAGCCGGTCTCGTGGCGCGCCCTCGCAAAAGACGGCTGGACCTTGCCGGATGCACAGGCGACCTTGCGGCCGGCACAACAGTCCATTACCGTGGGTGAAACCTACGATTTCGAGTTCGCGTCCGAGCACCCTGACAAACTGGTGCTCGAGGTGACTGGGCCATTTCTTGGGGTCAAATTGAGCCAACTGATCACGGTGCGGTGACGATGGAGTGCTCTGACGGCAGTAGCCGCTCTCTCTCCTAATGCCCGAAGTACTGTTCTCAAGCGCGAGCCGCGCCGGGAGAGTACCGATCCAACGCCTTCTGCGCCAACTGCACCCATAAGCGGCCGCCATAGAGCAGCGCGCTGCACTGCACTAGGACCCAGTCCTTACGAGAGAGCGGCGAACCGAAGGTTCTGAGATCAGTCAGCCATCCCTGCAGAATATGGCGGGCAATGACGGACTCAATGGTAAGGTCTGGGGCCGCGATGTCATGCAGGATGCCATCCAGGGTGAACAGCACCTTGCGGAACAGAAGCAGCGGCGTTTGCAGCCGTATACCCTTCCATGCGATGTCTTCCAACAGATTCATGGCATCTACAGCGCCCGGGAGACGAGCGAGCGGCAGTTGGTCGATGAAGCGGGTCACGTGCTCGCGGATCACACGCTCCTGCGACCGTTTGCGCCTTCTTCCTTTTTGACTAAGGCCGTGAATCGCGTTGGAGACGCCCACCGGATCCCGCAAGGCCATCATCAGGAACAACAGGGCAAGATGGCGGCGCTGGTCGTGGCTGAGGTGCTGGGTGAGCGCCCAGTCGAGAACGACGAGTTCTCCGCTGCGTTTGTCGTACAGCAGGTTGCCGGCATGAGGATCGGCGTGGAACATCACGTCCCCTGTAGGCGCAAACAAAGGGGCAGCAACCAGGGTTTCGATGAGCTGCTGTGAAACCTGAACCCGGCGCCACGCCGGCATCCGCGCCACCGCATTCGTGATCTTCTTTCCATGCTGTTCGGTCATTGCGGTAATGGTGGGCGTGCACAGCGGCTGAATCAGCCGCGGCACGCACACGCCGGGAACCGAACTGTAAAAGCGCGATGCCTCCAGCAGCGTCGCCTGTTCGCGGGAAAATTCCACCTCGTGCTGCAGCAGCCGCCGGACGTCGTTAAAGGTGTCGGAAAGCACGTGCTGGGAAGAACCGGACCGGTGCCTGGATCCGAGGTGGGTTGCCAGTCGTGCCAGCAATTCCATGTCCTCGGCGAAACAGGCGGGAATGTAGGGCTTCATGACCTTGAACACACCCCGCTCGCGGCCTCCCAGATCTGGGTTGAACCAGGTGAACCGCACGACCGCGCTGACGCTGGCTTCGCACAGAAGAACGGGCTCGAGCTCAACTGCGCAGCGTTCCAGCCGCGACCCCAGTTCCTCGAGGATGATGGCGCGGATCTCCCCTGCGCTCACATCGGAGATTCCATTTTCCAACTCCGAGAGCGCCTTGCGCAGAGAGCCGCGCAAATGACGGTTTCGCGCCAGCACTTGCCCGAGTTTCTGCAGCCCCGGCACCTTAGCTATGAGCCGCAACAGCCGCGCTTCAGGTGACGTACCGGATGGAAGGTCCATCTGCTCCACCAGCTTGGGTGCCAAGCGCGCGGTAGATAGATGGGACAGCATGAACAGCATGGCGTCGCGCACCACCGGACGCCACTTCGCGTAGAGCTTTGGCACCAGGCGCTCCACTGGCAGGAACTGGACCACCCACTGACCCATCTCCTCGCGCAGCGGTTGACCCGAGGGGCCGTCCAGCAACGCCGCGATGGCGGCGATGCGCTCGGCGGTTTTCGCGTCTTGGGACAAGGCCGCGGCCGGCAGCTCTGCCGGTGTCTGCAACCATTCCTCGGCGAGGGATGAGTCTGCCATGCATTTAGCTTATACCCGCAGAGATAGAGGTTGAATGCCGGAACGGCAGCTTCCCCTTCTGGGAACCGAGGCGCGTGGTTGTTGAACAGAAGAGGCGGCATTCGGACCTGTAAGCTGAAATTCGTCGGGTGACGTCGCAGCGGCATAGGATGGCTGGGCCGTCCGCCCACAAGAAATCCCGATGAGGACGCGAGGGGGAAGCTGTTGCCTATCTTCCTCGGCGTTCGCGCCCCTAGTCGAAAAGGCACATCCAGTGAGGAGACCTGCCAAACACGCAGAACACCGGGGACGAATGCTGTCGGCAGGATGATGACGCGGCCGGCCGGCGTAAAACCGGAGCCACGCTTCTCCTACCGGATCACTGATAAACCGGACAACGTGATTGCCGACGGATATCGTCCGGCGAGACCTTTCCAGTCAGTCATCGCCGGGCGCGCGATTCTCGAGAGAGATGCGCAAATGGCTCCCGAAAAAGTCGCCTTGAAGCTGGGCTCGCCGTGGCGCAAATCCACATTGCCACGGCAATTGGAGGAGGCCGCGTCCAGTGGATATCGCTTGGTCGCAATGGACGGCTTTTGCAACACGCTATGGATCACGTATCCGGACCGGGCGCAAACCTCATATAAATACGTCTTGGTTGAAGTGGGCAGCGAGTTCCGGGCAATCCACTGTCAATGATGTCAACTTTGTCAGTGTTGGCAGGTTTTGCGTCACACCGGCGTCACAGGTGTCGTGGCGCTGGTAGAATAGCGAGCCATGTGGGGGACCTGCGGCCTTCCTGTGCGTCCACCGACGCCGGCCGCGGTTTGACAATGGCCAAATACCTCTTTGGTAATTACCTCCTCGATGTGGACGAGCGAAGGCTGCTTCGTGATAACGAGGAGATCCGCCTGCGGGGCAAACTGTTCGACACTCTTCGCGTGCTGGTGGAGAATGCCGGCAAGCTCGTGCGCAAAGACGCGTTCATGGAGTCCGTATGGCCAGACTCCGTCGTCGAAGATAACAATCTGGACTATTGCATTTCGCAGCTTCGGAAACTGCTCCATCCGGCGAAGTGCATCGAAACCGTGCCACGACACGGTTATCGATTTATTGCCGAGGTAACTGCCCCGAAATCGCACGGGCGGTTGATCCCAATGGAATCAGCCGTGCAACCACCCGGTGCTCCCGATCAACAGATCGAATTCTTCACCACGAGCGACGGCGTGCGGATCGCGTACAACGTCGGAGGGCAAGGGCCGGTGCTGGTGCGGACGATCCACTGGCTCAATCACTTGGATTTCGAGTGGAAGACCCCGTTGCAGCGGCAGTGGCTGTTGGAGATTATGCGGCACAACACCCTGGTGCGGTACGACCAGCGCGGCAGCGGTCTCTCGGATTGGAACGTCAGCGATTTTTCATTCGAACGGACGGTCCAGGATTTTGAAGAACTAGTGGATGCCGCCGGCCTGGAGGAATTCTCCATCCTAGGCGGTTGCCAGGGGGCCGCAGTGGGAATCGCGTACGCAGCGCGCCATCCGGACCGGGTAACGAGGCTGATCATCAACGGAACATTTGCGAACGGCTGGCCGGCGCCGGGTCCCGGGGCGCAGGAGCACCTGGAAGCGATGCTGACTCTGATCCGTTCCGGCTGGGGACGCGACAATCCAGCCTTCCGGCAGTTGTGGACGACGCTGTTCCGGCCAGACGCGGATTTCGTGGAGGCAGCTTGGCTCAACGAGTTGCAGCGAGTCTCGTCCTCGCCAGAGAACGCCGCGCGCATGATGGCGGAGTTTCCCAACATACGGGTCCTAGACATGCTGCCAAAGATCAGCTGCCCGACGTTGGTGCTGCATTCGCGCGAAGATGGCGCTGTTCCGGTGCAAGAGGGAAAGCTGATCGCGGCACGAGTCCGCGGCTCGCGCTTTGTCGAATTGCCTAGTCGCAGCCATATGGTCGCCCCGGGAGATGCCGCATGGGAGCAGTTAGTCCGGGAGATCTCCGCGTTCATCGGCTGGCACGAGGAAGCCGCGGCAGAGATGACGGAAATCTCCCCTACTTGAGGGAGGTCGCACGTTGGAAACATAAAAGGGCGGCTCGACTCTCGAACCGCCCTTTTCATTTTGTCGAGATTACGCGGCCGAACCGGGGACCCGCACGATCCGCCCGTCCGGGGCGCGGTATGGAGCCAACGATGGGATCAGCTTCGGTACGCGCTTCTGATAATCCTGGTATTTCGAACCGTGAACGCTGACAAGGTCGTGCTCTTCCCAACGAATTGCTGCCAGGATGTAGGCGGACGTAAGCACCGCAAACAGAAGGTGCGCGCCGGTCATCGTAGGCGTAGCCCAGAACGCGATCAACCAACCCACGTACAACGGATGACGTACATAGCGGTAGAACAGTGGCGTGCGGAATTCGAGGTAAGTGTACGGCTTGCGCGCAAGATACAACGCCACCTGCCGCAGGCCGAACAGGTCAAAGTGGTTGATCAAGAGCGTGGCAACGAACACTAAAGCGAAACCGAAACCGAACACCACGTTGATGGCGTTCCGAACCACGGGATTGGTGACGTTCCAAACGACACCGCCAATAGGCTGCCAGAACGCGAACAATGCGATCAGTAACAGGCTGGAACACAGCACGTAGGTGCTGCGTTCGGCAGCCGCGGGAATGAATCGAGTGAGCACCTCTTTGAATGCAGGCCGTGCCATGACACTGTGCTGCACCACGAACATCAGCAGCAGCAGAGCATCAATGATTAGAGCCGGCAAGAACGACATTCGAGCTGCGGAATCCATTGACTTCGGTAGGTACAAATTGCCAATGAAACCGACTGCATACACGAACGTCAGAAAGAACACTATGTAACTGACCAGTCCGTACACAAAAACCGCTAAACGCTTTCCCATATCTACCATCCCCTTTTTGGGACCTGGCCTTTGGCCTAGGTTTCCCGTGAGTTGATGGAAGACTAGCGGCGCTACGGCGCAAATGTCCTTTGGCGGTCCTGAAATTTCGCTGAGAAGATTCTGAGAGACAGCGTCGCGCTGAAATGGTGCCCTATTTGGCGAATCACACGTAAATAGGAAGTTATCGGTTCGTCGGTCGGATTAGTTCTGACAAACGCGCTTGTCGCGACGCTGTTCCGGGACTGTGGGCAATTCGGAAATTGGAATGCGCGTTAGCTGGGACAATCCTCTGGTCAGCTTTGCAAAGGTTTTCGCTACCTTTTACGAAACCATCGGGAATTACCGGACATCGACGAATTTGCCCACCCGTGGTAGCAGAGGAAGAATGCCGGCGCGGTGGCTAGCGTGTCACACCGGCGTCACAACGGGCTCTTTTGGCTTTGGAAGTGATTGAAAATCAACACGTATGGCAGCCGGACCTGTAAGCCGAATTCTGTCTGCCGGTCTCCCGGCAGGACGGTCATTCCTCTAGGCCACGCATTGCTGCGGGGCTCAAGCGACCTACCCGGAGGTGGTGACGCGCCGAGTCGGCACGTGTCCCAGGCGAACCCGGGTCCCTCCCTATTTGGTCTTGCTCCGTGTGGGGTTTGCCCTGCCCGCCGCATTGCTGCGGCGGCGGTGCGCTCTTACCGCACCTTTTCACCCTTACCCCTTGCGGGGCGGTATGTTTTCTGTGGCACTTTCCGTCGAGTGGCTTTGAACCCACCCTCCCGGACGTTATCCGGCACACTGCTCTGCGGAGTTCGGACTTTCCTCCCACCTCATCCGAAGACGAGGCGAGCGACCGTCCGGTCCGGCTGCCAACTCCTTTATTATATTCGATGACCTTCTGATCTAAGGCATCAGGGGTCAGGGGTCAGGGGTCAGGGGTCAGGGGTCAGGGGTCAGGGGTCAGGGGTCAGGGGTCAGGGGTCAGGGGTCAGGGGTCAGGGGTCGGGTCTCAGGCCTCGGGCTCGTACTGCCCTTAACAAGGCCGCGGCCCGCGCTCTGTTAAACTCAAGAGGTTCAGCAGGACCCCATGGACGCGACGGTTTCGATTCCTGAGACCTGCGACCTGACACCCGCGACCTGATCCATGAATTTCAACGAAGCCATTCGCATCGCATTGCAGTCGCTGTGGGCGAACAAACTTCGCTCCATCCTGACCCTGCTGGGGGTAGTGATCGGCGTCGCCGCGGTCATTGCCGTGGTGACGTTTGTCAACGGGATCAATTCTTACGTGGCCGAGAAAATCTTCAATCTCGGCGCCGACGTGTTCATCGTCTTCAAGGTCTCGCCTGCGGTCACCAATGTCGACCGCTACCTGGAGGGCGAGAAGCGCAAAGACCTCACCATCGAGGACTACGACGCAGTACGGGAAGGGTGCAAGCTCTGTAGGTGGGTGGGAGCGTACGCGCGCAACATGAGTGGCCATGTGAAGTACGGTGAGGAATCCCTCAGCGATAGCATCGTGCAAGGCATGACGCCCTCGGTGGCCATCACCCAAGATGTCGACCTGGAGATGGGCCGCATGCTGGAACAGGCAGACCTCGACAACAATGCGCCCGTAGCCGTGGTCGGCACCGACATCGTGGAGACCCTGATGCCGGGAGTCGATCCCCTCGGCAAGGAAATCCGCGTGGATGGCTGGGAATACCGCATCATCGGCGTGGGGAAGAAGAAAGGTAAGACCTTCGGACAGAGCCTGGACAACTACGTTCTTATTCCGCTCTCCTCATGGTTCAAGCAGTTCGGAACACACAACACCGCCATGCGCATCTCCGCCAAAGCCACGGGTACCGGGCCGGTACTGGATTCCGCGATTGATGAGGTGCGTGTCATCCTGCGCACCCGGCGGCACGACCCTGCCGGGGGTGCGGATACGTTCGACATTGAAACCAATAGCAGCCTCCTAAGCATCTGGTCGAACCTGACCGGGACCTTCTTCGTCGCCATGATCGGCATCGCCGCCATTTCCATGGTGGTTGGCGGGATCGTGATCATGAACATCATGCTGGTCTCGGTTACCGAACGCACCCGCGAAGTGGGCATTCGCAAGGCCATGGGGGCGCGCCGTTCGGACGTGCTGCTGCAGTTCCTGATTGAAGCAGTAACTCTGGCGCTGGTGGGCGGCCTGATCGGGGTGCTGCTCGGGATCACAGTGGCCAAGGGTGTGACCCTGCTGGTCGGAATGCCGTCCGTCATCAAGCTATGGGCAGTCGCTGCGGGCCTGCTTGTCTCCGCCAGCGTCGGCATTTTCTTTGGCGTGTATCCGGCGCGGCGGGCAGCCACGCTCGATCCCATTGCCGCGTTGCGGTTTGAGATGTGAGAGGACTTCACGGTTTAATCCGGCGATTGTCATGATGAACAAGAGCGAATACGGCGAAATCGTCCAGATGGCGCTGGCCACCATCCGCAGCAACAAGCTACGCTCTGGCCTGACTGTCTTGGGGATTGTCATCGGCGTGGCGGTGGTCATCGGGATCTCGTCTATCGTGCGCGGCCTCAATGACAACGTCAGCACCATGATCAGCAGCATGGGCTCCAACATCATTTTTGCGTTTCACATGCCGATTACCTTCGGGCGGCCAACCGAGGAGTTGCGGGTCCGCAAAGAATTGACTTTCGAAGATGCCGAAGCCATGAAGGACCTGCCGCACGTAAAAGCAGTCACGGCTGGCGTTCGCTATTTCGAGCCGCAGTTCGGCACCGGGACATACGTCGTCAAATATGGCGACCGCAAAGCCAAGCAGACGATTCTCGAAGGCGACACAGCGTCGGTGAAAGATGTCTTTGACCTCAACATGACGTCCGGCCGCTGGTTCAGCGAGATCGACGACGAGCGGCGAGCCCCGGTCATCATTCTCGGCGCCGATACCAGGGACGAACTCTTTGGCAATGCAGACGCAATCGGCAAAGAAATCAACATCGAGGGGCAGTTGTTCGAAGTCATCGGCGTGATTGAGAAGGTAAAGAGCGCGTTCGGTGGCGGGAAGAATCCTGACGACAACAAGGTATATTTCCCTCTGGCCACGCTCCGGAAACTGCACCCCGAACTCAAGCAGCACTTTATTAGCGTGAAAGCCACTTCCCACGACGACATGCCCAAGGCCGTCGATGAGATGCGCGAGCTGTTGCGCCGGCGCCGGCGCGTGCCTTTTGACAAGCCGGATAACTTTTCGGTTTTCACCCAGGACTCGCTCTCCGACGTGTGGAACCAGATCACGGGGGCCGTTTTCATTTTCATGTTCGCGGTGTCGAGTGTGGCGTTGATTGTGGGCGGCGTGGGTGTGATGAATATCATGCTGGTATCGGTGACCGAGCGCACGCGTGAGATCGGCGTACGCAAGGCCATCGGCGCGCGCAAGCGGGACGTGCTGCTCCAGTTCACCCTGGAGGCCATCACGCTTACCGCGATCGGAGGTCTTCTCGGCGTGCTTCTGGGCGCGATCATCACCTACGTGATCCGCCTGGTGTGGGACTCTCTCCCTGCCACCATGTCAGTGTTCTGGGCTGGGTTTGGCTTCATGGCAGCAGCAGCCGAGGGCCTGCTCTTCGGCATTTACCCGGCATGGAAGGCTGCCAACCTGGATCCGATCGAGTCCTTGCGCTACGAGTAGAAGAGCAGTTCTCCGTATCCAATTCCCAGTTCTCAGTTATGCTCTGTTGTGCTGCACTACATTGACCAAATGATCGAGATCATCGCGGTGATTGGCACCCTTGCCAGCATCATCTACTACGGCCTCTGTTTGTATAGTGCAGGTTCGTTTCTCCGGGAGAGAAAAGCGGCTCCCGGCTCCGCACAATCCATTGCTCCGGTTTCCATCCTCAAGCCTCTCAAGGGAACCGACCCCGAGATGTACGAGAGCTTCCGGAGTCATTGCCTGCAGGACTATCCGGAATACGAAATAGTCTTTGGCGTAAGCGATCCCCAGGACCCAGCCATCGAACTGGTGGAGCGGCTGCAAGCGGAGTTTCCGCAGCGGGCGATCCGCCTGGTGGTTTGCCGCAAGAACCTGGGACCCAACACCAAGGTCAGCAATCTGGCCCAAATGTTGCCTGAGGCGCGCTACGAATATCTGGTTCTGAGCGACAGCGACATCCGGGTAGAGCGGGACTATCTGCGGCGGGTGGTGCCTCCGCTGGCCGATCCTGAGGTAGGCATCATCACTTGCCTGTATCGGGGCGTGGCCAGTGCAACCGTGGGCTCACGGCTGGAAGCGCTGGGCATCAGCACGGATTTTTGCGGGGGAGTGCTGGCGGCCCGCCTGCTTGAAGGCGTCCGGTTCGGATTGGGGTCCACGCTCGCCTTCCGTCGCAGCGATCTGAAGGCGATTGGCGGGTTCGAAGCTTTCCTGGACTATCTGGCTGACGACTATGAAATCGGCAACTGCATCGTCGCGCTGGGGCTGGAGGGCCGTTTGTCAGGAGTGGTAGTAGGGACCTTCCTACCGCCCTACACCGCGCGCGAGTTTGTCGATCACCAGTTGCGCTGGGCACGCACGGTGCGAGATGCTCGCCGCTGGGGATACGTTGGGATGCTTTGGACATTCGGGTTGCCGTGGGCGTTATTGTCCCTGATTGCGGCGCATGGTGCGGCCTGGGCCTGGGGGTTGCTGGGTGCGACACTTATCATGCGCCTCGCGATGGCCCTGGTGGTCGGGCGCGTTGTGCTGGAGGACCGCCACGTGATGCCATACCTGTGGCTTGTTCCGCTGCGCGACGTTGTGGCGTTGATGGTCTGGATGGCCAGCTTTGCCGGGCACAAAGTGGCGTGGCGTGGGGATTCCTTCACCCTGAAGAACGGCAGACTGATGCGGATTCCTTCCTGACTCGCACGGCGTTGGAGGGGTGCCGCGGGACTAGCCAGAAGAGCTGGAAGTGGCCGCAGAAGCCTGGGTTTCCAGGAGCTCCCGAATTTTGCTCGCCAGCATCTTCAGCCCGAAAGGCTTCTGCAGGAAACGCGTGCGCACATCCAACACGCCGTGGCGCAAGATCGTGCTTTCGGCATAGCCGGACACAAACATCACCTTCATGTGGGGGCGCTCAGCGGCAAGTTGCTCCGCCAGCTGCGCGCCACCCAGATACGGCATGACTACGTCAGTCACCATCAGGTGAATCGGGCCCAGATACTCCCGGGCGATGTGCAGCCCGTCCTCGCCGTTCTTGGCTTCCAGGACCGTGTAACCGCTGCGCGTGAGGAACTCGTACGTTGACTGCCGCACGGCGGCTTCATCCTCGACCAGCAGGATGGTCTCGCTGCCCCGCGGGCAGCTTTCCACGCTCTTGCAGGTGGGAGTGATAGCAGTCCTCTGCCGGATGCAGGGCAGGTAGATCTTGAAGGTGGTCCCCAACCCGGGCTCGCTATAGACCCAGATGAAACCCCCGCTCTGTTTGACGATGCCATACACCGTGGCCAGGCCAAGTCCGGTGCCTTCGCCTGCTTCCTTGGTGGTGTAGAAGGGTTCGAAGATGTGGGCCAAATGTTCTGGGGCGATGCCCTGTCCCGAGTCGGTCACCGACAACAGCACGTAGTCGCCGGGCGGCACAATGGAATGGTGCTGCGCGTAGGCTTCGTCCAGGTGCATCCGTGCGGTTTCGATGGTAAGCTTGCCGCCACCCGGCATAGCGTCGCGGGCATTGGCCGCCAGGTTCATGACTACCTGCTCGATCTGCACCGGATCGGCGCGCACACTGCCCAGATCTGGACCTTCTACCACCTCGAGTTGAATGTCCTCGCCGATGAGGCGCGGTAGCATCTTGCCAATCTCCTCGATGACAGCGTTCAAGTCGAGAAGCTGCAGGGATTGCATTTGTTTGCGGCTGAAGGCCAGCAGCTGGCGGGTAAGGTCGGCGGCGCGACGGGAAGCGGTCAGAATCTCCTGCAGGTTATGGCGCAGCGGGTCTTCCGCGGCGAGGGAATCGAACATCAGTTCGGCGTAAGCACTGATCACCATCAGGAGATTGTTGAAGTCATGTGCCACCCCGCCCGCCAGCTTGCCGATCGCATCCATTTTCTGGGCCTGCAGAAGCTGTGCTTCCAAGTGACGGCGCTCCGTGATGTCGCGACCATTGCTGATGAAATGGGTGATGCGACCTTCGGCATCCCGCACCGGCGTAATGGTGGTTTCCAGGAAAAAGACTTCGCCGTCCTTCTTCCGATTGGCAAAGACTCCACGAAAGACGTTGCCCGAGAGAATCGTCTTCCACAGTTCGCGATAAAACTCGAAAGGCTGTTGCCCGGACTTGAGGATGCTGGGATTGCGGCCAAGGACCTCCCGTCGCGCGTAACCGGTGAGCAGCTCGAAGGCGGGATTGACGTACTCGATGGCGCCCGCACGGTTGGTAATGATTACCAAGTCCGCCGACTGCTCAACCGCCCGCGAGAGCTTGCGCAGCGAGTCTTCGGCTTCCTGCAGCAACTGCAGGGGTGAGTTCGCCGACCCGGAGTTCTCTGTCCCAGCCATTCCAAGCACCGTTGCTAATAGCTACATCGGAGCCGGAGACGAGAACATTGCGGCCCCGAACAGGGTTGCGCCACACCGAGGGAGGCACGATGTCAGTTTGGGAGGAGTTCAGTTTCGGGAGGTAGAACTAGCGAGGGTAATGATCGGAGAAGGTCTGCGGAGGAGCGTCTCGTTTCTCTATAGGGGCGCGCCAAATCACGCGGAGGCTGGGGCAAAACCCGGATAGCCGTCCCGCACACCGTGGGTCTGAGGTATTAGATTTGCAGCTAAGTCATTGAAAAGACATGGCGAGAAACATGGCTTGATGCTTCGCGATTTGGCTACCTGAATGCGTTTAGCAAGACAGGAGTCTGGGAGCATCTCCCGGGCTCAAAGCTGTGGGGAAATTGGTCGCGGAGCCGAAAGCAAATGGCAGACACCTCAACCCAATCAGGGACACCGAGAGACCACTGGCAGGCTAGGCACGTGTACGCGATGGCCGCCGGGTGCCTGCTCGTCGGACTGGTGATTGGCTATCTCTTTCGCGGGTCGGAGAGCCCGAAGCTGGCAAGCGCGGTCGAGCCAAACAGCGTGCGGCAGACATCCGATTCGGAAACAGCCCCCCAAGGCCCGCAGGCAATCCCCACCTTGGAGCAGATGAAACACATGTCCGACAAGCAGGCTGGACCGCTGCTGGAGAAACTCAAGACTGATCCGGGCAACGCGGACCTGCTGATTCGTGTCGCGAACATTTATCGATCCACACACCAGTTTCAGGAAGCTGCCAGCTACTTCGATAAAGCGCTGAAGATCGATCCCAAGAACGTGGCCACCCGCGGCGAACTCGCATCCTGCCTCTATTACACGGGAGACGTGGACGGAGCGATCGGCCAACTGCAGCAGTCGTTGAAGGATGATCCGAAGAATGCCGATTCCCTGTTCAACCTGGGCGTGATCAAGTGGCAGGGGAAAAAGGATGGCAGCGGCGCCGTGGCTGCCTGGCGGCAATTGCTGAAGTCGAATCCCCACCTCGAAGAGAGCAAGAAAAACCAGGTGGAGAAGTTGATTGCCGAAGTCGGGAGCGCAAAACCGAACTAGCTGGACGTAACCAGAATTTAAGGAGCATCAGGAAATGTCGGACACCAGGAACACCTCCCCAGAATGGACCAGCATGCAGGCCTACACCCTGGCAGTGATCTGCCTGCTGATCGGAGTGGCCGGGGGCTGGCTTTTCCGCGGGTCGCAATCTCCCGCGGCCGGGCCGCTCGTGGAAAACGCAAGCGCCTCTGCGCCCGCTGGCATCGGCGCGCAACCCACGCCGGAGCAGATGAAGAAAATGGCCGACACCCAGGCGGCACCACTGCTGGAGAAGCTGAAGTCTGATCCGAACAATGCCGACCTGTTGGCGAATGTCGGGAACATCTATTACGACGCGCAGCAGTACCCGGCCGCCATCGACTACTACCAGCGTTCTCTGAAAGCACAACCGGCCAACACCGATATCCGCACCGACATGGCAACCGCGTACTGGTACATAGGGGACGCCGACACGGCGATCGCCGAGTTCAACAAGACACTCTCGTACGAGCCTAACAAGGCAAACACGCTGTTCAATCTCGGAGTAGTGAAGTGGCAAGGGAAGATGGATGTCAATGGCGCTGTGGCGTCGTGGGAGAAGCTGCTGCAAGCCAACCCAAACTACGAAAGCAAGGACAAGGTGCTGCAGCTGATCGCAGAGGCAAAGAAGCATTCGGGGGTAAAGCCTGGAACTCCGGCGAAGGCGCTGTCCAACTAGGAACACACTGCCCCACATTCCGCACCCAAGAGCCGTTCAGGCCGCTCGGCGAAGCCTCATTCACTCCTCAGTGACGTTAGTAACGCCGGCAGCCACTTGTGGCTAATCCCCTAAGTGCGACAGGCCGATGAGTCCCTCATGATGACGATGGGCTTCCATCGGCTTCCCTGGTCCACGCTTCTGGCATTCTTGGTGTTATCCAGCAAGCTATCTCCAGGTGAATCCGCGGAGCCTGCGCCGGCCACCTATCACAGCACTGTGTCTGAGGTCCGCCTGACATTCTTCGCGACCGAGCACAACCTAAACGTCGCTCAACTGAAGAAAGACGACTTCGCGGTGGTCGATGACGGGCTGATCATCCGCGACTTCCGCAGCTTTACCCGATCCGACGCGACGCGACTCGAGGTCCTTCTGCTCGTGGACAGCAGCGAATCGGTCCTCCCTTGCTTTAGACAGGAGATCGGGGACGTACTGCACCTGGTTTCGCAGACGTCGTGGATTGCAGCTGACCATGTTTCCGTGCTGTCGTTTGGCGGCGTGGAGCCGAGAATCCTCTGCGCCGGCAACTGCCGGAGTGCGCAGGCTGAGGAGCAGCTTGCTGCCGCCACGGCGGCCGGGCAAACGCCGCTGTTCGATACCGTCCTATTCGCCGCGAATTTCCTGGCAGAGCATCATGACTCCGCGACCCGGCCCGTGATCGTCCTATTCTCCGATGGCGAGGACACCATCAGCAGGAATTCGACCAGCGATGCGGTCGCAGCGGTGCTGGCAAGTGAGGCGCAGATCTATGCCGTAGACCTAGGAAATGCTCAATCTCCCTCGCATGGAACTATGACCCTGCAAGCCATGGCTGCCCAGACGGGCGGCCGTTACTTTGCAATTCGTGACGGTGCGGCCAAGGTGCTGAGCGGCATGCTTGAAGATCTTCACGCCGGTTACATCGTGACCTACAGACTCCCGAGCCGCATGGCGGGGTTCCACTGGGTCCGCATATTGCCCACTCGTAACCTGAACTTGCAATTTCGTTGCCGGCACGGGTATCACTATGCGGGCGCGGTCCGCTGATTGGAGGCCCATGAAACGCGCGCTGTTCCTGTCGCTGGTCGTTTGCGGTCTTTCGAATTTGCTGGTGGCGCAGAACAAGGTTCATCAGCACGGCACCATCGTCAGGATGCGCATGGCGCCGTGCCTGCTGGCACCGCGTGGGTTCATGGCGGCGCTGAGCGGTACGTCGCACCAACAGGACACCGGAGAGCTCTGCCCGGAGTACGTCCTGGTTGCCGACAAAATCGTGTATGTGATCGTGGGTAAGACATCGAACGCCATAGTGCCGCTGGCTGAGACTACCGCGTTCCGACTCCAGAACAACGAACTGCTCATTCGCATCGACGACGAGAGACACGAAACGCGTTTTTCCATCCGCGAAATGGTGCTGCGCTCGGAATGGGATCGCGTACACCCGAATGTGGTCGATGAGACCAGCGAGCCGCCACGAAAGCGCGTGGAGACCGCCTTGGGCCCAGAGACTCGACAGTAGGCAGGGTTGGAGGCTGGCCAGTGTGTTGAGGTGCCGGTGTCTCGCTTTGAATCGCACAAATGACGCGGCGCTGGGGTAAAATCCGTCGTGCTCTCTGAGGTTGCGCCGCCGGGCACCCCAGACCATCGCCTAAGCCGCTGACAATAAAGCTAGTAATCACTCCCGGTGGGATTAACTTGGGGACTGGAATGCCCTTCAACAAGGGCATCGTCCGGGGCGCCCTGCCTATGCCTGGAACTTCCGAGGAACGAAAGCAATACGCCGACGGCAGAGCTGCGCCCAACATTGCGGTACGTTCCCGCCTTCAGCAACGCCTGTTCCTGGCTCTTTGCCTGGCCGCCTTGCTCTACGCGTTCTTGGCCGGCCTGCGCACGGTGACCGATTTCGACCTGGGGTGGCAACTGGCGACCGGGCGATGGGTGGCACAGCATCACCAGATTCCCTCGACGGACGTTTTCTCCTATACCGCTCAAGGGCAACCTTGGATCTATCCGGTCGGATCAGGGCTTGTGTTCTACGCAGCGTACCTTCTCGGAGGGTGGGCACTGCTGTCCTGGCTGGGAGCAGTCGTGTGCACCGGAACGGTCGCCCTGCTGCTGCGACGTGGGTCGGCGATTACTGCTGGCCTGGCCATCCTCGTCATTCCACGAATCGCCCAGCACACCACGCCGCGAGCCGATATGTTCACGGTGCTGATCTTCGCGGCATTTCTTTCCCTGCTCTGGGAACAGCATCAGACCGGTCACGCCCGGCTGTGGCTTCTGCCCGTCTCCATGATTGCCTGGGTCAACCTGCACCTGGGTTTCGCCGCAGGCTTCGCGCTCCTGGGCGGATACGTGTTGCTTGAAGCCTTGGAGATGCCCTGGCGCGAACGTCGCCACGCGGCCGCCGAGCGGCTTCGCCGCGCCTGGCCGTGGTTGTTGACAACCTTCGGCTCTACATTGGTGAACCCTTGGGGGTGGGGAGTTTACCGGTCCCTGCTGCGCCAGAACGCCGTGATGGCAGAACACTCACAGTGGATCATTGAGTGGGCTCCCGCGCGCTTAAGTTGGACGTTGGCAACCAGTGGGTTGTCGCTCCGCAACCCCGCCGGCGCGTTTTACACGATGCTAGCGATTGCTGTAGTGACGGTGCCGGTTGCACTGCTGCGCCGCCAGCTGGGAGCGGCGATACTGGTGAGCGGTGCTGCTCTGCTGAGCATCCGGCACATTCGCTTCCAGGCCTTGTTTGCCATTGTCGTGGTCATTGTAGCGGGAGCGGTTCTCTCATCGGCGTTGAGTTCGGTTCCGCCACGGTTGGCCGACACACGCCTTCGCTCGATGCTGGCAATTGGTGCGACGGTTGCCGTGGCGATGCTGACGTGCGTCCGGTCGTTCGACCTGGTAACGGGCAGAAGCTATCTGGGAACGACCGAGTTGGGTTCATTCGGAACCGGGCTGTCCTGGTGGTTCCCCGAGGGCGCGACATCATTTATCGAGCGAGAAAATATTCCCGGCCAGATATTCAACAGCTACAACGAAGGCGGCTATCTTAGCTGGCGGCTGGGCCCGAAATATCAGGACTATATCGATGGACGCGCCCTTCCGTTCGGTCCGGATTTGTTCCAACGCAACGGCGCACTCATGCTGACTCCACCCCAATCTCCGGAATGGCAGAGCGCGGCGGAGCGCTACGACATCAATGCAATGATTGTTCCGCTGGCGCGATATAACGCCCTGCAGTTCTTCCCTGTGCTGCGCCAGTTTTGCGCCAGCGATGCCTGGCGGGTGGTGTATCTCGATGAAGTCTCAGCGGTGTTTGTGCGGCTCACGCCTCAGACCGAGAGGTTGGCTCAACGATTGCAGATCGATTGTACGACTGCGCCGTTGCCGGCATCCGTTCCGGAGGGCAGTAGCAGCAAGGCCTTCAATCAGTGGGCTAACGCAGCGGCAGTCTTAGACGCACTGGGAAGAGAGTCCGAGGCTTTCGCAGCCACGACCAACGCCCTGGCGATATTCTCCGACACCGCTTTCGTTCACTTCCTGCGCGCAAGGCTGCTGCAGGAGGCAGGCAATCTTCGTGACGCCGAACGGCAGTACCTGGCAGCGGCCGCACTTGAGGCGAATGCCGCAACCTGGTCGGCCCTGGCAGACCTGTATCACGCCGAGCATAGGCTCGAGGCGGAGATCCAGGCGCGGGAGCAGGCGGCGGAGTACTTGCCTCGCCCTGGTGTCGCGCTGCTACGACTTGGTTACGCTTATCTGGACGCGCAACGTCCGCAGGAAGCATTGCGGACCTTCGATCGGGCGCAGAGGAGCCTGCCCTCGCGGTCCGCCGCGATCGACAACTCCTTCATGGCCAATCTAGCCCATGGGCGCGCGATGGCCTGGAACGCACTGGGGAATCTTGATCGTGCGGTCTTGTTCGAGGAAGAGACCGTGCGGCTGAGCCCCGACAGGGCCGACGACTGGCTGCGACTTGCTGACTGGTACGTCCGCCAGGGACGACTCGCGGATGGCCAACGGGCAAGAGATCAGGCAGCCACTGTCCATGCGGGCCAGTTGCCCTCAGACTAGCGATGAGATGTGAGGTGCCGGCGCGAGGCTGGGAAACAGGTCTTAGGCTTCGCCGGGCGTCAGCGAATCCGGTTCGCGACTTCGCCTTGAGCCTGCCTTGAGCCTGCCAGTAGTCCACGAACCACTTCGGCGATGAAATAGCTGCCCGAGAGAAAAGTTGCCCAGAAGATCGGATAGCGGTAGCGGTCCATGAATTGAATGAAGTAGTAGATCGGCGGGAAAAACGCAAGCCACAACAGCACGACATAAGCGCCGGGACGAGCATTCCTCCACATAAAGAACAGAGCAGGAATACTGAGCAAGGTGAACAGGTGCACCACAAACGGCCGCCAGATGATTCCGTTCGACTTGTTCTCAGAACGGGGTGGAAACCAAAACGCGCCAAACCGTTGCGCGGACAAAGTGGCGAACGCCCCGGGATTCGCGGTGATCCAGTTGACCGCTTCCCTCAACCTGACGCGGTTGTACGCCACTTCCCCCAACTGTTGAACCTTCAGCGCCTCATCATAGTTCTCGTTGGGGTGTGTCAGGGCGAAGCATCCGCTTCGATCGTTGTCTTCAAACAAGGGGTAAGCACAAGGATTGTTCGAGACTGCCAACTCAAGTCCCAGATTGTCGCGGATGAAGACCGGCTGATGAAACCTCACGAAGTTCCGGGCAATCCAGGGCGCCACGAAGATCATTGGCAGAAGCCCCAGCGCGATTTTTTGAAGGCGGGACGCTTGGGAGCGAAAGTGTAACAGCAGCAACCAGAATGGAAGGACTCCGATCGCGACAGGTTGCAGGAGTAAAAGCGCTCCCCAAAGCGTGGATGAGATCAGAATTTGGCTGGTTGATAACGGCCGGGAAATGGCGCCATGCATGCAGAATGCAATGCCGATCACCAGCACGGCAGCCAGGTTGGATTCCCAGAAGAAATTCGGCGGTATCCCGGCTGCGATCCAGGCCAATGCTGCCAGAACCCCCGTCCAGAAGCCCAGGCCGAGGTCTTTTGCCAGGATGGGCAGCATCATCAGTTGCAGCACCAGCAGTAGCAACACGGTCCAGATGATGATATTCGACCCAACGGCACCGCTTCCGAAGGCCATCAGGACAAGCGCCAGGTATGCCGGGTACAACGGCGGGAAATGCGCCGACGGGCCGGTAGGTAAAGTCTGAAACGGATCGGAGAACCCGCGATGTTCCGCAAGCGACTGCGCTAATGCGAATGTCTCGAAACCCCGCACCTCCATCCTGGAATGCTTATATCTTGGGTGATAGACCGCGATGGTCATGATGCCTAGAGCTGTCAACACGATCCACTTCGCCAGCTCTGTCATTCTCATCGGAATCCTCGGAGCAGGGGATTGTGGACTCCACAAGAACCTTCCCTGTGTGGTCTTTACTTCTTCCTGCCGACACCAGCTGCAACTACCGTGCCATCAGGATTATGCGCCGTGTTGTGGCAAGTGAGAGTACACGTGTTGCTGTCGCGGTTATAGGAAATGGGATACGTCGCGTTGGGCCCGACCACACTGACGTCGAAGTTCACCAGTCGCTGCCCGGAAATATTTGTGCTCGTGGCTCCCATGCCATGTGCCGTGTGGCAAGTCGAGCAACTCAAGCCCGCATTGATGTGGGATGAATGCTGTTTGAAGCTGGCGTTCTGCATGATGTTTGACAGGTTGTGGCACTTGCCGCACAGTGCATACGGGCCGTTGACGCTGAGATCAGGACTCGGGTTCAGGTTTGTTATAAGTTGTCCCGGAGCGGGCGTCTGGCTGAACTCGTAGCGGCGCTCCAAGATGTGGCTCCACTTCGAACCGTGCGGCCCGCTGGGCCCGGTGCCTCCGAATTCCCGGTTGTCATCGCTGTTGTGGCAATCGGTACAAAAGATCTGGACACCCATCGCACGCCCTTCGGTGGTGCCATTCAGGTTCCACATGTTGGGCAGAAGGCTGGGTTGCGGCAGCGGGCTGCTGCGGGGATGAAAAACCGGATGACTTGAGGCTGCAGTCACGCCGAATTGCGGGATCACGTTCAGCGGGTCGCTGGTCGATGCTAACCGCACCGGTTCGTACCCGTACTTCGCACTGCTCGACATCTTGCTCGAGTTGACGCCGTGGCAGCGCAAACAGGTTTCGAATTGATTCTGCGCCGGGCGAAGCAGGGTCACTCCATCCTTCTCGCTGACCCCCACAAGCGCTTTCTGCGAAGGGCGAACACCCGGCGCCGGGCTGAAGCTCGTGACACTTTGCACAGAGTGAGGATCATGGCAGTCGATACAGCCCGATAGCGAAGGATTGTTGGGGTCCGCACTCTGAGTCCGAATCCTGGATTTCGCTCTCATCGCAACCGGGTTAGCCCCCGAGAATAGCGGGTGGCCAATCTTGGCGTACTCGGCGGCTACGTTGAGCTTCGCCGTCACACTGGCAGGAGCCACAACCGCGGGAAGCCTGGCCGTACTACGGCCGGGGAAGTTCGCCTCCGTGATATTCCCAGCATTGCTGGATCCGGAATGGCAGTCCAGGCAGTCCTGGTCTCCCGCGCCCCGCAGCAACCACTCCGCGCCGGGGGCATTGTGATTGGTGTGGCAGGAAACGCATGCGTTCTGATCCAAAGTTGGGTAGGGCAGGTTGTCTATGGCATCGGTCGCAATGGCATGAATACTTGTGTACCAACCGTTGAGGGGGTTGGTCTGCCCTTCCAGGACGCGATTGGGGTCATGGCAAGCCAGGCACATCGCGCCCTTTGAACTGTCCTTTACCAGAAAGTCCTGCGCGATCGCATCCTTTGCCTGCACATGCGGGTTGTGGCAGGAAGTGCACTCGACATTTCCGTTGATGAGTCTGATGGCGCCGGTTGGGTCGGCGGTGGTGCCCTTGGAAGCTAGTGTCTCCACCAGGTCGGCGGCGTCCTTGATGGGCAGAACCAGGCTGAAGGGGTGGGACGATTGCAGGCTGGTCCCGAAGACATCGCTACCGCTCATGGAACCTATCATGGCTACCTGGCCGAAGACGGCCGTCGTTCCTGGTGCAACCGTCCCGTCATGGCAACTCAGACACAGGTTGCTGTCGCTCCCCAGCATCGGCTGGGCATTGCCAGTCTGGTGATAACTGGTGCTGGTGTAGGTCGTGTAAGTCTGCGTAGTCAGCGTTTGGTTCCAGAGCGGAGCGGTGCTGGCGGTAATTCCCGAGTGAGGCGCGTGGCAGTAGGTACAGAAATCGGTCCGAGCTCCGGTCGTGGGAGACTTGCTTCCCGGTCCCAGATCGTGAACGCCGATCACATCTCCCCCAAGTTGCGCCCACAGTGAACTCCCGGCCAGAAGGAGGATCACGCACGATAATAGAATTCTGGATTTCACTGCATACCCCCTCTGGCCTGTTTCGGTAGCCCAAAGTAGTGAAACACCTGAATACGATGGTTATAGGAATCGACCACAAAGATGCGGTCATTGCGATCGATGAAGAGACCCGCGGGCAACTGGAACTGCCCCGCGCCCGTACCGTGGCCTCCGAAGTAGTAGAGCAACTGGCCCTGCCGGTTAAACACCTGCACCAGGCCCCACAATCCGTCCACCACGTAGAGGTCTCCCTCGGAGTCGACCGCGACTCCTTTCGGGCGGAACATGTCTCCCGTGCTGTCGCCGATCTTCCCGATGGCGTACTTGAACGTTCCCGACCGGTCCAGTACTTGCACCCGGAAATTCATCGCGTCCACCACGATCAGGTCCTGGCCATCCAGGCGGAGCTCGGTCGGATAATTGAATTCGCCATTGCCGGTGCCGGTCTTGCCAATCTTCTGCAGGACGCTGCCTTGCAGATCGAGCATGAAAATCTGGTTGCGCAAGGTGTCAGTGACATAAATTCGCTGCGTGGAGGAGTCCACCGCGATTCCGGTGGGACGCTTGAAATAGCCCTCGCCGCCTTTCAGGCTGCCGATCGCGCGCTGATACTTTCCGTTGGCGTCGAACACGAAGATCTTGCCCGAGTCCGAATCGGTGACATAGATGTTGTCCTGCGCATCCACGGCGACGCATTGCGGAGCGAGCATGGGGTCGTTCTCTTTTTCCGCCCGTGAGATGAACTTGTACTTCTGCTGGGCAAAATCGAAAAGATGGACCCCGGGCGCGCCCGGATCGGTGACTATGACTCGTCCGCGCGAATCGGTCACAATGCTGTAGGGGCGGATCAGTACGTGGAATTCGGGCTCTCCGGCAACCACATCCAGAAGCCGATTCCAGAAGCCGCGTTTCGGCTTCACCTCGCGTTCCCAATTGAAGCTGCGCTCCCAGGCGAGCTTGCGGCCACCCTGCAGCATCAGGTCTGGAGGCGCTGGCTCAGCGGCTTTCTGTTGGGAAGATCGGGCTGCCCAGGACGGCGTCAGCAGCAAAAGCAGTGCGCAGCCCGCCACCAGCCGCCGCACGCTTCTTCCTTGCACCCCATTTAGAAGAAATTGAACCATCTGGACACTCCTACAAAAAACGACGACACTTTGGCTGGCGGAGTGCCCGATGCGCTGAACCCCTGCACAAGCCGGGCATACCCGCTTGTGAAGTACATCTTACGGAATTGGTATTGGATCAGGGTATTAAACTGTTCAACGGAGTTCCAGGACCCCAGGCCGGCATTGAACGTATTGCTGTTCGCCTTGGAGAAGCCTGCGGACACGGTAAAGCGGCGAATCGGCGTGCTCGACGCCGAAAAGGAATAACTCCTACCGCCGTAGAGGATCAGCAGGTTGTCCGGCACTACGGGCGGCAGCGGGATTGGCGTGATCCCACCTCCATACACAAGACCGTGCCCATCGGCTCGCGAGTACGAACCATTTGCACTGATCCAACGCCCATACCCAAGCCCGGTGGAGAAGCTTTGACTCTTGTTACCGGTATCCCTCTGGGTGGTGAGTCCGGTCTGCGAGAATCCCGCGCTTGCGGTCCATACCAACTGGCGCGTGAACCGGCGTCTTACATTCATCGAGTAGTTGTAGTACGAAGTCGTGTACGTGACCAGCAGGGTTTGTACGTTCTGGGCGTAGTTGAAAGATCCTCCAAAGGACCAGTTGCCGAGCCTCCGGTTGTAGCTCACGGAAGTGTTCAGACCGAGCGAGTTTTGGTCGCTGTGGTCCAGGGTGTTGTCGATGAGGAATACAGAAGTGCTGATCGAGCCGCCGAGAAGATCGCGCCCGTAGCTGACTCCTGCTCCGTAGCCGGTCGCTCCATAGTCCTGTCCAAGGAATTGTTGGGTGCGGCGGTCGGCATACACTTGCGTTTGCAGGTTCGGCAAGATGTTGTAGCTCGCAGAGCCCAGCAAGTCAGTCGCGCTCGACGACTCCTGATTGGAGGGCACTACCGCACCGGCAGTAGGAACGATGGATTGGTACAACACTCCGTTAAGGTTGTCGGTATAGTTCGCACTCACCGCCAGATGCAGTTTGTTGGTCGGTTGCGCACTCACGCTGGCGTCGACTGTATCAATGGTGCCGTTATAGTTGTACCCCAGATAGTGACTGTTGATGTCGGAGCGGTTGAAGCCCGCGGAGAACTGGCCCCGGAGAGGAAGGCTGTGTGACACCGCGAATCCGTACGCACTGCTGTCAGAGTCTGTGCTCTCCGGCTGTGCCGTGTTCCCCACAACCTGTGGGATCAGAGACTGCGATGCTCCCTTGGAGTAATACGCGCTGAGGTTAAACCCTTCGAGGAGGTAACCGGACCGAACATTGAAGGCATGGTGATGGGAGCTGCCGGTGTCATTGGTTCCATAAACGGAGTATTCGTTGCTGCCCTGCTGATAACCGAACGACAGGCTCGGCAAATCGGGAACCAGTTCGCTCCAGTTGACACCGAAGGTGGTGCTGTCCCCGTGGGTGGTGAAATCGGCCGCCCCCGGAACGGCGAAGCTTCCCTGGCTGTTGTACGCCTTGGCGAAGGTGATCGATCCGGGAAAGTGGCTGCCGCTGAAGATTCCGCTGGAAAAGTCGAAGCCGGTGGCGGCGGAGATGGATTGATAGTTGGAGTTGGCCCGCGATTGATCGTAATAGGGAGTGAAATTGAAGGACAGAAAATTCGGATCGTAGTAAGAACCCGAGAGCGTGCCGTTGCCTCCAAAACTCAGGTTGTGGGAGGAGTCCATCAAGTTGCCATAGGTTGCCGAGTATCCTGCGGAGACATTGCCGGTCAGGTTCATGCTGAGGTTATCCCCGACCTGGACCTGCCCCGCAGCCGGCAGCACGAAGAGCACAAGTCCGGCTACCGTTACCCACCCGATTTGGAAACGCCTACGCACTGCATGCCAGCCTTTCGCCGTGTCTACAAGACCTCAATCTTGGCGTTCTGCCGCAGTTTCTTACCCAGACCGGAGCGGAGCTGGTTGGTTTTCTTCTGCTCCAGTTCCTTCTTCAACTGCTGTTTCACCTCTTCGAACTTCGCTTTGCCGGCTGGAATGTGCTGGTTCAGCCGGACGATGGTATAAATCTGTTCCACGTGGATGATGTCGGCGACCTGCCCCGGCTGCAGGGCCAGCAGCGCCTGGACCATTTGCGGCGCAAGCTTCGCGCGCGGCACGGCCTTGTGGTCACCCATCATCACGCGATAGTCGTCCTCAGAAATCTTCTCGGCGAGTACCCCGAATTCTTCGTAACTCTTCGTCGCCTTGGCCTGGGGCAGCGCAGCCTCCGCCCGTTTGCGCGCTTCTTCCAATTGCTGCGGCGTCGCATTCTGCGGGGGCAGCAGCGAAATCGTCTGAATGGCAAAAGATTCCGGGTACTCGAAGCGCGCCGGGTTGGCGTTGTAAGCGGCCCGCAGCTCGGGCACCGAAATAACCGCCTTGCTGTCCACCTCGGCCTTGAGCATTGCGTCGATCAGCAAGGAACGCCGGATCTTGTCGCGCAGTGCCTGCCCGGAGCCCTGAAACTCAGTCTGCAAGAATCGCTCGTACTCGCCCGGACTGTGAAACTGCCCGCGGAAGTCCTTCTCCGCTTTCTGTAGCTTCAGCGCGGGTATCGTCATCTTCCGCCGCAACGCTTCCTGGTAAACCAGCTCTTCAAAGATGATCATCTGCATCGCGCCGTCACGAATCCCGGCTTCCATCTCTTTGGGAATGCTGCCGTTGTGCTGGCGCGCGTAAGGAAAAATTGTGTACTCCTCGCGCAGCAGGTCATAGTCGGTCAAGACCGCGCCGTTTACGCGGGCAACCGCCTTGCCTGTCGGCTGAGGGGCTGCCGCAGGGGTCTTGGGTGTCTGGGTAGAGGCGTGGGAAGCCACGAGCTGGGCCGACACTGGCGAGAGTGTTGCCAGGACCAGCACGCAGGTGAAAAACTTGGATTTCATGATTTGTCCTCGCCCCACAGTTTGAAAAGTGGGGAGAGATTGCTCTCTCCCCGGGTTACAGTTAGAAGGTTGTCGGTATGGTCAGGCCACCGTTCATCTCGTTGGCCTCGCCACCGTGACACTGGCGGCAGAACTGCGCCGTCTGGTTCGATCCGGCGGTGCCGCTGGCCGGGTTGTACGGAGCGCGAATGAAGAACATGGTCGCGTAGTTGCCCGAGGGCAGGCCGCTCTTCGACCCCGTCGTGACCTTGACCACGTTCATCAGGTGCTGGTTGTGGCAACTCGTGCACATGACCGTGGCGTTGCTGTTGTAGGCTTTCAGGCTGACAAAAAAGCCATAGTTCGTAACGAAGGCAGAAGAACCCGGTCCGTTCATTGAGATGGTGCCGTTGGTTTCCGAGCAATCCCAATCGTAGGTTCCACCGCACTCAACGTAGGCGTTAATACCCACTGGGTGGTCGTTCAGGTAGTTGTTGGTGCTGGTGTTGTCGTTGCCGAGCAGGGTCGGGATGGAGTTCTTGTTCCCGTAGGTGCTCGGTAAGGTCTCATACACCGTGTTTTTCATCATGGCGCCCTGGGCATAGTTGCCGTCGTGGCAGCTCAGGCAAGTCAGCAAGTTGGCAACGTCCGGCCGGGAGTTGTCCCAGGTTGCGGGCAGAGTTTCCGAGTAGCTTCCGTGCTCGCTCTGGCCGGTGATGATCGTTTGCCCGAAAAGAGCACCGACATCCTGGCCCCACAGGGCGATGTTTCCGGAACCGCTATCGGCATGTCCGGCTGCACCGTTGCCGTACGCGCCGCTGTGCGGAGCGTGGCAGGCTGCGCAGCCACGGCCATAGTTGAGGTGCGCTCCAAGGACGTCAGATGTCGGATTCTTGATCTGCGCCAGAGCGAACCCTGCTACGGCTAGAACCATCAGCAGTACTAAGAATACTTTCTTCATTGATAAGACCTCCTGAATGATGTGTTGCAACACGTCACTGCTACTACTGCTTACTGCTACTACAGCCGGAGACAGGCGCCGGCTTGGCCCATCCCCGTTTCGGCAGTCCAAAAACCGCCAAAACCTTCTCGCCTACTGCGCCGCGGAACCTGATGCCTTGACTTGCGCATCATCCTTCGGCGCATCCACCGGCTTCTGCGAATTTCCTGACTTTTGCTCACGTTCAGCCTCACGCCGCGCTTTTTCGGCTGCTGCCTCAGCGTCGGTGATATAGCGGAACATCTGCATTCGACCGGGATATTGCTCGGTCGTAAAAACCCGGTTCTGCTTGTCAATCGCCACGCCTGTCAGGGCCGCGAACGTGCCGGGATAGTTCCCATGTCCGCCGAAGAAGGCGAGCAGTTCACCCTGGCGATCAAAGACCTGGACGCGGTCCTGCATCTCGTCCGCGACCCAGATATGGCCGTCGCAGTCCAGCGCAATCCCTTTGGGACGGGCAAAGTATCCCGGACCATCGCCATGCTTGCCGAACCAGCTGATGAAGTTGCCGTCCGCGTCGAAGATCTCTACCCGGTTGTTCAAGGTATCGGTCACGTAGACGTTGCCGTCCTTGTCGAGGGCAACGTTCGACGGTGCGGCGAAGTCGCCGGGGGCGGTGAGCCAGTGGTTCTTGCCTCCGGTTCCGATGCGGCGCAGCAGCTTGAGGCTGTCGGCGTCGTAGACAATGACTTGGTCCTGCTGGGTGTCCACGACATAGAGGAAGCGGTTCTCGCTGTCGATCGCCAGCCCTACCGGATCGACCAAGCCCTCGGTGATCTGCCCCTCGACCTTATGGGTGGGGTCGAAGATCAGGACACGGTGCAATTTCCCATCCGAAACAAACAGGCGGTCGCCCGCGTCAATCGCCACGCCATTGATCAGGCCAAAGGTGGCTTCAAACTTGTTGCGAATGAGCTGAACGTCCCGGGTCTCGGTGTTGAAGATGAAGATCGCGCCTACGCGCTGATCGGCGACATACACCAGGCCCTTGGAATCGAAAGCAATGCCATATGGCCCCAGGAGCTGGAAGGGGAATTCCTTGATGACCTGGTCGTCGTCTTTTTGCTGCGCGCCAGCCAGGCGATCCATCCAGCCCTGCTTCTTCTTTTTTTTCTCCGCTCCGGCATAGTCGATCTTCATGCCCGCGAAGTAGCTCAGGTACCGGATGCGCGCAATATTTGGCGGCGCGGGCCAGACCAGCTTGGAGGTGTCCAGATTTGCCGGGAAGCGCGGCTCCTGCGGCTTCGCAGCGACGGCCGCATTCTTCTTTTTCTTGCCACCGTAGAGCGAGACCGGCGCGATCAACGCCAGAACCAGCACAATCGCCAATGCCACGATGGCTCTGCGGCTGAGAATCGAATGTTGGCGGACCTTGAACATTGCGCTGCTCTCCTTCGTGAACATCTAATGCGCTCCCATCGTGACCCTGTTCTTGTGGCAGGTGTCGCAGAACGCCATGTTGTTTTCCTGATCCTTCGCCAGCAACCCTGGCTTCGCCGATGAGTGTGGCTGGTGGCAGGTCAGGCAGCTCATCGGGGTCTTGACCTTGGTGATATCGGTCGGATCCATCACGTCCGACACCGGGTGATAGTCCACCGGGTGGCCGAGCCCGTATTTCAGCGGGAGGATGACCACCTTGTTCTTCTTGTAGTAGTCCTCCGGGAGCTTCACCTTGCCGTCGAAAATCGTGAGCAGGTGTTCGGCTTGCAGCTCTTGCGGCCGCGACTCGGGACCGTGGCACTCCAGGCAGAGGGCATTGCCTTGCGCGCGCAGCAGTTTGGGACGCTCGCCGCCGTGAGGCTCGTGGCAGGTGGCGCATCCCTGGCCGAACGCGGGCTGGTGATGGACGCTCTTCTTGGCCAACTCGGCGATGTCAGTGTGACAGTCGAGGCAGATGCTCACCGGATCCGTCTTAGGTAAGCCCGGGCTCTTGCTCGCGTGCGGGCTATGACAATCGGTGCAATCGCCCGCCGCGCCGGGATGCTGTACCTTGGCGGAGTCGATCAGCTTGGCCTTGTCTTCGTGGCAGGTGACGCATAGCGACTTAGCGTCCGCTTGCGTCAGCACCACTTTGCCGTCTTTCGCCGGCTGGTGGCAGGTGTCGCACATCTTGTTTTCGAAGGGATTGTGCAGGAAAGCCTGCATCAGCTTTGGGCTGCGCGACTGGTGCGGATCGTGGCAGGTTACGCAATCCGCCGAACCGAAGGGCTGGTTCTGGTGCGCCTTCTGCAGGTTAGCGTCCTTGGCATCGTGGCAGTCCAGGCAGAGCGCCGGGGTGGCTTTCGCCAGATGGAACTCGAATTCTCTCTTGCCAATCTCGCCGACCTTGTGCGTCGTGTGGCAGGTCTCACAGCCCATGTCGAGGGCGGCATGGCGGCTACCGTTGTCGGGTACGTTCAGCCCGGTCTTGTGGCAGCTGAGACAGAGGTTCTCTTTCTCACCGCCGGAAGTTGCCTTGAGCAATTGATTCTTGTTGTCAGAGGTGTGGGGATCGTGGCACGTCAGGCAGTCGCGGACGGCCGGCTGGTGCACATGGCCCTGGATCTGAGTCGCATCCTTGTCACTGTGGCAGGTGAGGCAGAGCTTGTAAGGCGTGGCCGTGATCAGCTTCACGTAGGTCGCATCTTTGTTGGCCCGGACTTCGTGACAGCTGGTGCAACCCATCGCGATGGCGGAGTGGACCGCTTTCCCTTTTGACTTATCTTCGTGGCACTGCAGGCAAGTCGCGGAATCGGTCTTGGGGTCGAGCGGGACGGGGTGTTTCGCCGCGAAGGCGTGCGGGGCGCCGACTAGCAAGACAGCTACCAGCAGCTGAATGCCCCCCGGGAAATTCACGCTCGGCTTTGCTCCGGCCACTCTCACCTCACCCTCCATGAGACTTCTGTGCACGAGGCTCGCCGCGGCAGCCAGGATTGCTGAGTTTCTCCGCAGCCGATGTAAGTTGCTGATGCAAAAACTCTTACATGCAAGATAAGGATGTGTGGCATTTTTCAACAGGGGCGGCTTAACCTCGAAATGGGCCTTCTCCCTCAGTGGGATTGGTGAAATGACCCAAGGGGGGAGGGCGGCCGTTTGAGGCCCTCGCCTGGTTCCCAAGATGGAAATTTGGGCTGGCATTCCCGTTAAGGAACATTTGACAACCCCGGGATCGTTCGGCCCTAGGACTCATATCACCGGCTTATGTGATCTACACCCGCCGCCGCGTGCGTCAAATTCCCGCTTACCTCTTGTCTGACTGTGTGATATGGCCCATATCCGCGGTCGTCCACTTTCTGCGCAGCAACTCTCAAGCGCATGACATGCAACGACTTTGCACGATTGGTCGCATGTGGCGCGGAAAGTGCATTTCCTACCCCGGGAGGAAGCGAGAGATATGGCTGGAACGCTGCGCACCGCTGGCCGCTCCATCTGGCAGACACTCAGTTCCATCAAGACCGGTGTGATCCTGCTGATCATCGTGGTGATCGTCTCGGCGGCGGGGACTTTGATCCTGCAGCGGCCGGTGACCGATGCCGATGAAATGCAGCGCGCCTATTCTCCCGAAATGCTGCGCCTGCTCGACGCGATCGGACTCACCGATACGTTCCATGCCTGGTGGTTCGTGCTGCTGCTGGCGCTGGTCAGCCTGAGCATCGTGGCGGCGTCTATCCAGCGCTTTCCCAATGCTTGGCGCTTTTACGCCCGTCCATACAAGAGCCCAGATGAGAGCTTCCGAAAAATGCTGGCCACTCAAACGCAGATTGCCATCGCAGACGAGAGAGCGGGTTTGGCGACGGCCGAGCGCGCCTTTCGGCACCTGGGGTTGAAGCCGGAGCGAGTGACGAAGAACGATCGCGTTTCGCTTTTCGCCGAGCGCAGCCGTATCTCCGTCATGGCGGTGTACATAGTGCATGCCAGTCTGTTGCTCATCTTCCTGGGCGGCATCGTGGATGCGCTTTATGGCTGGCGCGGATTCGTGGCGCTGACCCGCGGGCAGCAGTCCGGCCAGGTTCAGATGCATGATGGCAGCGGCCGTACGCTGCCCTTTGCCATTCGCTGCGACGGCGCCGGTCAGGAGAACTACGCGGATGGCTCGCCCAAGAAGTGGTGGTCGAAGCTGGCCGTGCTGGACGGCGGACAGGAAGTCCTGCGCAAGGAAATTGTGGTGAACGATCCGCTGGTGTACCGCGGGGTTCGCTTCTACCAGGCCAGCTATGGCAGCACCGGCAAGGTGGACAAACTGGTTCTTACCGTCAGCCCTGCGAATGGGCAGGGGGATCCCGGGGAAATCGCTTTGAGCGAGAACGATCCCGTCCAACTCGACAGCGATACCTCGGTCCGCTTGGCCGAATTCATTCCCGATTACGTCGTGCGCGATGGTCAGGTGTACTCGCGCTCGACCGAGGTCGAGAACCCAGCGGCCCACCTGATCGTCACGTCGAAGACGACGGGCAAAGCCACCAACGTGTGGCTGCCGCCGATCCCGGGCTTCGAGCAGAACGCAGACTCCCCTTACAGATTCGAAGCCAAAGATCTGCGAATGGGCTATTTCACCGGCCTGGAAGTTTCCCATGAGCCGGGGCAATGGGCGGTCTGGGCGGGAGTCATCCTGATGGGGTTTGGGCTGGCAGTGGTGTTCTATGTGGTGCACATGCGCTTCTGGGCGGTACCGGTGGTGGACGCCCGCGGACACCTCACTCTGTGGGTGGGCGGCGCGGCCAATAAGAACAAAGAAGCCTTTGAAGAACGCTTTCAGAAGCTGGTGGGGGAGATCGAGGCGGAGTTGAAGCTGCGCATCCAGGCATCTGCCCGGGTGCAGGAAGAAGAGCCTTCACTGGTCGGAGTGTAGTTCCGGCACGGAGGATAAGTCATGGCGCGTGCGAGAGTGGAACAGCAACCCGCGGCGACCGGCACCACGCTAGTGGTCCTGGTTGGGCTGAGCGTGGCCTTCCTGCTGTTCATGGCGTTTCTGAACGTGGTCAAGACGGGCAACCTGCTCAACGAATCCAACCTGCTCTATGCCGCGCTGATTTTCTATGCCGGCGCAGGTGCGCTTTACCTCGGATTTGGAGTAACTGGCACGGAATCCTATGTGCGCTTTGCCTCGCTGGCCACCTGGGCGGGGATGCTGGCCAACACCGGGGCGGTGGCGCATCGCTGGTATGAAGCCGGGCATCCGCCGTTCGCCAGCATCTACGAAATGCTGCTGAGCTTCGTGTGGACGCTGGCAGTGCTGACGCTGATCGCCGAGAAAAAGTATGGTGTGAAAGTCATCGGCACGGTGACCATGCCGGTGGCGATTGTCGGGGTCATCCTGATGCAGTTGCTGCGCACCGAAGTTCATCCCCTGGTTCCGGCGCTGCAATCAACCTGGCTGCACGTCCATGTGACCCTGGCTATGCTGGCCTATGCCGCCTGCGCCCTGAGCTTCGCGCTGGCCATGATGTTTCTGATCCAGGACAAGATGAAGACGGAGACCTTCCTGGCCGCGACCAGCGCGTTCGGCATCGCCACTTATCTGGGCGTTCTAACTCGCTTCGAAAAATGGGGAGGACTGAGCGTGGTGGCGTGGGATCCAGAGCGGAAGGCCGAGGTCTTCCTGGCCAAGGGCGCGCGACTGTTCGTAGTGATTCCTGACTTGGGCTGGCTGATGCTGATGGTGCTGGCGGCGGTGGCGGCCCCGTTGGTCCTGTACCTGGTGTCGCGCTGGAAGCACGCTGAAGGACTCATTGATGTCGCCAACCGTGTGGTCTTCGTCAGCATCCTGATGCAGATTCTGGCGCTGGTGTTCTTCCTGCTTCGCGCCCGCGATGGAAGCTATGCGTCGCTCGATGCCGACGGGTTGTTCCCGACAAGCCTGGCCGCCAGCCCGTTCATCCTTTCGGGGCTCGTGGGCAGCATCTTCGTATCGCTGCTGTATCTGCTCTTGCTCTGGCGTCGCCAGGACCTGGAGCGCATGTTGCCCAGCGCGGAAGATCTGGACCGCATCACCTACAAGACCATCGCCATTGCTTTTCCCTTACTCACCCTGATGATCGCCGCCGGCGCCTACTGGGCCAACCGTACGTGGGGCTCCTACTGGAGCTGGGACCCGAAGGAGACCTGGGCGGCCATTACCTGGCTGGTCTACGCCGGGTATCTACACATGCGCATCACCCGCGGCTGGCGCGGCCGCCGCGCAGCTTACTTCGCCATTCTGGGATTCGTGGTAGTGATGTTCACCTTCTTCGGGGTGACTTACTTGTTACCTGGATTACATGCTTATGCTTGATACGAAACGAGAACCCAGTTCTACGACGCCGCCAGAGCCGGAGGCGGTCCCGGCGACCGCTTCGTCACGGCCTGCATCCTGCCACCTTTACCACATCAGTACGGAAAACGGTGGACCGGAAGACGGCACCGGTCTGCCACCTTGTTGCCCGGCGAGCAAAGGGAACATAATGCAAACAACAGTGCCAGCCACAGAGGAGACATCCGGCGTGGGTGCGGTGCGCATTCATTGGCAGATCAAGGCGGTGTTGCCGATCGCATTCGTGTTGCTGAACGGCTTGCTGCTGTTCATGCTGGCGACGGTATCGTGGCGCGATCCCGAACGCCACATGGTGCTGCTGGTTGCCGGCGGCGGCGCGGTCGCCATCTGTGCGGCTCTCCTCGTGGTACTCGCCTTCCTGATCCAGCGTCCCATGGTGGAGTTGCAGGAGAAGATCGCCCGCGTAGGCGAAGGGGACTTGAACGCGTCGGTGCGCTTTGCCCGGCGCAACGACGAGATTGGCGACCTGGGACGCAACTTCAACCGCATGGTCGCGCAGTTGCGCGAGAGCCGGGAAGAAATCCAACGCCTGCATCGCACCCAAATGTCGCGTGCCGAGCACCTGGCAACCCTCGGCGAGCTGGCGACCGGCCTGGCCCACGAGATTCGCAACCCTCTGGCCGGAATTGCCGGCGTGATCGAAATCATCGGACGCGATCTGCCCGCCACCAGTCCGGCCCGTGCCGTGGTCAAAGAAGTGCGCCACGAGATCGCGCAGATCAACCACATCCTTACCGACCTGCTGCAAACGGCGCGGCCGCATCCCCCTGAGATTCGCCGCAGCAATCTGAACACCACGGTGGAGCACGCCGTGATGCTGGCGCGTCAGCAGGCGTTGTCGAAGCCCATCCAGATCGAATTCCGGAAGGCTGAGGCCCTGCCCGAAGTGGAGCATGACAGCGGCCAGGTTCATCAAGTCTTGCTCAACCTGCTGCTCAACTCCATCCAGGCGATCGAGGGACCGGGCAAAATCACGGTCGAGGTCGAGCCCCATGGCGAGTCCGCGGCCATCATCGTCAGCGATACTGGGCGCGGCATCCCGCCCGAACATCTGCCCAACATCTTCCGGCCGTTCTACACCACCAAGGGCAACGGCACCGGTCTGGGCTTGTCGCTGGCCCGGCGCATCGTGGAAGAACACCACGGGCGGATTGAAGTGACCAGCGTGGTGGGCAAGGGCAGCAAGTTCGTGGTGCTGTTGCCGATGCAGCGCCCCGCCGCTGAGATGGCCGCAGTCAGTTAAGCCTACGGCTCGCTACGGGCAACAGCCTGCTGGTGACCTTCCCCCTGGCTTGCGCCCTCGTTTCCTGCCCCCCCCTCATTCCGTAGTAAGCTAGTTACACAGCGATGCCCTCCGAGAAAATCCTGGTGGTTGACGACGAGCGCCTGGTGCGCTGGTCGCTGCGGCAGAAGTGTGAGGAGTGGGGCTACGCCGTGGTGGAGGCGGAGGCCGGCGAGCCCGCGCTCAAGCTGGCGCAGAACGAGTCGCCCGACCTGGTGCTGCTCGACGTGCGCCTGCCCGACATCAGCGGCCTCGAGGTGCTGGATCAACTGAAGAAGAACGGCGACGCCCGCGCCGTGATCATGATTACCGCCGACCCGCAACTGGACGACGTGAAAGCCGCGCTCAAGCTGGGCGCCTATGACTTCGTCGGCAAGCCGCTGGACTTCGACGAGCTCAACGTCGCCATCAAGAATGCGCTTGAGACCACCCGGCTGCGCACGGAAGTTCAGTCGCTGCGCGGGCAGGTGCGGCGGCGTGCCGGCTATCACGAGGTGGTCAGCACCTCGGCCAAGATGACCGAGCTGATGAACTTCGTGCGCAAGGTGGCGTCCAGCGAGGCCACCACCATCCTGATCCAGGGCGAGAGCGGCACGGGCAAAGACCTGATCGCCAAGGCCATCCACTACGAGAGTTCGCGGCAGGAGAAGGCCTTCGTGGCCATCAACTGCTCGGCGATTCCGGAGACGCTGATGGAGGCCGAACTCTTCGGCCACGAGCGGGGTGCGTTCACCGACGCCAAGCAGATGAAGAAGGGTCTGTTCGAGGTGGCGGATGGTGGAACGCTGTTTCTGGATGAGATTGGCGAGCTCTCTCCGCTGTTGCAGGCCAAGCTGCTGCGGGTGCTGGAGGACCAGGTGATTCGCCGGGTGGGCGGGGTGCGCGATATGCAGGTGGATGTGCGGGTGATTGCGGCGTCCAATCGCGACCTGGAGAAGGCGGTGCGCGAAACCCAGTTCCGGCAGGACCTTTATTATCGGCTCGCCATTATTTCGATCTTTATTCCGCCGCTGCGGGACCGGAAGGAAGACATCTTGCCGCTGGTGGATTTCTTCATCGAGCGCTACAACCGCAAGTTTAAGAAGTCGGTGCGCGGGATTACCGAGGAGACGCGCCGCCTGTTGCTGGGACACAACTGGCCGGGCAATGTGCGCGAGCTCAAGAACTCGATCGAGCGGGCCATGATCCTGGAGGAAGAGCCGCTGATCCGGCCGGTGTATCTGCCGTTCTCGGTGGCGGAGTCGGGCGGCCTGACCGCCTTCGAGAGAACCGCTCCGAGCGATGGCGGACAGCAACTGGCCAACGGCCGCATGCTGCCCCGGCTGTACATCCCAGAAGGCGGGACATCGCTCGAAGAAGTGGAACGGTCCATGGTGGAGATCGCCATGCGCCAGGCCAACGGCAACCAGACCCACGCCGCCAAACTGCTCGATATCTCCCGCGACGCGCTACGCTACAAGCTCAAGAAATTCGGCCTCATCCGCGCCGAGGATGAAGAGCCCGAGCCCGCCAAGGACGAAGGCAACGACTGACGTCGGACTTCGGGCGTCGGACCTCGGGCGTCAAACTTCAGACCTCTTCTCTGGGATTTCGGCAGGTGGGCGTGTGCCTAGATCTTGAGAAAAAAAATTAAAGTAAAAATCCGGAAAACAAACGGGTTGCGGGCCCTAGATCTCGCAAAATCCGGTATCCATTGGAGTTAGCCGCAAAATCGGGAGCCGGAAGGACTTAGCAGGGCCGGGGTGGGAGGCAGAGGGGTGATCGAGACGCAGGGGGCTGGCGACGATGGCGGCAACGAAGCGATTGCGGCGATTACTGTTGAGCTATTCATAATTTCTTACCATCTACTTTCAGCATAGCAGATCGGGCAGGGTAAATGGGACATGGATGGGAAGTTTTTATTGGCAATCGGATGAGGGAGTTAGGGGAGGCGGGAGGGTTTCTGGGGGTTGACAGGGATGGCAGCGCCCCGATCATCTGCGCTTCCGTGTGCCTGCTCTTCGAGATACCTTCTTCCCCTTCCTTTTGAGCGGCTCCCCGATTTCTGACACACAATGAGGGTTAGTTTCCGGCAAAATCTACTACCTGAGGAAGGGGGATTTGCCGTGAAGAGGA
>JAIQFP010000013.1 GCA_020073165.1 Terriglobia bacterium | reverse complement strand
CGATCGTTGGTTCACGATCTACTTCGCGCAGATCCCTCTGGCCCAGTTCGACAGCTGGCACCGGCGCATTACGCCTTTGCCGAAACAAGGCAGCTTTTCCATGGATGAGGCAGGGGAAGGGGGAAAAAGCTCCCCTTCCCCTGCACCCCATCCCCTTACCGAAGTGGAGGAAAAAATGTCAGGGATGTGCCCAGTCTAAAATGTCAGGGATGTCCCCGGCCGTTCAGGATGACGCCCAAACAGGGCTTACCAGCGTAACTTGCGACCCTTGATTTTGGCTCATAGCATCGGATCATGCCCACACGCGCCCTCCTGCTGTGCGCCGACGAGAAGGCGCTCGCCGCGGTCACGCAAATTCTCAGCGAGCTGGGAGTTGCTTTCGAGCCGTTCCCGGATCCGGCCTCGGGCGGGAAGCGGCTGACCAGCCAGCGCTTTGATGTGATTCTGATCGACTGCGACCACCCGGAGAATGCCACGCTGGGATTCGAGAACGTGCGGAAATCGAGCCTCAACCAGAATTCCATGACGATAGCGATTGTGGACGGCAAGGAGGGCGTACCGAATGCTTTCCGGCTGGGAGCGCGGCTGGTCTTGACCAAGCCGGTGTCGCTGGAGCAGGCCCGAGGTACGTTGCGCAATGCGTTGGCCATTCAGCGCAGAGAAGTGCCGGACAGCAAAGCAGCGAGCGGGGCGGCGGCGGGCGTGAGCAGCGGGGCCAACGCGCAGAACCCGACCGTCGCAAAGACCGAAGAGAGTGTTCCGGCAACCGTGGCGCCGAAGTTGCCGTCTCGGCTGCCAGCGCTAACGCCGGCGGCCCCAGCGCCAGCTGACTGGCAACTGCAAAAGCCAGAGACCGCAGCTTCGCCGCCGATGGCCCGGGCTGCCGCTGCCGGGACAGGCGCTCAAAAGGCAGGGACCGGCGAAATGGGTTCCTCAGTCGTAGTTCCACCAGCCTCGCGAAGCCCCTTCCACTTCAAGAAAGAAGCAGCCAGCGTAGCGCCTCCCAAACTGGGGCGGGGCGCGAGCATCTCGCCGGAGGACGAAGATCTTCTCATGTGCGAGCTCGAAGAAGACTCGAATGCCAGACGGAAACCTTCGGCGTCTTCGATGAGGGCGCGCGGGGCGCGGCGGAAAACCAGCCCGTCCTTGCTGGCGCTGCTGGCGGTACTGCTGGTCGGAGCGGGTGTCTATGCGGCGTGGACGATGAAGCCTGTGTTCCGAAATGTGGTGCTTAAGGAATACGGAAAGTTGCACCTGCTCGTCACGGGAAAAGCGGCGAGCCCGCAAGCGGCGGCCATGGCGCCCAAGGCCGCGCCTAAACCGATTTCATCGCCGCCCGCCGCGGCCGCGAAAGCTGTGAGTGCGAGCCCGAAAGCCAGCCCGCCGACGGTCGCGCCTCCACGTACTTCGGTCGCCGACGGGTTCCAGACCGGGCAAGACACCTCGGCACAAGATTCACAGGGAGACGAGACGGCGAACAAGTCCGCTACGTCTTCTGTCCTGCTTCCAACCTCCGCTACCCGGAAAGCCGGCAGCGACAGCGAACGGGTGGAGGTCGCGGCAGAATATTCCGATGAACACGTCAGCCACAGAGTGGCGCCCATCTATCCGGAGAAGGCCCGGCACAAGCGGCTGGAGGGAGACGTCTTGCTGCAGGCTGCGGTGAACCAGGACGGGACGGTGGATTCGGTGCAAGTCCTGAACGGCGACCCGCAACTGGTGGCGGCGGCGGTGGAAGCCGTCCGGCAGTGGCGCTACGAACCCTATTACCACGGCGGTCGACTGGCCGCTTTCCGGACAGAAGTCACCGTACGATTCGAGCTGCCCAAGAAGACGACCCACTAAGAGTGCACTAAGTCCCTCCGGAAGTTTTTTCCGATCCGCCTAAGGAAAAACGGCGGAGCTGTCTCTCTCGCCAATTACCTACGTAACTTGCTGGGCCTGACTGGTGTACCTACGATTCGGTTATGAGTTACCAAGCGCTATTATTCTGCCCGGAGGAGAAGACGGCTCACGTGGTCACGCAAGTCTTGACCGAGCTGGACTTCACGGTTGAGCCGTGCAACGAGCCGTTTGCCGCGGTCAAGAAGTTGATGGGAGAGCACTTTGATGCGGTGGTCGTGGACTGCGAAAACGAGCAGAATGCGACCTTGCTGTTCAAGAGCGCGCGGAACTCAGGGTCGAACCAAGGCTCCCTGGCAGTGGCGGTGGTGGAAGGTCAGGCGGGTGTCGCCAAGGCATTTCGGATTGGGGCGAACCTGGTCTTGACCAAGCCGATTAATGTAGAGCAGTCCAAGGGCACGCTGCGCGTCGCGCGCGGCCTGCTGCGGAAGGCCGAAGCAGGCAAGCCCGCTGTCCCGACCGCGAGTGAACGTCCGGCGCGACCGGCGGTCCCGAGTGCGGATCCCATGCATGCGGCCCCGGCGACGACAGCCGAGAGGCCTTTGTTCGCGCCCTTTGCGCAGAAGACGCCACCCCCTCCGCCGGCCCCAGTGGCGAGTACTGCCGACTTCGAGTTGGAAAAGGAACCAGAGCCACAACCGGAACCGGCCGACGAGGCTTTGCTGGAATCGATGCCCGATCCGGTGCCCGGCGCCCACAAGCCGGCGGCCGAGTCCGCGGCTCCTGCCAGCCGGTCAAAGGAATATCCGTGGCAGCCGGCATCCAAGCATTCGGAGCCGATGGCGTCGGCACTGCGGCGTGCGGCCGAAGCTGCGAAGCCGAAGGAAGTCGATTCTCCGGCGGCGAGCAGCCGAGCGAGTATACAGGGTGCGGCGAGCGCACCGGCCCCGGCCAAGGAAGTTCTGCGGTCGAGCGTGAACCCCTGGGAGCCGACGCCAACGGCTGCGCCGGCATCCGGTAGAGACGACCAGGACAAACCCGAACTGATAGTCAAGAAGGCTTCCGTGGTAGACGAATCCGCGCTCGAGCCGCCAGCTTTCTCGGCACTGCAACTGGAGGATTATGAGACTGCGGAAGGCGGCAGCAAGAAAAAGCTGCTGATCGTTGCCGCGGTGGTGCTAGCCGCGATGGCTGGCTATTTCGGATGGAGCAAGATGCACGCGGGTTCCGCGCAGCCTGCGGTACAAGCTCCGACGCCTGCGCTCCAAGAGCAGCCCCCGGCAGCAGAACCGCAAGCCACAACGATGGAGCCACAGAATGTCCCAGCCGGCAAACCATCTCCCTCGGAAGTGAAGGCCGCGTCAGCGCCGGGGAGAGAGGGAGTCACTCCTGCGCCGGGCGCGAAGACTTCCCTGGCGTCCAAGGCCACGATCACAGTCGGACCGGAGAACAACGCCGGCCAAGAGGTCACAGTTACCAAGGCCCAGGAGCCAATCGTCGTAAAGAACGACGCGCCCAAGCCGGTCGCAGCCCCGCCTGCCGCGCCGGAAACCGCGGAGCCACCGGCTCCGGGAGCAATTGCGGGCACTTCGAATACGGACGAGAAGGCGCTCGCCGGGCTCGTTAGCGCTCCCGCCAGTGTGCCGGCAGCACTACCGCAAACGCTGAAGGTATCGCAAGGGGTCTCGCAGGGTCTGCTGGTGAAACGGGTCCAGCCTGTCTATCCGGCGCAAGCCCTACAGATGCGGTTGCAGGGCACGGTGGAACTGGACGCTAACATCAGCACAGATGGTAGCGTCACGAAAATCAAAGTGCTCAAGGGCCAGGCGGTCCTGGCACGGGCTGCGGTGGAGGCGGTGCGGCAGTGGAAGTACCAGCCTTACGTCTTGAATGGCGAGCCCGTGGCCATTGATACGCAGATCACGGTGAACTTCAAGCTTCCACAATAGCTTAGTGAGGTGACAGGCGGCGCGGGGAGTGGTCTCCGCGCCGTTTTGCTTTTTTGCGGGCTTAGCGCCTTGCCCCGAAGGGTGTTCCTACCGGCGGTATAATCGAGAGATGCGCGCACGCGGAAATTCGCTTCTGTAAAGGGCCGGGCCATTCATGGACTTCAAGCTCGTCAGTGATTACAAGCCTCGCGGCGACCAGGCGAAGGCCATCGAGTCGTTGGCCCGGGGTGTATTCGACCGGGAACAGCACCAGGTCTTGCTGGGCGTGACGGGATCGGGCAAGACTTACACGATGGCGAAGGTCATCGAGGAGGCGAACCGTCCTACCATCGTGATGGCGCACAACAAAACGCTGGCGGCGCAGCTCTACCACGAGTTCAAGAGCTTTTTCCCGCACAACGCGGTGGAATATTTTGTCTCGTATTACGACTATTACCAGCCGGAAGCGTATGTTCCGGCCGCCGACCTGTACATCGAGAAGGAAGCGACCATCAATGATGAACTGGACAAGCTGCGGCTATCGGCGACGCGCTCGCTGTTTGAGCGGCGGGACTGCCTGATTGTGGCCTCGGTGAGCTGCATCTACGGCCTGGGCTCTCCCGAGGCTTACTACGGCATGTTGCTGTTTCTGGAGAAGGGCCAAAAGATCAAGCGCGAGGACATCACGCGCAAGCTGGTGGAAATTCTCTATGAACGCACGGATGGGGATTTTCGGCGCGGCACCTTTCGCGTACGCGGCGATGTGATTGAGATTTTCCCTACCTACGACGACATGGCGTACCGGGTCGAACTCTGGGGAGATGAGGTGGAGTCGCTCTCGCAGATCGATCCCCTATTCGGCACGGTGAAGCAGAAGTACGTGCGCCTGCCGATTTATCCCAAGACCCACTACGTGATGAAGCCGGAGACCCGGGACAAGGCCGTGCAGACCATCAAAGAAGAGCTGACGTGGTGGGAGGCGGAACTGGAAAAGCAGGGACGCCTGGTTGAGGCGCAACGGGTGCACCAGCGGACGATGTTCGACCTGGAAATGATCAGGGCGATGGGCTATTGCCACGGCATTGAAAACTACTCGCGGCACTTCACGGGGCGGCTGCCGGGCGAGCCGCCGCCGACGCTACTCGACTATTTTCCCCGCGACTTCCTGATGTTCATTGACGAGTCGCACCAGACGGTGCCGCAGTTGCACGGCATGTATCACGGCGACCGCTCGCGGAAAGAGACACTGGTCGAGTATGGCTTCCGCATGCCTTCGGCGCTCGACAACCGGCCCCTGACGTTTGAGGAATTCGAGCATCGCATGAACCAGATGATCTACGTTTCGGCTACGCCGGGGCCGTACGAGTTGACCAAGTCGGCGGGAGTGGTGGTGGAGCAGATCATCCGGCCGACCGGACTGGTGGATCCTCCGGTCGAAGTACGTCCTGTGAAGGGGCAGATTGACGACCTGCTGCACGAAATCCGCGAACGGGTGGCGCGAGGCGAGCGCGTGCTGGTGACTACGCTCACCAAGCGCATGGCCGAAGACCTGGCCGAGTACTACAGCGAAGTGGGGGTGAAGTGCCGCTACATGCACTCCGAGATCGAGACCCTGGAGCGGGTGAAGATTCTGCGCGACCTGCGCAAGGGCGAGTTCGACGTGCTGATCGGGATCAACCTGCTGCGCGAGGGGCTGGACCTGCCTGAGGTGTCGCTGGTGGCAATTCTGGATGCGGACAAGGAGGGCTTCTTGCGGTCCAGTGGATCGTTGATCCAGACGGTGGGCCGTTGTGCCCGCAACCTGAACGGGCGGGCGATTTTCTATGCCGATCGCATGACCGACTCCATGAAGAAGGCCATGGATGAAACCGACCGGCGGCGTGCGATCCAGGAGGCGTACAACGAGGCCAACGGGATCACTCCGGAGTCGATCGTGCGGCCGCTGGAGATGTCGCTGGCCAGCATCATCGAGGCGGATTACACCGATCTGGCAGGTGCTGAAGTGGAAGGCATGCCGGAGTTCAAGTCGCAGGAAGAGCTCGATGCTTACATTGCGAAGCTGGAAAGCGACATGCGGGAAGCGGCCAAGCGGTTTGAGTTCGAGCAGGCGGCGAAGCTGCGGGACACGATTAAGGAGTTGAGGACGAAGGAGTTTTTGTTCGCGTGAAGAAGTAATGGTTCGAGCGTCGATACCTCCGGTTTCGTTGACCTGTCCCATGCCATCCACTTAAGATTCACGTCGATGATTGGCGTGTGCCTGCTCTTTTCCCTATTTCAGTTCTTGGCAGGAGGGCACAATGAGTCGAGAACGAGCGCTAAAGATTCTATTGGTGTTGGTGGGATTGACGTTCTTAGCCGGTGTTTATCCCTTGATGACATTTCTGTGGCAAGCGAAGCAGTCGGAAGCCGCGCTGACGATGATGCTTGGCGTCTATGTCACACTGGGAATTTTCGTGCTGTTAGCAGCGCGTAACCCATCGACGAATCGCAGCCTGATTGCATTTACCGCATGGTCGAGCCTTGTCCACGCCGCGGTTATGGCGGTGCAGGCATTCCAGATTGCGAGCGAACGCGGACATCTGTTGGGCGGCGTACTTCTGTTTGTTATCGTCGGTGTACCACTGATCGTGCTCGCGCCCTCAAAGCCAAGGGTGGCTGGGTCCTGACCATGGCAGCGTAGCCGATTCATTCCTCGTTCTCGGCGGCGACTTCGACCACATCCTTGACCAGTTCCTGCCGTGTCTTGGCCGCGCCATCGAGCACGCGCACCCGGCGCGCCGCGATGTTCACGGGGTCAAGGCGGAGAATTTCCCCGTGGCTCACCTGAATCTGAAAGCGGAACCAGTCGGTCCGGTACATGCGGCCGGAGGCATAAAAAGTTATGGTGGTGGCGATCTGGCCTTCGTAATCGTCGCCGGTGCAGGCAAACAGATGGTTTCCCAGCTCGTTGGTCCAGGTGCTGCCGCCGACCAGCGGTTCATTCAGGAAGGAGCGCAAAGAAGGCACCCCCATCGCCAGGCGGCGCAACTGCACCATTTGCAGCAGCACAGAAATCCTGGCCAGGTTGGTGACCACGATATTCGCCTGACCAGAGGAGAGCTTCTCCAGCTTGATGTGCAGCTCGGGTGCCCATTGGCGTTCGAACTCCTCGCGCGCCAGCGCCAGGCTTTTATCGCTGGCCTCGGCGTAGCGCAGGGTAGCGCGGGCCAGGACCAGGCTGAGAATGGTCGTCGCCACGGTCGCAATCAGTGGAATGTAAGCCACAATCAGGGTAAACGGGATGCTGAGCTGGCTGAACCATTGCATGTGCATCGCAGGCTAGTTCCCCCTCTCGCTGTCGAGACCCGATGGCACAAGTCTAGCGAGGCGGGGCGGAGCCGCACAGTTGTCTAAAGGTCTAGTCTCACGACCGGGACTTGGTCTAGGCCTATAGTGATCTTGAGGCCGCCAAAATGTCAGCCGACGTAATCAGGCGATATCCCCAGCCAGGCCTAGGAGTTCTCTAGGGGTTCGAAGTTGGTTACCACTGCCGGCTCTATGCGGCCGCAGTGGCCTTTCATTGCTATGTGCCAGACTTGGCTGCTGCGGCCATCGGTTTCTGATAGAGTAGGTACTCCCCGTTCTTCTGCCAGTTGAAGGTCACTCCCACCGCGGGAAGTTTCTCGCCCTGTGCCAAGAACAAGTAGCCACCCGGTTGCAGGTAGCAGTGCAAGCGCTGCGCCAGGGCCATGCGCTGCGACATGGAGAAGTAAGGCAGCACATCCATGCAGAAAATGCAGTCGAAGCGCCCGATGTAGACGGGCTGGGCCAGGTTCATGGGCGCAAAGCGGACCAAATTGCGCACCCGCGGTTTCACAATGAAATGCTCGCCCACCTTTACGAAGTACTGCCGGACCAGGTGCGAGGGAACGTGGGCGAGCGCGCTTTCCTGGTAGAGGCCGCGTTCGGCAAGCTCCAGACGTTTGCGGCGAATGTCGCTGGCCACGATGTGGACATTCCATCCGCCGCCGTTGCAGTTCACAGTTTCACAGACCGAGATAGCAATGGAGTAGGGTTCTTCGCCGGTGGAGCAGCCAGCACTCCAGATACGGAGAGTACGCGGGCTCTCGGACGACTTGCGGGCCAGGATTTCCGGCAGAGCTAATCTGGTCAAGGAATCGAATGCGGCGGGGTGACGGAAGAAGCAAGTCTCGCCATCGAGCAGGGGCCCGATCAGGTTTTCGCAGGCTGACGCCGAGGAGCGCAGCAACTCGAGCAGATCCTTTACCGAGGCCAGGTGTTGTGATTCCAGATATTGGGTGACGACCTGGGCCAGGTCTTGGGACGAGGCATCGAGCAGCACGCCGGCCTGGCGTTCCACGATGAGGCGCAGTTCGGAGAGTTCGTGCTCCAGGATGGCGGCGCTGGTGGAGAACCTTTGCATATGGGTTGCGTCTGTGCCCTGGCAGGTGCGGGGGCAGAGGGCCGGTGGGGACCGGCGCTGCACTCACCGGGTGCGTTTGGGGGGAGACTTGAATTTGTGCCGCCGCTACAAGGTGGCGGCGGCTTGAGACTTCATCCTGACTTCGTTCTGGAATTGCTTTTCCAGGACACTCAGTTCCTTCTCGATCGACGAAAAACGCTGCAGGATCTCATGCATCCGCACCGCCATGTTGCGAATTGTATCGATCTGGGAGCGCGCTCCCGCGGAGAGGGAACCAGGCTCCAACAGCAACAGTTCGGAGTTGCCCAGGACCGAGGTCAGTGCGTTATTGAGGGTGTGGCGCATATCCAGCATGTAGCGCCCGAGGGTGGCTTGCTGCTGCAATACCGCATTGGCCTGCTCGGCCTGCCGGGCACGAGCCACGGCCTCGCAGCGACGCAGCACTTCCGACGCCAGCAGCACCAGCGCATCAAGCCAGCCTTCGTGCTGGCGCAGGAGCGTGACCCGCGGCTGGGTCTCGCGAACCTCCTGGGCGGACTGGCTATCCTTGCACAGCAGCAGGATTGGCTTCCCGGAAGGCTCGAGTGTGGCCAGGGCGGCGGGAAGAATCCCCGGCCGCAGGGTGCCGACAATGGCCATGTCAAAGGTCTCCGGGTCCGTTCCCAGGCAGACATCCCCGCTCATCAGGGTGAACGCAGGCACGCAGCGTTCCGCCTGCCAGCGGGCGGTTACGGCGCGGGCGAAGTCGGCGTCATCGGAAATGATCAATACGGTCGGTTGCTCCACGATACTTTTCTCCGATGCTGGTTATGCCGTGCCGTCGTCAGGACCGGGCTTAAGACCCGCGGGGGCATCCGGGCCCCAGTCGGGTGATCCGCTCGATACCTCGAACTCGATGACCTCCGGGGCTGTCGCAGCCGTATTGGCGTTGGCGGCTGCGGCTTGGGCGCGAGGTGCGGGCGAAGCCGCTGCGGGTTGTTTTGTGGCAGCGTTCTTCGCGGTGCGCGCCAGGGCGGAATCTACGACGCTGCGCATGTCCACCAACATACGCAGGGGCTGGCCGGAGGAGTACTCGGCATGAAACATCACCTTCCAGGACTGGCAGATCATGCGCAGGCGGGAGGTGGGTTCGTCCGCCGAGAATTGAGCCCGGCGGCAATCCAGGCTATGAACGCCCCGCTGTTCCAGTTGGCGCAGGCCGTCCACGATGGCGTTCAAGTCCTGGTGCAGCAGGCGGAAGAAGACGCGGCGCATCAGGAAGCTGAAACGGGTAAATGCCACCATGGCGGTGAGCTGAAAATAGTTCTCCCCGCAGCCGGATTTGAGCTTTCTTCCTTTTTCCAGGATTCCGCTGCTCAGCAGATCATTAAGCTTGGCGCAACGGTTCGCCGCCTGCAGAATTTCATCAAGCGGGTTGAGCCAGGCGGGAACGGATAGGTCAAAGGTTCCCAGGACGGGCTCCAGAACCTGGGCCACGTAGTCCAGGTCAACATCAGCGTCTTCCAGACGAGAGGGCGCGGAATGGGAAAAGAACTGGACCAGGAGGAAATCCACCTTGTCGCGGTCGGAGTCAGAGCGCTGCTGCTTGCCCAAGTGGTGGGTCAGCAGGGTGCGCAGGCCTTCGTCGCTGGTCAGGCTGGTAGTCTGCAGGAACTGGCGCAACTGATGGACCTGGATGCGATTGTCCATGTCCAGGAACCAGTGGCGGGCCAGTTCGACAGACTCCTGCGGGGGAGCGTCAATCTCGGCTTCCAGATCACCGCAGGGTGGGAGTTCGATCACGAACTCCCGGGCCAGAGCTGCATAGAGGGGATAGAGCAGGCGCGCCTTACGCCATTCGGCGGCCAGTTCACTGAGTTCAGGTGTTCCAGTCATGGTTTCACGATCCAGTTGGGAACTTGTTGGCTGAAGCGGGCGGCCACCGCGGTTCGGCCGCCGTTGTATTGCAGAGCTACCACGCAAGCTTCGGCGTCCAGGGTGCCATCAGAGTTGCGGACGCGCACCTTGTCGGCGAATTCCAGGGGCAGGGTCGATGCAAACAGCACCTCGCGCGGTGTGCCGAATTCAATCAACGTGCTTTCCGAAAATGCACCGCCTTCCCCCGTGAGCCGGGTGAGTTGCACCGGGATGCGCACTGGGGTCGCGTCGGGAAAGAACTGGGCCAGCTTGGCCGTCGAACTCTCGCGCGACCGCGCGCTGGCAGTGGCCTCTCGGGGCACGGAATACCTCGCTTTCACGGGATCTGATGCGGTCTGGGGTCCCAGGTCTGCCGGTTAGCAGGGCTTGGGGCATGACCCAGACCGCATCCGCGAAGAAAGATGCACGAGCGCGGCCAAAGTCAGAGGGCCAAGGGATGAGGTTAAGTTGTTGATTGTGAATGGCAAAAATTATCCCCGTTGGGTGGCGGATTGAGCCCATCCCAGGCAGTGTGTCTCAGAATGACACGCGTGTCTCAGGAGGGTTTCTGGCCGACCGTGTAAGAAGAGCAATCACTAGTCTGGTGATGGTCTTCCTGGGTTTCGCCTTCGCTATCGCTTAGCTTGTGTCTCGTCTACCCCGTCATCAGGTAGTGTCCTACTCTTAGGACACTACCCGTCATCAAGGTTGGTTGACGAGACCAACCTCACGGGTATATCTGTTGGAGGCGCCTATATGTTCCGACGCACTCTGTTAGCCCTCTGTGTAATGGCTGGCTTTGCCGTTGTCGCGTGCGCTAAGACGGAGAGTTGGCTGGAAGTTCGCACGCCGCATTTCATCGTTTTGAGCAACTCCAGCGAAAAGCAGGCGCGCCATGTAGCCGACCAGTTCGAGCGGATGCGCACCGTTTTTCACAAAGAGTTTCCCAACGCCCACGTCGATGCTGGTTCCCCTATCATCGTGATAGCGGTCAAGGACAAGAGAGATTTCCAGGCACTGGAACCAGAGGTCTACCTGGCAAAGGGCCAGTTGAACCTCTCGGGGCTCTTCTTGCGGGCAGCGGACAAGAACTACGTTCTTCTACGGCTCGATGCCGAAGGTGAGCATCCTTACGCCACGGTGTATCACGAGTACACGCATTTTATATCGAGCGGTGCTGAGGAATGGGTCCCCCTGTGGCTCAACGAAGGACTGGCCGAGTTCTATCAAAACACCGAGATCAAAGAAAAGGAGGTCTTGCTCGGCGAGCCGAGCGCAGAGAACCTCCTGCTTCTGCGGCAGAACCGCATGCTCCCACTCACAACGCTGCTGGCCGTCGACTACAACTCGCCTTACTACCATGAGGAGAACCGCGGCTCCATTTTCTACGCCGAATCATGGGCACTTACTCACTATCTGGAGATCAAGGACCGGCAGGAGAATACCGAGCACTTGCTGGATTATGTCAAGCTGGTCAGCAGCAAGGTGGACGCAGTGACGGCCGCGACTCGCGCTTTCGGCGACTTGAAGTCATTGGAGAAGGAGCTGGAAAGGTACGTGTCGCAAGGCACTTTCTTTCACTTCCAGATGCCGGGATTCACGGAGGTGGATGCGTCGGCTTTCAAAGTAGACTCCCTAACTCTAACCCAGGCGGATGCCGTTCGAGCCGATTTCCTGGCGTACAACCAGCGGGTAAACGACTCACGGGCTCTGCTGGACCGCGTGCTGCAAGAGGACCCGAGCAATGTTGCCGCGCACGAGACCATGGGCTTCCTGGCATTCCGTGAGGGCAAGCTTGAGGAGGCCGAGAAGTGGTACGAGCAGGCCGTAAAGCTCGATTCGCAAAATTTTCTTGCTCACTATTATTACGCGTCCATTGCCATGCGCGAGGGGCCAAACCCGAGCCGCGCGACCCAGATCGAGGCCAGTTTACGCACCGCCACAAAGCTCAATCCGTCCTTCGCTCCGGCCTTTGACCGGCTGGCGACATTCTATGGAATGCAGCACAAGAATCTCGACGAAGCCCACTTGCTCAGCCTAAGGGCGGTGGAGTTAGATCCGGGCAATGTGGGTTTTCGGCTTAACGCAGCCAACGTGCTGATTGCGATGGAACGCCCGAAGGAAGCCATTGTGGTGCTGCAGAATGCAATGAAGTTGGCATCCAACCCCGAACAGGCTGCGGCGATTCAGAGCGAGTTGCAGTCGGTCCAGCAATACCAGGCAGAACGCGAGCGCGAAGAGCAGGAATCCCGCGAGTCGAGCCAGCAGCGTCAATCCGAAGGCCAATCATCATCCCCGGACGAGCGACCGCAGGCAGGCCCGCCGGTGCCTGATCACCCGGAAGATGACCGGCACGGGCCGCGGCGCACGGTGAAAGGCACGCTCAGGGACCTACAGTGTTCCCCGCCCGCGACCATGAGGTTGAAGGTTGAGAGTGCGGCGAAACCCGTGGACCTGCGTACCAGGAATTACTACAAGGTCCAGTACTCGGTCTTGAACATCACGCTACCCGATGACTTCAATCCTTGCAGGGACCTCGAAGGGATGAGAGCGAAGGTGGAGTACTTCGAAGGTTTGAATGGATCGGGGGGAGGTCAGATCATCTCCATTGAGCTCACGAAATAGCAATCGGCCATGCCAAGACTGGCCGGAGATCTTCTACTGTAATGCTGGACTTCCCGTCGAGGGGCCCAACTGCGGCCGGGTACCGATGTTGTAGCGCTTGAGCTTGCGGTAGAGGGTGGCGCGGCTGATGCCGAGCATTTTGCCCGCCAGGGCTTTATCCCCTTTCACCTGTTCGAAGACGCGCTGAATGGTGGCACGCTCGATGTCCTCGAGATCGGTGGTGGTCAGGGGGGAACTCGGCGAATCCGCACCGGTATCGGAGGTGGGAGAAGCGGAACCGATGGTGGGCGGCAGGTCGCTCAGGTCGATGATCCGACGGTCTCCCAGGGCGACGGCGCGCTCAATACAGTTTTCCAGTTCGCGGACATTTCCCGGCCATTCGTACTGCAGCAGGCACTTCATGGCGGCGCTGGTGACCTGGATGGAGTCACCAGGGGCGTAGCGGTCGAGGAACCAGTGCACCAGCATGGGGATGTCAGTGCGGCGCTCGCGCAGGGACGGCAGATGCACGGTGACCACGTTCAGGCGGAAATAGAGGTCCTTGCGGAACGTGCCCTTGCGGTATTCGGCGTCGAGGTCGCGATTGGTGGCGGCGATGACCCGCACATCCACCTTGGATCGTTGGTTGCTGCCTACCGGGCGGACCTCCTTCTCCTGCAGGACGCGCAGCAGCTTGGCCTGCATTTCGGGAGGCAGTTCGCCGATTTCGTCGAGGAAAATGGTCCCCCCGTTGGCAGACTGGAAGAGCCCGGTCTTGGCTTTCACGGCGCCGGTGAAGGCGCCTTTTTCGTATCCGAACAATTCGCTCTCGATGAGCGTGGGCACCAGCGAACCGCAGTCCACAGCGACAAATGGGCGGCTGGCGAACGAACCACGGAAGTGGATGGCGCGGGCGACCAGTTCCTTGCCGGTACCGCTCTCGCCGGTGATGAGCACGGGAGTGCGGGTGTCTTTCAGGCGGGAGATCATGCGCAGGACGTCCTGGATTTTGGCGGAGGCGCCGACGATACCGTGCAGTTCGGTTTCCGTATCCATGCGCTGGCGGAGAAACTGGTTTTCTTCCACCAGGCGGATTTTTTCCGCCATGCGGCGCAGGAACATGCGTAGTTCTTCCAGGGGTTGGAAGGGCTTGCTGATGTAGTCGTAAGCGCCTAGCTTCATGGCTTGCACGGCGGTTTCCACCGAACCGTGCCCGGTCATGACGGCGACCTCGGTGCGCGGGAGCAGCTTCTTGACCCGCTCCAGGAATTCCAGGCCAGACATTTTGGGCATGACCATATCGGTGAGAATCATATGGGCGGGGTGTTCCTCGAGCAGGGCGAGGGCGGATTCGCCACTATCGGCCTCGAAACAGGCGAAGCCCAGAGCTTCCCCCACGGTCATGCAGAGCTTGCGGATGCTCTGCTCGTCGTCCACGATCAGGAGGCGGATGCGGAAATCTTCGGTCACAGTGGTTTCCCCATGGTCTTCTCGACTACCGCAATAAACTGCTTGACCAGAAATGGCTTCTCCACGTAGGGCACGCCAGTATTGCGCAGCGTGGCCACAGTTTCTTCGTTGGCAAAATCGCCGGTGATGAAAACCATCCGGGACGCCAGCTGCGGACGGTGCTGGACCATCCAGGCATGGACGTCGGCGCCGTTCACCCCGCCGGGAGTGCGCATGTCGGAAACCACACCCAGGAAATTTCCGGACTCGAGCAGGCGCAGACCCTCAACCCCGGACTCGGCACATACCACGGCGTAGCCGCTGCGTTCCAGGGTGGCGCGGACCAGTGCCATGACGGCGGGCTCATCCTCGATGAGCAGCACCGGCAAAACTTCGGGTTTGATGGCAGGCATGTTCATCGCTGTGTAACTCCGGCGGCGGCCCCCAGGGAGGCCGATTCTGGCATAGCGGGAAGACGGACGATGAAGGTGGCGCCGTCCGCATCCGGGTTGTTGTGGCAGAGAATCTCGCCCCCGTGCTCGTGCACGATGCCGTAACAGATGCTCAAGCCGAGGCCGGTCCCTTTGCCCACTTCCTTAGTAGTGAAGAACGGGTCGAAGATGCGATCGGGATAGGAGATGCCCTGTCCATTGTCGCGGAAGGAGACCTCCACAAAATTTCCCAAACGGGTCGTCATCATCTCAATGCGCGCAGGACGGCCGGTCTCACGCACGGCGTCGTACGCGTTGTTGAGAATATTGAGGAACACCTGCTGCAACTGATGAGAGTCGCCAATCACCGGGGGCAGTTCCTGATCCAGTTGTTCGGTCACCTCGATCCCATGGCTGTGAAAGTCATAGGCACGCAGTTGCAGGGTGCGGCGCAGGATGGAATTGAGCTGCACGGGCTTGCGCTGGGGCGGCATCTGGCGCGCGAAGCTCAGCAGGTTCTGCACGATCTGCTTGGTGCGCTGGGCTTCCTGCAGGATGACGCGCAGGTCCTTGCGCGCAGTTTCAGGCAGATCGGTGTTCTCCATGAGCAGATCGGCAAAGCCGAGAATGGCGGTGAGCGGGTTATTGACTTCGTGAGCGACGCCGGAGACGAGTTGGCCCACGGCGGCCAGTTTCTCGGCGTGGACCAGCTTGGCTTGCAGCGAGGCGGCATCGGTAATGTCACTCATGACCACCACAATGCTGGTGACGTTGCCCTGCTCATCGCGCATGGGGCTGAGATTGACGGAGAACTGGCCGATCCGGCCGTCTCCGCGCAGGATCTGGAGATCGAGGTTATCCACCTGCCGGCCGGCCAGTGTGGCAGCGAACACCTCGCTGAGGACCTGGCGCCGAGGCGCCGCCACCAAGTCTTCCAGAGGCCGCCCCAGAATCTGCTTTTGCTCATATCCCATTTCGAACCAGCGGCGGTTGGCGTAGCTGATGAGGCCGGCGGTATCGGCTACCAGGATGAGGTTCTGGGTGTTGTTGAGAATCTTGCCGGAAAAGTCGCGCTCGCGCTGCAATTCCGCCTGGAAGGTCTTCAGGCCACTGACATCGAGCATGAGGCCGCGATACTGCAAGATCCTTCCCTGGGCATCGCGAACGGCAAAGGCATTAATCAGGACGTGAATGGGAGAGCCGTCTTTGCGGCGCAGCGTCTCCTCGTAGTTGCGCAGCGCCCCGTGTTGCTCGATAGTCTGGGCGGAACGCAGGCGCTGCTCGGGAGAAAAATAGAGCTGAGTGGAGATGTCCACCTGCAACAGTTCTTCCCGGCTTGCATAGCCGAGCATGCGCACCATGGCGTCATTGACTTCGATGAAACGGCCATCCTGAGTGGAGAAGAAAAGGCCTTCCTGGATGTTGTCAAACAGTTCGCGGTAGCGGCGCTCGGCCTCGCGGCGGTCGGTGGTGTCCTTGAGCACGTGAATGGTCTGCAGCCCCTCGCTGTTGGCCCCGTGAACCCGCGAGGTGGAGACCAGATAGGCGCGATCCAGCACCGGGTGGACGTACTCCCCAGCAACCTCAGCGGCAACGCCGCAGAAAGGACAGGCGCGCAGCGGGGCCTGGCCGCCCATGGCCAGCAAGGCGCTCATGTTGACCCCAATCAGCTCCTTGGGCTGCACGCCGATAAAGTCAGCCAACGAGCGGTTCACCCGCAACACGTTGTCGGACTCATCATGGACGACGATAAAGTCCGTGATGGCATCGAAGATCTCGATCCAATGCCGGTTGGCCTGGTCCATGCGGGTGAAGAGCCGGGCATTTTCCAGGGCAATGGAGGCGTGATTGGCGATGGCTTGCAGCAGCTGGTGGTCCTCGCGGGCGAGAGGCCCAGGGCGATCGGCAAGGCAGAGCACACCAACCAATTCTCCCGATGCACTCAGCAGCCGCACCAGAATGCAGTCGTTCCAGCCCAGGGATGAAGCCAGCGGGGAGCCGAAAAGCTCCGCCGCCGGGGAAGAGATAATGGCCTCGGGGTGGTCCGGCAGAGTTTCTGCCAGGGCGTGCTCGAAGCGGCGCAGCAGCGCGCGGTCTTGTGTCGCGTCGGGTTGCAAGACCAGCACTTCCAAGGTCGAATCCTGACTGACCGCCAGGGCACCGATGCGGGCGTTCATCATGGCGGCTGCGCGGGTAACGAAACGGCCGGCGAACTCGGGAAGCCGGAGCAGGGAGTTCAGCTCCAGAGCCAGGCCCATCAAGGATTCAGCCCGCTGGCGGTGTTGCTGGGAAAGATGCAGATTGCGAGTGACTTCGAAGGCCATCGCGACCTGTCCGGCCAAAACTTTGGCGCGACGGATGTCTTCCTGGGAGATTCCCGCCCGATCCAGACGGTCCAGCACGCCGAACATCCCCAGCACCTGGCCGTCGCTGCCCAGCAAGGGCACGGCCAACAACTGGCGGACATGGAACTTGGAAATCACCTCAAGGTTGGCGCCGAGAACCTTGGCAGGGTCGTCGGCCCAGAACACTTCTTTGTTGATCAAGGCCTGACTGGCGATTCCCTTGGGAAATACGAGATCCACCAGCACAGCTGTGCCGTTGTCCGCTCCCCAGCGCACGTGGAAGGTGCCATCCTCTTCCAGGAGCCCGATGAAACCGCGTCCGAAGCCGAGGAAGTCGGCGGCGCGCAGGGAGAATTGCTGCAGGAACTGATCCAGGTTGCCGAGGGAGCCAAGTTCCGATGAGATTTCCAGCAACTGGTGCAGTTCACGTGCTTGGGCGCGGGCAGTGTCGTACAGCTCGGCATTGGCGATCGCGACGGCGCCAAAGCCAGCGACAGAAGAAACCAGAGATTTCTCATCGGCGCTGAAGGAACCTTCGTGGCGCGGGTAGACGAGGACAGCGCCCTGGGTGCGAGAAGTCCGGAAAGGGGCGGCCACCAGGGTCCCCGCGGGGATCAAGTCTCCGAGGGCATGAGTCCCGGGGTCGATGGCGACGGTGATGGGTTCGCCGGCGGCCACGGCGCGGCTGGCCAGGTCGGCGGCAAAGTGGAGGCCCTTGCGGTCGTGGCGGGCGCGGACCGAAGCCGCGAGCTGGGGCGATTCCGCGGCCACCGCGCTCAGGCTAAAGCTGGCGCCCTCGCGCAGCAGGATGCAGACCAGGCGAGTGCGCAGCAGAACCCGCAGGCGGTCGGCGACGGCCTCCACCACGGAGCAGGAGTCCGGCACCGAATGTAATGCCTGGGCGACCTCGGCCAGGATTTCGGCGCGCCGGTGTTCCTCGCGCGAAACCTGGTTGAGGCGGCTGGCTTCCAGCAGGCTGCCCAGCTGTCCGGCGAGAATGGTGGCCTTGGCACAGAGGTCCTCGTTGAAGAAGGCCGGTTCGGAAATGTGCAGAAAGACGGCGGCCCCGATTACCTCACCGGAAACCACCAGGGGAGCGGCCATCAGCGACTTGGCGTGGTATTCCGCCGCCATGGGATAACGGGCCGGATCCACGTGGTTGACAAAAACTGTCCGGCGGCTGCGAACGGCCTCGACCGCAACCGCGCTCTGACCGGCTTTGAGGCGCATGCCCGGGAAGCGATCAGCCATGAAGCCATCGGCTTCGGCGCCGATCAATTCGGTGGAAGAAGAGAATCGCCAGAAGTAGGCGCCATCCACCTGAAAGAATTCGCGGCTAGTGCGACAGAACAAGTGAATCAGGTCAGGGGCCGCGGTACCTTGCGCGGCGGCGGCAGAAAACTGCAGCAGGAGTTTCTGAAAAGCCTCATCGGAGCGGGGACTGGGACCCTCCAGCACGGTCGTATTTCCAGCTTGCATGGTCAGAAAGGCACCGCCTGCCGGCTCTCAAGAAACCACAAGTAATTGAATATAAGGGAAAAGTAGCTTGCAATCTCAATTTGAGTCAAGGGAATAAGGGGCGAGGTGTCGAATTATGCAAGATTATTCACTTGACACAAATAGGAAAATAGGCCATAATTCAAGCATGGACATCCGAGAGGTTTCCTCAAAGTTCGCAACTGACGCACAGTGCTTGGCTTACATCGAACAGATGCGCTGGCCCGATGGCGTAATCCGTTGCCCACAGTGCGGAGCCAAAGACCCGAAGCGCGTGGAGCGCGGCGCGAAGAAAAAAGGCAGGAATAAACGCTGGTGGTTCTATTTATGCTCGGAAAAGACCTGCCGCAATCAATTCTCCCCGACCTCTGGCACGCTGTTCCATGACACGCACCTTCCCCTGATAGTGTGGTTCCACGCGGTTGCTCTCATGCTGAATGCGAAGAAGGGACTCAGCGCAAAACAGCTACAGCGCGATCTGGCAATCGGCGGATACAAGACGGCGTGGTACTTGAATCACCGCATCCGTGAGGCCATGCGGGAAGGCTCGCTGCCTCAGCTTGGCGGGATCGTGGAAATTGATGAGACCTACATCGGCGGATACCAGAAGGGCAAAGGCCACGCGGCTGCGCTCAAGAACAAGCACATCGTGATCGGCATTCGTGAGCGCAAAGGTCCACTGCGCTTTATCCAGGCCAAGGACACGAAGTCCAAGACCTTGCGCCAAATTATCGAATCAAACTTGAGGCCGGATGTCGAGTTTGTGATGACCGATGATTCCAGCGAAGCCAAGGGCGCGTTACGGCGCACAGGACATGCGGCAAAGCACCGAATCATCAATCACAGCATAGGGAGCTACGTGGACGGCATGATCCACACGAACACGATTGAATCCGCATTCTCTCTGCTGAAACGCGGCGTCATAGGCAGCTTTCACCGCCTCTCGATAAAGCACCTGCAAAAGTATCTGAATGAATTTTCCTACAGGTTTAATCGCCGGAACGATCCGCACGCATTCATAGAGACTGTGCGGCGTTTGGCAGGATTCCCACCACTAACGTTCGATGCGCTCACTTCTGAGAATGCTTAGGCTTCGCGGCCTGGGCTTTCTTCCGGCGGTGCATATCAGCGGTCTTCTGCGGAGGCTTTTGGAGCATCCGGCGTAGAACTTCATCGAACTGTGCTTTGTCCGCTTTCATGTGCTCAGTGTAGCACCACTAATCTGCGTGTTTTTGCTTTCATTTCCGAGATACTTTGATGTAGGATGCTGAGCGTAGTCCACACCAGTTGTAGCGTAGAAGTCCTTACCCACTACCCACCACGCGTACCCGGAATTGTGGCACCAAAACTAAAGCGACCCTTGCCGGGGTCGCTGGATGGGTGCTCTTGAACAAGCCCATCCTAGTTTAAGTTCCCCAACTCCGTCAACTTAAAAGTGAAGAAAATCACGGGGAGAAGTGTGCCTTGGCTTCGATCCTTGGAGAACTCTATGGGCAGAAGAGAATTAGCTCGATTCCATCGTCGCCGTCACCGTGGAGTTGGGCGACAACACGAAGGCCCCAAGCGGCGAGGCTTGAGGCCGTGGTGACCCCCTCCACCGAAACAACGCGGAGGCTGTCTAGCTGGTGGCTAGGACCGGCCTTATAAGCCGGACATTCCCTACGGGGAATCGGGTCCGATCCCCGCAGCCTCCGCCATTATAATGCGGAGTCCAACAACCTCTAATACTAAGGAACCGACAAAGGCCGTTGCTTAAACCCTTCTTTCTGAGGTTCTAGTAAAGCAACTTTCCTCGCCAACGTCGTACACAAACTCGAATCTGGCTTCCCATGTAATGCCGTGAGATTGATACGTTAAAACCATTGGGATCTTGAACCAGGAATCGCTCAATCCTCGGTTGTGAGGTTTTGGCTGATACCAGCCTTTCCCCGTCCCTTCTTCCTCTGTACGCGCAAAAAAATAGACGTAGTTCTTGCTCAGGCTGGAACTGTCATCCCAGCGGCCAACTGCGGGAAGTTGTGCATCGGGAGCAATTTCATTGATCACATCAAACGTCAAACCTTGGCCGAGTTCTATAGGATGAAGTTGAACGTTGTAAACGTATTCCTTACTGCGATTGTGAACCAAAATCTGTTTTTCTGTTCCTCCCAAGAAGCGCTGGTGTTGCCTCTCATTGATAGGCCAGTTCCACGATAATGAAACATCTGGCTGCTGGAAACGGTCACGTTCTGCCTGTAGGTCTGCCGTTAGCCCATCCACCTTACTGACCACACTCTCAAAGTGAGCATAATTGGCTTTCATCGTTCGATATGACAGCAGTACCGCCAATGGAACTAGCGAATACCAGCGCGACATCCCTTGCCAGCGCGTCTCCCATTGGTTCGCCAATTCTTTACTAAAAAGGGCAACGAAGAAGAGAACAACTGCAATGAACGTGATGAGACTGTCTATCACGTCATATGCCTCCGTAAATACCCACCTGACAAGTGACAGGTAGAACGACACAAATGAGTGCGGCAGTTCCGCTTCTCTCTTACCCATCGTGCACACCCCCACACAGCGGAGGGGCTAATTCTATCTCTAGGTGTCATTTGTGTGAAGTGAATAATCTTGGAATTATGGACTCCCAAGGACGGCTTTCGTTGTGTCTCAAAGTGAGAGCCGGGCGGCTATCTGAGACGGTTCTCATCCGGCGGAGGACGGGGAGGGTCCCCGTCCGCGAGGCGCAAGCTGTTGCAAAGAAAGCATGTATAGCATACCGGACGGTATAGGGGCAGCTCCCGCAAGCTGGCAACGGCATTGCATTCGCAGAAGGGCAGCACCTTTGTGAGGAGGAGTTTGTGTTTTCACCGGGCAAGCGGTGGGTAACTGCAAGTTTGTTGGCGGTGCTGGGGTGGATGGCCGTGGGGGTGGTCGTGCTTCGTCCCACGCCCGTCCGGGCCGGGGAACATGAGGAGCAACTCACGCGCAAGGTGAAGAACAAGGTAGCCCCGACCTATCCGGACGTGGCGCGGCGGATGAGCATCACCGGCACGGTGAGAGTGCTGGTGGTGGTGACACCGGGCGGGACCATTAAGAGCACAAAGGTAGTGGGCGGCCACCCGCTGCTGGTGAACGCAGCCCTGGATGCGCTGAAAAGATGGCGATTCGAGCCGGGTCCGGACGAGAACACAGGAATCGTGGAGTTCAAGTTCCAGCCGCAGGAATGAGGCAGGCAAGTGCGGCAACCCATTGTGGTGTAGCGGAGGAACAGCAATGACGATCGGCAGGAAACTCTACGCGAACTTCGGAGCCATCCTCTTGATGGTCGTGGTGCTGTTCCTAGTGAACTACTTCGCCGTGCAACGCGAGCATTCGGCCAAGGCCGCGGCCTCGCAGACGTTGCAACTGGCGGAGGCCACGGATTCGGTCCGCTTTCAGATGATGCAGAACCGGCTTTACCTGAGTAACTACCTGCTCAGTGGGGACACGCGGGAAGTGGACCGGATGAACGACGGCCTGCACATCCTGAACGACAAGCTGCAGAGCACGCAGAAGCTGGCGAACTCCGAACAGCAGCGGGCTGCGCTGCAAAAGGTCCAGCAAAGCGAGCAGAGTTGGGCCAGGGAATTTGCCACGCCGCTAGCCGAGAAGCGGAGGGAGGTGGATGCGGGCAACGCCACCGTGGCAGAACTGCAGATTTTCTATCTGCAGAAAGATGCCTCCTCATGGGTAAAGAGCGCCACCGAGTACCTGGATCTCGCGGACCAGGAGAACCGGCGGGTGCTCGATGAGCGGCGGCAATCGGACGAGACCGCGGCGACCGCCACCATCGTGATCGCACTGTTCAGCACCATGCTGGCCTTGGGATTGGGAGTGGTCATCGCGTACTCCACAGCCGGCTCGATCACCGAAGCACTGAACAGCCTGATCCAGGTGGCGCAGCAGATCGGAAAGAGTGGTGACCTGGAACACGACATCGACATCCAGCGGAAGGACGAAATTGGCGAGCTGGCCCGCACCTTCAGCGACATGGTCATCTACCTGAAAGAGATGGCTGCAGTTTCCGAGGCCATCGCGGGCGGAGACCTGGCGGTCGAGGTGAAGCCACGCTCGAAGAACGATACGCTGGGAAATGCCTTCGCGCGCATGGTGGATGGCTTGCGCAGCCTGGTGAGCAATGTTCGGGATGCGTCGTCGCAGGTGGCGAGCGCTTCCAACCAGGTGGCGGGAGCCTCGGACGAGTCGGCCAAGATCAGCCTGCAAACCTCTTCCGCCATCGATGAAGTAACCAGCACCATGCACGAGATGAGCGTGAACGTGCAGAACATGGTGAAGAGCACGCAGGTACAGGCCTCGAGCGTGAGCGAAACCTCGGCCTCGATCGATCAGATGGTGGCCTCGATCCAGCGCGTCGCGGATACCGCCAAAGTACTGCTGGACATCTCCAACCGCTCGCGGGAAGAGGTGCACAACGGCATCGGGACCATGGAAAAGGCGACCGACGGCTTGAACAAGATCAACACCACGATCCGCTCGTCGGGCGAAATCATCGATGTACTGGGTCAAAGAGCCGATGACATCGGCAAGATCATCGAGGTGATTGACGATCTGGCGGAGCAAACCAACCTCCTGGCACTGAATGCGGCCATCGAAGCGGCGCGTGCCGGCGAGCATGGGCTGGGCTTTGCCGTAGTGGCGGATGAGGTGCGCAAGCTGGCAGAAAAGTCGGCGCAGTCCACCAAGGAAATCTCGGAGCTGATCCAGAGCATCCAGAAGGAAGCCCGCAAAGCGGTGGAGAACATGGACCGCAGCACCGGCATTGTGAATGAGGGGCTGGGGCTGGGCCAGGAGTTGAACACCGCGCTGCGCAAGATCTCCAACGTGGTCACGGAAGTGTACAAGTTTGCCCAGGAAATTGGGGCGGCGACCAACGAGCAGTCGCATGGTTCGGCGCAGATCGCGCGCGCCACCACCCGGCTGAACGAAATCACGCACGAGATCAACTCGGCGGTGGAAGAGCAGGCGTCCGGGGCGCAGGCGGTGGTCAAAGCCATGGAGCGGATGCGCGAACTGGTGCAGCAGACTACGTCGGGCTCGACCGAACTGGCCGCTTCCGCGGAACAGATGTCGAAGATGTCGCGCGACCTGTTGGACTCGATGGACCGCTTCCTGCTGGAGCAGGGCAATGCGGAGCGGCCGGGACGGCGGGAAGAGAAATTACCGGCGAAAGGCAATGCCCGGCAGGCGAGTGCGGGCAGCCGCGGCTGAATACAACTTCTGCCATGAATCGTGACGTGCACATTGTCGGTTTCCAGGTGGGCCGTGAGACCTACGGCGTGCCCATTACCTCGCTGCACGAGATCGTGCGGGTGCCGGAGATTACGGCAGTGCCAGACGCGGCGGAGTACATGGAGGGCGTGATCAACCTGCGCGGCAAGATCGTGTCGGTGATTGACCTGCGCAAGCGCTTTGGCGAGAAGAAGGTGACGCCGGGCAAGCGCAACCGCATTCTGGTGGTCGAACACAAGGGGCGGCTCTCCGGATTGATCGTGGACTCGGCCACGGAGGTGCTGAAGATTCCGGCCGCGGACATTGAAGCGTCGCCCACGGCATTTGCGGAGGGCGGCCTGAACTGCGTCACCGGATTGGGCAAGTACAAAGGGCGCCTGATCGTGTTGTTGGATACGGCCCGGCTGCTGGAATTCAGCGGGCTGAAGCGCAAGGAAGAAACGGGTGAGGGGGCAGGACAGCGGGGGCCGGCGGCCGAGGCGCGCGGCGCCTCCGCCGGCAAGTAAAGCCTGGATTCTGACAACGGACGAAACGAACCCATGAGCACATCAGGCATACCGGCGCAGTTCACCGAAGCCGAGCTGAAGCTTCTGCAGACCCTGGTGTACCAGGAGTGCGGCATGCACTTCGACGAGCGCCGCACTCACTTCTTGCAGGACCGTTTACAGCGGCGACTGAAGGAATGCCAGTTGGATTCTTTCTATAGCTACTACCGCCTGCTGATCAGCAATGAAGGCAAACACGAGTTGGCAAGGTTGCTGGAAAACCTGACGGTCAACGAAACCAGCTTCTTTCGCAACAAGGCGCAGATGGACCTGTTCCACAAATATATTCTCGACGAAATCCTGCACCACAAGCAGGCGCGGCGGGACTTCTCTTTGCGCATCTGGAGCGCGGGCTGCTCCACCGGGCAGGAGCCCTACACCATCGCCATGCTGGTCGCCGATGCGCTGGCTTACTACTACCTGCGCAACCCATTTCCCTGCGAGATGCCGAGCCCCAAGCCACTGATTCCTCCTCCCTGGAAGGTGGAGATTCTGGCCAGCGACATCAGCTACGCGGTACTGCGGGCAGGGCAGGAAGGGATTTACACCGAGGCGCAGATGGCGTCGGTGGACTACAGCTACCGGCTTCGCTACTTCGACAAGATCGGCGACCGGTACGCGGTGAAGAAGGCAGTCAAGGAGCTGGTCCACTTCGACTTCCACAACCTGAAGACGGAGTACCTGCCCCAGCGCAACGACATTATCTTCTGCCGCAACGTGATGATGTATTTCGACGAGGCCGAGCAGAAGCGGCTGACCGAAAAGTTTGCCCGCTGCCTGAATCCCCAGGGCTACCTTTTCGTGGGCCATGCCGAGAGCCTCCTGGGATTGACGGACAGATTCACCATGGTGCACCGCAACAGCGGAACTGCCTACCAGAGGATGGAGGTGACGGTGTGAGCCCATCCTCCGATGAACGGGGAGCGGAACTGCGCCAGATCTTTTTTGAGAGCGCGCAGGAACTGCTGCAGTCGCTGAACGAGGAAGCGCTGAAGCTGGAGAAGCACCCAGGCGATGGGGAAGCAGTGCGCAACATTCGGCGGGTGGTTCACACCCTCAAGGGCGATGCGGCGGCGTGCGGCTTTCGCGAGCTGAGCGAGTTGGCCCATGAACTGGAAGACGCACTGGCGCTGGAAGCGGCGTCCTCGCACAGTGCCCTGGCGGAGATGGCGTTCGTCGCCGCCGACACGTTCGGCAACATGCTTTCGGCTTATCGAAACAAGAAGAGTTTGCCCCCGACGGAGTCGCTTCGCCGGATGGTGAAGGAACTGGCGGGAAGCGCGGGCAGCGGGAAGCGCCGCAGAAAAGCGAGCGGAGAAGCGACCGCTGCAGTGGTCTGGACCGAGTATGAACAACTGGCGGTACAGAATGCTTTCAGCCAGGGAAAGCAGGTGTATCAGATCGGGGCCCGGATTGATCCGCAATGCCTGATGCCGATCGCCGCCCGACAATTGCTGCTGAATGCGTTGTCGGGGGTGGGAGAGGTGCTGGGAGTAAGGCCGGACGCGGCGTCACGCGCCGAGCGGAAGCGGCTGGATTTGTTGCTGGCCAGCGACGCTCCGGTGGAGCAGGTGACAGCGAGGTGCCGGATCCCGACCGTAATCAGCCAGGTAAAGGTGGCACCGGTGAAGGGAGGGGCCAAGCCGGCCAAGAAGGCAGCCTCCAGGCCGGAGCCGAGAAAAGAGATCGAAGCGCCGGTCCGGCTTGCTGAGAAAGGAGCCGTGCCCACACCTTCCACTGCAGAAAACGACGGTAGCGAGACAGCGCAGGCCAGCGCTGCGGTAGCGGACAACATCCTGCGCGTGGACGCGGAGCGCATCGACAACGTGCTCAACCTGGTGGGTGAGTTGATTATCGGCAAGTCCATGCTGCAGCAGGCGCTCAACGAGTTCGCCCGGCGTCACCCGAAGGAGGCCCTGCGTGGGCGGTTCACAGATGCCATGGCCTTCCAGGCGCGAGTGTTGAACGATCTGCAGCGTTCGGTGATGAAGATCCGGATGGTTCCGGTGGAGCAACTGTTCCGCCGCTTCCCGCGCATGGTGCGCGACGTAGCCCGGCAATGCGGAAAAGAAGTGGAACTGGTAATCAGCGGGCAGGACACCGATCTGGATAAGAGCATCCTCGACGCTATTGCCGAACCGCTTACCCACCTGGTGCGCAACGCGGTGAGCCATGGTATTGAAGACGCGTACGAGCGCAAACGGCAAGGCAAAGCGGCGCGCGGAAGCCTCCACCTGAACGCATATCACCAGGGGAACCAGGTGATTGTGGAAGTCAGCGATGATGGGCGGGGCATCGATGCACAAAAAGTGAAGGCTAAGGCGATCGAGCAAGGCCTTTTGACCCGGGAAGAAGCAGTCCGGATGAGCGAAACCGAGGCGCTGGAGTTCATCTTCCGGCCCGGATTCAGTACGGCGGACGAGATCACCGAGATTTCAGGCCGAGGCGTGGGCATGGACATAGTGCAGAGCGTGTTGCAGCGGTTGAAAGGCAGAGTGGAGATTGATACCCATTCTGGCCGGGGCACCACGTTCCGCTTGAAGCTGCCTCTCACGCTGGCCATCATCAAGGCTTTGCTTTTCCGGGTGGAGCACCGGCTGTACGCCATCTCCTTGAACACGGTCGCGGAAATCGCGCGCGCCAAGGAGTCCGACCTGCACCAGGTGGACAACTACGAGGTATTGCAGATCCGCAACCAGGTGTTGCCGCTGGTGCGCCTGGGGCGCGCGCCCGGGGCGGAAGCGCCCGCAGCGGGGAAAATCTTTGTGCTGGTAATGGCCATGGGGGAACGCAGGCTGGGGCTGATCGTGGACGCTCTGGTGGGCGAGGAAGAACTGGTGATCAAGGCCCTGGACGACCAAAGCGTGGCGACCGATCTGGTCAGCGGCGCGTCCATCCTGGGGGACGGTCGGGTGGTGCTGATCCTGAACATCACTGCCATCAACGAACGGTATGGCAAGTCCCGCCCGAGTGAGGCTGGCAGCGTCGCCTCCGGACTGTTGCTCTCGCAGGGAGAGCGGACGAGCATGCCCCAAAGATCGACGGAGGTGCCGCAATAATGCCTCCGGTACGAGTGTTAGTGGTGGACGATTCCGCGCTTATGCGCAAGCTGATTCCGCAGATCCTGGAAACCGACAGCTCGATCCAGGTGGTGGGTACCGCCATGGACGGGAACTTCGGGCTGAAGAAGATCGAAGAACTGAAGCCCCAGGTAGTGACCTTGGACCTGGAAATGCCGGGGATGAACGGGATCGACATGCTGAAGGAGATCATGCGCCATCACCGCGTACCGGTGATCGTGGTCAGTTCGCACAGCACCGACGGAGCCTCGGTCACGCTCAAAGCCCTGTCACTGGGAGCCTTTGATTTTGTCGCCAAGCCACACGACGTGTCGGCGCGCATGCCGGAGATCGCGCGGGAACTGATTGCCAAGATCAAAGCGGCGGCGCAGAGCCGCGGGGTACGAGTCACACCTGTGGCGCAGCCGCCAAGCTCGGCGAAGGTCGCGCTCAACGCAAAAAATCTGGCCACGCGGGTGGTGGCCATCGGCGTTTCCACCGGCGGCCCCAATGCGCTGCAGTACGTGCTTTCGCAACTGCCGGGAGATTTTCCGGGCACCATTCTGGTGGTGCAACACATGCCCGAGGGATTCACCGAGATGTTCGCGCGGCGGCTGGATGAAGTGTCGGCCATCGCGGTGAAAGAAGCGCAGTCCGGCGACGTGTTGCTGGCGGGGCGCGCCTTGATCTGCCCGGGCAGCCGGCACATGAAGGTAAAGCGGTTGCCGCTGGGGGATGTGGCGGTGCTCAGCGATGAGGCGCGGGTGAACGGGCACCGGCCGTCGGTGGATGTTTTGTTCCACAGCGTGGCGGAGGAGTTCGGATCGAAGGGCGTCGCCGTGTTGATGACAGGCATGGGAGAAGACGGCGCCCAGGGTATGGGAGCGGTCAAAGCGGCGGGCGGAATGACCATCGCGCAGAGCGAAGACTCCTGCGTGGTCTTCGGCATGCCTAAAGCTGCCATTGAGCGCGGCTTTGCGGTGCGGGTCGTGGGGCTGGAAGCGATGGCCAACGTTCTGACCGCGCAGTGCGTACCCGACCGTCTGGAGAGTGGGATGTCGCACACCGATGGCAAGAGTAAGGCCGCCGGCAGGGGACATGACTGATTGTTGTTGAACCGGCAAACAGGGATTGCCGACTTTTGGAGTAAAGCAGAGGAGGATGGTATGGAGCAGTTTGCGCCAGTACGACGCAGCAAGGACGGTCAGCCGGTCCGCTACCTGGTAGTGGACGACTCCGTCTTCGCGCGCAAGAACTTGGCCCAGATGATCGAAACCTTCGGTGGGCAATTGGCGGGAGAGGCCGGCGACGGCATGACCGCTCTCACCGAATACGAGCGCACCAATCCGGACATTGTGCTGATGGACATCACCATGCCGCAGATGGAAGGCATCGAGGCAGCGGAGAAGATTGTCCGGCAGCATCCCGAGGCGCGCATCGTAATGGTGTCGTCGGTGGGCTACCAGGAAAACATCGTGGCCGCGCTGCAGCGGGGCGCGCGCCATTTCGTGCAGAAGCCGGTGAAGCCGGAAGTGCTGTACGAAGTGATCAAGTATGTGCTGGGCGAGGACGGTACCGTGGCCCAGGCCGCGGGCGCAGGAGCCTGAGATGAAGATGGAATTGATCCAGCCCTTTATCAACGCGGCCGACGCGGTGCTGGCCCAGGGACTGAAATCCCCCATGTCCATTGGCAATGTCAGCATGGAAGAGGAAGCCTATCGCCGCAAGGGGGTGGCGGCGCTGGTGTGGATCACCGGCGACATCGAAGGGCGCATCATCTTCGATCTGGATCCAGAAACATCGGTGCGTGTTGCCAGTCAGTTTGCCGGCACAGAATTACCGGAATCGGATGACCTGGTGCGGGAAACCGTGTGCGAGCTGGCCAACCAGGTGATCGGCAATGCGGTCACCACGCTCAACGACGAAGGGTTCCATTTTCGCGTTCATCCGCCCGTGCTGCATACTTCGGAGCACGGCTCCAAGAGCAGCGAGGACACGGAAGCCCTGGTCATCTGTTTCGAGACCGCCAGCGGGAACGTGTTCATGAACATAGCGTTGCGCTACAACCGGCGGCGGCAAAGCGAGCGGACCGCGGCAGCGGGAACATCTTGAGGAGCATTGTTGATGGTTGATTAGGAATCAGGAATCAACACGACCGTCGCAATCCCTGTCACCTCGAATCGCACCGCATTCATACTTACCGAGAATCAACAATCAACAAGCAGGAATCAACAGGTCCCTACTGCGCGCTAAGCAAGAACGTCGGGTTCTGGGGCGGCGGTTGTGCGCCAATTTGGGGTGGCGGGAAGGAGCTGACGGGCGCAGGAATCACCAAGGGATTGCCTAGATGATCCAGTTCGAGCGTGTCGTTGCTGGTGCGAATGATATAGACGCTGCCGGCATCGCAGTGAGCGACGTGAACCTTGGAACTGTCCCCGGCAGCCGCAATCGACAGGCGAAAGCGGACAGGGTGGGTGGACGTGTCAGGGTTGCAGCCCGTGTCGTCCACGGTACCAGTGATAGGGTTGGTCAGATTGTCCACGTTCACGGTTCCCAGAGAAATCACCGAGGAGATGGTGTTGCTCGAGGCGTTGATCACGGTCACCTGGGAAGTGATGGAGCATGGCTGGTCCGCCGGACATGACGGGGAAGATCCCTGATAGCTGGCAACGTAGGCACGAGTGCCATCGGGAAGAGCGGCCACGTTGACCGGTGTTCCGGTGATGGGCAGCGTAACGGGAGTAAGCGTGTCGGTGGATATATCGAGCACGGTGACTGTGCCAGCGACGGGATTGGTAATGTAGAGCCGGTTGCGCGTCTTGTCGTAAGACATGAAGTTCGCGCCTGCGCCGACCGCGGCGCTGGCGATGACGGTATCCGTCGTGGTGTCGATGGCGGAGACGTTGCCGCTTCCAGAGCTGAGGACATAAACTCTGGCATTGTCGGAGCGGGCGGCGGCCCAAACCGGAGAAGCGATGGTGCCACCGGGATCGGCCACGGGGTTGGGGCTCAGGGTTTTGTCGATGGTATTGATGGTGCGCACCGTGCTGTCGCCCTGGTTTACCACATAGAGCTTGGTAGCGTTGGGGAGTTCAGCCAAGGCCACGGGATCCGATCCCACGGTCAGAATGTTGCTTACGACGTTGGTGGTAGCCGAGATGACGGCGACGGTGCCGTTGCCCGAGTTGGCGACATAGACGAAACCGCTCTCGGTGGTGGCCACGAACACCGGCACCGAGCCCGCCGGCAAGGAGATCGTGGTGACCGGGGAGATAACCGACGGGCTGTAGGTGGAAACCGTGTCCTCCTCGCCGTTAGCGATGTAAAGCCGGGCGCCGTTGGATAACATAGCGACGTGCACCGGACCCAGGCCCACGGTGGCCGTGCCTACGTTGGTGTCTCCCGAGACGTCAATGCGGGAGCTGGTGCCCGGGTTCGAGGGACCGTTGCGGGTGAGAAGCATGTCGAAGTGAAGGCTGCTGGGGTCGGGAGGCGGAGGCGGCTGCGGAATGGCCACAGGCCGGAACACGTCGCCGCAGCCCGTCCAGGCCAGGAGAAGTGCCATCAGGGCTGCGACACTGCATACGCGCCAGCAAGTCAGAGCTGCTTTCATGAATTCCTGGGTGTCTCGAAAGAATCGTCTATTCTAAACGCTGGCCGCGAGATGCGCCAGGGTGGCAGCATGCAGCACTCTGCCCTGACACATGATCACGCGATATGGAAACACTAAAGACCGATACTGGAGTGGATGCCTCGAACAGAGCATAAAGTTGCAGGGGTTGGGTATGCTGGGGCAGAGGTGGTTCGGACCCTCTTCGATGCAACGTGGCTGAGTGCTTTCCTTACGCCCCTCCGCGTGACCGCTTGCCCGCAGATGCTTCTCCGGTGGTCGCTGCCGGCTTCTTCTTGCCTTCCATTTCCGCAAGGCTCTGCTTCAGGGCAGCCATCAAGTCCACGACGGGAGCCAGTTTCTTGGGCTTCTCGACTTCCGCGATCTTGCCACCTTCCAGTTTGGTCTGGATCAGGTTCTTGAGGTTGTCCTGGAAGGAGTCTTGATATTTCTCCGGGTCCCAATCGGCGGCCAGGGCTTCGATCAACTGGTGGGCGACTTTGACTTCCGCGTCTTTGAGTTCAACGTCGGGGGCGCCAAAGCCTTCGACCTTGCGGACCTCCTCGGCGTAGTACATGGTATGCAGCATCATGCCGCCTTCGTGCGGACGCAGGAAGACGGTGTACTCGCGATTGTGCATGGTGAGCTTGGCGATGGCCACGTACTCGCTTTCCTCAAGCGCCTTGGTGAGCAGCGCATAAGGACGTCGGCCAGCTTCTTCGGGAAGCATGTAGTAGGAAGACTCGAAGTAGACGGGATCTACGGCGCTGGACTTGACGAATTCCAGGATCTCCATGGTTTTAGCAGTCTTGGGTTCGATCTTCTTGATCTCGTCCGGCTCGATGACGACGTATTCATCTTTGCGATATTCGTAGCCCTTGACGATCTCATCGCGGCTGACCACCCGGTTATCGGCGGGACAGTAGTACTGCTGCTTGACTCGCTGCAGGTCATCGCGGTGAAGCATGTTGAAGGAGATGCCGGAGCTGCGCGCGCCGGAGAAAAGACGCACCGGCATGGAGATCAAACCAAAGGTAAGATAGCCAGACCAAACGGAGGCCGCCATAGTTCACCCCGAAGTTGAAGACGGCGCCAGAGCCGCGCCAAATCACTGAGTTTAGACTACAACGGGCGGCTTTCGGCACCAAGCTGGCGGGGTAATCCAAAGTGAAAGCACGACGAGTGGGGTGGAACGGGGAGAGACACTATAGATGGTAGTTGGCCCTCCCACCGGCGGTCCGGAAAAGTTGGTTGGAGCAATGAATCGTCAGCAGAGCGCCATTGAAAATACAAGACTTAGCATCGGTCGCAGGGAGTTTGGACTGGGGCGGGCGTTCGCCTTGGCAGCGGGTTGTGGTTGCCGCGCTCGTGACCGTGGCGTTCACGGCGTTGGCCCGCTGGGTACGCGGTGTGAGCCGCACCGGCGCGGTGGCCGGAGCTGTGGTCTGCTTTCTTCTGTACCTGGGCGCCGGCCCGGGTGCATTTCTGGCCTTGGTTTCGGTGTTCGCGCTGACTTGGATCACAACGCACCTGGGATATCAACAGAAGCAGAAGTTGGGAACTGCGGAAAAGGAGGAGGGCAGGACGGCATCGCAAGTCCTGGCCAACCTTGGCGTGGCGGCGGTCTGCGCCGGAGTGTATGCCGTAGGTGCACGGCCAGCACTTCTGCTGGCGATTGCGGCTGCGCTCTCGGAAGCGGCGGCGGATACGGTTTCGAGTGAACTGGGGCAGGCAACCAGCCAGAAGGCCTGGTTGATCACGACGTGGGAGGAAGTAGCTGCAGGCACCGATGGTGGTGTAAGCGTGGCCGGAACCCTTGCTGGCGTCGCAGCCGCCGCGGTTGTCAGCGCGGTGTGTGCACTTTCCGGGTTGGTTCTGTGGAGTCGGTTTGGGATCACGTTGACGGCTGCGATTGTGGGCATGTTCGCCGACAGTTTTCTGGGGGCATGGCTGGAGCGGCGGCAGGTGCTCAACAACGATGCCGTTAATTTTCTGGGTACGCTGGTGGCGGCAGCTGGCGCGGTCGCGATGCAGTTCCTGGCCTAGGGCAAGTTAAGTCCGAGCGTGTCCTTAAGCTTGATGTCCCAATCGGCCATGTCCCGCGGTTCCTTGAAGGTATGTCCCTTCACAGCTGACAATAAAAAGACACCTCTGGGCGAAACACTGCATCTGACTGCTATGGTGGGGCTTATGCTCAAAGTGGCGGGAAGATCGCAGCGGAACCAGGGAAAGAAGACCTAAGCTTTAATGAAGATTCGGACCTTTGTTGTCGGATATGTGCTGGCGCTGGCGCTGTTTCTGTTTGCGCAACACCACCCGGAGGCGACGCATTCTACCGGCTTCCACGCGGTGGTGGACCTGACCCACTCCATCAACGCCCACGTGCCTACCTACGAACTGGCAGAGCAGGCCGCCTATCAGGTAAAGACCGTTGCGACCATCGAGAAAGACAAATATTTCGCCCGCAACATCTCGTTGCCGGAACACTTCGGCACCCACATTGACGCTCCCGCACACTTCGCGCGGGGGATGTGGACAGTAGACCAGATTCCGCCGGAGCGGTTGATGGGACCTATGGTGGTGCTCGATGTGAGCGCCAAGGTCAAGGAGAATCCTGACTACCAGGTTTCGGTCGAAGACATCGCCGCTTGGGAGCACGCCAATGGTGAGATGCCGCTGGGCGCCGTAGTGATGGCGCGTACGGGATGGGATTCACGTTGGAACTCGGTCAAGGATTACCGCAATGCCGACGCCAAGGGCGTGATGCATTTTCCGGGATACTCGGAGGACGCGGCGAGGTTCCTGGTCGAAGGGCGGAACGTGCTGGGGCTGGGGATTGATACCCTGAGCATCGATTACGGTCCGTCGAAGGACTTTGAAGTGCACCAGTACACGCTGGCGCATAGCGTTTACCATCTGGAAAATGTCGCCAACCTGGCTCAGGTACCGGCCACGGGCGCGATCGGGGTGGTGGCACCGATGAAGCTGGAAGGTGGTTCCGGCGCTCCGGTGCGCATCCTGGCGCTGCTGCCTTCAACCGGTACCGGTACCGAGTAACATCCTCCCTGGCACGATTTTCTTTGCCGCCCAAAATGCTGGATTGGCATTGGACGCTGACAGTTGCTCACTGCTGTTGTCTTATGCTTGCGGTGCTTTACTCACTCGGTACTCGGCACTCGGTACTGCTTATGCTGTAATGCCAGCGGAGGCGAAGATGAGCGATCCGCGTTATCCCATCGGCAAGTTCACGTTTGATGGGCCGTTGAGCGAGGCCCAGCGGAAGAAATTGATTGACGACATCGAGCAGGCCCCGGCAGCCATGCGGGCCGCGGTACAAGGCCTCTCGCCGCAACAGATTGAAACCCCTTACCGTGACGGAGGCTGGACCGTGCGGCAGGTGGTCCACCACGTGCCCGACAGCCACATGAACGCCTACACGCGTTTCAAGCTGGCTTTAACGGAGGACGAGCCGACGATCAAGCCGTATATGGAAGATCGCTGGGCCAGGCTGGAGGACACGCGTTCCACGCCGTTGGAAGTTTCGCTCGGGCTCTTGGATATGCTCCACAATCGCTGGGTGGGGCTGCTGCGATCGCTGAAACCGGAAGACTGGAAGCGAACCTTCCGTCATCCGGAACTGGGGCTCATGCCGCTGGAGAAAAATCTGGCTTTGTACGCCTGGCATGGCCGGCATCATGTGGCGCACATCACGGAACTGAGGAAGAGGATGGGGTGGTGACAACACCCACAGAAACGGGAATGGAAAGCGGAACCCCTACGCCGGAATGTGCAGCCGCCACGCCAGGTAACCGACAGCTTCACGAGCTATGGCGAGGGCCCGCTGCCAGGCCGAGTGCGGTCGTGAGTCAAGCCGAGGCGCCACGTACACCTGCACGCCCTCGTGCTCGAGCAATCTCTGGATGCGGAAGACGTGGTACTCATCGCTGACCGCGATGCAACTGCGCATATGGTTGGTACGCAGGATGACTCCCACCCGCTCCGCAGATCGCGCGGTGTCGGAGCCCTGGGTTTCAGCGATCAAGTTGGCCTCAGGAATGCCGCGTTTCATCAGGTAGTCATGGCCAACGCCGCCTTCATTGAAGCTGGGGTCCGCGCCTGCACCTCCGGTGGTAATCACGACCGGCGCCACACCGCTCTGGAAAAGATCGAAAGCATGGTCCAGGCGGGCGCGGTACACAGGGGAGGGGCGGCCAGCGTACTCCGCAGCCCCGAACACCACGATGGCGTCGGCAGGATGGACCTCCTGCCGCGCTGCCTGGCGGACAATGGCCAGACAAATTGAGGCGAACCAGGCGAGGACAACCAGTGCGGCCAGCGCCACCAGCCGCAACAACCAGTGACGACGCGGACGCTGCTTGGCCGGCGTTTCCGTCATCCTTGTGCGAAGAACTCGGAGATCTCATGGGCCGGGATCGCGCCTTCCCGCATGACCTGCCAGCGGGCTTCTTCATCGGTCAGATCAATAATCGTGGAAGCGATGTCACGGGGCGAAGTTCCACCGTCGACGATGATGGGAATGCGGTCCTGGAGTTGATCGCGCACCGCCTCGGCAGTCGTACACTCCGACGCACCACTGAGGTTGGCGGAAGTGGCCGTGATCGGGATTCCCGCCGCCTTCACCACCGCCAGCGGGATCTTGGAACTGGGGATGCGTAGTGCCACGTTGCCGGTGTTGGCCGTAACTTTGAGGGGGAGCCGTGAGGCGGCGCGAACAATAATGGTCAGCGGGCCCGGCCAGAATTTGCGCGCCAGTTCGTAGAACTCCTTGGGCAGGGGGCGGGCCAGTTCCTCCGCCTGGTCCACACTTTCGATCAGCAGCGATAGCGGCTTGTGCCGCGACCGGGACTTGATTTCGTAAACCCGGTCTACGGCGCGCAGATTAAAGGGGTCGGCGGCCAGGCCGTAGAAGGTGTCCGTGGGCATGCCAAGGACGTAGCCGGCGCGAATCTGGTCAGCGGCGTATTGGATGAGCGAGGCTTCCGGCTTCTCGCTATTGATCTTGAGGATTTCCGCGCGCACTGCGATTCCTTCCACAGGGATGTGCTCAAGTCGCGAAAGCTAACATAACATGAGCAAGCGCTGCAAGCCGAGGGAAACGCGTATCATTTCGGGAGAGTGAACCCAGGTCGGTTTGCGGGCCAGACTGGCTTGTGGGGTAGAAGGCATGCGCGGGGGAGCGTCATGAGATGCGACTGCATCGTACCCAACCTGTTTGTCGGGCCCGACCTCCGCTACAAGGAGAACTTTGCCGCTCTGCGTTCCCTGGAGATCACGGCGATTCTCAGTCTGCAGACTGAGAACGATTTTCGAGAAGGTGGGATTGAGCAGGAAAGGAATGCGGCCTCACGTGCAGGCATGGAGTTTTGCAGCGTGCCGGTGACGGACTTCGACAGGCTGGATTTACAACGCAAGTTGCCGCAGTGTGTGGCTGCTCTCGACGAACTGTTGAAGACAGGTCATAGGGTCTACCTGCACTGTACCGCGGGGGTCAACCGCTCGCCGACGGTCGCCGCAGCCTACATTCACTGGTGTCAGGGCTGGCCGCTGGAGGAGGCGCTGGCCTGTGTTGAACACGCTCGAAACTGCGTGCCCGACGCGGGAGCCATCCACCGCGCAGAGTGGCCGCCAAACCAGATTGAAAGAGAGTCATGATTCGCCGAAATCAGGATTCTACGGAGCGTTTACGGCGGATTGAAGGCCGCCACAATGTGTTGGTCAAGGAGTTACGCCGGGCCTTTGCCGCGGGGGAACTCACGGCGGATGGCTATTGCGCCATCGAGGGTGCGCGCATTCTGGAGGAGGCCATCCGCAGCGGATTGCGATTTCATGCGGTATTTTTCAGCGCCTCTTCCGAAGCCAAGGCCCAGCGTCTGCTGCCCCAGATCGGGGCGCAAGTGGAGACGGTCCTTCTTCCCGACAAACTGTTTGCCGGCGCGGTGCCCAGCGAGACCCCGCAGGGTGTGGCCGCGCTGGTGAAGTGGAAGCAATTCTCGGTAGAAGAGGTACTGGCTAGGGCGCAGCTTGGGCCGTTGCTGGCGATTGCCGGAGTGCAGGACCCGGGGAATTTGGGGACGATTTTGCGCTCCGCAGAGGCGTTTGGCGCGGGTGGAGTGTTATTGGGGGAAGGGACGGTCAGCCCCTTCAACTCCAAAGTGGTGCGCGGATCGGCAGGATCGGTGTTTCGGGTGCCGCTGGCCCGGGCGAAGCTGAAGGAGGTCGTGGGCGAATTGCGAAAGGCCGAGGTGCGACTGGTGGCCACGTCGTCGCACAAGGGGACGCCGGTGGACCAGGCAATGTGGCACGGGCGGGTGGCCATCTTCATTGGCGGTGAAGGCGCTGGGGTACCGCGGGATTTGATTCCCGAGGTGGATGAACTGATCGCCATCCCGCACTCGCGCCAGGTGGAGTCGCTCAATGCGGGCGTGGCGGCGAGCATCGTGCTGTATGAGGCGGCAAGGCAAAGGAGGTAATTTTCAATTGTCAATTTCCAACTGCCAATTTGTTTTGACCTCGTAGTCCTTTCAATTGGCAATGGGCACTTGAAAATTTGCACTCGTATGAGCCTGTTTCAACCCATCCCGAGCGGTCAGGAGCCCGGCGATCGCACCCGGCCGCTGGCCGACCGCATGCGTCCGCGGACGCTGGATGAGTTTGTCGGGCAGGAGCACCTGGTGGCGCCCGGCAAGCCCCTGCGCACGCAGATTGAGCGCGACGATACCGGGTCGCTGATCTTTTGGGGGCCTCCGGGAACGGGGAAGACTACCTTGGCGCAGATTATCGCGCGCATGACCAAGGCGGAGTTTGTCGAGTACTCGGCGGTGCTCACCGGGATCAAGGAAATCAAGCAGGTGATGGCCGATGCCGAGCGGGCGCGGCAATACGGCACGCGGACCATCGTTTTCATTGACGAGATCCATCGCTTCAACAAGGCGCAGCAGGATGCGTTTCTGCCGCACGTGGAGAAGGGAAATATCCGTCTGATCGGAGCGACGACCGAGAATCCCTCGTTCGAAATCATCTCGGCGCTTCTGTCGCGGTCACGGGTGTATGTACTGAAGCCGCTGACGGCGGATCAGGTGGTCCTGCTGCTGCGGCGCGCGCTGGCGGACGAAGAGCGCGGCCTTGGCGCTATGAAGTTGACGGCGTCCGAGGAGGTATTGCAGAAGATTGCTGCCTACTCCAGCGGCGATGCACGCAGCGCCTACAACGTGCTGGAAGTGGCGTCTACGCTGGCGCGGGAGCGCGCTGGAAAGGAAGTCGGGGCGGAAATTACGAAGGAGATCGTACAGGATGCGTTGCAGAAGCGGGTGCTGCTCTATGACAAGGCTGGCGAAGAGCACTACAACCTGATCTCGGCGCTGCACAAATCAGTGCGCAACAGCGACCCCGATGCCGCCCTGTACTGGCTGGGACGCATGCTGGAGGCGGGGGAAGATCCCCTGTACATTGCGCGGCGGGTGGTACGCATGGCGGTCGAAGACATAGGGCTGGCCGAGCCGAACGCGCTTGCGTTGTGCATGGCGGCACGCGATGCCGTGGACTTCATCGGAATGCCGGAGGGGAATCTGGCGCTGGCGCAGGCGGTCGTGTACTTGTCGGTGGCTCCCAAATCGAACGCGCTGTACACGGCGTATGCCGACGTGCAGCAGGACGTGGAGCGGACTGCTGCCGAACCTGTCCCCCTGCACTTGCGCAATGCTCCCACCGGATTGATGAAGGGCCTGGGCTATGGTCAGGGATACCAGTACGCGCATGAACTCGAGGGCAAGGTCGCAGACATGCAATGTCTGCCCGATAACCTCCGTAACCGGACGTACTATCAGCCTACCAATGAGGGCGTGGAAAAGCGGTTTCGGGAGCGGCTTGAGGAGATCAAACGGGCACGGTCCAAAGCCACCAAGGGCCCGTCGTCACAGCCAAAAAGAGAGTCTTGAGCATACACTTAGGCATCTGATGAGGCAGCGGGAAAGGTGTTACTTCCCCTCTTCCACGGAGTCCAGTCCCATGGCAACGAGCCCGAGAATATCTACCCACGACTATTCGACGGTTGGTCCGCTGCACTTGGAGCAGGTAGAAGACCTGCTCAAGCTGCAGAAGGCAGCGCAGCACATCAGTTCCATCCTCGACTTGGACCAACTCATCGACCGGATTGTGAATGAGGTGGCGCGTTCGTTCGGATGCGTGGATGCGGACGTTTACCTCCACGACGAAGGACGCGGCGAGTTAGTACTAGCCGGCGCGCACGGCTGCAAGGGGTGCAAACTCCATGGCCAGGGCCACAGCCTGAAGATCGGCAAGGAAGGCATGGTAGGGTACGTGGCCGGCACGGGCCAGATGCGCTATGCCCCGGACGTGCGCAAAGACAAGTATTACATCGGATGTGAAGAGAGCACGCTTTCCGAGGTGGCGATTCCGCTACAGATGGAAGGGCGACTGGTAGGAGTGTTCACCGCGTCCCATCACGAACTGGACGCGTTTCCTCCCGAACAACTGAGGCTTCTACAAGCGCTGTGCAGTCATGTCGCCGTCGCCGTGCACAATGCGCGTCTTTTCCAGCACGAGCGGAAACAGCGGGAGGAGATGAGCCGCGAGGCGCAGGAAGCCCGCGCTATTCAGCAGGCGCTGCTGCCCAAGAGTTCTCCCTTCATCCCAGGTTTCGCGGTTGCGGGTTCGACGTTTCCTGCCGGCGCGGTGGGCGGGGATTGGTATGACTTCATTTCTCTGGACGACGGCCGCTGGGGACTGGTGCTGGCCGACGTGTCGGGCAAGGGCACTGCGGCGGCCTTGTTAATGTCCGCAACCCGCGGCATGCTGCGTTCGCTGGCGGCGGCTTGCTGCACTCCCAGCGAGGTGATGGGGAAGCTGAACCGGTTGATGGTAGAGGATTTTCCCAGCGGCAGGTTTGTCACCATGATTTATGCGGTGTTCGACGCGGCCACGCGCACCTTGACCTTTGCCAGCGCGGGGCATCTGCCTCCGCTGCTGATCGACCAGCAAGGGGCGCGCTTCCTGGACAGCGAGAAGGGCATACCGCTGGGGTTGGGATTCGGGTCTTTCTCCGAAACGCGAGTGGAGCTTTCGCCGGGCTCACACCTGGTGTTCTACAGCGATGGCATTACCGAGGCCACCAATCCTCAAGGCGAAGAGTACGGTCGAGAGCGCTTGCGCGACCATGTGTTGCGGCAGGACGCCTCGCTGGAGACGATCCTGGCGGATGTACGCGCCTTCGCCAATGGCGCAGGCCTGCAGGATGATGCCACCGTAATCTGCGTGCGGGCGCAGGGCTGACAGCTATTTCCCACCCGCGACCTGGCCCAGTGCTCGTTGGGTCGCCTCCAGTAGCGCTTCCGGCCCTACGGGACGGCCGGTGGCGTTCTCCATCCACAGGTCGGGCGTGACGTCTCCCATTTTTGCCATACGCTCGAACTCGGAACCGATGTTGCCGGCCTTCTTCATCTGCTCTTCAATCTGATTAGCGATCATGTGTCCGATGGGATAGTCGGGCAGGTACATGAACGAATCGATCATGTGGGAATAGATGCCGAGCAGCACGACATCCTTCTTGTGAAAGACCGGAGCATAGTAGTGGTTCCACACGTCCTTCGAGATCTGCACCGTGGCTTCATTAAGCTGTCTGGGTGTGGCTTGCGGATGATCGTACATCCAGTGCCAGACCGCCATGTCCACCAAAGCGACTCCGGCAATTTCGTAGGTACCCCAGAAATCGTTCAGCGTTTTCATGGCTTCGCTGGTAGCGTCGGGCGCTTGTAGGCCGAGCAGTTCGAGGTCATGTCCCTGGAAGACGAACGCCAGCGCCTCGGTGAATGCGGTGTTGGGCACGCCCTGCAATAGGGTGTGGTCCACGTCGTTGAGCGAGAACGTCTGTTCCACGTTGTGTCCCATCTCATGCACGGCGATGTTAAAGCCCTTGTAGTTCATTCCGGTTGCTTCGACGCGGGTACGCAGATGGACATGTTCGGCGCGCATTTCAGCACCCATGGCGTGACCGGAGCCGCGGGCAGGATCGACGATGATGTTGTTGGCGACGTACTGGGCGCGCGCGGGGGAGAAGCCGAGCTTCATCAGGAGATTGGGAATGTCCTTCTGGTAGGCCTCGGGTGTGGGATATCGCTTGGCGACGATCTGGTCCAGTTCGGCCTCGGTGTACTTGCTGCCCGGGCGGAAGCCGTTGTACCAGACATCGAAGGGCTCGAGTGGGCGTCCCAGGCGGGATTCGATCAGCTTGGCGACCTGCGGGACCATCGGAGAGGTCAGCACCTGTTCCAGCATGGCCTTGACCCGCGGTTCCGGAATCTCGCGGTCCTCGTCGAAGCGGCGGGCGATGAGCGTGGGCGCGGTCGGTGAATAGGGATCAGCCTTCTTGGAAGCGACAAACGTTTTCAGCAGCGTTGCATATCGCGTGTCGGGCTCGGGAGCGTTGGTCACGTTGCCTTGGGACGCAGCAGCGGGCTTGACTTCGTCGGTGTACGGGTTCCAATCCACGTTGGGATTGTTGACCACAACTTTGGGGATGGTCTGGGTGACGATGCGCTCCATCACCTGCTGGATCATGCGCTGCTTGGCCGGACCGCTCTGCGCGTCGGCGTAGTCGGCCTTGATCTCGTCGCGCAGGTTCCAGTGGCTGAGCAGGCGCATGTCGGGCGGGAACAGGCGCTGGCCGTCGTTGGTGAGCAGGTGACCCATATAGATGTTGTACTGCGAGATGTAGGACTCGGCTTCGGCACCGGCCTGGGCGATTGCGAGGTTCACCTCGGCTGGGACACGCTTGGAGAAGCGCTGGGCGAGGCGCGCTTCGGCCCACTGCCGCCGGTTCCACGTCTTCCCCTCCTGCAAGCGCTGATCGAGCGTGGTCAGGGGGAAATTCAGCAGCACGGTGAAGGCCAGCTTGTTCTGAAAGAAATCGTCAACAACGTGCGCGGAAGGATCGTAGCCCGCGAATGCTTCGTCGAAGGGAAGCACCGGTCCTGCGTCGAGGTCCATCTGCTGGCGGAACTCGCGGTTGATCTCGTGCATGTGGCCGGCGAGCTGCTCGATGAGCCGCTCAAACCGGTTGAACATTGTGTCGAGCGTGGCCTGGTCTCCGGCGAAATTGGTGCGGATGAAATCTTCAAACGCAGAAGCATCGCCATCGTCCGCGCGCCAGAACTCGGCGACCTGGTGCAGGCCTCGCAGAACGCGGGGTTTCTGCTGCTCGCCATACCTGGCGACCAGTTCGGTTTCCATCTTCGCCATCGAATCTTTCATCCACGTGGGCGGCACGGTCGCCGCGGGTGAGTTCGGCATGGATGTCTCCTGGGCCATGAGTGGAAACGCTATGAGAGCAGTCAGCAAGAAAAGAATCCAACGCATGGATTCACCTCTAGAAAAGTTTGAGAGCAAGCCAGTATAGCTGGAGCGAACGAAAAACCACAGGCGCAGGCCGTCCTAACCCATCTGCGCTGAGAACTGAGAACCACAAACTGGCAACTGTCTTGTTAGACAAAATTCATTTCTTGGGACGGTAGATGTCCGTGGCTTGGCCGTAGAAAACCTCGGCAGCCTCCATGATCGTCTCAGAAAGCGTGGGATGGGGATGGATGGTGAGTTCCAGATCGCGGGCGAGCGCTCCCATCTCGATGGCCAGCACGCCTTCGGCGATGAGTTCTCCGGCGCCTGCTCCGACGATTCCCATGCCCAGCACGCGCTCGGTCGCGGGATCGATTAGGAGCTTGGTCATGCCTTCGGCGCGGTCGAGAGTCATGGCGCGTCCGGAGGCGCCCCAGGGGAACTTGGCTACCTTGATCTCACGGTTTTCCTTCTCGGCCTGAGTCTGAGTCAAGCCGCACCAGGCGATTTCGGGGTCGGTGAACACCACGGCAGGGATGGCATTAGGCTCGAAGGCTACTTTGTGACCAGCGGTGGCTTCGACGGCGGTGCGGCCTTCGTGGGAGGCCTTGTGGGCAAGCATGGGCTCACCGACAACGTCGCCGATGGCATAGATCACCGGGTCGTCGGTTTGGAGCTGGCGATTGACTTCGACGAAGCCACGAGGGTTGACGGTGACGCTGGTGTTCTCCAGGCCGGCAATTTCTGAGTTTGGCTTTCGCCCAACCGATACCAGAACCTTGTCAAAAACCCGTTCGTCCTGCGCCGAACCGCTGAACGTCACCCGGATCCCGCTGTTCTCTTCCTTCAAGCCAGCTACGGTGGTGTTCAGCAAGATGGAGTCAAACATCTTCTCCAACCGCTTGTGCAGGGGCAAGACCAGATCGCGGTCGGCGCCGGGGAGCAGCCCCGGGAGCATTTCGACGACCGTCACTTTGGTTCCGAGAGCAGCGTAGACGGTGCCGAGTTCGAGACCGATGTAGCCTCCGCCTACGACCAGCAGCGTGGCGGGGACATCGGCGAGGTCAAGAGCGGCGGTGGAATCCATCATGCGCGGGCTATCGAGCTTGAGGCTGGGGATGATCGCCGGGCGCGACCCAGTGGCGAGGATGACGCGATCGAAGCTGAGGGTCTCTTCGGTTTTGTCAGCTTTCGTGACTCGCAGGGTTGTCGAATTCTCGAAACCCGCCCATCCTTGGATGTATTGCACTGATCTCTGTTTCGACAACATACCCAGGCCGCCAGTCAGTTTCTTGACCACGCCTTCTTTCCACGAGCGCAAGCGGGACACATCGATTTGGGGGTCGCCGAATTCGATCCCCCAGTTTTTCGCCTGGTGCGATTCCTCGATCAGCTTGGCCACGTGCAGCAGCGCCTTGGAGGGAATGCAGCCTCGGTACAGGCAAACGCCGCCGGGATTGACCTCGGGATCGATAAGAGTGACTTTCATCCCCAGGTCGGCGGCGAGAAAGGCGGCGGCGTAGCCTCCCGGCCCGCCGCCTACCACTGCGATGTGCAAGTTCGAGGTGTCGGCCATGCGGGTGTCTTATCCCTGCACCGAAAGCAAGAATGGTTGTTCGAAGGCTTCCGCGATCCAGCGCAGGAAGCGCGCGGCATCGGCGCCGTCAATCAGGCGATGGTCGTAGGAGAGCGAAACCGGCAGCACGCGCCGGGCCTCGAATTTTCCATTTATCCACACCGGTTCCATGCTGGAGCGCGAAAGGCCAAGGATGGCGACCTCGGGATGATTCACGATGGGGGAAAACGCCGTGCCTCCGATGCCACCCAGGTTGGTGATGGTGAAGGTGCCGCCTTCCATCTCGGCGGGCGTGAGCTTCCTGTCGCGGGCCTTCTGGGAGAGTTGCGTCATCTCGGCGGCCAGTTCAACGATATTCTTCTTGTCCACATCGCGGATGACGGGCACCAGCAGTCCACGGTCGGTGTCCACAGCCACGCCAATGTTGATGTACTGCTTGTAAATAATTTCTTCTTTGCCCATGTCGATGCTGGCGTTGAACTGCGGGAATACCTTCAGGGCGGAGGCGCAAACCTTGAGCGCGATGGCGGTGACGGTCATCTTGCCGCCGGCCTCTTCCGCCTTGGGCGCGAAGCGGGCGCGCAACTGCTCGAGTTCGGTGATATCAGCCTTGTCGTGCTGGGTGACGTGGGGGATCGTGTTCCAGGCTTCCCATAGGTGCTCGGCAGTCTTGCGGCGCACGCCGCGCATGGCGACGCGCTCGATCTTGCCCCACTTAGCGAAATCGGGAAGTGCGGGTTCGGCGAAATGCGTTGCGCGTGGCGCCTGGACCGCGGAAACGAGCAACGCCTTTGAGTAGGCCTTCACATCGTCTTCGCTGATGCGGCCTCCGGCGCCGGTGCCCGGAACCTGGTGGATGTCCACGCCGAGTTCACGCGCCAGCCTCCGAACATGCGGAGCTGCTGGGACAGGTTCTCCGTGGTCGGTGCCGGCCACCTTGCCCAATTGCACGGGCATGGTGAAGGTTTGTGGAATGGGCTGAGGCTGGTCCGGCGGAAGCGCCTGTTCTTCGGTTTTGCCCTCGGCCTTGATGGCGGCTTGAAAGGCAAGGCGGGCCGCGACTTGGCCGGACACATGCTCCACCGGGGCTGCCTTCGGCCGCTGTGGGGGCGCGGTGGCGCCGCCTTCCAGGGTGAAGATCACCTCGCCGACTTTGACCTTGTCGCCTTCTTTCACTCGGATTTCTTTCACCACTCCGCTGACGGAAGAGGGAACCTCGACCACAGCTTTGTCGGTCTCCAACTCCATGACCGGCTGACCTTCGGAGACTCTTGTACCGGGAAAAATCATCAGACGCACCAGGTCGCCCTGGTCAATGTTCTCGCCGAGTTCGGGAAGCTTGAATTCAGTGGGGCCGGGTTGCGGTGGAGGTGCCGGTGTTCTCGGCGGTTCAGTCTGGGTCGGCGGGGCGCTTGAGGTGGGCGCTTTCGCTGCCGGCTGGGGTGTTGGTGCCGACGCTTGCGCGGGCGAGGACGCCCGCGCTCCACTGCCCGCGCCATTTTCCACGGTGAAGATTACCTGGCCAACTTTGATTTTTTCGCCTTCCTTCACGCGGATGTCTTTCACGGTGCCGCTCACCGACGACGGAACTTCGACCACCGCCTTGTCGGTCTCTAGCTCCATGACCGGCTGGCCTTCGGCGATGGTGGCGCCGGGGGCGATCATCAATCGCACGAGGTCGCCCTGGTCGATGTTTTCACCGAGTTCGGGGAGTTTGAATTCTGTCACGTTGTCTTCTCTATGACCTTTGTCCCACAGATGTGGGGGCGAGACGCCCCCACGACAGCCGGCGGGACGCCGGCGCTACGTCACGGCCGGATTTGCCTTCTCCGGGTTGATGCCCAGGTCGTTTACTGCCCGTTGCACTGCTCCAAGGTCGAGTTGCTTCTCCCGCGCCAAGGCATGCAGCGTGGCCAGCACAATGTGCTTCGCGTCCACTTCAAAGAAATCCCGCAGCGACGCCCGGTTCTCACTGCGCCCGAAGCCATCGGTTCCCAAGGCGACCAGCGGACGCGGCATCCATTGCGAGATAGATTCCGGCAGCACCTTCATGTAATCCGATGCCGCCACCAGCACGCCGGGTGCATCTTTCAAGCTTTGCGTGACGAATGGAATTTTCGGAGCCGCGCCCGGGTGCAGCATATTCCAGCGTTCACAATCGTTGCCGTCGCGATACAGTTCTTTGTAGCTGGTCACACTCCAGACGTCGGCAGCCACGCCGTACTTCTCTTCCAGAATCTGCTGCGCCTTGAGCACTTCGTACATGATGGTGCCGCTGCCGAAGAGTTGTGCGCGCAGCTTCGCGTCCTTCTTCGCCGATGTCTTGAAGCGGTACATGCCTTTAAGAATGCCTTGGCGGACTTCGGCGCCAGCGGGCATCTCGGGCATGGGCAGCGGCTCGTTGGTGACGGTCAGGTAATAGAAGATGGACTCCTGGTCCACGTACATACGCCTGATGCCGTCCTGAATGATGACGGCAATTTCGTAGGCGAAAGCCGGGTCGTACGCCATCAGGTTGGGCACTGACAGCGCCAACACATGGCTGTGGCCATCCTGATGCTGCAAGCCCTCGCCGGCGAGCGTAGTGCGGCCGGCCGTGCCGCCAAGCAGGAAGCCGCGGGTGCGCTCATCGGCGGCCGCCCAGATCAAATCCCCGATGCGCTGGAAACCGAACATCGAGTAATAAATAAAGAAGGGAATCGTGTTGATTCCGTGCTGTGAATACGCGGTTCCGGCGGCGATGAAGGAACACAGCGAGCCGGCCTCCGTGATGCCTTCTTCAAGAATTTGCCCGTTGAGCGCCTCCTTGTAATAGAGCAGCGTATCCATGTCGACCGGTTCGTAGAGTTGGCCGACGCTGGAGTAAATGCCGACCTGGCGGAAGAGCGCCTCCATGCCGAAGGTGCGGGCTTCGTCGGGGATGATGGGGACGACCAGCTTGCCGATTCCCGGATCGCGCAGCAGTTTGCCCAACAGGCGCACGAACACCATGGTGGTGGAAGCTTCGCGGCCTTCGGTGCCTTTATAGAATTCCTCGAAATGAGCTTCGGAAACCGGAGTAATGGGTTTGGCGCGGACCTTGCGCTCCGGGATGTAGCCGCCCAGTTGCTTGCGGCGCTCGAGCATGTAGCGGATTTCAGGGCTGTCGTCGGGCGGGCGGTAGAAAGGCGCGTCGTGTAATTCTTCGTCGGGAATCGGAATGCCGAAGCGCGAGCGGAACAACATCAGCTCTTCGTCGTTCAGCTTTTTCTGCTGGTGGGTGATGTTCTTGCCTTCGCCGGCTTCGCCCAAGCCGTATCCCTTAATGGTCTTGGCCAAAATGATTGTCGGAGCACCCGTGTGTTCCACCGCGGCTTTGTAGGCAGCGTGCACCTTGATGGGATCGTGGCCGCCCAGGCGCATGCGGGCCAGTTGCTCGTCGGACAAGTGGTCCACCATCTTCAGCAGACGCGGATCGGTACCAAAGAAGTTGTGGCGGAAGTAGGCTCCGCTTTCGACGAAATACTTCTGGTACTGGCCGTCGGTGATCTCGCCCATGCGGCGGACCAGCAGCCCGTCGCGGTCGTTCTGGATGAGGCTGTCCCAGTCGCCGCCCCAAATCACCTTGATCACGTTCCATCCGGCGCCGCGGAAGATGGCTTCCAGTTCCTGGATGATTTTGCCGTTGCCGCGCACCGGGCCGTCAAGCCGTTGCAGGTTGCAGTTCACCACGAAGATCAGGTTATCGAGGCGCTCGCGGGAAGCCAGAGTGATTGAACCCAGCGCCTCGGGTTCGTCCATCTCACCATCGCCGAGAAACGCCCACACCTTGCCGCCGGTGGATTTCTTCAGCCCGCGGTTCTCCAGATACTTGATGAAGCGGGCGTGATAGATAGCCTGAATGGGCCCCAGCCCCATGGAGACGGTAGGGAACTCCCAGAAGTCGGGCATGAGCCAGGGGTGCGGATAGGACGAGAGCCCGCCACCCGGTTTCAGTTCGCGGCGGAAGTTCTCCAGCTTCTGCACCGGAATGCGGCCTTCCAGATACGCCCGCGCGTAGATTCCGGGCGCGGCGTGGCCCTGGAAGTAGACAATGTCGCGGTCGCCGGTTTCGGTCTGGGCGCGCAGGAAATGGTTGAAGGCGACTTCGTACAAAGTCGCGGCCGAGGCGTAGGTGGAAATGTGCCCGCCAATGCCTTCCTGAAGTTTGTTGGCACGCACCACCATGGCCAGCGCGTTCCAGCGCACCAGGCTCTTGATGCGGCGCTCCATCTCCTGGCTGCCCGGAAAGGGCGGCTGCTGGCGCACGGAAATCGTATTCTGATAAGGAGTAGTCGCGGAGAACGGCAGGTTGATCCCGGCGGCGCGTCGCGCATGCAAGGAGAGCTGCTGCAGCAGGCGTCCCGCCCGGTCTGGGCCACCCTTGGCTAACACATAGTCGAGAGAATCAAGCCACTCTCGCGTTTCCAGGACTTCCAGTCCATTGGTCTGGGTTTCTGCCACGTCTGATTTCTCCATCCTCTGAAGGCTGAATATTTCAATGATAGCGAATGGCGCGGAATTCTGCTGGCGAGAACGAGCAAGAGCACTCACGGAGTAACAAAGGGATGGAGACGGGTACGGGCGAAAGTGATTGGCAAACAACAAAAACCCAGCCTCGGGGAGAGGCTGGGTCTGGAAGGGTCCTTCGGGTTGGCTGCTATTGCTGCGTCAGAGTTCCATCCGCCGCAGGTGTGTTTGGTGTGATTCCGAGAACCCAGGCTGACTGCGGCGAAACCAGGTAAAAGACAGAGTCCTGGAAGCCGACCTGATTCGGCAGGCTGAGGATGGCGCGACCCACGTTCGGGCTGTCGCCGTAGCTTGCGCCAGTGACTTCGCTGCTGGAGAGCGTCAAGACACCGCTGACCGGAGCGGAGACATCGGCGATGCCGCTGGCGTTCCCGGCACCATCCACCGTGATTGCCATGAGGGTTTCGCTATAGCTGGCGGTAAGCTCGGAGGCATCCAGCGCGTAAGTGCCGGCAAGTGTGGTGGTGCTGATTGCTGTCTGCAGATCCATCTCGCCGGTGGGCGCATTCTTTGCGGCGCCAGCCATCAGGACGAAGGCCCGGTCCACGGTCCCTGACTTGAGCGCAGACACCGCGTAGCCGGTGTACAGGCGATCGCTGCCTTGTGAGGGGCTGTTGGCGTCGAAGGTGAAACGACCCGGAACTCCCCCGACGAAGGTGTAGTTGCCGGTGATGTCCACCAGCGGATTAGGAACCGGGTTGTTGGTGTCGTCCCGCACGCCGGTCAGTGTACTTGGAGGGGGTGGAACGGTCCCGTCAAAGGTGTACTCTCCGACCTGGGCGAATTCCGTGCGGTCAAAGCCGGTGACGTTCACGATTACCGGGCGTCCCACCAGGAAAGAGTAGGCGCCATCGAGACCGCTCTCGTCGAGGAGTTCGGGAATGCTCTGCACTTCGGCCACGCCGGCCACTGCGGATGCCGAAGCAGCATCGGTCTGAATGAAGTTGATCTTGCTGTCGTTGACCACGTAAAAGGTGAAATTGATGTTGGTGTTGACGCTACCGGTGGTGGGGAAGGTCAACAGGCCAGTGCCTCTGCCGTTGGCGTCGGGGACGGCGGTGTACGTAGATGCGCTGAGTGGAACCAAAGCTCTGACCGTACCAAAGTCGTTGATGTCGATGGTTCCATTGGTGATGTTGCCTGTCCCATCGGCGGTGAACTGACCCACGGCACCCAATGGCTCCGGCACGCCCATGGCATTGTTGCCCGAGTCGACACCGGCCGCACGGAAGACGTACGCCGAGTTGCCGAAGGCGTTAGTCGAAGTCTGCGGCTCCAGGATGCCCTTCGCGGTTCCGAGGCCGTCAAACTGGGCGAGCCTGCCGGTGTTGCCACCTGCAGCCAGGATGAAGCGCAGGGTGATACCGGCGGCATGGCAAAGATTAGCGGCGAGATTGATCTGGCCGCGGCCATCGGGATACTCGAAGTAGGTCCCAGTCACAGGCTCATTCTGGTGGACGCCGTTGACGCTATTGCAGTCCTCCGCTCCGGTATCAATGGCGCCGCTGCCGTCGACGTGCAAGCTGCCGAACGCGAACGCGGTACCGCGGGTATCGGCGGACAACAAGGTGAAGGCGTAGCTGCCACTTAACTGGACATAGGCCGAGGACACTACGTTCAAAGCTGTGGTTGCGGCCACGGGAGTACCGTCGGCAGCCGTGGCTGCTGCGGTAATCGTGGTGGTACCCACCGCCTGGCCGGTAGCAAAGCCGGAGGCTGGGTCGATGGTGGCCGTGGCAGTGTTCGAGGAGGTCCAGCTTGCGATCGCACTTACGTCACTCACTGAGCCATCATTAAATGAGCCAGTGGCGGCAAATTGCTGGCTATCATCTACCACAATTCCAGGCCCGAGCGGGGTGACAACCATCGACTGCAGGACGGCAATGACATCGAGCGCGGTCGCGGTGCTGGTGACGGAGTTCTTGCTGGCGGTGATGTTGGTACTGCCATGGAAGACTCCGGTCGCCACCCCGCTGCTGTTGATGGTGGCCTTGGTCGGATCGGATGACGCCCAGGTCACGCCGGAAGTCAATGTTTGCATGCTCCCATCGTCAAAATGGCCGGTGGCGACGAACGCCGGCGTGCTGGAACCCACCAGCACGCTGGAGTCGCCCGCGCTAACGGTTATAGATGTGAGGGCAGGAGTGGTGTGACGCCGGCTCGAGGTAGTGCAACCTACCAGAGCTGACAAAAGTGCTGCCGCAAGCAACAGGGACCCGATTTTGACTGACATCGTCGAAGTGCTCCTAGCGTGGAATGGGAGAAAATGCGTCACCCCGGGGAGGGTGTTAGGGGGGTGTGGAGCAGCTAGCCTGCCAAAGCAGCTAGGGTGTTTGTTACGAGTTTTCAACTGTTTACGTGACAATGCAGACGGAAAGGTGAATTTTGTTGCACATTGCGGAGTGCGGTGGAACCGCGATTTGCACAAGTGGGGCTCGACTTGGAAGGGCTCCTGGGGATTCGCGATCCAGCAGATTCGGAATGCCAGATTTTCCGCCCCCTCACTGGAAATCCAAAATGCGGCCGGAGACCTCCAAGGGGTCAGTGCGCCGGTGAGAAGGTCGGCCCACCTTCCGAGCGCGGAGTTGCGGGTTGTTGCGGCGCGCGGAATACTACGGCACGAATCATTTCAGGTTGTTCAGTTCTGAACGACTGAATCCCGCAATCGCACATCTTTGAGTCGGCAAGGGGACTTAGCGCCTTGGTACAGGCTGAGTTTCAAGGTCCCAAAGGGCAGTCAAATTGCGTCCGTTTGATCGAGCTGAATCTCGTTTGCAAGGAGATGGGATCGTGCAGACCTTCCTCGCTGACCTCCGTTACGGTATCCGGATGTTGTCCAAGTCTCCCGGGTTCACGCTGGTCGCTGTTCTGACCTTGGCCCTGTGCGTGGGTGCGAATACCGCAATTTTCACTCTAGTGAACACGGTTCTGCTACGGCCTCTTCCTTATCCCCAAGCGGACCGCCTGATGTGGGTGACGGAGTTCCTGCCCCATATCCAGAGCAATATGACGCTGGGCCCGGATTATGTCGCATGGGGAGACCGGGCTCGGTCGTTCGAGCAAATCGCTGCCTACGACAACGAGAACTTCAACGCAAGCGGAGCGGGCGACCCGTTGCGCGTGGAAGCCGGCGAGGTCACGTCGACATTTTTCCCGCTCTTCAACCTCCGCCCTTTGGTGGGAAGATCGTTTTCCTCGCAAGAGGACAAACCCGGCGCTAATTCCGTAACGCTTCTGACTTATGGATTTTGGCAGAGCCACTTTGGCAGTCAGACGGACGCTATCGGCAAGTCCCTGCGGCTGAACGGCACAGCGTACGCCATCGTGGGCGTGCTGCCGGCGGATTTCCGTTTTCCCGACAAGGAAATGAAACCGGACATCCTGCTTCCTCTGCCCCTCCCGCCGTACCGGGCCACCGACCAGAGCTTCAGGAATGTCTACGTGGTGGGACGCCTGGCGGCCGGCACCAGTTCCAAGCAAGCGACCGCGGAGTTGAACGCCATCAACACCCAGGTGCACGGGAATGACAAGAGTGCTGACTGGCTGGAAGGAATGCGCGCCGAACTGGTGCCCCTGCAAGAGCACATCGTGGGCGATACGCGGCGCTCGCTGCTGGTGCTGCTGGTGGCGGTCGGTTTTGTGCTGCTGATCGGGTGCGTGAATATCGCGAACCTGCAACTCGCCCGCGCGTCGGTCCGCCAGCGGGAAATGGCAGTGCGAACCGCGCTGGGTGCCGGTCGCCTGAGGCTGGTGCGGCTGTTGCTGACGGAAAGTCTCTTGCTGTCGAGCGCCGCTGGTGCGGTTGGATTTGTTCTGGCCACGTGGTTGGTGGGCGTCCTCGGAAGAGTGCAGATTGGGGCGCTTCCTCGTCTGAGCGAGATTCGGATGGATGGAAATGTGTTCGGGTTCACGCTGATGCTGGTCATGATCACCGGAGTGGCTTTCGGCTCAGCACCGGCAATCTTTTCCACCAAGCAGGAGGTCGGGCTGCGGCTGGATTCTGGTGGGCCCCGAACGACGTCGGGTAGGCAGCACCGCCGCATGAGCGGTATTCTGGTCATCTCAGAGCTCGCTCTTGCCCTGGTGCTGCTCGCCGGAGCGGGCCTGCTGATCCGCACGTTCGTCGGCTTGGTGCGCAGCGATCCCGGATTCAAGTCCCAGGGATTGTTGACCGCTCGCATCGTGCTATCCGATAGCAAGTACGTTCATGCACAGCAACGCACTCAGTTCCTAGAACAGCTGCTAATGCGGTTGCAGGGGTTGCCCGGCGTGGAAGTGGCCGCCGTGGGTAGCTCGCTCCCCCTGGCAGGACATGCCATGCATGGTAAGGTTCGGGCCGAGGGCCAACCGGAAGTTCCTTCGGCGTTGGCGCCTTCACTGTTCATCGATGGCGTGAGTGCGGACTACTTCCGGGCCTTGGGTGTGCCCCTGCTCAAGGGACGGGCCTTCAATGACCGGGATTCAGAGAACGACTCCGCGCCCGGCGTGATTCTCAATCAATCCGCCGCGACCAAGTTTTTCCCCGGGCAAGATCCGGTCGGGAAGCACATCAAGATGACGGCAGCGAAAGAGTGGTCGGAGGTTGTTGGCCTGGTCGGTGACGTTCGGGACAGCGGTCTGGATGAGGAGAATTCGCCACAAATGTACTTGCCCTTGAGATACGTTCGGCAGGTCTCGAACATCGCGATCCGCACCAAGGGGGAGCCGGGTGACCTTGCCGGATTGCTGCGCCACGAAATACAGGTCCTTGACCCAGACCAGCCGATCTTCGACGTCATGCCGATGGAAACTCGGGTTGCTGAGTCACTGGTGGCGAGGAGGTTCAATATGCTGCTGCTGACGTCCTTCGCGGCGCTTGCCCTATCCCTGGCTGGGTTGGGGATTTATGGCGTGATTTCTTACACGGTGGCGCAGCGTACCCACGAGATTGGAATCCGGGTGGCGCTTGGGGCCGACCGGATGCGGGTATTGCGACTGGTGATGGGCAACGGAATCATGCTCGGAATTGTCGGCGTAAGTTTGGGCCTGGCGGGAGCGCTGGCGCTGTCTCGTTTCATGTCGGGCCTGCTCTATGGGATTGGTGCAAGCGACGCCACCACGATGGTTTCCGCGTCCGTGCTGATGCTCGCTACCGCCCTGCTGGCCAGCTATGTACCCGCACGCCGGGCAGCCGAGGTGGACCCAGCCATCGCCTTGCGCTACGAGTAGGCTCTGCTTAGGGGTCTGCGATGAAGCGATAGCCCACTCCTCGGACCGTAAGCAGATGAACCGGCTTCGCGGGGTCATCCTCGATATAGCGCCGCAGGCGGACGACGAAGTTATCAATGGCGCGGGTGTCAGTGTCTTCGTGCAGCCCCCAGACTTCTTCCAGGATGGACTTGCGGGAGACAACCCGATCATTGTTGCGGATGAGATGACGCAGCAGCTCGGCTTCCATGAGCGTGAGGTGAATGGTATTGCCGTTGACGCGCAGCTCCAGCTTGCCGAAGTCGATGGTGCGGCCGGCGAAGGAGAACACATCGTACTCGGCGTCATGGGATTGCTGCTTGGCGGAGGTGGGTTGTGCCGCTTGGCCTTCCTGGAGCCAATCCCGGCGCCGCAGCAAGCCCTGCAGGCGGGCCAGCAGGATAGGAAGTTCGAACGGCTTGGGAAGATAGTCGTCGGCGCCGGAGGCGAAACCCTTTAGCACGTCCTCGGGGCGGCCGCGCGCAGTCAGCATGAGCACCGGGACGAAGCGTTTAGCAGCGCGCAGTTCGGTCGCGACCGTGAAGCCGTCTTTGCCGGGAAGCATTACGTCGAGCACGACGGCATCGAAATCCTCGCGCTTCTTCAGCAGCAGGTCCAACGCACTTTCGCCATCGCCTACGAGCTGGACGGAGTGTCCTTCGGCCTCCAGGTTGAACTGCAAACCTTTGGCCAGGTGAGTTTCATCCTCGACGATAAGCACCCGGCTCATGCGTTGCTCCGCGGCAGTTCGAGTATGACCGTAGTGCCGCGGCCTTCGCCTTCGCTCTCGGCAAAGACGCGGCCGCCGTGCTTGCTGGCGATGGCGCGCACGATGAACAATCCCAGGCCGGTGCCCTTTACATTGCCCTGCAAGCGGCCGGGAACGCGGTAAAAGCGCTTGAAGATGCGTTTCAGTTCTTCGGCGGGGATGCCCACACCGTGATCAACTACGCGCAGCGTCACGTGCTTCTCGTCCGGGACCTCGACGTACACGGAGACATCGACCGCGCCGGTGGAATACTTGATGGCATTGTCGAGGACGTTGGACACCGCAGTGCGCAGATCCTCGGAATCTCCGACCACGCTCGCTCCTGAACCATTGCCAAGGGTTGGCTCGAAGCGCAGAGCTTCGGGTTGAAGATGATGACTGGTACGGGCGACTTCGACACACTCACCGACCAGACCTCCAAAGTCCACCGCGGCCCGCTGGCGGGTGGCGCGTTTGTGCCCGGCTTCCCCCGCCTTCAGAATTTGCTCGACCGTGCCCAGCAAGCGGTTGGTGTCGTCGAGCATGAGGCGGTAGAACTCTCGCCGCTGGGTCTGGTCTACCTCGCGGCGCTGCAAGGTTTGCAGGTACAGGCGAATGGAGGCAATCGGGGTCTTCAATTCGTGAGTGACAGCATTGATGAAGCTGTCGTGCTGTTCATTGCGGCGGATTTCGCGCACCAGGAAAATCGTGTTGAGGATGATTCCCGCGATGATGGCGCCGAAGAAGATCACTCCCAGAAAAACTTTTACGCCTTCCCGCCAGTTGAGAATGATCCAGCCGCTGCCCACGGCCACGGCCAGCGCCGCCAGGCACACGCCCAGGGTGACAAAAAAGGCAATGGCTTTGCGGCGACTGGTGATGCGCACGAGTCGATTCTACCGCGAGGAGGGGAATCAGGAGTCAGGAGCCGGGGTCGGTTCCAACGGCGGGGGCGGGACGCCGGCGCTACGCTATACCGAGACCAGTTCGCTTCGGGCCGGCGCTGGGGCCAAGTCCTGTTGCTCCTGGCGCCGCAATTCGGAAAGCCGTACCCGGTAGATGTCTCGGGCCAGCCCCAGCTTCTTGAGCGTCCAGATGCCGTACCAGTTCATGTCCACTTCGTACCACCGCAGACCATGGCGGGCAGAAACTGGATGGGCGTGATGGTTGTTGTGCCAGCCTTCGCCAAAAGTGAGCAACGCAACCCACCAGTTGTTGGTGGAGAGATCGCGGGTCTGAAAACGGCGCGAGCCCCAAGTGTGGGTTGCCGAGTTGACCAGCCAGGTGGCATGCAAGCCAACCACGGTGCGCAGGAAGATGCCCCACATGAGGAAGGGCAGACCGCCGATCGCGAGCAGCAGCAAGCCAAGCGACACGATAGGAAGGTAATGATACTTGGTGATCCAGACGTGAAACTTGTCCTTGGCAAGGTCGGGAACGTATTTCGCCAGAGTGGTAGTGTCGTGATGCATGGACCTGCCGGTCAGGATCCAGCCCATGTGCGCCCACCACTTGCCATCGATGGGCGAGTGCGGATCGCCTTCCTGGTCAGAAAACTTGTGATGGATGCGGTGCGTCGCCACCCAGAAAATCGGTCCGCCTTCCAAGGCCAGGGTCGCGCAGGCGGTGAGGAAATACTCAACCCACTTGGGCGTCTTGTACCCGCGGTGAGTGAGCAGCCGGTGATAGCCCATGCCGATGCCCCAGCATCCCGAAACCAGCCACAGGAACACAGCCACCGCCAAAGCTTTCCAGGTAAAAAAGAAGAATGCTGCCAGGGCACCCAGGTGAAACAGGGCCATAAAAGTTGCGGTTACCCAGTTGATTTGGTTGTCGGCGGCTGGCTTGCGCTCGAGGGCCTGCAGTTCCATTCGTTGTGTCCCCACACTCGCTTTAGAAAACCTGCGTCTAACCTATCAACTGCGGGTGGGGCTGACTGTAATAGTTGTGTAATAGGAAGGTTACCGGGGTAACAGGAGACAAGAGTTCTCAGTTCCGGGTCCCCGGTTTTCAGTATGACCGGCGGTTAGGCGGAAGCCCCCTTGACCTCGACCCCAGCCCATTTTTCCAGAAGGGTGAGGGTGGCGGCGTAATCCAGGTTCTCGTGCCCATCCTCGGTGGCCATTTCATAGATCTCTTCTACGGTTTCGAGCCCCGGCAGCTTGACGCGCGCTTCTTTGGCCGCATCGAGGGCCAAGCGGAGGTCTTTGTGCATGAGGCGTAAAGGGAAATTCGGAGAAAAGTCACGCTTCATGACAAACGGAGCCTTGTACTCCACCACGCCGGAGCGAACCATGGAGGCCTGCACCAACGGCAGCAGGGTCTCCGCTGGAACGCCGAGCTTGGTGGCCAGGGTCAGGGCTTCGGAGAAGCCCTCATAAATGAGGGCGATTTGCAGGTTCATCACCAGCTTGGCGGCCTGGCCTTTGCTGGTCTCACCCATACGGAAGAACTGCTTGCCCATGGCCGCAAACAGCGGTTTCAGGTGCTCAATGGCGGCCTCGTCGCCGCCCACAATGAAGATCAGAGTTCCGTTCTCTGCTCCTGCCTTGGATCCGGTCACGGGCGCATCAACGTACTCAGCGCCGCGGCCGCGGACGCGCTCCGCGAAGCTTCGCGTGGCCGAAGGAGAGATGGTACTGGAATCAACCACGGTCATGCCCTGGGCCAGCGAATCCTGCACGCCCTGTGGTCCGAAGAGCAAGCTTTCGACGGCGTTGGTGTCGGAGACACACATCCACACCACCTCCGCACCGCGCGCGGCCTCGGCCGGAGATGACGCACTCTGTGCGCCTTCCACGGCTCTGCCCGGGGTACGGTTCCAAACCGTGACTTCGTGGCCGGCTTTGACCAGGTTGGCGGCCATCGGCCGGCCCATGATTCCTAAACCTAAGAAAGCAACCCGCATCCGAATTTTCTCCTGAGGACCAGCAAGGATTAGAAACGACACAAGTCAGGCCGGTCAAGCAAACTGTGAGCGATTGTTCTAAAATAAAATACAACTCTGCAGCCAATCAGAAGGACCATGGGTTCGTCGTAGATGTTAAAGGACACCCTGAAAAATCCCGCCCTGCGCAAGCGCGCCCGGCAGTTTGGGCGCCTGGTGCGCCACTCCGCCGTCACGCCGCGAACCGGGGAGACCCACAAGCCGAAACTGGTGAGCAACGGCGAGATGGGCGTGACCTTCATCGGGCACGCCAGCTTTTTCGTGCAGATTGGCGGGCAGAACGTCATCATTGATCCTAACTTTGCGCGCTGGCTGTTCGTGCTGAAGCGGTTGCGCAAGCCCGGCGTTTACGTGCGCGACCTTCCGCCGATTGATCTGGTGCTGGTCACGCACGCCCACTTCGACCACTTGCACCGGCCATCGTTGCGGGCGATCGTGCAGCAGACCCGACGCCGACGCGGGGCGCCACCCAAGATCGTGGTTCCGCACCACGTTTTCGACCTGGTCTCCGATCTGGGGTTTGACGACGTGGTGGAATTGGACTGGTGGAACAGCTATCGCCATCGCGGGCTGACGGTCACCCACGTGCCCTCACGCCACTGGGGCGCCCGGATCATCAAAGATTCTCACCGTGGCTACGGCGGCTACGTGTTGCGCGACCACAGGCATTCCGTCTACCACGCGGGGGACACCGCTTACTTTTCCGGATTCCGGGACATCGGCCAGCGGCTGTCGCCAGAAGTTGCCCTGCTGCCGATTGGCGCTTACAATCCGCCGTCTTTCCGCAACGTCCATGCTGATCCCGGGGACGCTACCCGCGCCTTCCTCGACCTGAACGCGCGCTGGATGGTGCCCATGCACTACGGGACCTTCCGCCTGTCGCACGAACCCATCGATGAGCCCTTACAACTCCTGGAACAGGAAGCGAGGGCGGCGGGGATTGAGGATCGGGTGGTGGTGCTGGAAGAGGGCGTGACGCAGTTCTTCTAGCAATTGGCACCTGGCAATTGGCAATTAGCAAGAACTCCTTCTCTGCTGTTTGAAATTCATCAGCTTTTCGCATCTCTTAACATCTCCTGATCCGGCTTGCGCTAGACTCGTTACCGCATCAGAGGTCCCATGACCGATACGGTGAAGGCAGTTCCTCAGGGATTCCACACGCTTACACCTCACTTGACCGTTCGCGATGCCGAGCGGGCCATTGATTTCTACCAGCGGGCTTTCGGCGCCGAAGTGCTCGTAAAGCACTATGGCCCAGGCGGCGGCAAGATTATTCATGCGTCCCTCAAGATCGGCGATTCCATTCTGATGTTGAACGACGAGTTTCCGGAGTGGGGTTTACTGTCGCCACTCTCGACCGGGGGCGCCGGGGTCACGATCCACGTGTATCTGGAGAACGTGGACGCAGCCTTCGCGCGTGTCGTCTCCGCAGGCGCCGAGGTGAAGATGCCCTTGATGGACGCGTACTGGGGTGCTCGCTACGGCCAGGTCCAGGATCCATTCGGGCATAGATGGTCCCTGGCAGCGCGAGTTCGCAACCTGTCCGAGGAGGAGGTACAGAAGGCGCAGGAAGCTGCGTTTGCCAGCATGCCCAAGGGCACTTAATACGCCAGCAGGATTCGCAGGTCCCGAAGATTGTTTCCCGTGGGACCGGTCACCACGGCGTCGCCCAGCGAGTCGAAAAACGGAAAAGCGTTGAAGCCGGCCAGGTGGGTTTCGGGATCTAGGCCGCGGGCCTTGGCGCGCTCCAGGGTCGTGCCGTCCACCACCGCCCCGGCCGCGGAACTGTTGCCATCGATGCCATCCGTACCGGCGCTGAGCACGGTGATGTTTTCTCCGGCGATCTTGCTGGCGCAAGCCAGCGCGAACTGCTGGTTACGTCCGCCGGTTCCTCCGTCGGTCACTTTGACCGTCACCTCGCCACCGGAAATCAGGCAGACACGCTCGGATGTCTTTCGCAGCTCGCGCAAGCGGCCGAGGAGATAGTCGCAGGCACGAGGGTAGTCCCAATCATCACAACTGTTGTCCACCTCCACTGCGAAGCGCTGGCGCCGAGCTTCCCCCTTGCCGGCCTCGAGCAAGGAAGCATTCGACAGGATCGGCCACCAGCGCGAGCGATGGAAAGCCGGGTCATCCTTCTTGGGGGTCTCTTCCAGCGCGCGCCGCTGGAACAACTCCAGCACCGACGGCGGAAACTGTTGCAGCATCCCGCACTTTGCGGCGATGGCGTAGCAGTCTTCGACGCTGGTGGAATCTGGCATGGTCGGACCCGAGGCTAGAGCATCGGGAGTGTCGTCAGGCACGTCGGAGACCAGAAGCGAAACCTGCTGCGCAGGGGAGGCGGCGTGGGCCAAGCGGCCTCCTTTGATTGCGGAGAGGTGCTTGCGAATGGCGTTGATCTCGGCGATGGGCGCGCCGGAATGCACCAGTACACGATAGGTAGCGATCAGATCCTCGAGCGGAATTTCGTCATCGATGGGCTTCTCCGCGATGGAGGAGCCACCCCCGCTGAGCAGGAAGATCACCAGCGACGAGGCGTCCTGGCCGTCCAACGATTTCAGCATCGCCTGCGCGGCGCGAATGGATTCCTGGTTGGGGGTAGGATGGCCGCCAAGAAAGTATCGGAATCCCTTTACCTGCGAGGCCGGCTCGACTGAGGTTGCCACGATTCCTTGGAAGCGGCTGCCGGCCTGCATTTCCAGGGCGTTAATCAGTGTGTGCGCGGCTTTACCGATGGAGACGACGAAGGTGCGGCCATAGGAGTTGAGATCGTAAAGATCCTCACAGACGCGCATCACGCCCTTTTCGCACTCCACGTGACGCCGGAAGGCCCGATCAATGCTGGCCTCAGCGAGAGCGTGCTCGAAGAGATGGCGGGCGACGACTCGCATTTCGAGAGCCATTCGAGCGCGGTTAGCAGCAGAGGCAGCGGACATGGAGAGGATTATAGAAGCAGCGCCGGATTTTTCCGGGCCAGTACGGCTGGCCCCAGACTTTTGGAGTCCTTCGATAGTAACCAACAATCTATGTAGCGTGTCCAAATATGGGAACACCGGGGCGGCAAGCGTTGGCTCCCTGGGAACGCCGCATGGTAGCTTACAGGAGATGAGAAAAGGGAGCTTCAGATCGGGCTCGGTGGCGCGGACATCTGCTGCCGCTTTACTGGCGGCCGTGACGCTGGCCGGGCTGGGTGTGGCCTGCAGTGGTGGTTCGGCGAAGGGTGTGCAGCCACAGGACCCAGCGGTCCCGGTCAAGATCGAAGTGGCGCACTTACTTCCGTTGGGCGAAGCGACCGAGTACGTGGCCACGCTGAAATCGCGGGACTCGGCGATCATCATGCCACAGGTGGAAGGCTACCTCACGAGGATCTATGTGCATTCGGGCGACCATGTTTCTCCCACTACGCTCATGATGCAGATCGATCCCAGCAAGCAGGAGGCGACGGTGCGCAGCCAGGAAGACGCGCACGCGGCCCAGGCGGCGAACCTGAAATATGCGCAGCAGCAGTACGACCGCATCAGCAAGCTGTACGAGGCGGGAGTCGCCAGCAAGCAGGAGTTCGATCAGGCGCAGACTTCGCTGGATTCCGCACAGGCGCAGTTGCGTTCTCTGGAAGCCCAGGTGCGCGAGCAGAAAGTGCAACTCCACTACTACAAGGTGGTTTCACAGACCAGCGGTATCGTTGGCGACATTCCCGTGCGGGTAGGGGACCGAGTCACCAATACCACCGTGCTCACCACGGTGGACAAACCCGGCAGCCTGGAGGCCTACATCTATGTACCGGTGGAGCGCTCCACCCAGCTCAGGATGAACATGCCGGTACAGATCGTGGACGGAGCTGGCAATGTGATCGCCGACAGCCGGGTCAGCTTCATTTCTCCCCAGGTGGACAGTACCACGCAGACCTTGCTGGTTAAGGCAACCATCGCCAACCATCAGGACAAGTTGCGTAACGCGCAGTTCGTTCGCGCGCGGGTGGTGTGGGGAATGCACGAGGGACTGGTGGTTCCGGTACTGGCGGTTTCGCGTGTAGGCGGGCAGTACTTCGCGTTTGTGGCGGAGGACCAGAACGGCAAACTGGTGGCACACCAGAAGCCGCTGCGCGTGGGGGATATGGTCGGGAACGATTACGTAGTGCTGGACGGGATCAAGTCTGGTGACAAGGTCATCGTTTCCGGAACACAATTTCTGGTCGATGGGACTGCGATTTCGCCGCAAGTAGGCAGCCAGTAGCTGGCAGCGAGTAGTGCTGACAATTCTTCATGTTCGTCAACTTCTTCATACGACGGCCGGTATTTGCCACGGTCTGCGCGCTGCTCATCATCCTGGCGGGCGCGGTCGTGATTCCTTCCCTGCCGATTTCTCAATTTCCCAACTTGGCGCCGCCGCAGATTTCCGTCACCAGCGCGTACACCGGCGCGAGCGCGCAGACGGTGGAAACCGCGGTGACACAGCCCCTGGAACAGCAGATCAACGGCGCGGAGGCGATGAAGTACATCACCTCGACCAGCAGCAACGACGGCACCAGCAACATTGTTGCAACTTTTGACCTGAACCGCGATCCCGATCTGGCGGCGGTGGACATTCAAAATCGGGTGAACACGGCGCAGGGCCGGTTGCCGAACGAGGTCAAGACCACGGGCGTCACCATCACCAAGGCCTCGAATAACTTCGTGTTCGGCGCCGCGGTGTACTCGCCGGATGGCCGCTACGATCCGCTGTTCATGAGCAACTACCTGGACGTCTACGTTCGCGACAATCTGAAACGTATTCCAGGGGTGGCCGAGGTCTTCATCTTTGGCGAACGACGGTACTCGATGCGCATGTGGCTGGATCCGGAACGCATGGCCAGCCGCGCGCTGACAGCATCCGACGTGGTCAGCGCGCTGCAAGAGCAGAACGTGGAGGTGGCGGCTGGGCAGGTGGGTCAGCCTCCGATCAAGCCGGGGCAGGCTTTTCAGATCAGCGTGCGTGCCATTGGACGGCTTAGCGAGCCGACACAGTTCGAAAACATCATTCTGAAAACCAACTCCGACGGCACGCTGGTGCGGGTGAAAGACGTGGGCCGGGCTGAACTTGGGGCGGAGGATTATGGCTCCGACCTGCAATACAACGGGCACGAGGCGGTGGGTCTGGGCATCACCCAGCTGTCGAACGCAAACGCGCTGGAAGTCGACCGGCTGGCGATCGCGGAACTGGAGCGGCTGGCGAAGAGATTTCCCCCCGGAATGACGTTACACCTGGCCTTCGATACCACCGATGCGGTGGGCGAGTCCATCCGGGAGGTGCTGAAAACGTTGGGATCGGCCATCGTGCTGGTCATCCTGGTGATCTTTGTTTTCCTGGAAGACTGGCGCAGCACGATCATCCCGGCGGTAACCATTCCCGTGTCTCTGATTGGGACGTTTGCCTTCGTCAAGCTGCTCGGATTTTCGGTGAACACACTGACGTTGTTCGGCATCACGCTGGCAACGGGACTGGTGGTGGACGATGCCATCGTGGTAATCGAGAACATCGAGCGGCATATTCAGGAGGGCGAGCGGGACGCGCACAAGGCGGCGTCGGCTGCCATGGGTGAGGTTACGGGAGCGGTGATCGCAACCTCGCTGGTGCTGGTGGCAGTGTTCGTTCCGGTGGCGTTCTTTCCCGGGACCACCGGCATTCTGTTTCGCCAGTTTGCGCTGACCATTGCGTTCTCGATTTCCATCTCTGCGTTCAACGCATTGACATTGACGCCGGCGCTTTCCGCGATCTTGCTGGGGCGAGAGCACGGAGAGAAGAACTGGTTTTTCGGCAAGGTGGACAAAGCGATTGCGGCAACCACCGACCTCTATCGCGGCACCTTGGGCGGGTTTCTAAGGTACCGCTTCATCATGGTGGGGCTATTTCTTATCGGGCTGGGGCTGACTTACTTCGCTTTTGTGCGAGTGCCCAAAGGTTTTGTTCCCAATGAGGATCAGGAGTATTTCATCATCGCGGTGCAGGCGCCCTCGGGAGCGTCGCTGGAGTACACGAAGAAGATCGCGGAGCAGGTGGCGGCTGCGCTGGGGCAGATGCCGGAAGTTGATGGCACATTCTCCGTCACCGGTTTCAGCTTCAGCGGGAATGCCTCCAACCGCGGCCTGATCTTCGTTCCGCTGAAACCGTATTCCCAACGCCGAGGGGACGAACACAGCGCGGATGCCATTCTGGCGCGGGTGCGCGGCCCGCTTTCTAAAATCACTGGCGCCCTGGTGATCCCTTTTCTGCCCGCCGCGGTGCAGGGCCTAGGCAACTTCGGTGGATTCCAGTTTGAGGTGCAGGACCAGGGCACTCACACGCTGGCGGAACTGGAGAAAGTCACGCAGGACATGGTCCACCAGGGTTTCGCGCGCAAAGACCTCGCCGGCCTGTTCACCACCTATTCGGCGAGCGATCCGCAATTTCTGGTGACCATCGATCGCGAGAAGGCCAAGAGCCTGCACATTCCTTTGCAGCAGATCACCGACACGCTGGGCGTGTACATGGGATCAGCGTATGTCAACGATTTTGACTTCAACAATCGCTCGTATCGGGTGTACGTGCAGGCCGACAAGCAGTTTCGCTCGCAGGCCAAAGACATCAAGCAGTTTTACGTGCGCTCTGACAGCGGGGCGATGGTCCCGCTGGACAACCTCGTGACTATCTCCCAGACCACCAGCCCGCAGGTGATCAGCCACTACAACCTGTTTCGTGCGGCGGAGATTGACGGGGTGGCGGCGCAGGGGTTCAGTTCCGGGCAAGCCATCAGCGCAATGGGGCAGCTGAGCACGAAGGTGATGCCACAGGGGTTCACGTATGAGTGGACAGGGCTTTCGCTGGAAGAATTGCAGTCGGGCAGCACCTCTCTCATCCTCTTCGGACTGGGAACGCTGGTGGTGTACCTGACGCTATCGGCCCAGTATGAAAGCTTCGTGCTGCCCTTCATCGTGCTGCTGGCTGTGCCCATGGCGATGTTGGGAGCGCTCGGGGCGGTGTGGCTGCGTGGATTGGAGAACGACGTCTACTGCCAGATCGGGCTGGTGATGCTGGTGGGATTGTCGAGCAAGAACGCCATTCTGATCGTCGAGTTTGCCGAGCAGTTGCGGGAGCGAGGCCTGCCGTTGGTGGAGGCCGCCATTGAGGCAGCCAGGATTCGGCTGCGGCCGATTCTGATGACGTCGTTTGCGTTCATTCTGGGCGTGGTGCCGCTGGTCCTGGCCAGTGGCGCTGGCGAGAAGGGCCGGCATTCGGTAGGAACCACCGTGTTCGGCGGCATGATCATGTCCACGCTGCTGAACTTGTTCTTTATTCCGGTGCTGTATTTGATCATTGAAGGGTGGCGGGAGCGGAAGAAAGAGAGCGCGCCGGAAGCGAGAGCATAAAAGTTCGCCAGCCGAGGTTCATTTGGCTGCCGGATTAGCGTTATTTCTTCTTTGTCCCGCTTTGGACGCGCTCCAAGGTTGCTCCGAGCAACCTTGCCGGGGCCGGGCCGCCGTGTTCAGGACTATAATCTTCAAATTCTTGCCACCATGCGTAAACTCCTCGCCCTGGGTTTGCTTCTCTCGGTTGTTGCGTTCGCCCAGACAACAGCTAAGAAGAACCCGGCGTCGGCGCGATCCACTCAGGTGGCTGCCCCCAAAGCTCCCGTACCCCGCTTTGTAGATGTGGCCAAGCAGGCGGGGCTGACCGTCCCGCACATATCTTCACCGGAAAAGAAATACATCGTGGAGTCCATGAGCGGCGGGGCGGGTCTCATCGACTGTGACAACGACGGCAAGCTTGACATCATCACGGTGAACGGATCGACGGTCGAGCGTTTTCGCCAGGGCGGCGATCCCATGATCACCCTTTATCACCAGGATGCTGACCTCAAGTTCACTGACATCAGCAAGTCCGCCGGGCTCACCCGCAAAGGTTGGGGCATGGGTGTGGCGGTCGCCGATTACGACAACGACGGGCTTCCCGACATTTACGTCACCGGCTATGGCGGGAACGCGCTGTACCGCAACCTGGGGAATTGCAAGTTTGAAGATGTTACCGACAAAGCCGGTGTAGCCGCGGGCGGTTTCAGCACGGGCGCGGCCTGGGCTGACTATGACCGCGACGGCTACGTAGACCTGTTCGTATCGCGCTATGTCCACTTCGACATGAACAAACTGCCGGACTTCGGGAGTGACGAGAAGAACTGCCGCTTCAAGGGAGTCGCGGTGCAGTGCGGTCCGTGGGGAATGATCGGGGAGTCGGACCTGCTTTTTCACAACCGGGGCGACGGGACGTTCGAGGAGGTATCGAAGAAGGCGGGCGTGGACGATCCCAACCTCTACTATGGGCTGGGCGCCGTCTGGGGTGACTACGACAATGATGGCTGGCCGGATTTGTATGTCGCCAATGACACGGGTGCCAACTACCTCTACCACAACAAACATGACGGTACGTTTGAAGATGTAGGCATGCTCTCTGGGGCCGCAGTCAGCGCCGATGGCGAGATGCAGGGTTCGATGGGCGTGGACTTCGGCGACTATCTGAACGAAGGCCGCATGGGCATCTTCGTAACCAACTTTACCGAACAAGCGGATGACTTGTATCGCAACCTGGGGGCGCAAGGCTTCGCGGCAGTGAGTTGGCCAGCCAAGCTGGCGCAACCGACTTATCCGATGGTTGGGTGGGGCACAGCATTTTTCGACATGGACAATGATGGCTGGCTGGACATCTTTGTCGCCAACGGGCATGTGTATCCGCAGGTGGATTCCATTCCCGGAGGGGCGCACTACCGCGAGCCCATGCAACTGTTCCGCAACCGGCGCGACGGCAGCTTCGAGGATGTCTCCAGCGTTCTGGCCTCGATCCCGTTGGAATCGAGGCGGGGCGCGGCCTTCGGAGACATCAACAATGATGGCAACATCGATACCGTGCTGATTAATGTTGGCGAGTTGCCGACGCTTCTTCTAAACCAGGGCGGTAGCAAGAATCATCGGGTGCTGTTCAAGCTGGTGGGAAGCAAGAGCAACCGCTCCGCCATCGGGGCCCGCGTTACCGTGAAAGCGGGCACTCTTACTCAGTTCAGCGAAGTGCGCGCCGGGGGCAGCTACATCTCGCAGAACGATCCGAGGTTGCACTTTGGTCTGGAGAGTGAAAATAAAATGATCGAAGTGGAAATCCGCTGGCCCAGTGGCAAAGTCGAAGTGCTGCGCGACCTGCCGGCAGATTTCATTTACACCCTCGTCGAGGGCCAGGGGATCCAGCAGAAAACCGCATTGCCGGCACCGTAGCAACCCATTCCTTCTTCATCCCGGGCGCTACTGTCAGACATTCACACTCACGCACTGTGAGTTCAGGCGCCGTGCCCAGAAAAAAATCTGCGAGTCAGTTAGGAAATCAGCCACCAGAATCGCCCTATAGAAGGAAGGGTGGATCGGGCGGCGTTGCCCTGTACTTTCTCTGCATCCGCACTCCGAAGTTGCGTTTGGCGTGCGACGCGGCTGCACATTTCTAACTCCGACATTAAGGAACACACTCATGCGCTGCCTGAAATGGCATGCAGGTTCTCTGTTCGTCGCGCTGTCAACTTGGGCGCTGGCCGGTTTGTCTGCGGTGGCCCTGGCACAAGGCCCTTCTCAACGGTTTGTTTCTCCCGAAGATCTCAACGACGTTCAGGAAACTGGCCTAACCATCTCCAAGCGGGTGGATGAAGTGAATCTGGTGTTCACCGTAACCAACTCCAAGGGCCACTTCATCAGTAATCTAACTGCCGGCGATTTGAAGTTAATGGACAACCATCAACCGCCGCAGCGAATCGGCTACTTTCAGCAGCAGAGCAATCTGCCCCTGCGCGTGGCTCTGCTCATCGATCTCAGCGACTCAATCCGGGGGCGCTTCGAGTATGAGAAGCAGGCGGCCGGCATGTTCTTGAAAAGGATCCTGCGGCCCGAAGTGGACGAGGCCTTTGTGGTGGGATTCAACGGCAAGGTCAACCTGGTGCAAGACACGACCGGGGATGTAGATGAGCTCGCAAAGTCGATCCACACGCTAGCTTCGGGGGGAGACACGGCGCTGTACGATGCCATTGTTTTCGCCGCGGACAAACTGCGCAGCGGCACCGAATCCCGGGTCACACGGCGCGCGATCATCCTCATCACCGATGGTATGGACACGGCAAGCAAAGGGATCATGACAGACGCAGAAAACGCGACGGTCCGTGCCGAAGCGGTCATGTACGCTCTCAGCACGAACAGTCCGTTGGAGCGTTATCCCAAGGGCGACGCCGTCCTGGATCTGCTGACCAACCCTAGCGGTGGCCATATCCTGCCGGCCCACGAGAAGGCGGACCTGAAAGCGGCATTCAAGAACGTTGAAGAAGCCCTGCGCAGCCAGTATGCCCTTGGCTATCACCCCGCGGGCTTCAGGTTGGATGGAAGCTTCCACCCGATTGAGATCCTGCCGCACAAGCGTGGGCTGAACGTGCAATGCCGGAAGGGATACTTCGCTCCCAGACAGCCCTCGAACCCTTAGCGAAATGCTATTTCTTGAGATCGGCTTGCAGACAACGGTTAGTTGGGAAGCACTCTGCAACGGCTGTTCGTTCGCCAGAAAACGCTTACCATCGGCAGTCGCAGCATAGGGAGGATTGACTGCGATCAGGCGTGGCTGCCACAGGGCATGAGGCGTTCCGATTTCCAACGTATCGCCACGCAAGGTGATGTCCACGGCACGATCCTGCTGTCGGGATCGGTGTAGAACAGTTCCTTGCCGTCTCCGCGCCACTGCGGGTTGTCTCCGCCGCCAGAGGAAATCTGGAGACGCGCCGCCGGATTGGGGAAGGCCACCGCATAGATTTCATTCCGTCCGGATTGGCTCGAAACGTAGGCCACCCACCGTCCGTCTCGCGAGAACTGCCCTAGGCTATTGTTAAAGTCTGTGGCCTCGAAGCGCTTGTTGGACTCGGGCTTCTCCGAAAGATACGTGGGCAGGATCTTGATGGCGACCGTGCGATCGAGGCAGGTGTCACGGGAGCGGTAACCCTCGCCCATACCACCGGCCCCAGCTGGTGCGACAATTTCGTACGGCCCCAACCGAGTGCCGCCAGGGAGTGCCATGGAATTAGCGGCGATTATACGTGATAAGAACAGGGGACCCGGAGAATGCACACTTCGAAGTTGGGAAAATCCCTGGCGCGAGTGAATGCAGCAGCGGCGGGGAACCCCGCCGCCGGTCAGTGGCTCTCTCCGTTGATGGCGCTGTCGCCCCACATGGCGCTATCCCCCCACATGGCACTGTCGCCCCACATGGCGCTGTCGGACCAAATCGTGGCAAATCCAGTATTAGCGACCTCGCCCCACATGGCACTGTCGCCCCACATGGCGGAATTCGATTGAATGCGGGATGTTCCCCAAATTGCCGAATCCCCCCACATGGCGGAATCGCCCCAGGTGGAAGAAGGATCGAATGCCATGAAAACGTTGCCCGACTGCACGTCGTAGTAAGCGGTCGGAGACATTGCCGTTCCGCTGGGCAGAGCAGAATCCTGGAGCGCGGCCTGCAGGTCCACGTATCCGGCGCCAACGGTGAACACATCGTATTGCGAGGTGTAGGTAATGCCCGTGGCGGGATCAGTTACGCTGCTGTAGGTGGGGAAGGTTTTCCACGCTGTCTTCATCAGGCGAGCTTTGACCTGGTCGGGGCTGAGCCGGGGGCTGGCCTGGAGCAGGTCGGCGACCAGTCCACTCACCACACCAGCCGCCATACTGGTTCCGCTCAGGGTGAAGTAGGTAGAAGAAGGTGCGCTGCTGCCTCCCACGACGTAGTAGCTATAGGGCACTCGGTTACCAGGATATGCGTTGTACAACGTCCCGGGCGCTTCCAGTGACACCAACAGATTTCCCGGCGCCACGACGTCGGGCTTCACGACGTGGTCCACGACGGTGGGACCCTTCGAGCTATAGCTGGCGATCAGATCGTCGGCGCGCGTGGGTGTTCCCATCGGCTTCATGGCTCCGACGGTAATCACATAAGGATCATTGCCCGGCGCGGTGATGGTGGCGTATCCGTCGGTCCCCGCAAAGTGTCCGTTATTTCCGGCGGCCACCACCACGACGATCCCGCTCTTCCAAGCGGCTTCCACCGCCTGGCAAACCGGATCGAGCGTATAGCTCTCATACACCGGCCGGCCGACCGACAAATTGATGACACGGATATTGAACAGCGGCTTGAGCAGAATGGCTTGGGAAATAGCCGAGATCACAGCGCTGTCCGTCCCGGCGCCGTTGGCATCGAGCACGCGAAGATTGATCAGTCTTGCGTCAGGGGCAATGCCCTCAAAGGTTTTTGAGTACTTCGTTCCGGTGGAACTGGCGCCGTTCCCGGCAATCAGCCCGGCAATGTGGGTGCCGTGTCCATATTGGTCGGCAGCACTCAATGTGCCGGAAACAAAGCTCTGGTTGTAGACCACGCGGGAGAGCCCGAGGAACCCACCTTTGAGGTCGGGATGACTGCTGATCCCGCTGTCGATCACGGCAACGCCAACGCCGGCCCCGGTGTAACCGGATTGCCATGCCACGGGCGCGTTCACTGCGGGCGCTGCGTTGCTCAAGGTGGGGGACAGGGAGCGATCGAGGCTGATGTACCTGACATTGGCCTGGTTCGACAACAAAGGCAGATTCGAGAGCGGGAGGTCCGCGACCAGCCCGTTGACCAGCGGCAACTGGCCCAGGATGGACCCCGCCAATTTCAAGATCAGCTGCAGATCAAGCGGCCCAGGCGCACTGTTGTACTGGACCACGACGCGCGCGTGAGACGCGGTACTGGCTCGCACGTCAGGCGAGAGCCTGGAATTGTCGGCGTGAGCCAGGACCGCTGTGACCAGCAACAGAACGAGCAAGAGCTTCTTCATACGGGGAGTCCTCCAAAGGCACGCCTACGGCCGCGCCGTCGCCGAGGGGAGGTTGCACAGGGAGTAGTGCACTCAGCTTGCCGAAGCGAACGAGAGGTTTGTCTTTCAAAATCAGGCAGATATGGGTAGTTACCACCGTGTCGAGGACAGATTGTCCAGCCAAGCGGTCTTGGAAGTTGACAACCCGTCCGTCCGGCTCGACGAGAGGAGCGCGAGGTTGGCATTACTTCGGTAATTCTGGCCAGGCGTCTGGCTCCGGAACCCGCTGGTCCTCCATGGAGTTAAAGCAAGGGCACGATGGTAACGACACACGCTCGGTTTGTGCCGGACATTTGCCAATACTTCAGCAAGAATCTTGGAATGTCGCTCAAAGTGTCGCAATCGGGCGCGAAGCTGCTTACCGCGGCGCTGGCGTTCTTAGCGCTGGGCTGCTTTATATTCGCGACGCTGCACTGGCGATCGAGCGACCCCATCAAGTTCGTCTGTTACCTCGCGGTCGCGCTGCTGGCATCCTCTCTAAAAATAAAGCTGCCGGGCATCCGCGGCAACATGTCGGTGAACTTCCTGTTCATCATGCTGGGTGTGCTGGAGTTGAGCTTCGGGGAGACGCTGGTCATTGGGTTTGCGGCGGTTCTGGTGCAGAGCTACTGGCGGTCCCATCCCAAGCCAATCCACGTCTTGTTCAACCTTTCGCAAATACCCGTCGGAACGGCTGTGGCTTTTGGCGTGTACCGGCTGGCTACAAGTCGCATTCCTCACGCCGAGGAACCACTCGCGTTGCTGGCGGTGGCCATCGCCTACTTCGCCTTCAATACCCTCGTGATGTCGATGATTATCCGGTTGACCGAGGGAAAGCCGTTCTTGAGGGTGTGGTCGGAATACTATTTGTGGTCGTTCTCTTACTACCTGGTGGGCGCCGCCATCGTCGGCCTGGTGAGCTTCTTGAACCGGCACATTGGCTGGCAGTCGTCTCTGCTGGTCCTGCCGCCGGTGTATCTCATTTACCGCTCGTATCGCCTCTACGTGGGCAAGCTGGAAGACGAAAAGCGGCACGTCGAGCAAGTATCGAATCTGCATCTGCGGACCATTGAGTCGCTCGCGCTCGCCATCGAAGCCAAAGATCACACCACGCACGACCATCTGCAGCGGGTGCGCATCTACGCCATGGAGCTGGCCAAGGACCTGGGTTTGAACGAGGACGAAACTGAGGCGCTGCGCGCCGCTTCGGTACTGCACGACATCGGCAAGCTGGCAGTTCCGGAACACATCATTTCCAAGCCTGGCAAGCTGACTCCGGAAGAATTTGAAAAGATGAAGATTCATCCCATCATCGGGGCAGAGATTCTGGAGCAGGTGGAATTTCCGTATCCGGTCGTGCCTATCGTTCGCGCGCATCACGAGAAGTGGGACGGCAGCGGTTACCCGAATGGGCTGCAAGGCGAGGCCATCCCGGTGGGAGCGCGAATCCTGGCGGCAGTGGATTGCCTGGATGCGCTGGCTTCGGACCGGCAGTATCGCCGGGGCCTGCCCCTCGACGAGGCGATGGCGAGGGTTGCGGAGGAGGCTGGCAAGAGCTTCGACCCGCGGGTGGTGGAGATCTTGCAACGCCGCTACACCGAACTGGAACGCCTGGCCCATCAGACGCCGGCGAAGAAGCCGGCCACGCTGTCGAAAGACGTAAAGGTCGAGCGCGGATTAGCCCCGGCAGCGGGGTTCGCGGAGTCGGCAGTCCCAGTGGTCGAGGACCAGAACTCTGGTTTCGATTACCTTGAGCAAATCGCAGCCGCCCGGCAAGAATCGCAAGTGCTGTTCGAGTTGAGCCAGGAGGTGGGCATTTCCTTCAGCCTAGGGGACACGCTCTCGATGCTCTCGACAAGGTTAAAGCGTCTGGTGCCGCATGACTCGATGGCGGTCTATCTCAAGCAAGACAATCTGCTGGTTCCGGAGTATGTGAACGGGGACAACTTCCGTCTGTTTTCATCCTTGAAGATTCCCATCGGAGAAGGATTGTCGGGCTGGGTCGCGCAAAACAACAAGCCCATCCTGAATGGCAACCCATCGGTGGAGCCGGGCTATCTCAACGACCCCACGAAGTACAGCACGCTGTGCTCGGCCCTGGCCGTGCCGCTGGAAGGGATTTCGGGAATGGTGGCGGTGCTCGCGCTCTATCGCGCGCAGCAAGATGGATTCACGAAAGACCATCTGCGAATTCTGCTGGCGATTGGTGCGAAACTGGGCTTGACCATCGAGAATGCCCGGAAGCAACAGGTCTCCGAAGATTCAGCGACAACCGACTCTCTCACCGGCCTGCCCAACGCAAGGTCGCTTTTTCTGCACCTGGAGCGGGAAATTGTTCGATGCGATCGCTCCGGCCTGCCGCTGGCGGTCTTTGTTGCCGACGTCGACGGGTTCAAACAGGTCAATGCCCGGTGGGGTCACCTCAAAGGTGACAAGCTGCTGCAAGTGTTTGCCGAGGGTGTGAAAAAGTCCTCCCGGGAGCACGATTACCTATCACGCATGGGCGGCGATGAGTTTGTGGTAGTGGTGCCGGGCCTGCGAGAGCAATCCGCTACCGAAATAGCGGAACGCCTGCGTGGCACGCTGGCCCAGGCAGGAAGAGCAGTTTGCGGCGATGGAACGGTCTCCCTCAGCGTAGGCCATGCCTTCTCTCCCGCGGACGGCGACAGCGCCGAAAAATTGCTGGCAGCGGCCGACCAGCGGATGTACAAGCTCAAGCATTCTCGCTTGGCCAAGGCTACACAGGCAGGGAATTGAGTCATCCTGCGGGGTTGAGTTCCCGGCGTCAGAGGCGTGACGAAAGTACTACTCGCCACCCTGTACTGCCCGTCCTTTTCATTCTGGGCTGGCTGAAGGAAGATACTCAGTAGATTAGACCGCTCTTAGAAGCTCCCCCAGATTGGGCATCTCCGTGAAAAATCTGGTTGCTGCGATTCTCCTGTGTGCCGCGGCCGCTGTGTCGGCCGCACAAACCCAGCCTGCTGCAGCGAAAACAGACAGCGTGTCGCGCACCACCAAAGCCGTTCATTACCGGTTGGACGGAGGCAGTGTTAAGACCGCTTTTCGCGGAACCGAACTGCTGTCGCAGGCTTCAGGCGAGGCCAAGGTCGAAGGCAAGAAGACCAACATCCAGATCGAAGCCAAGTTCGAGGGCATGGAAGACGCCACCAAGTTTGGTCTGGAGTACCTGACCTATGTGCTCTGGGCGGTCTCCCCGCAGGGCCGCGCCGTAAACCTAGGAGAAGTGGTGCTGGAGCAGGGCAAGGGCCGGGTTAAAGCCTTTACCGGACTGCAGACGTTCGGCATGATCGTCACCGCCGAGCCCTATTTCGCAGTGACGCAGCCGGGAAACATCGTGGTGCTGGAGAACCAGGTGCAGGCGGGAATGGGGGCAGAGACGATTGACGCCACGTACGGCCTGCTGCGGCGAGGGACCTACTCCTCGACGAACACCCCGATCCAAGGTGCTATCTTCGGGATTGACTACAGGACCCCCGTACAGTTGTTCGAGGCGCGCAACGCCCTACGCATTGCGCACATCGCCGCCGGGGACAAGTACGCCTCATCCATCCTGGCAAAGGCCGATCAACAACTGAGCCGGGCCGAAGACGCCTACCGGCAACACCAGACTCGTCCTGCTATCGAGGCCGCGGCCAAGGAAGCTACCGAAACCGCCGAGGAGGCCCGCGTGATGGCGGTGAAGCAGAAGGCCGAAGAAGAAGCTCAGGCTGAGGCCGCTGCCCGGGAAGCGAGAGCCCGTGCCGACGCTGAAACCGAGGCCAGGAGACGAGCTGAAGCCGAAGCGGCCCGCGCCGAAGCCGAGCGCATGAAGCAGGAAGCGGAGCAAGCGGCCCAGGAAGCAGCTCGGCAACGAGAAGAAGCGGAAAAAGCAAAAGCCGAGGCTCTAGCCCAACAGCAAGCCCTTGCGGCAGAGACCGAAAAAGCGCGACGCGCGGCACAGGAGTCGGAGAACCTGCGCCAGCAGGCGGAAAAGGAAAAGCAGGACCTGCGCGCCCGGCTCTTGCAGCAGCTCAACACCATTCTGGCGACCCGGGACACAGCGCGGGGTTTGATCGCCAACATGTCGGACGTGCTGTTCAAGAGCGGCAGCTTCGAACTGCTGCCCGGCGCGCGCGAGCGGCTGGCCAAAGTCTCGGGCATTGTTCTGGCCTATCCCGGCTTGCACCTGGAAGTGGAAGGCCATACCGACAGCATCGGCAGCGACGAATACAACCAGTCGCTCTCCGAACGCCGTGCCGAGGCGGTGCGCGATTATCTGGTGCAACAGGGGATTACGGGCGATGCGATCGTGTCCCGCGGCCTGGGCGAGAGTGACCCGGTCGCCTCCAACGACACTCCGGAAGGGCGGCAACAAAACCGCCGCGTCGAGATCGTGCTCTCGGGCGATGCCATTGGGGCCCGCGCCGAGAACCAGGCCCAAGGCACGTCCAGCCCGATGCCGCAATAAGGACCAGACGCGGAAACGGGAAGCTCAGCAACGCCACCCGCGCGACGGAAGACAATCGTCCGCCGGCTCCCGACGCAACACCGTGCGCATTTTACGGATTCCCGGACTCTTTGAGCTTGGCGGCAAGGGCACGTTCCCGGTCGGCCGATGGCTGGTCTCCTAATGCAGAGTAGACGTCAGCAAGATAATCGTGTGGCTGAACGGAGTTCGGTTGGAGCTCCGTCGCTTCTTTCAAGACAGGAAGAGCGGCCGCCGGATTCTTTTCCTCGAGCAAGATGAAGCCGAGCAAGAGATCAGCGTCGTAATATTTGGGTTTGAGTTCACGGACGGTTTCGAGCAGTTTCTTTGCCTGCGCTGCACGGTCGGTTTGGACATACGCAAACGCCAGCGCATACAAGACCTGGGGCGACTGCGGCGAAACGGCGTTTGCCTTTTCCAACTCTGTTGCCGCCGATGCCATGTCGCCAGTTTCGATCAGCCCAGTTCCCAATTGATAGCGGGCATAGGCAGAATCCGGCTGTAGCTCGGCCGCTTTGCGCAACGCGGGCAATGCTTCCTTGAATCTGCCCATGTGCATCCAAGCTTCGCCCAGGGCTCCGTAGGCGCCGGCGATGGTGGGGTCCTTGGCAATCACATCCTCGGCCTTATCAATGGCTTCCTGGTTATGGAACTCCTCCATTGCGAAATACACTTCGGTCATCTCATTCGCGAGTGAGATTCTGTCTTTCGGGTCGGCCCCTTTCGCTTGCGATGCCGATGAGCTACCGCCTGAAGCTGCGTATCCCAGGGCCTGAAGTTTGGCTTGCTGGTCTGGATCAAGTCTAGCTGGCGGCGCAGTAGCGGCCCTGCTGGTCTGCTCCCGGAACCTGGCAAGTTGAGCGGCGAGGGTGTCGCTAACGGCAGATGCAGTCGGAGCCAGGTTGTGATCGGCCGCGGGGTCTCTGGATTGGTCATAGAGTTCCGGCCGGGGAGCATCCACAAACAGGAATTTTCCGGTGCGCAGCGAGCGCAGGGGGCTCCACCCGAAGGCCCGCTGTGGATAATCGCTTTCAGAATATGCGGCCCGATCGGCCGACTCTCTCGACCTCGCTGTATCCGATGCCTGGCGGAACACCGGGACAAGCGAACGACCTTGCACCGCCTTCGGCGTGGGAATGCCGACGGCGTCCAGGATGGTGGGGAGCACATCAACCAATTCCACTCGCGTATCGACTCGCGAGCCCGCGGAAGGCGGCTTCGGCAGCTTGATCACCAGAGGCACATGGATCGTCGGGTCGTAGAGGAAAATCCCATGGCCGCGTTCACCGTGCTCGCCAAGGGCCTCGCCATGGTCAGACATGAAGGCAATGACGGATTCGTCGTAGAGCTTTGCCTGCCGCAACTGGTCGAAGAGCTTGCCGAGGGCAAAATCGGAGTAAGCAATCTCACCGTCGTACGCGGCCTCGCGAAAGCGGGTCGCGAACGGTTCGGGCGGCTCGTACGGCGCGTGCGGGTCGTAGAGATGAATCCAAAGAAAAAACGGAGCGTGGTTGTTGTCCTTGATCCAGGCCAGGGCGCGCTCGACGACCTCAGTTCCTCTGCGACTCAAGCTTTGGTAGCGGTCCTCGCCGGGTGCGCGCGAGTGGAAGCCGGCATCGTACAGATCGAATCCCCGGTCGAATCCAGGGGCGCCGCCGTTCTTGGGATCAAGAATCACCGACCCCACGAAGGCAGCGGTCTTGTATCCTGCCTCTCGAAATATCTGGGGCGCGTAGGGCAGGTTTTCTCCCAGCGGCAGGCCCGCGTCCACCACCTGGTGAAATTGCGGGTAAGTGCCTGTCAGAATCGTGGCATGAGATGGGGTGGTAAGCGGAACCTGGGAATAAGCCCGGGTGAAAACCAGAGAGCTTGCCGCCAGCAGGTCAAGGTTAGGCGTCAGCCCGCGTTTCGAGCCCAGAAACCCCATGCGGTCGGCACGAGTGGTGTCCAGGGTGATCAGGATAACGTTGACTCTGGCTCCCAGCGCAACCGCCGGCACGAACGCCAGGAACACTGCAATCCAGATCACGCGGAACCGTAAACCCATGAGCTCACTCTAACCGACGATGGCGGTGAACCAGGACACGCACTGAGTCCGCCTGCTGTTACTTGCGCCGTCTGCTGGACTGTCCCTAGCGAAGGGCGTCAAAGTACGCCTCGTTAAGTTTCCACTTCACGGGCGTCTTGACCGCCGAGATGGACTCCCTGAACCTTAGCGACTGCAGAATCCGTTTGGCTTCGCTCAAGGGAACCGTTGTTTTGGAAGTGATCTTAAAAATGTGGAAGCCGATTGGACTGATGACCAGTTGGGAGACCTCGCCGGGCTGCAACTTGAAAGCCGCTTGTTGATAGTCCAGGGGCATCGTACCGCGAGTTTCTTTCCCCACGTTCACATCCGGGGGATCGCTCAACCCCGCAGCCTGGTAGGCTTCGGCTTGCAACTTCTCAAAATCGCCGCCTGCGGCGGCCTCAGCTTGAATTTTTTCCGCCACTTTTCTCATAGCGGCTTCGTCGGAGGCTTCGTCCGCCGCCGATGGTATGCCCGAATCGTGTTGCTTCTGCTTGGGCACGTAGATTCGCACCAGGTCAACCTCCGCAAACAGTTCCGGGTGCTCCTTGTAGGTTTGCGCTACCTCAGCATCGGAGATGTTCTGCGCCTGATCTTGCATCCTCTGGACGAACATTTTGGAGAGCGTCCTCAGAATCGTGAAATTCAGGACCTCCTGAAAATCGGGCTCTTTATCAATGCCTAATTCGCGGGCCTGCCGCGCGAACAGCAGTGTTTCGGGATAATCCTGGGCAAATTGGCGTTTGGCCATGGGGGTAGGCAGGGGAATCAGGTCCTTGACGAGTTTCTCGAATTGCGCCCGCGTGACCACGGTCCTGCAGTCGGCAGCCGAGTTGGAGGATGCGGAGGCGCCGCTGGGTCGCGCCGTACCCGTCTTCTCACCCACCGGGGATTGGCTGCCCGATGAACCCTTTTCACAGAAACCCTCAACCGTGATGATCGGCGTGTCGGGGGCCACTTCGGCACCCGCAGCCCTGGCCGGGGTCTGAACATTGGTTTGGTTGGAAGCAGCGGGCGCAGAGGCCTGCCCCAAAGCTGTGAGCGAGGCGAACACAATCAGGACCATCCAACGGCAGAGCGTCAACATTAGTCTCCGTGAGCGTAAAGAATTTGAGTACAAGAAACCCGGTGCCCGGACGAGTTTGCCGGACCCCCGGAATCCCTTTGCTGCAGCATTCGGCAAAAGAATTGGGAGAAGCCCTGAGAGCATCGCCCTCAAAACTTCTCCCGTATATGGTACCAAGCGCCGTCAGAGGATGTTAGTGCGTCCTCTTGCCCGTCAGGCCGGCCGACATGAAGGAGCATGCCGGAGGTGCATAGCCTTCGTTGCAAACGTTCGTCCAGTTAAGGCCGAACACCGGGGCGTTGTGGAAAGACATATTCTTCGGTTCTGCTGGTCCAACGTGGTTGGTTCTGGAGATGGTGTCAGTGATGTAGTAGTACGCCGTGCTGCAAGCCGAATCGTTAGCATTCGTGCACTGCGGCGTGACTGCCATCCAGTAGCTCCCAGCCGCCAGCTGGAAAATTGGAACCTTCACCTGAGCATAGTACTCGAAGTAAGTATTCTGGTAGTTGCGGCCGGTTGGGGCGAACTTGGTATTAGCGCTGCCGCCGGCGACCTGGGTTCCGCCGGTGCCTTCCGCAATTCCCTGGCGAACTTCCCAAGGTGAAGTCTTAGGGTCTACCTTGTTGATGTTCAGCGCCAGATTGTTGGTGAACAATCCGTTAACGTTGAAGGTCTGGCCTGCGGGCACGGTAAACGGCACATAGACCGTTCCATCGAGACCGCCGGTGTCCGTACCGTTGAAGAAGGCGACCCACGAGCTGGCCGGATCCCAGTCGCCGGCATAGAACAAGCAGGGGCTGCAATTGGCCGGAGGCGCATCAGGGTTGCCGCTCCGAACGTGGAGATCCCCTAACGCATTCCGATTAATTGCCGAAGGTGCTGCTGTCCGCTGGGCAACTGCCGACAGGGTAAGGAACAACGCAACTACCGCCACCAAGCAAAGTGTCTTCTTGACCATTATCTCCCCTCCTCCAAAGTTTAGAGTGGTTGTTGTATTTGAACGTTGGGCCGGTCTTCGCGCCGATTTTCTTGTTGTCGAGACCGCATCAGGCACGACCTAGCCGCCGGGCATCGTATCCTGACTGCAGGAAAAGTCAAGTGATATTCCGCTCTGCTCGCCGATTTCGGCTCGCTGTAGGCAGCGGAGTTCACATAAGTTGCAAGGGCCTTGCTCGCACGTGCCAGACTGCAATGGCCTGCAGTTTCTTCCAGACGAGAAGATGGAGGCCTCGCCACCGCGCTGTGCACATGCTATTGAAAATAAATGGCGGAAGCGTGTGCGAGTCGAACGCACCGGCGACATCAGTGATGCCGCCCGCCGGTTTTGAAGACCGGGAGAGTCACCGGACCCCATGCGCTTCCGTGAGCAGTCGTTGGTTGTAGGTCGTTAGTCTCTAGTAATGCAGCCACGGATCGGTGCGGATTTTCGCGAATCCACTTCCAAGCTCCATCCCCAAAATCCGCCTGCATCCGCCCGACGTTTGCCGGCGGGACCCTTTCGACTGCGTTCAGGGTGCGGGACGCCGGCGCTACGGCTACTTCGGCTGAGGTACGATCCGCAGATATGGCTTTAGCGTCTTCCATCCGCCAGGGTACTTCTGCTGGGCTTCCTCGTTCGATACTGCGGGCGAGATGATGACATCACCGCCCTGCTTCCAGTTCACCGGCGTAGCCACTTTGTGTTTAGCGGTGAGCTGGATCGAATCGAGGACGCGCAGGACTTCGTCGAAATTGCGACCTGTGCTCATGGGGTAGACGAGCATCAGCTTGATCTTCTTGTCGGGGCCGATTACAAACACGGTGCGCACGGTGGCGTTGTCAGCGGCGGTGCGGCCCTCGGACGTGGTTCCGCTCTGGGCTGGCAGCATGTCATAGAGTTTGGCGATCTTGAGTTCGGGATCGCCGATCATCGGATAGGTCACCTTGTGGCCCTGGGTCTCCTCGATGTCGGCCGCCCACTTGCTGTGATTGGTCACCGGATCCACGCTCAGGCCGATAATCTTGCAGTTGCGCTTGGCGAATTCGGGTTGCAGGCCCGCCATGTAGCCGAGTTCCGTGGTGCACACCGGGGTGAAATCTTTCGGATGGGAGAACAGGATCGCCCAGCCGTCGCCGATCCATTCGTGAAAGCGGATGGTGCCTTGGGTGGTCTCGGCAGTGAAATCGGGGGCAATTTCATTGATTCGTAAGGACACGGTTCATCTCCTCATGGTATGGAGTATTAGTTTTGGGCTTGCTCAACGGCGCCGGATGGATTGAAGGCCGCGCTAGCCACACACCGGCGCCCGCATACAACAACCGACGGCGACAGGCGCGGAGCAGGTGCGCATACATTGGGTAGGATACGCGGGCGGAGGAAATCGAGTCAAACGCAGCGCGGCGGATGGCTTTCGTTTGACTGGTCTCATAAGTTTGCCGATTCCGCGGGGCGCGCACAATAAAAAAGGGCCAGAACGCCGCGTGTGCGCTCTGGCCCAACCTGCCAAATTCTCTAATGGCAGCTATTGAACTTGAACGAGTTCAAGCGGGTTTGCCAGTTGGTGCCGTTGGTCTTGAAGTACTCCTGGGAGTACCAGAGGGTGCAATCGTCGGACGGGTCGACGCTCATGCTGCTGTAGTCGCCCCAGCGGTTGGAGCCGGATTCCACGCCCGTCCCTTTGACCACGATCTTGGCCGATTCCATCGCGCCCAGGGGATCGGTGGGAACGCGGCCGGTATACAACACCGCCGGCTTGATGCTGGCGCTGGATCCGCTCATCCCCAAAGCAATGTTGCCCATTTTGTCCATGGCGACGCTTCCCATCCACAGACTGACGGCCTTGGTCTGGAACGTGCCCTGCTGGAACACCGAGAACGTGCCCCCCGGAGGAGTGGCGCGCAACTCATACCAGCGCATCGCCGACAACGCGGTTGAACCGCTGCCCGGCTTGACCGAATGTGCCACGACCATGGATTCATGGTCGCCAAAGTTGCGGTAGGCCAGACGGAACATCAACCGGTCGCCCAGAGAATCCAGCGTGGTGCCCGGGGAAGGCTGTTTTATGCAGGTTCCGCCATTGCAGGCCAGGCTGTAGGACGTGACCGTGATGGGGTGCGGGCCGGTGAAGGTGGAATTGCTGGGAGTCACAAAATCCACGTGGAAGTCGAATTCACTCAAGCTGGTGCCGGAGGTGCCGAGTTCCACGTAATGGTTGGGAGCGCCGGCGGGAGGCGGGGTGGTTCCATCCATGTCCGAGGGCAGGAAGCTGGAATTGGGCGACTTCGCCGGAAAGCAAATCATGGCCGCGGTTCCGCCTGCCAGCATGGCATTGCGATCGAGAGCGCAGGGTTCGCCAAAGCCGGCCCCGAAGGCGTTCACCGACACGTAGTAAGCGTCCGGCCAGATGGCATACTTGGGATAGTCGGGGAGAGTGTTGCCGAAGCTGAAGGCGTAGCGGTTATAGCTGCCGGTCGCGTCCGCACTGGTGGACACAGCGACGCAGAGAAAGTTCTGGGTGAAGCTGCCATTGTAGGCGAGTTCGGTCAGCAGCCAGCGCTGGGCGGTTTTGTCCCAGAGCACGACGGGGTCGCCGCCGGGCGTGGTATCGCACAATCCGCCAAAACCTGACCAGATGGTGTTAATGCGGGTGGGGCCCAACACAACCGCGCCGGTGGTTTTGTCGTAAACGGCGAAGTCGAAATTGGCGATTTCGACAAACTGCGTGCCGCCGACTGCGCCATTGGTATCGGGCGGGGTGACGCCACCTGAGACGGTGCCACTGACACCGTCAAAACTCAGCAGGTTGGTGGTGCTGACGTCTGGCAACGCGATTCGTTGCACGGCAGTATCAACACCCGAGCTGCCGCTAAAGCGCAGGGGGTGCTTGGGAAATAATGTCTGCAAGTGGGGCTGGAGGGGAGGCGGATTCTTCGCCAGGTCCCGGAGCGGAAGGGACAGGTCGTGCCGGGTGGCCTGAATCACCAAGGCCCCTCTTTGAACCTCTTGAGCCGGCGCGGGGATGGTCCACAGCAGAAGACAGCTCAACAGCAGCAAGCTACACAGTATTGCCGCACGCGTACTTGGCATGCATCCTCCTCAATTGTAAGGAAAAGAAAAAGTTTGGTGTAAGAGGCCTGGTGAGCGCTCAAGCGGCCTCGCATCGACTGCCGAATTGGGCGTGAAATGCAATCTCGAATGGGACCCTGCTGAAGCGCGGCCTTGGCGCAAACGCCGTACATTGGCCCTGGTCTTGCGAACCCCGCCCCGATTCAGGCAGTCAACAACTATCCACTGTAGTGGTATGGCTGTCAATGAGTCCTTCTACTCACGTGGCTGAGCTGGGGGAAAAGCCCCAGGCCTTCCAGACGCCGGGGATACAATAGAGCGGCATGGCAAAAGAACTTCGGCGGCTTCCTTTTGTACAGTTGGATGTGTTTACGTCACGTCCCCTGGAGGGCAATCCGCTGGCGGTTTTCCCCGATGGCCGGGGACTCAGCGATGAGCAGATGCAGGCCCTGGCGCGGGAGATGAATCTCTCGGAGACCACCTTCGTCATGCCACGTGATGCGGCCGCGGAGCGCTCGCACGGGGTGCGAGTGCGCATCTTCACCGTGGAAGAAGAGTTGCCGTTCGCCGGTCATCCCACCCTGGGAACGGCATTCCTGCTGCGTGGCTCCAGCGGCGCAAGCGAAGTGGTGCTCGACCTCAACGTCGGCAAGGTGCTGGTGCGCTTCGAAGACCCGCCCGGGCAACCGACGTTCGGAGAGATGACCCAGGTGGATCCGAAGTTCGGTCCGACGCACGATCGCGAAGCGGTGGTGCGGGCCGCAGGGTTGCGCGATGGGGACGTTGATCCGTCATTGCCCATCCAGACCGTGTCCACAGGCCTGGCGTTCACGGTTGTTCCGCTGCGGGGACTGGGGATCATGCGCGAGTTGCAGGTGGACCTGAAAGCCTCTGCAGAGTACCTGGAGCGCTCGGGGGGAAAGTTTTTCTATTTCGTGACGCGGGAGACAGCAGATCCCGCGGCCCGTCTGCATGCCCGCATGATGTTCTACAACGGGGAAGATCCGGCCACCGGCTCGGCGGCGGGATGCGCGGCGGCCTGGATGGTGGCGCACGGGGTGGCGGAGTCCGATGAGCGGGTACTCATCGAGCAGGGAATTGAAATGCGCCGGCCCAGCCGCATTTTTGTTCGCGCCTCCAAGACCCATGACCGAGTGGTTAATGTGCGAGTCGGTGGAAATGTGGTTGAGGTGTTGCGGGGAGAAGTTTTCCTCTGACCCGCACAGGCAGTTGCCCCGGAAAAATGCTGGCAAGCACAAGCGAAGGAAATTTTCAATGGGGCAAGTTTCCCATTAGCATCGGCGGCACTTTACACAGAGTCGCCGAGTCGTTAGCATGCATCTCGCTCTGAATTCTCCAGGCCAACAAAAAATTTTCGGAGTTCCCCGGCGCGAAGTGCGGTCCGTCGCCAGTTCGGAAATTGAATGAAACCGAAGCGAACGATTCTCTGCGTGGACGACAACGAACAGTCGCTCTCCATCCGCAAAGTCATGCTGGAAACCCGCGGCTACCGGGTGGTCGCCTGCACCAGCGGCGAAGAAGCCCTGCATCGCTTCCGCCAGGGCGGGGTGGACCTGGTGCTCACCGATTTGATCATGCCCGGACTGGATGGCACCAAGCTGATTGACGAGATCAAAGGACTTTCTCCCCAGACTCCAGCGATCCTGCTCTCCGGCAAGGTAAGAATCTACGACCGCGACACGCGCGCCGATGTTTTCCTGGCCAAAGGCATGTACGCACCCGCTGACCTGCTGGAGCGGATTCGCCTGCTGTTGGTGCGCAAACGCGGACCCAAGCGCGCCCCATCTCCCCGAGTTCCTTCCCAGCCTAGCGCGGCTTGAGCCGCGGAAAACCCACCCCACACGTCCCCGGGCTTCGTGTAATATCGGTGGTTTGGATGGGCGCCTTCATCGAAGCCGTAGAGCTGTGCAAAACCTACCGCGTGGGCAAAGTCGAAGTACCCGCGCTGCGCGGCATTTCCTTCAACGTGCAGAAGGGTGAGTTTGTCAGCGTGGTGGGGCCGTCGGGAAGCGGGAAGTCCACGCTGTTTTATCTCCTGGGCGGGCTGACCCGCGCCGATTCCGGCCACGTCACGGTGGACGGGGACGACTTCGCGCAGCTTACCGACGCCGAGCGCACCCGCATGCGCAAGCGCAAGATCGGCTTCGTATTCCAGAAGTTCAACTTGCTGCCGACGCTGGACGCGCGCTCCAATATCGAAATTGCGCGTGACATAGCGGGCGTCAACGGGAACCATGACAAGGAGTACTTTGACAAGATTGTAGGGCTGCTGGGACTAACGCAGCGCCTGCATCACCGTCCGTCGGAACTTTCCGGGGGCGAACAGCAGCGAGTGGCGCTGGCGCGGGCGCTGATCAACAAGCCGGCCATCGTGCTGGCCGACGAACCCACCGGCAACCTGGATTCGAAGAACTCGGAAATTGTGCTGAACATGCTGCGGCATTCCAACCGCGAACTGGGCCAGACGGTGCTCATGATCACCCACAATCCCGAGGCCGCCAGCTACGGCGATCGGATGATTCACATGCGCGACGGCCAGATCGTCGCACCAGAACAGGACCCGCAGTGGAACCCGCATACTGCGCATTGATGGTTGTTGATTCTTGATTGTTGATTGAAAGCGGATGAGCCAGCGGGCTGCGGGTTTTCAATCAACAATGAAACAATTATCAATCAACGATCTTTTCCCCAGGTGGCTGCCATGGATGATCTGAGAAAACCGATCCTGCCCGGGAAGGGCGCGTCCGATTACGAGCGCTACCTGCGGACCGACGAACTGCTGTCCCTGCAGAAGCGTCCGGAAGAGTTGCTGCACAAAGATGAGATGACGTTCCAGGTGGTGCACCAAAGTTCGGAGCTACTCCTGAAGGGCGCCGCGTGGGAACTAGACCGGGCCCGCGGCCACATCGCAGATGGCGACGACGGCAATGCAGCCCGCCTGCTGCGGCGCGCCAACCAGATGTTGGACTACCCCGTCTCCCTGCTGCACATTCTGGAAACCATTACGCCGTACGACTACCACATCATCCGCGCGGGGCTGGGACATGGCAGCGGGCTCGACTCTCCCGGATTCCTGGCCCTGCTGCATATTGGGCCTCGGTTAGGGGAAGCATTTAACTCGCGGTTACATCAAGCCAACCTCAGCGTGGACGACGTTTACCGGCGTCACGAGGAGTTCTTCGGGTTGCATGACGTGGCTGAACGGTTGCTCGATTTTGATGAACGCGTGCAGTTGTTCCGCTTCCATCACCTGAAACTGGCCCAGAGAATCATTGGAGGCGGCGTGGTCGGCACCATGGGGACGCCGGTTGAAGTCCTCCACCAGCGAATGGAGCACCTCTTCTACAAGGAATTGTGGGACGTGCGCAACCAGATCACCGCCAAAGCCAACGCAGCCATGCAGAAGGCGGGAACGGGGTCGAAGTATTAGCTGCCGCCCGCAAGAGTCCGAAGGATTGGGGTTTGCGCGGCTCGGCCGGCGGCGTTGCCGGGGTGTGAGGGGTTGTTTATAATCGGATGCGTAGAGCGGGAGTAACTCAGCGGTAGAGTGCGACCTTGCCAAGGTCGAAGTCGCGGGTTCAAATCCCGTCTCCCGCTCCAGTGTTTACCGGAAGCCCAGCGCCGCAGCGCGGGCTTTTTACCTTTGTGGGTGTGGACGCAGGCGGCCGTGGACTTTTTCCGCCCATGACGCTAATTTAAGAGGTAGGGCGCGGTACCCAAGTGGTAAGGGAGAGGTCTGCAAAACCTTTATACGTCGGTTCGATTCCGACCCGCGCCTCCAAGTTCTTGGCAGCCTTCCGTTGCGCTCAGGATTTCTCCTAAGAAGTCCGTTATCATTGGTTGTTCCCACCGATGAACACCGTCACCAACTCTGGTCAACGGCCGAATTCTCCTCTGGTAGTGCAGCCTTCTTCGCCGAGGTGGTCGATGGGCACGCTGCTGCTGATCGCCGCCTGGTTTGCCATTCTGACCGGTCTGGTCGAGGGCACCGGCCTGCTTTTGTTCCAGAGGATCAACTGGGCCAGATGGGGCGCGATGCTCCACGTTTCGGGCCCGATCGTCTGGATCTCCGTCGTGGTTGACCTCCTCTTCTTTGGTTTCCTGGTGATCGTCATTGGCGCGGCAGCGCGGCTGCTGCCGCGATTGCCGGCGATCCGAACTGCGGTGTTTGTCCTGTCCACACTGGCGGTGTATGACTGGCTTACGGTTACTGCCAGGCTTTATCACGGAAGTTCGCTGCTGCTTGCGCTGGGTGTGGCGGCCGTCTTGACGCGGTGGGTCCGCAGGCGCGAGGCGGCGGCTTTGCAGTTCTGGAGGCGGACCCTCCCGGGGATGGTGGCCGCGGTGGTGGTGGCGGTGATTGGAATTCAGGGAGGGTGCTGGTGGACTGAGCAGAGAGCGTTGGCTAAGCTGCCGCCGGCAGCGCCGGAATTGCCCAACGTTCTGGTCATCGTAGTGGACACGCTCAGAGCCGATCATCTCTCTTCTTACGGCTACGCACGTCCGACCAGCCCGAATGTCGATCGCATGGCACGGCAGGGCGTGTTGTTTGAGAACGCCCTTTCCACTTGCTCCTGGAGTTATCCCTCGCACGTCTCGCTGCTGACCGGCGCCTATCAGTTCGAGCACGGCATGGAGAGTGTTCCAGCTGTGGGGGTCTTCGATTCGAGCAGTCTGAACTTCAACGGATATCCTACGTTGGGAGAAGCTCTGGAGCGGCGCGGGTACCGCACCGCGGCATTTTCGGCCAATCGCACCTACTTCACCCACGACCTGGGCTTCAACCGGGGCTTCACTCATTTTGAAGACTACTTCCATTCCCCTGCGGACATGTTGGTGCGCACCCTTTACGGGAAAGAGTTCGCGAGGATTTATTTGACGCGCAGCAACAAGAGCAAGCCAAAGCGCCTCTTGCGCTTCCTGGGATTCGACTCGCTGCTCGACACCGACGACGAAGGCTCGGTGCAGATGGGGGGAGCGCAGGGCGTACGCAAACGCGCTACCGCCGTGAATCAGGAACTCCTGAGGTGGATCGATGGGGGCAAGCGAGCGCAGCCCTTCTTGGCCTTTCTGAATTACTATGACGTGCACCATCCTTACGGTGGTCCGGTATCCTTCGGCAGGCCGGCGTGGGCGCAGGAAACCGTCGTCGATCAATATGACGACAGCGTCCGCTACGTGGATGATGCCATTGGCCAGTTGATGGCGGACATAGAAAGGCGTGGCTTGGGCCAGAACACACTCGTCATTGTCACCTCCGATCATGGCGAGTCGCTGGGCCAGCACGGCATTGCCTATCACGGCGAAACCCTCTACCGCGAGCAGATCCATGTCCCGCTTGTGTTCTGGTACCCGGGGCGTATACCCGCGGGAGTGCGCGTGGCGACTGCAATAAGCAATGCATCCATTCCTGCCACGGTGATGGACGTTCTGCATCAAGCAGGCGCGAACCAGTTTCCCGCTCCCGCTTTAACTGCGCTTTGGACGCACCCCCAGGGAACACAGCAGTGGCCGGATGTCCTGGCGGAAGCTGCGCAGATCCCTGCCACCGCCAAAGAAGACGTTGCGGCAGAGAAAATTGTGCCCACGTCCATGGTGGGTCCGATGAAATCGCTCTTGAGCGGGCAGTGGCATCTCATCGTGCACAAGAGTCTCGGCGATCAGCTCTACGATTGGGCCCACGACGCGAGCGAATCGACGAACCTGATCCACTCACCAGAAGGGCAGGCCGTTGCCGGCAAACTGAGTTCGAAGATACGAGACCTACTGTCGCAATCGTCACCGGATGTGGCCGCCGGCCTGCGGCGCTCCGCGGTTTCCCTGCACGATGGTCTGCCGATCGCTCCCGCCGAACGGGGCCACACTTCATCGCGAACCCCGGTTGGGGATTACTATCAGATGCAAGCCGATGCGGGAAGCATCGTGACCGTGGAAGTTTCGGCACAAAAGCCGGCGCTGGCGAACACCCTCGATCCGGTGGTCGAGATTGAAGGAGCCAGCGGTGAACTTCTGCAAAGCTGTCGGAATCCCAGCGACGATCACATACCGCCGCCCGGGACACCCGATCCGACTCCCGACGCCTTCGACGATGTGTGCATGAACGACGACATCAATCCTGCGAACCGAAATTCTCGGCTGGAACTGCAGGTTCCGGCTGATGCCGGTTCGCGCGTACAAATGTACGTACGGGTGTCGGACTGGGATGGCCGGGGTGGGACAAAGATGAGCTACAGCATCAGGATGAGCGGAGCGAAAGCTGCAGCAAACGGAGCCCTCGCCCCATGACGACGCCTGTGTGGCAGGATGGGATTACCGCCCCGCGCGCGACCCGAGGGTCGGTGGGCTCCCTCGTGGTCATGGCCGCGTGGTTCGGCATCGTGGCCGGTATGGTGGAGGGCACTGGGCTGCTTCTGTTCCAGAGGATTAATTGGGCGCGATGGGGTCCGATGCTTCATGTCTCGGAGCCGATCGTCTGGATCTCGGTGATCGTGGACCTTATCTTGTTTTCCGGGCTAGTTATCGTCGTAGGTGCGGTCTCGCGATGGATTCCTCGGGTGCCGCCGGTTCGCGTTGCCGTTTTCCTATTGTCCGCGGCCGCTGCCTATGACTGGCTTACCCTGACCGCGCGGCTCTATCACAGTAGTTGCCTGCTGCTCGCGATCGGAGTAGCAGCCCTATTCACTCGCTGGATGAAGCGGCGGGAAGCCGGCGTTTTGCAGTTCTGGAGAAGAACCCTGCCGTGGCTGGCGGCCGCGGCAGTGTTGGCACTGGTTGGCATCCAGGGCGGCCGCTGGTGGACAGAGCAGCAAGCCCTCGCAAAGTTGCCCGCCGCCGCGCGGGGCTCCCCCAACGTGCTGGTGATCGTGGTGGACACGTTGCGGGCTGACCACCTGTCCTCCTATGGCTATGCGCGTGCGACCAGCCCGAACATCGATCGAATCGCGCAGCAAGGCGTGCTGTTCAAGAACGCGTTTTCGAGCTGTTCGTGGAGTTTTCCCTCGCACGTTTCGTTGCTGACCGGTCGCTACCAGTTTGAACACGGCATCGAGAACATGGTGCCGATCCCTATGTTCGGTTCTGGTGCACCGGATTTGGGCGGAAAGCCTACCCTGGGAGAGGCTTTGGAGCGGCGTGGCTATCGCACCGGAGCATTTTCCGCCAATCGGGCGTGGTTTTCGCACGACCTGGGTTTCGGCCGGGGCTTCACTCATTTCGAAGACTACTTTCATTCTGTGCCCGACATGTTCGTACGCACGCTCTATGGACGGGAGTTTTCGCGCATCGTCCTGGCGCGCACCGACCGAAGCAAGTACAGGCGCGCTCTGCGCTGGCTGGGCTTTGAGGCGATCCTGGACCGCGATGATGAGGGGCTCGGGAGTTCCGCCGGCTCCCCCGGCGTTAGGAAACGCTCGACCGCGGTGAACCAGGAACTTGTCCAATGGATCGATCGTGATCGCCACCGTCCTTTTTTTGCTTTCCTGAATTATTTCGACGTCCACGAACCCTATGGGGGCCCGCTATCGTTCGCAACACCAGATTGGCCGCAAAGTACACCGGTTGACAAGTACGACGACGGCGTCAAGTACGTGGATGATTCTGTCAGCCAGTTAATGACTGAGTTAGAGCGGCGCGGGTTGGCTGGAAACACCATCGTCGTGATCACCGCCGATCACGGAGAAGAGCTGGGGCAGCACGGGCTGCGCACCCATGGGAGAGCGCTGTACAAGGGGGAGATTCAGGTCCCGCTCATCTTCTGGTATCCCGGTCACGTTCCGGGTGGAGTGCGGGTGCCGATGCCAGTCACCATTTCCGCTCTGCCAGCCACATTGCTCAGCATCCTGGGCGACGACGCAGCAGCGGCCCAGTTCCCGGCATCGAGTCTGAGCCGGCTCTGGGACGCTTCCCAGCCACCAGTAACCTGGCCGGATGTGCTTTCAGAGTTGGCCCAGAGGAAGTTCAGCACCAATCCCCATGGGGCCACGGCTGACTCTGTGCCCTCGGTTGGCAAAGGCTCGATGAAGTCTTTGGTTAGCGGGCAATGGCATCTCATCGTGCACAAGAATTTTGGAGACCAGCTCTACGACTGGGTTCACGACCCGGGCGAATCAACGAACCTGATCCTCACGCCACAGGGGCAGGCCACTGCCGGCCAGCTGGCTTCGCATATGCAAGACTTGCTGGCACAATCTCTGCCGGATGTGGCCGCTGGCCTGCGAGCATCCGCGGTTGCCTTGCACAATGGCGTGCCAGTCGCTCCCGCAGGGCAGGCTCACCCTTCATCGCCAAAACCGGTCAATGACTATTATCAGCTGCGAGCCGAGGCGGGGAGTATCGTGACCGTTGAAGTGTCGACACAAAAGCCGGCAGCGGCGAACGTCTTCGATCCGGTGGTTGCGATTGAGGCGGCCGGCGGCGAACCGGTGCAAACCTGTCGTAATCCCGGCGACGATCGCATACAAGCACCGGGGATACCCGATCCGACTCCCGACGCCTTCGACGACGTGTGTATGAACGACGACATTAACCCTGGCGTGAACCGAGATTCCCGGCTGGAGCTGCTGGTTCCGGGCGATGCTGGCTCCCGCGTACAAATGTACGTACGGGTGTCAGACTGGGATGGCCGGGGTGGGACGAATATGAGCTACCACATCGCGGTGAGCGGAATGAAAGAAGCTCCCACCATCGGAGCCCCAGCCCAATGACGAAGCTTATGTCGCCGGATGTGACCCCGGCCCCGCGCGCGACGCGATGGTCAGTTGGCGGTCTTGTGATGATGGCCCTGTGGTTCGGCATCGTGGCCGGCATAGTGGAAGGCGTCGGGCTGCTTTTGTTCCAGAGGATTAATTGGGCGCGATGGGGTCCGACACTGCATGTGTCGGAGCAAATCATCTGGATTTCCGCGATCGTGGATGCCATCCTGTTCTCCGGACTCACGCTGCTGATCGGGTTAGCGGGACGATTTATTCCGCGAATGTCTGCTGCGTCCCTTGTTGTGTTTGCTCTGTCTACGGCAACGGTTTATGACTGGTTGGCCTTAACCGCCCGCCTGTACCCGGCGAGCTGCCTTTTGCTTGGCCTGGGCACGGCGGCGGTGGTCACCCGCTGGTTTCGACGACATGAATCCGCGAGCCGGTACTTTTTCCAAGGCACGGCGCCCTGGCTGGCGGCAGTCTTGGTGGTGGCTGGCGCGGGAATTCAGGGCCGAATATGGTTTCGCGAACATCGAGCCCTGGCTGAGCTTCCCCCAGCCTCTCCCGGCGCGCCGAATGTGCTTGTGGTCGTGGTGGATACGCTGCGGGCTGATCATCTTTCGGGCTACGGCTACGCGCGTCCGACCAGCCCGAACATGGATCGCCTTGGCGAGCAAGGAGTGCGGTTCGAGAACGCCATCTCGACCTCTTCCTGGAGTTTTCCCTCGCACGTTTCGCTGGTAACGGGCCGCTACCAATTTGAGCATGGTCTGGGAAGGATCCCGCCTATGGCGGCGTTTGGATCCTCCCCTGATCTCGGCGGCTTTCCCACCTTAGGTGAGAAACTGGAACGCCAGGGCTATCGCACGGCGGCATTCTCGGCCAACCGCCTTTTCTTCTCCGGAAATCTGGGTTTCAGCCGGGGCTTCGCTCACTTTGAGGACTACTTCCATTCCCCGGCTGACATGTTTGTGCGCACTCTGTTCGGCCGGGAGTTTTCCCGCATCTACCTGGTGCGCACCGACCGAAGCAAACCGAAGCGTGTGCTGCGCTGGCTCGGGTTCGACTCGCTGCTCGATCCCGATGCCGAAGGATGGGGGAACTCCTCGGGCGCCCTGGGTGTGCGTAAACGCGCTTCGGTGGTGAACCAGGAAGTCGTGCGCTGGATCGACCACACGCCACAGCGTCCGTTTTTCGCGTTCCTGAACTACTTCGACGCGCACGGCCCTTATGGTCTCCCGAGATCGTATCCCCGGCCCGCTTGGCCGCAGAGCAGCGAGATGGACCTGTACGACGATGACATCCGGTATGTGGACGACAACCTTGGTCAACTCCTGGAGGCGCTGCAACAGCGCCGGTTGCTGAACAATACGCTGGTCGTCATTACTTCTGATCATGGCGAAGGGCTATGGCAGCACGGATTGCCCACCCATGGCCGCGCTCTCTACCGTGAGTTGATCCACGTGCCGCTGATCTTCTGGTATCCCGGGCACATCGCTCCCGGGCTGCGCGTTGCCACCCCGGTGACGAATGCGTCCATCGCCAGCACTGTGATGGAGTTGGTGGGCGCGCAGCCGCAATCCGGCTTCCCGGAGCCCTCCTTGAGCGGGCTTTGGGATGCCTGGGGCGTGCCGCCGGAGTGGCCGGCGACTCTTTCTGAGCTGGCACAGAACCGGTATGAAGACGGGCGGGACCGCTCGGGCAACCATCAAATCCCCACGTCTACCACTGGTTCGATGAAGTCGCTGGTCACCCCCCAGTGGCACCTGATTGTGCATGAAAAGCTGGGCGGGCAACTCTATGATTGGGCCAGCGATCCCGGCGAATCAAACAATGTCGTCGATACTCCGGAGGGGCGGGAGGTCGCACGCCAGCTCGCTGAACGCATGCAGGGCATGCTGACAAGATCGTTTGCAGGCGATTCGAGCCCAGGGCGGGATCTCGAGTGGAGCGCACGCCATTCCAACTCCCATGACAGTCACAGCCCCACCCGCTGAGCAGTTCACAGACCGCGTGCGCCCACCCCGCCATTGGTGGATAGTGCTGCTGTTGGTGTGGGCAATTTGCGGAATCTACAGCGCCGATCTCCTCAAACGCGGCTGGGTCGCACACGACGAAGGCACGATTGGCCAAAGCGCCATGCGGGTGCTCGCGGGCCAACTGCCGCATCGCGATTTCGACGATGTCTACACCGGCGGATTGGGCTGCCTCAATGCCGTTGCCATGCTGGTGTTCGGGGAGAACCTGCTGGCGCCACGAGTGGTGCTGCTCCTTTGCTTCCTGGCCTGGGTGCCCGCGGTTTACGCTATTGCCTCACGCTTTACGTCACCCCTTGTGGCGGGCGCGGTGACGCTACTGGCCGCCGCGTGGAGCATTCCCAACTACAGTTCAGCCGCGCCCTCCTGGTACAACCTGTTTTTCGCCACGTTTGGCACACTTGCCGTGCTCCGTTATCTGGAATGTGAGCGCTCCTGGTGGCTGTTCCTGGCGGGTTTTTGCGGAGGAATCTCCTTTCTGTTCAAGCTCTCCGGCCTGTATTTCGTCGCCGGTGTCTTGCTTTTCCTGGTTTTCCGCGAGCAGGAACTGGCACACCCCGCGCCTGGGCCAGGCACACGAAGCTTCTATTCTTTTTTCTCGGTCGGTGCGCTTGGGGCTTTCGTGGTCGTGCTGTTCATGGTAGTGCGCCACAATCTATCCATGGTTTCGGTGGTGGAATTCGTGGTGCCGGGGGCTGCGATGGCCGGCCTATGCATCTGGCGTGAGCGGAGAAGCGGTGATGGCACTCGCGAGCGATTCTTCACTCTTGGCCGCATGCTTGTGCCCTTTCTGATGGGAGCGGCATTGCCCGTCGCCGCCTTCCTGATTCCGTATATCCGTTCCGCGTCGATGGCTGCCTTCATCAACGGAGTATTTGTCTTGCCCGTCCGGCGGTTCGATTTTGCCGCCCGCCGTCCTCCGGGGTTCGGACCCAACAAGATTCTGGGGACGCTTGTGCTGGTAACGCTGCTGATTGCGGGCTATCGAGGGCGTGGCCATTGGTGGGGTGTGCGGTTGGCTGTTACCGTGACGCTGGTCGTGCTCTTCATCACCGCGAAGGCACATCCCGGCATCTTTGCTGCGGCTTGGGCTCCCTTGGCTCTGTTGCTGCCTCTGGCCGCACTGGCGGCCGTCTTCGTTCTCGCCAGCCGGCAGGCCGCCGGGATTTCGATTTCGCGGCAGCAGGAGGTTGTCCTGTTGATGTCGGTGGCGGCAGTCTGCGGTCTCATCCAACTGCCGTTCGCTGTAGGCATCTATTTTTGTTACGTCGCTCCCCTGGTAGCACTGGCGCTGCTCGCATTGTTTTCCACGGCCGAGCGGCCGTCGCGATTCCTTCTCGGTTCGGTCCTCGTCTTCTATCTGGCATTCGTGGTGTTCCTGGTTGCTCCAGGATTCATTTACATCATGGGCAACTACTACCAGCCCAACCCCCAGACGCAGCGCCTGAACCTGGCGCGAGCAGGCGGCTTGCGTGTGGACCCGGAGGAGGCCAAACAGTACGAGCAACTGATCCCGGTAGTGCAGGAACATGCCGCCGGAAACAGCTTCATCTACGCCGGGCCGGATTGCCCCGAGGTCTATTTTCTCTCCGGTAAGCAAAATCCTACACGCACGCTCTTCGATTTCTTCGACCCGCCCGAAGGACGCACGGCGCGCATCCTGGCCACGCTTGATTTACACCAGGTGAAAGTAGCCGCCATCCTGACCCAGCCGGCGTTTTCGCCGCCCATGGCGAGCGATCTCCAGGCGGCGCTGCGGGAGCGCTTCCCCAATTCGGCGCGCGTCGGCAAGTTTGAAGTCCGCTGGCGGCCGTAGTGCTACACGGCTAGCGAATGCATTGCAGGAAGATCTGGGTGTAGGGAATCCGCAGCAGATCGTGGCGAATGCTGGACTTGACGGTGTGAAACACGCTGGAAGCGAGCTCGCGGTATTGTTCCTCAGAACGAATAAACGTGCCCCGATCGCGATCGAGGAAGAAGCGTGCGGCGGAGGACTGATCCTCCGTGTAAACCCCATCCATCGTGACCAGCTTCCCGCCAGGCTTGAGCGCGTCGTGGGCGATCTGAAACAGTTGGCGGGCCTCGGCATCGTCGAGGTGGTGCACAATGCCGAGCGCCAGCGCGACATCAAAGTAGGACTGCTGCGGCAGGCTGTACTGGCTGACCCGCTGACATACGAATTTGAGTTTCGGGAAGCGTCGCTGCGCGCGTTTGATGTACGTCGGACTGGCGTCAAATCCCACGTACTCCGACTCCGGCAGATACGGCACAATGGACCCGGGTCCGCAGCCGATCTCCAGAATGCGGTCGCCGGGCTTGGATTGAATGTAGTCTTTGACCAGCGCACGGCTGCGTCCCGGCGCTCCAATGAGGTAATGGTAGAGTTCGTATGCCTGAGGCAGGCCTAAGACTGAGCGGATTTGAACCATGGATTCTGCTACGAGTGTTTTCAAGATAGCCTAGGCGAACGACGAAAAGCAAATCCGGCAATGGCTCAGTCCTTGCTATCATACGTTCCAGCCATCAGTTCGCGCTCGGAGCTTGCTGGGACTCTATGGAGGCTAGGAGCTAATGAGGCCGTTTCGACTTTCGCTCGCCATCCCCATCTACAACGAAGAGGAGGTGCTGCCGGAGTTGCTGCGACGCACGCGCACGGTTCTGGACGAGATGCCAGGCGGGCCGCACGAAATCGTGTTCGTGGACGACGGGAGCAGCGACCGGACGCCAGTCTTACTGGCGCAAGCGGTGCGAGAGGACCCGCGCATTTGTGCCGTGACCCTGTCGCGCAATTTCGGCCACCAGACGGCCCTCACGGCCGCTCTCGACTACGTGACCGGCGATGCCACTGTCGTCATCGACGGCGATCTGCAGGACCCACCCGAGACCATCCCTCTGCTGGTGGAGAAATTCCAACAGGGCTATGACGTGGTGTTTGTGCAACGAGTGAAGCGCAAGGAGCCGCTTTGGCTGCGCGCGTGTTTCTGGTTCTTCTACCGGCTTATGGCGGCCTTGTCTGATTTTCAACTCCCGCTCGATTCCGGAGACTTCGGGTTGATGTCGCGCCGCGTGGTCGAGGAAGTGCGGCAGATGAAAGAGCACCACCGCTACGTGCGGGGATTGCGCAGCTGGGTGGGGTTCCGCCAGATCGGCCTTCCCATCGAACGCGCCGAACGGCTGGCGGGTGAAAGCAAGTACAACGTGTGGAAGCGGTTCAAAGGGGCGGCTGACGGAATCTTCGCATTCTCTGTGGTGCCGCTGCGGGCTGCCACCATGGTGGGTGCGGCTGCCATCCTGTTGGCACTGTTGGTTGCTGTCTATTCCGTTTACGCAAAATTCATGCTGCGTCAGACCGTGCCTGGGTGGACGGGCCTGATGGTGAGCATAAGTTTTCTCTCCGGCATCAACCTGCTGTTCCTGGGGATCATAGGCGAATACGTGGGAAGAATCTACGAGGAGATCAAGTCGCGACCGCTGTACGTGGTCAGCAGTGTAGCGGGCAGAGGCGCCGACGCGAACTCGATGTCCGGCGAGTCCCAGCGCTTCGCAGTTTCGGCGGGCAAGAAGACCGGGTCCTGAAGCAGTCTCCTCCCGATCCGATTGTGACCCGACTCACTGGCGGAGCGCGCTCAGCGACCGCTTCTGCTGCCCATGAACGTCGAAGTTCGAAGGATCCAGCCAGCGTTCAAAAGCTGCTTTGCACGCGGGCCATTCCGAATCCAGCATCGAGAACCAGGCAGTATCGCGATTGCGACCCTTGATGATCATGTGCTGCCGGAAAACGCCCTCGAAGGTAAAACCGAGACGCAGAGCCGCGCTGCGCGAAGGCGCGTTCAGCGCATTGCATTTCCACTCGTAACGGCGATACCCGAGTTCTTCAAAGACATACCGCGCCATCAGGTACATAGCCTCGGTCGCCCCCACGGTCCGCTGCAGGCGTGGCGTGTACAAAATGTGCCCCACCTCGATGACACGATGCGCGGGCTCGATGCGCAGGTAGGCCGCGTAGCCCACCGCACGCCCCGAAGCATTGTCGAGAATGGCAAGAAACAGCGGGTCCTCCGACGTGGCGTTCTGCTTCATCTGGAGATCAAACGGGCCGCGATCGGGGAACGGGCCGTTCCACAGGTAGCGCCACAGGTGTTCGTTCTCTTTTCCTTGCGTGCCCTCGTAGAGGGCGTCGGCATGGGCGGCGGGGTCAAGCGGAGCCAGGGTCACGGTACGGCCAACGTGGGTTACGCGTTGGGGACGCCTGGGCGGGGAAGGATCGACGGGAGCGCCGATTGGCAGGTCAGACTGGGCATTCACAGATAAAGTCATGATTCGATTGATCATCGCACTCAGGAGAGCCCCGGGAACATTTTTTTCCGCTACCGGGCGATACAAGAACTACATCCGCATTCACTGCGGGCACGCCTGGTCCGAGGCGTACGATCGCGCCCTGCTTACCCTTGGGCGCCTTTGTTCATGAGGCGCTAGTCATGATTTTGTGCCTATTGCCCCAGCTACTTCTGTGGCTTCACCGCGATTCCCATGACCTCGTATCTGGCGCCGAACAGCAGCTTGCCCGAGCCCAGAAAAGCGCGGGCCGGATACTCACCGTGGAAGTAAGTGCGGTATACCGCGTTGAACGCGTCGTAGTTGGCGACGTCGGAGCAGAACACCTGAACCGACACCAGATCGTCCATACTCAGGCCGGCGGCCTCGACGGTCTGCTTGATTCCTTCCATGACCAGTTTTGCCTCGTCTTCGGCGCTGGCACCTGGCTTGCCGGTCTTGGGGTCGATGCCAATGTGTCCCGCAACATAGAGGGTGTTTCCCACCAGAACGCCTTCGCTGAACGGAAGAGCACTCGCTTGGGGAGCCCGTGGCAAAACAATGTGTTTGCGATCTGAGTCCGCGGCGACGGCGGTGATGGAGAGAAGCAAGAAAACGGCGAAGCTGAGCGCACGAAGTTTCATGGGCGAACCCTCAGTTGATGGAATAACCACTGTGTCGTGGGACGTTATTGTGCTGGTTTCCAACCATCCTCGCAAGCCCCGGAACCCAGACACCCTGGCAGACAGTCGGAGGCAAACCTCAGATTTGTGAGGTGATGACCTACTGCCGCGAGGTCGAGGCTCCAGTGGCCAGTTCGCGGACGACGGTCAGGAAACCGGCCGCAGCCTCTTTGTCGGAGAGCGATTCCAGGGCGACAGTCGCAGCGAGGTGTGGAGACTCCGGGCGGAAACGCACTGTAATCAGGCTGTGACCGCGGGAGGTCATCAGGGTGTTGACTACGGGGGTGAGTTCCTGCGTCCACTGCGTGCGGGTGGTCAGGACAACCGGGCCAGGCCGTGAGATGGACCAGGTTTTCGATCCCGAGGCCAGGCGGCCATGTCTGTGAGTGAGCCAGCGGTGGCGGAAAATCTGCAACTGGAAGGTGGGCGCGCAATCCAGGTCGGCCTCAAAGGTCAAGGTTTCCTCTTGCTTGCGCCATAGACTCAACAACCACTGCAGTGGAATGGGACGAGGAAGCAGGCGAACCGTGACGCGGGCGTTCTCGAACCAGTGTGCCGCAAAGCCCAGTTGGGCCTGCAAGCGACAGGTTCCCCGCCATTGCGTTTCCACAACCCGGCCCTTACCCGAGCACGCAGCTTCCACCCACCGTAAGGCCAGGGCACCTTTGCGGCGGTTGTAGCGGGTCATGCAGAAATACCAAAGGGCGAACAGTGCCGCCGCCGTCAGCGCGTCAATGAGGATCGGAAGCCCCACGCTATTCTCTGATGCGCATCCTACGACTTGGGGTGCAAACCAGCAACCCTTTCGTCGTTGATTTTTGCACAGGTCCCTGAACCCGGGCAGGACAATGCAGCACTTCTGAACCCCTGAGACTCTCCGGCTACAATGCCGGTGTGGCATTTGCCCTGCGAGACTTCCGGCGCGAAGACTTCGAGACACTGTGGAGCATCGACCAGAGATGCTTCCCTCCGGGGATTTCCTATACCCGGCTGGAACTAAAGTTCTACATGCACCGCCGGGGGGCCTTCACGCTGGTCGTCGAGAAGGCCGCACCGGAACTGGCACCGGAGACGGTGGGCTTTATTGTGGCCGAGGCCGGCCGCGGCGGGGTTGGGCACATCATTACCATTGACGTGCTCCCCGCAGTGCGCCGCTACGGAGTGGGTTCCAAGCTGCTGACCGCCGCCGAAGATCGGCTGCGCGGTGCCAACTGCCACAGCGTGTTCCTGGAGACTGCGGTGGACAACAAGACAGCACTGTCTTTCTACAAGCGGCACCGGTATCTGCTGATGAAGACAGTACCTCGTTACTATTCCAATGGGGTGGACGCGTTTATCCTGCAGAAGGACTTGCTTTCGCAAAAGGGGGCCAGCTAGGTTGCTGGGATGAAAGTCGCCATCCAGGGAGAAGCAGGCTCGTTTAGCCAGGAGGCGGCCCGGCGCTTGGCGCCGGGATGCACGATTGTGCCCTGTGCCCGATCGGTCGAAGTCTTTGACCGCCTGGAGCGGGGCTCGGTGACGGCCGCAGTCATTCCCATTGAAAATTCTCTGGCCGGCTCAGTGACCGAGCACTTCGATCTGCTACTGGCACGCAAAGTTTTCATCCAAAGAGAGTTCCGCCTGCGCATCGTCCACAACCTGATTGCCGCGCCGGGAGTGAGGAAAGCCGATCTCCGCCGCGCTTACTCGCACCCGGTCGCGCTGGAGCAGTGTCGCGACTTCTTCCGGCGCAATCCGAAGATCGAGCCTATACCGTTCTACGACACGGCAGGCAGCGTAAAGCATGTCATCGAAGGCGGACTGCGCGACGCGGCGGGCATAGCCGGACGGCAGGCAGCCCAGGTTTACGGAGGCCGTATTCTGGTTGCGGGCATTGAAGACGACAAGCGAAATTTCACACGGTTCTTCCTGATCCGAAAGGTGAAGCGCATTGTTCCCGGCGCTAACAAGACCTCGATCGCATTCGGCTTGAAGAACGTCCCTGGGGCGTTGTTCAAAGCGCTCAGCGCCTTCGCCCTGCGCGCTATCAGCCTGAGCAAGATCGAATCGCGCCCCATGCGTGGCCGCCCCTGGGAATATGTCTTCTACGCAGACTTCCTGCGCGGGGATGATAGACCCGCGCGCCAGGCGTTAGGGCACCTGGGAGAAGTGGCGGAAATGGTGAAGGTGCTGGGGATCTACCCGGCAGCCTGAACCGGTCACCCGTGGCGCACGGCACATGTCTTGGGTTCAGGTATCACATCACGCCGTGCCGCAGCACACGGCGGACTTTTTTCACCCGCGGTAGCCTTTTCTTAGCGTCCCCGCAGGGGACCCGCAAGGAAAGGGAGGATTTATGCGCTTCGTGAAAATAATGCTGGTTGTGGCGGTGTGCGTACTCGGGTTGAGCGTACTGGCCAGCGCCGGTCAGAATCAATTCGGCGTCGCCGATACCCGGCAGATCACCTTCGACCACCCCATGTGGGTTGGTGACACGCTTCTGCCCAGCGGCGACTACCAGGTGCTGCACACCATGCAGGGCGACACCCACATCATGGTCTTCAAGCAGCTGGGTGGGAAAGCCGCCAAGGAAGTCAGTGTGAAATGCCAGTTGGTAAAGCTCCCGGCGAAGGCCGCGCAGACCGAGAAAATCTACATCTATAACGATAAGAACGAGCGCGTGCTGCAAGCCCTGATTTTCCGCGGAGATACGGCGAGACACCAGTTCTAACAGGGGCTGGCAGACAGCTAAGTTGTTGGCTACGTGACATCTTTCCAGCGGACATCGGCGGCCGAGGGCCCTCCAGCTTAGAGTGCGGAAGGCCCCATCTTTTTTGGAGGGTCGCTGCCGCGAACCTTAAGCCGCATCGCCGGCCTTGGCCGGGGTACATTCGACACAACACCTCCCAGCACTTTTGGAATGGTACAAGGTTGCTGACAAGGTTTAGAATCCAACAGCCTTAGGGTAATCGCCGCCAGGTCTGCATCTTTCCGGCCTGCAGCGTCATCCAAACTTGAGCGTAACCCACTCAAGGAGCAATATGGCAGAGAAACCGCGCGCTGAGCGCACCGTGAAAGGCAAAGAGCAGGAGCAAGAGCGCTCCCTGCCAATCCTGCCCGTGCGGGATACCGTGCTGTTCCCTCATGCGGTGCTGCCCTTGACCGTAGGCCGGGAAAGTTCCGTGCAGTTGATCAACTCGCTCGGCGAGGACAAGACCATCGTGGTGGTGGCCCAGCGGGAAGCCCGCGTGGACGCACCCCAACCCACCGATCTCTATACCGTAGGCACTCTGGCGGTGGTGCACAAAGTCGTCAAAATGCCCAACCAGAGCCTCTTCGTCTTTGCCGAGGGTCTGGAACGGGTGCGGCTCACGGAGTTTACCCAGCTTGCGCCTTTCATGCGAGCGCGTGTGGATTCGGTGCCGGAGGCGATTCCGCCCAAGAGTTCTGAAGTCGAAGCCTTGTCCCGAAACGTTCTGACCTTGTTCCAGCAGATTGTTGCCGGTTCACCGACCTTGTCGGACGAACTCTCCACCGTGGCCATGAACATCGAGGAACCCGGCCGCCTGGTGGACTTCATCGCTTCTTCGCTGCCGTCATTATCCACCGCTGACAAGCAGGACACGCTGGAGACGACCGATGTCCGCGTGCGCCTGGAGAAGATCAACCAGCATCTGGCGAAGGAGCTGGAAGTCCAGCAACTGCGCAACAAGATCCAGTCGGAAGTACAGGACCGGGTGCAGCAGACGCAGCGCGAGTACTACCTGCGCGAGCAGATGAAGGCCATCCAGAAAGAACTGGGTGAGCAGGACGAGGGCCAGCGCGATACCGAAGAGCTGCGCCAGAAGATCGAAGGGGCCGGAATGCCCGATGAGGTGAAGAAGGAAGCTCTGAAAGAACTGGGCCGCCTCTCCCGCATGTCACCGATGGCTGCCGACTATTCCGTCACGCGCAATTACATCGAGTGGTTGGCAATACTGCCGTGGGCGAAGACTTCCGGCGGCGACGTGGACATCGTCAAGGCCAAGGAAGTGCTCGACACCGATCACTACGACCTCAAGAAGGTGAAAGATCGCATTCTCGACTATCTTTCCGTCCGCCGCCTCAAGCCGACGATGAAAGGCCCCATCCTGTGTTTCGTGGGTCCTCCGGGCGTGGGCAAGACCTCGCTGGGCAAGTCGATCGCACGGGCGCTGGGGCGCAAGTTCGTGCGCATCTCGCTCGGCGGCGTGCACGACGAGGCGGAAATTCGCGGCCACCGGCGCACGTACATCGGCGCGTTGCCCGGACAGATCATCCAGGGCATTCGCCGCGCCGAGACCAAAGACCCGGTGTTCATGCTCGATGAAATCGACAAAGTGGGGCGCGATTTCCGGGGAGATCCCGGTTCGGCGCTGCTGGAAGCCCTCGATCCCGAGCAGAACTTCAGCTTCCGCGATAACTATCTCGACGTTCCGTTCGATTTGTCGAAGGTGCTGTTCATTACCACGGCCAACATTCTGGACACTATCTCGGAGCCGCTGCGCGACCGCATGGAGATCATCGAACTCCAGGGCTACACCGAGGAAGAGAAAATCCACATCGCGTTCCAGTACCTGGTTCCGCGCCAGATTGAGGAGAACGGGATCACGGCAGAGCAGATCGAATTCCCCGAGGAGTCGATCAGCAACGTCATCCGCCATTACACGCGCGAGGCCGGGGTTCGCAACCTGGAGCGCAACATTGGTACGATTTGCCGCAAGCAGGCGCGCCGGCTGGCGGAGGGCAAGACCGAGAAGCTGGTGGTGACCAAGGAAATCATCCAGGAGTTCCTGGGCGGGATCAAGATCCGCAGCGAAGGCGAAATTGCCGAGCGTACCAAGCGCGCCGGCGTGGTAGTGGGGCTGGCCTGGACGCCGTCGGGCGGCGACATTCTTTTTGTCGAAGCCAACACCATGAAGGGCAAGGGCGGTTTCACCATGACCGGGCAGATCGGCCAGGTGATGCAGGAATCCATGCAGGCGGCCCTGACCTGGGTGCGCTCCAACGCGGCGCAACTTGGCATCCAGGAAAATTTCTTCGCCGAGCATGACATTCACATCCACGTGCCCGCGGGCGCCATTCCCAAAGATGGCCCGTCAGCCGGCGTGACCATGGCGACGGCGCTGGTTTCGCTGCTGACCAACCGTGCGGTGCGTCCGCTGACCGCCATGACGGGCGAGATCACACTCAGCGGCAATGTGCTGCCCATCGGCGGAGTGAAAGAAAAAGTGCTGGCCGCCAAACGCGCGGGCGTGCATGACGTCATCCTTCCCGCAGACAACAAGACCAACGTGGAGGAAGACCTGACCCCCGAGCAGCGCGAAAACCTCAGCATCCACTACGTAAAGACCATCGCCGAGGTGCTGGAACTGGCGCTGCCCTCCTCTCCGGGGGAAGAAAAGCAGTACGCGGAAGAGCGCGAGAAATTCCTGACCGAGCAGCCGGTGTTGTAGAAAAGGTTGTCAGTTCCCAGTTGCCAGCTTTCCTTTGAGAGCTGGCATTTTCTTGCGGCAAACACGCGGGGAAACTAAAGCCCGGGAGAAGCTAGGCCTGGCCGGCGCTGGTGAAGGCTTCCAGGGCATCGCCCAGGGTGGGGAAGATGAGGAACAAGGGCTCGACCTTGGTGATCTCGAATACCTTGAGGACGCGCTTGTTGACGCCCGCGAGAGCGACGCGGCGTCCGGCCTTCTGGCCCGAGACGTAGGCGGTCACCAGGGAACCCAACCCCGCGGAGTCGATGTAAGGGACGTGAGTCAGATCCAGAATCATCGTGGGCGAATGCTCGACGCGGAGGGCGTTGTCAAACAGCGGCAGGTTCTCCATGGTCAGAGGGCCCTTCAAGAGAAGGACGCCCTGTCCCTCGGCTGCGCCTACGTAGCGTTCGATGACCAGTGGGTCGGAAGTAAGCATCGGGCAGATTGTATATCAGGTGTCGGGTTACAGGTCTCGGGTCGCGGTCTTCTGCGAGCGCGACAGGCGCGATACACTGATGACGCATGCAGGTACACGTCCTATTTTTCGGCATGCTGAAGGAACTCGCGGGGCGAGGGAGCGATTCGCTCACGCTGCCGGACAACGCCACGCTGGGTGATGTAATCAACCACTATGAAGGGCGAATCCCGCGGCTGAAGGAGATGGTGGGGTCGATTGCCATGTCGGTGAACCGGGAGTATGCCGGGCCGGAGTGCAAGCTGAAGGCGGGAGATGAGATTGGGCTACTGCCTCCGGTGAGCGGCGGAGCTCTGCACGCCGCAATCGTGCGGGCGACGATCGACACTGAGGCGGTGCTGCGGGGGATCAAGCAGTCGTCGGACGGGGCGGCCGTGGTGTTTGAGGGAGTGGCGCGGGACAACACGCGGGGCCGGCGCACGCTGTACCTGGACTATGAAGCCTACGAAGAGATGGCGCTGAAGCAGATGGAAGCGCTCGCGGAGCAGGCCCTGACGCAGTTCCAGGTGCGGGATGTGGCCCTGGTACATCGCCTGGGGCGGCTGGAGATCGGGGAGACCAGCGTGCTGATCGCGGTGGCGTCGGCGCATCGAGCGGCGGCGTTCGAGGCCTGTCGCTGGCTGATTGATGCCCTGAAGCGCACCGTGCCCATCTGGAAGAAGGAGTACTTTGAGGATGGAGCGGTGTGGGCGGACGGCGAGCCTTTTCCAGCGGAGATCGGGCGGGCCGAAGGCAGCCCTGCGGGAGGGCGCGCATCTAAGTGACCAGCCTACCGATGAGACGTCTCATCTTTCTTCTAATGTTGGCGGCTGCCATGGCGCAGGCTCAATCCTCCGGGCAGCAGCCCGAAACCACGATTACCGTGGATGTGAAGCTGGTAAACGTGTTTGTGACCGTCACCGACTCCCACGGCTCGCCGGTTGCCAACCTTCAAAAAGAGAATTTCCAACTTCGGGAAGACGGCAGGGAGCAGAAGATTGCGGTGTTCGACCGGGAATCAGCCCTGCCGTTGTCGATCGTGCTGGCGATCGATACCAGCCTGAGTACGCGCAAAGATCTGCCTTTGGAGTTGGCTTCGGCACGGCGGTTCGTGCATGCCATCCTGCGGCCCGTGGACGCGTTATCGCTGTACGAGTTCAGTGAGATCGTGGACGAGGTCTCGCCGTTTACCTCCGACCTGAAGGCGGTGGATCACGCCATCGATCGGGTGCGAGGGGGATCGGCGACGGCTTTGTATGACGCGCTGTTCCTGGGGGCGCAGGCGCTGGAGCCCCGGCAGGGACGGCGGGTGATGGTGGTCATCACCGATGGCGGGGACACGGTGAGCAAAGTGGACTACAAGGAGGCGGTGCGGGAGGCGCAGCAAGCGGAAGCCATCCTGTACAGCATCATTGTGGTGCCGATCGAGGCCAGCGCCGGGCGCGACACGGGCGGGGAACATGCCCTGATTCAGCTGTCCGAGGACACCGGGGGCAAGTACTTTTATGCAACCTCGGTGCCACAACTCGACGAAGCCTTCCGGAAAATCAGCGACGAACTGCGCACGCAATACCTGCTGGCTTACTACCCGTCTCAAAGGTTGTCCGATTCGGACTTCCGCCGCATCCAGGTGGGGGTCAGCGGCCTGCCTGCTGATTCCGAGTTCAAGGCGCGCTACCGCACGGGGTATTACACATCGAAGTCGCACTGACAGAACAACCTAGCACTGTTACAGTCTTTAATCCGCAAATTCAGCTTTGAGCGTTGCCTGCCAGGCGCAGAAGACCCGGACACGAACGGCGGAAGGGGCGTAATTAGCTGGGGACCCGTCGCGGCGCCTGGCAGGGTTGACAGGAAAGGCTAGAATGTCAGGACCATCACGGATAACCAGTTACAGGGGCCTTCAAGGTGGGCCTCTGCATTCAGGCACCGGGCTTGAAGACTCATCCCTCCGTGGCGGCTTGTGCACCTCGCAGCATCACAGAAGTGACCCTGAAAGGTAGGTGGAAGATGTCGTCTGCTCACGGTTCCCGGAAGGTCGCGAAGGGTGTGCGCCGGGCTGCGGTCGTGGCCTGCATGCTGGCGGTGGGATTAGTTTCCGCCGGATTGGCTCAAACCACGATCTCAACTGGAAGCATTCAAGGCACGGTGCTGGACCCGAGCAACGCGGCGGTGAGCGGGGCCAAGGTCACCATCACCAACCCCAGCACAGGCCAGGTGGTCACCACGGCGACCACTTCTGCCGGCACCTACATTTCGGGGGCGCTGATTCCGGGGAGTTATGTGGTGCGGGTGGAGGCGAAGGGGTTCAAAACGGCGGAGCTTCCGCTGACCGTACAAGTCGGAGTAACGACTTCGGGAAGTGTGCGGCTGGAAATCGGCCAGGCGACCCAGGTCGTGGAAGTGCAAGGCACGCAGTTGGCGGTCAACACGGAGCAGGCGACGGTGCAGGGCGTACTGACAGCCAGCCAGATTGACACTTTGCCGATTAACGGGCGCAATTTTCTGGAACTGGCACAGCTTGAGCCGGGAGTACAGATCCAGGATGGGGGCAACTTCGATCCCACCAAGAACGGTTTCTCCTCGGTCTCGTTCGGCGGGCGTTTCGGCCGGACCGCCCGCATCGAGGTAGACGGCATTGATATCAGCGATGAAACCGTCGGCACGACTACGCAGAATATTCCCGAGGGGGCAATCCAGGAGTTTCAGATTGGGCAGTCATCGCTGGATCTGTCAACCGAGCTGACTTCTTCAGGTTCGGTCAACGTGGTCACGCGGTCTGGGACCAATGACTGGCACGGCGAGGCATTCTACTATTTTCGCGACAGCAGGGTCGCGGCGGCTCTTCCGGGAGGAACCGACAGCCCGTTCCAACGGAACCAGTTTGGCGGGCGGGTAGGCGGGCCGGTGATCAAGGACAGGCTCTTCTTCTTCCTGGATGGCGAGCGCACCAAGCAGGACTTACAAGCCCCAGTGCTTTCGGGGAATCAGTTTGCGTCGCTGTCGGGCAATTTCAATTCTCCTTTTCGCGAGACCCAGATGATTGGCCGTCTCGATTACCAGTTCCATGGCTCGGCGCGAATGTTTTACCGCTTCTCTTTCGAGCAGAATCGGAACGTTTCGGGATTTATTCCCAATACCTTCCAGCCTTTCGCGAACAACAACCACACGCCGGTGCACGCCTTCGGGGTGGATTTCAATACCGGGAGTTACACCCACAGCATCCGCGTCGGCTACACCAAGTTCCGGAACGGGATCACCGACGCGGTGGCCGGGACGACCATTTTCAATCCTGCGCCGTTGCTGGAACTGGCGATCGGCAACGATCCCACCTGCCTGACAGCGGGAGAGGACGATTTCTGTTCGGGGCCGAACTTTCTTGCGCCGCAGAGCACATTCCAGACCGACAAGCAATTCAAGTACGACGGCAGCCGAACCTACCATGCTCACATCTTTCGCTACGGCTTTGGCTATAACCGTCTGCTGGGTGGTGGCTCGGCGGAATTCCTGGGACTGGCTCCGGCAGTCTCTTCCATATCGGACCCGGCGCTAGCCACCGGTGACCCATCCAACCCCCTGAATTATCCGGCGCAACAGGTGATCCTGGGGAATGGCCAGGGCTTCTCCTCTGAAAAGCCGGGCTTCGGGTTGCCGGGCGGTGGCCTTGGTCCGGACAATCGCATCTCCTGGTACGTGGGGGATAGCTGGAAGGTTCGTCCCACCCTGACATTGAATGTTGGCGTGCGTTACGTGCGGGACACCGGCCGGACCGACAGCGATATCGGGCCCATTCCTTGCTCGCAACTGGATCCGGCCCTGGCCGCGGACCTGGCTGCGGGCGGTACCCCTTGCACCGGGAATATCTTGGACCTGTTTGGACCGGGATTGGGGAACCGAGTGCACCAGCCCAACACCAACTTTGCTCCACAGCTCGGTATCGCCTGGGCCCCGTGGGGCGGGGGCAAGACCGTAATCCGCGGGGGAATCGGACTTTATTACGAGAACTCGATCTGGAACAACAACCTGTTCAACCGCCCGCCCCGGTTGCAGCAGGGCCTGTTCCTGGCGCAACAAGCGGCGTGTTCCAATGGCAACCCCGTTTCCTTTACCTTGCCAGACGGAACACCGGTGGATCCGCAATTCTGTAATCAGCCGATTGGGACAGTGGAAAACGATATCGCCGCACTGCAGGCCCAGTACCAGGCAGCCACCATCGCTGCCGGGCCGGCGGTTAACAGCGTATTCATCGGCAACACACTCACATCCGGAATCAATGCCACGGGCACCAACCTGTTCGCGCCCGATTACAAGACTGCCCGCTCCGTGCAGATGAATATCGGGATGCAACATGAGTTCCGGCACGGCACGGTGCTCACGGTGGATTACGTGCGCAACGTCGCCACACACGCCCAGTTGACCGTGGACGTGAACCATGTGGGAGACGCCCGATACCTCGATACCAGTGCCGCGCTGGCTGCGATCAACGCCACCATCGCCAACAATCAGGGCACCGCAGGCGTGTGTCCAGTGGCAGTCACCGTCGGTGGTAGCTCACAAGCTGCGGTCAACTGCTACCTGGGCAACTTCAACTTCTTCGACATCAACGGCGATCCTGATCCCTTGGCCGGCAGCATGGCCGACTTCGCGCAGTTTGGCATGGATTCGGGGAATTCCTTCTGCGGCGGATTCCCGTGTTCCTCGCAAGGACTTCCGGCGGCGGCCTTCCCTGGGAAAAACAAGAACCTGGGCACCAATCAAATGCTATTTCCCATCGGGCGCTCGGTTTATAACGGGCTGCAGATCTCAGTCCGACAAAATGTGAACCGCCCCATGCGCGGCATCAGGAGCATGAATTTTCAGGTCTCCTATGCGCTGTCGAAGTATGTCGCGACGGCCCAGGACACCGACTTTATCAACTTTGCGGAAGACAACAATTTCCCCACGCGCTTTATGGGGCCCAACGGCCTGGATCGCAGGAACCAGATCTCGTTTGGAGGCACGGCCGACCTTCCTGCATCGTTCCGGCTAAGCCTCATCGGGCACTTCTACAGCCCTCTGCCGATCGACCTGCGCCTGCCCGCCAGCGGGTTGCCCGGAGGAATTTTCATCACCGACGTGACCGGCGACGGGACCGGGGATGGGACGGCAGTTTCCAACGGGGGCGTGGGAGACCTAGTCCCCGGCACCAAGCTGGGTGGCGGCGGTGGCTACTCGTCGGGAGGCAGCATCAACAAACTGATTGACGCTTATAACCGCATCTACGCTGGCCAGTTGACCCCCGCAGGCGTGGCCCTGGTCAACGCTGGGGTGGTCACCGGATCACAAATGAGCGCCTTAGGCGGGGTGCAACAGCCAATTCCGGATGCTCCTCCCGGGCAAGTCGGCCTGGCGTGGTTGCGTACCATGGACCTGAAGCTCAGTTGGCTGTACAAGGTTCGCGAGAGCGTGACCATCGAGCCCATGGTGGCGTTCTTTAACGTCTACAACCTGGCGAACTTTGACAGCCCAGCCAGCCACTTGAGCGGGATCCTCGACGGCAGCATCGGTTCAGCCAATGGCACGACAGGGGCCCAGCGTGCCGCGGGTAACACGCGAACCGGGCTGGGAACCGGCGTTTTCGGTCTAGGCTCTCCCCGGCAGTTGGAGTTTGGGCTGCAAGTGAGCTTCTGAGCGGGGATACTCGCCCCGGGGCACGTACTGCTGAGACAGTGTGGGCGGCCGAAAGCCTCGATGCAGGTCCCGCCGTCTACGGTGCCAGTTCGCTGCGCAGGCGCTTGGAAAGCTTCTCGATGCGCTTGAGCTTCTCCAGAGTGTCCTTGGGGAGTAGCCCCCGATTGACAGAGTCGATGTCCGGCTGCAGCGACTGAGAGAGCTCCAGCAATTGTCTGGCATCGCGCTGCAATTGCAAAGTGTCGACTTTCGCGGCCGGCGGCTCTTTTGCGGGAGTGGGGAAATGCGAGCCGCCGAAAGCAGATTCAGCAGGGCGCGGAGGCGGCGACCAGGAGGGTTGCTTTTGCTGGGCGTTCGCCGGCACGAGGACAGTCAATGACAGGAGAAGAAGACAGGGGAGCGTAGGCCTCACGGTAGACCTCCACAGGTTAAGTAGGGCGATTGTATCGCTGTTTTGTGGAGGTGGAGCGGGGAATTCTCGGGGACTGCCGCTGAGGGATTGCAACCAGGGCCGCAGGAGCACAACACGCACCGCAGCGGGGGCTGTGAAAGACCGCTCTGCAGGCTGCGTGTAAAATGCCGTCATGCCTTTTCACGGTCAGGGAGTACCCGGTTCGCAGCGCAAGGCAAAGTCAGTTCCTCCGGAGGAAACTTCGGAGGAGGCAGCCTATTTGAAGGCCCTGGGGGAGAAGCAGAAGCCCGTGAGCATCAAGCTGGCCCACGGGGAAATCGTGCGGGGCTGGATTGAGTACTACGACAAGAACATGGTGCGGGTGACGCGTGAGGGCCAGCCTAACCTTTTCATCTTCAAGCACGAGATCATGTACATTGCGGAAGACAAGAAGTAGCGTGTAGCTGGAGGCTGGTGGCTTGTTCCCAGTCTGCCAGCTGCCAGCCACCAGCTACCATGTCCGATCAATCCACCGAGTTCCTGCCCACAATGACGGAGATTGCCCGCGAAGCGGGAGCACTGGTGATGGAGTATTTTCACCAGCGGGTGAAAGTCGAGTACAAGGGCGAAGTAGACCTGGTCACGGTAGCGGATCGCAAGTCGGAGGCGCTGATCCTGGAGCGGATTCGCAGGCACTGGCCGTCGCACGACATCCTGGGTGAAGAAGGCGGGCTGCACGACCAGGGCAGCGATTATCGCTGGTACGTGGACCCGCTGGATGGAACGACAAACTTCGCCCACGGGTTTCCGGTCTTTTGCATTTCGCTGGCGCTGGAATACAAGGGCCGGAGCGTCGCTGGGGTGGTTTACGATCCCACGCGGGACGAATTGTTCGCCGCCGAGCAGGGCAGCGGAGCTTACCTGAACCAGCAGCGGATTGAGGTCTCGAAGACTGCAAACCTGGCGGAGTGCCTGGCGGCCACCGGTTTTCCCAGCCACAAGCGGCACAAGAATCCCAACATCTTTTTTTATCATCAGATCACGCTGCGGACGCATGGCGTACGGCGGGCGGGTTCGGCCGCGCTGGACTTGTGCTGCGTGGCTTGCGGAAGGTTCGACGCATTTTGGGAGTTCAATCTGAACCCGTGGGATACGGCAGCCGGAGTATTGCTGGTGGAGGAAGCGGGGGGACAGGTGAGTGATTTTCGCGGCGGGCCGTTTCAGATCAATAGCCGGGAGACGCTGGCGTCCAATGGACTCGTGCACCCGGCCATGCTGGCCGAGTTCGGGGCCATCTTCAGCGGGCGCGGGTTGGAGGAATTGCCTGATCCGCGGGCATACAGAAGCTAGGCTCAAGGCTCTGGGCTTTAGGCTCTAGGTCAGCGGGGGTCATCTTATGCAGCGAGTGCGGTCCTTCGCGTTAATAACGATAATGGTCGCGTGGAGCGCGGCTTGCTTCGCGCAGGCGGCCAACCCCGCCGTGGATGCGGCTTACCAGCAGTCCTTCGAGAAATGGAAAGCGGACCTGGTGGAGGACGTCAAGGAGAACTGGCTGTCGTTGGCAGGACTGTTCTGGTTGAAGCCTGGGGCCAACAGCTTTGGAACCGATGCCAAGAATTTGATTGTGCTTCCTGAACATTCGGCTCCGTCGCATGCGGGCGAGTTTGATTTGCAGGGTAACGAAGTGACGGTAAAGTTTGTGCCCGGAAGCGACGCGAAAATCGAGGGCAAGCCAGTGACGACCGCCAAGCTACAGCCGGACATTTCGGGGAAGGCGACGGTGATTGAGCTGGGGACGTTGCAGATGCGCGTGATTGTGCGGGGGGAGCGCATCGGGATTCGGGTGAAGGACCTGGCAAGCCCGGCGGTGCGCAATTATGGCGGACCGATTTTCTATCCACTCAATACCGCGTATCGGGTGACGGCGACGTGGGAGCCGTCCGACGGAAAGAAGATGGTGGACGTACCCAACGTGCTGGGAGATGTGACCCCGACGCCGGTGGCGGGTGAGGCAAGGTTCAAGATCAATGGCCAAGACGTGAGCTTGTCGGCGCTGGGAGGCGATCCGAAAGAGGGGCTGTTTTTCATTTTCAAGGACCTTACGAGCAAGACGGAAACCTATCCTCCGGGACGGTTCTTGCAGACGGATCCGGTGGTCAACGGTAGGGTGGTGCTGGACTTTAACGAGGCCTACAATCCGCCGTGCGCGGTGACGCCCTACGCGACCTGCCCGCTGCCGCCCAAGCACAACCAATTGACGGTGGCCATCCCGGCAGGGGAGAAGTACAACCATAAGGCCGGGTTGCGCTGATTGAGCAGGTCTCAGTTCCCGGTGTTCGGCTCTCAGTTGGGCAGTACAATAACGGGGTGGGGTTTTGATTTTACAGGATCAACTCGTGATCAATTCACTATTGGAGCGCAAAATCGAGAAACGCCCGGCACAGGTGCGTTTGCAGGGGCGGATTCTGTTCCTGACCGAGGACCCGGAACTGATCCGGCGGCAACTGGCGGGCGAAGACCTGCCCTGGGATACCAGGAATCCTGCCAATAATCCCAAGTTGCGCGATGACATCTCGACCGACGAGATTACGCCGGCGCATCTTTGTTTCTATTTTGATCACACTTTGGGGGAGATTCCCTACGCTGGATTGAAATGCGGCAACGAAACTCCGATCAAACGCGGCGATGTGAAGCGCGGCGGGTTCGTGGCGGCGGTGAGCGGCAAGCGGAGGGGCAAGGGTTCGAGCCGCGAGCAATCTCCTTACGCCGAGATGTGTGCGGGGATCAAGGTGGTGATCGCCGAGAACATCGAACGCATCTACAAGCAGAACTGCCAGAACCTGGGCGTGCTGACCTCGACCAACTTTTCTCTGATCGACCGCATTCGCGCGGGAGAGGAGATTCCTCTTTCCGAGTTTACGCAAGGTGAGGACGAGATCACGCGGCAGGTGATCGAGTACGGTGGGCTGTTCCCCTTCAATGTCGCGCGCATGCAGGGCAAAGTGTTTTTGCCGCCGATCAAAACCCAACACCGTCCGATGACGCTGGCGGAGAAGATTTTTGCCCGCCACATGGTGGCGGCGGACGGCAAGGTGGGAGTGGAGGCGGTCAAACCCGGCGACAGCGGCTTCACCCGTGTGGACCTGCGCTTCAGTCACGAGTACGTCACGCCTATGGCGGCCATCTTCTACGAGCAGAACGTGGGGAAAGACGTGCCGGTCAACGACGCTTCTAGCATCCGCTTCTTCCGCGACCACCTGACTTTCCTGGATGAAGTGATTTCAGAAGAAAAAAAGAAGATGGGGCTGCTCGACCTGGCAACGCAGCTCAAGCTGAAGCAGGAAGATTTCGCTAGGGCTCAGGGCATCAAGCTGCACGGGGAACTCAAAGACCGCAAGGGTTCCGAGGGCATCTGCCACTCGGTGATGCTGGAGTCGTACGCGCTGCCTGGACAGGTGAACGTGGGCTCGGACTCGCATACGCCGCATGTGGGTGCGATCGGGTGCATCGCGTTCGGTATCGGGACGACCGACGTGTTCAATTCCTGGATCACGAAAGACGTGAGGGTGAAAGTGCCGGAGTCGGTGAAGGTCGTTGTCCGCGGCAAGCGGCGGCCGAATGTGACCGCGAAAGACTTCATCCTGCAGATTCTGGCGCTGGACTACGTGCGCAGTGGCAAGGCGCTGGCCAAGGTGATGGAGTACTCCGGCGAAGCGATCGAGGAACTCAGCGTGGACGAACGTGCCACCATGACCAACATGGCAGCCGAGATCGGCGGATTTACAGGGATTGTGGCGCCGGACAAGAAGGTGGTGGAGTTCCTGGTGGAGCGGCGTGGGATGGATCGCCGGCAAGTGGAGGCCATGATGGATGGCCTGTACAGCGATCCCGATGCGCAGTACGCGCACGTGATTGAACTGGACGCAGCGGAGATCGCGCCGATGGTGGCCACGCCGGGCGATCCGGGGAATGGAAAGTTCATCCGCGAGCTGAATACGCCGGTGCCGGTCGAACTGGCCTACGGCGGCACCTGCACCGCGGGCAAGAATGAAGACATGGATATGTACGCCCGTGTGCTGGCAGATGCACTCAAGCACGGCAAGCGGGTGGCGGACTCGGTGAAGTTTTACATCCAGTTCGGATCGCAGGAGACGCGCGAGTACTGCCTGCGCAAGGGATATCTCGACGTTTTCCAAAAGGCTGGGGCGCAGGTGATCGAGCCCAGTTGCGGGGCCTGCATCAATGCCGGGCCGGGAGTTTCGACGCGCCCCGACCAGGTGGTAATCAGCGCGCAGAACCGCAACTTTCCTGGCCGCAGCGGGCCGGGACAGATGTACCTGGCTTCGCCGCTGACGGTGGCAGCCAGCGCGGTGGCGGGATACATCACGGAGTACCAGCCGAGCGAGGAGCGGGAGTTGGCTTCAGTGTAGAGCGCGGGTGGCTTTCCTCCGCCTGGTGGCCGGAACGGCCGTCCGCGAGCAGGTATTGCCGGCTGGCTGCTCCCGGCTGTACCCTTCCCGGCATTCTTGTTAGAATGTGCGGTTCTTAAGAGTTCCGCTTAATTTCAGGAGACAAAGAACGCTATGGCTTATGTGATTGCAGAACCTTGCATTGGGACCAAGGACACCGCCTGCGTGGACGCCTGCCCGGTGGATTGCATCCATCCCAAGAAGGATGAAGAGGCGCACGCCACCGAGGAAATGCTGTACATTGACCCCGTGGAGTGCATCGATTGCGGCGCTTGCGTGCCGGTGTGTCCGGTGTCGGCGATTTTCGCGCTGGATGACCTGCCGGAAAAGTGGAAAGCTTTCACCGAACGCAACGCGGCGTATTACGGGCGGTAGCACGGGATAGAGATTCTGGAAGGGCGCACACCTGCGTCGCGGGTGTGCGCCGTTTCTGTTTAAGAGGGAAGCCAAGGGAGGTTTTCGGACGCCAGCGGCGAGTTAGTCCTTCTTCTCAGGGATCATCTCGGCGCAGTAGGTGCACAGGTTGCGCTTCTTAAAAATCTCCTGCTCATCGAAGCGAATCAATTCGCCGCAGGCCGGGCAGCGGCGGTTTTCCGCCCGTGCCAGCCGGTTCCACTCCCGTTCTTGTTCCGGAACAGTTTGCATGGCCCGGTATTTTACCCCAGGATCAGCCGCTCTGCCAGCGGGCAGGCGGGCTGCTTTCCATCTCCCCACCCCTCCATTACAATCGAGGATTAATCTGGATTTCCATGGCGCTGAAGGAGTCGGAAGCGATTGTCCTGCGCACGTATGACTTGCGGGAGGCCGACCTGCTGGTCACGCTGTTTACGCGGGCAGAGGGCAAGGTGCGCGGGGTGGCGCGGTCGGCGAAGAGATCCAAGCGGCGGTTCGGTGGGGCGCTGGAGCCGCTGACCTACGTTCGGGCCTATTACGAGGATCGGGAGCGGCAGGAGTTGGCCCGGCTGGATTCCTGCGAAGTGCTGGAGTCGCCGTTGGCCGCCGAGGTGAGTTATCCGCGGGCGGTGGCCCTGGGACACGTGGCCGAGCTGCTGGACGAGTTGCTACCGGACCGCGAGGCCAACGACACCGTGTTCCGCCTGGCGCTTTCGGTGCTGGCCGGGCTGCGCGGGCCGGATATCTGGATGCCCGTCACCTATTTTGAGTTGTGGATGACGCGGCTGATGGGGTATCTGCCAGAGCTTTCTGAGTGCATGGTTTGTGGGCGGACGTTGAATGGGAGCCGGGCCTACTTTCATGCGCTGGCCGACGGGCTGATGTGCCCGGAAGATAAGCGGCTGGCATCGTCAGAGATGTCGGTGGAGTCGCGGGGGCTGGCGGCGCAGATGTTTCGGGCACCGGTGGAGAGTTTCGCGGGCACGCCGTGGCCGAAACGACAAGGCGCGGATTTGCGGAAGTTCTTGATCCAGACTTTACAGCGGCATATTGAGAAGAAGCTGGTGACCGCGGGGATGCTGGAGAGGATCGGCACTTAGCATTTGGCCGTGAGAGATCATCGCCGGACTTGATCGAGCGGCAAGAAGGCTGACGGGCTAAATACCAATTGCTAAGTGCTAGTTGCTCGACTTTACAAAGCGTGAACCAAACCAAACCCAATCCGCCGACGTTTCAAGACCTCATCCTCCGCCTCCAGACCTTTTGGGCTGACCGCGGATGTGTGTTGCAACAGCCCTACGACGTCGAAGTCGGGGCCGGCACCATGGCTCCGGAGACCTTTCTGCGCGTGCTCGGTCCTCAGCCCTACAAAGTCGCTTACGTGCAGCCTTCGCGCCGGCCCGCCGACGGGCGGTATGGGGAGAATCCCAACCGGCTTTTCAAGCATTTGCAGTTGCAGGTCATCCTGAAGCCTCCGCCGGAAAATGTGCAGGAGCTTTATCTGGAGTCGCTGGGGGCGATGGGGATTGATTTGCGCCAGCACGACATTAAGTTCGAAGAGGACAACTGGGAGTCGCCGACGCTGGGCGCGTGGGGAATCGGGTGGCAGGTGATGCTCGACGGGCTGGAGATTACCCAGTTCACCTACTTCCAGCAGTGTGGGGGCGTGGACCTGGATCCCATCTCGGCCGAGTTGACGTATGGGCTGGAGCGGATTGCGGCGTTCTTGCAGGATGTGGACTCGATCTACGACATTGTGTGGGCGCGCGATCCGGAAACTGGTCGGGTCACGACCTATGGCGATGTGCGGCTGGCGGATGAGCTGCAGTTCTCGGTGTACAACTTCGAGGCGGCCGACGTCGAAAGGACGTGGAAGCATTTTGAGTTGTGCGAGGCGGAGTGCAAGGGGCTGCTGGAGAAGTACGCGGCGTTGGAGAAAGGTCAAAATCCCCGCCCTGTCTCTCCAAAGAACGGAGAGACAAGGACGGGGCACCCCGACAAGAAGCGGTTTCCGTTGCTGGGGGCTTACGATCTGTGCCTGAAGTGTTCACATCTTTTCAATATTCTCGACGCGCGTGGAGCGATTTCAGTGACTGAGCGCGTGGGGGTGATTGCGCGGGTGCGGGCGCTGGCGGTGGGGATTGCGAAGGCCTGGGTGGACCAGCAGCGAGAGGCACCCACCGAGTCAGAGGACGAAGAACCCGCAGGCAGGAAAGAAAAAGCGAAGAAAGAAGTGGCGCCAGCAGTTTCATAAGCGTCTCTTGCCGCCGTCCCGGCGGCTGTCATGGGGGCCCGCCCCCATCGGTGTGGCCAAAGGGTTTTCGGGGGATGGCCGACGTCGCGCGGGCGGGGCGCCCGCGCCACACGGTTGTGACGGGGCTCACATTCGGGGAGTGGGGTTCTCTGGGAAGATAGACGGTTGCTTACATGCCTGATTTTCTGCTGGAAATCGGTTGCGAAGAGATCCCGGCGCGCATGATTGACGACGCCCTGCAGCAATTGGGGATGCGCGTGGGCGAACTCCTGGCTCGCGAGGGGTTGGGTTTGCCCGCTTCAGTCCGGGGTTTCTCCACTCCGCGCCGCCTGAGTCTGATGGCTTCCGTCTCACCCGGGCAGCCCGATGTCGAAGAGCAGGTCCTGGGACCTTCCGTCAAAGTGGCCTATAAGGATGGTGAGCCCGCGCCCCCGGCCCACGCCTTTGCGAAGAAGGTTGGCCTCAGCCTGGCCGAGGTCAAGAAGGTCACTACGCCCAAGGGCGAATATCTCGCCGCCACGGTGAAGAAGAAGGGCCGAACCGCAAGGGAGATCCTGGCGGACTTTCTGCCGAAAGAGATCAACGGGATTTCCTGGCCCAAGAACATGTACTGGCGCAAGCCGAGCGAACGCTTCGTGCGCCCCGTGCGCTGGCTGGTAGCGATGCTCGATGGCGAGGTCGTGCCCTTGGAGTTTGACGGGATCGCTGCCGGGAAGACCTCGCGCGGCCACCGCGTCATCGGACAGAGCCAGGTCGAAATTCCCCAAGCCTCTGCCTACATCGAAGTCCTGCGGACCGCCAAGGTTCTGGATGCTCAGGAGCGGCTGATACAGATCCGCAAGGCGCTCGACGAAGCCACGCGGGCTATCCCCGGGGCGCGCTGGCGCGAAGACAAATCGCTGCTCGACACGGTTGTGAACCTGACCGAATATCCGTCCGTCATCCTGGGTAACTTTGACCGCGAGTTCCTGGAATTGCCGGCAGAAGTGTTGGTCACGGTGATGCGGGACCATCAGAAGTATTTCGCCGTCGAGGATGCGTCCGGCAAGCTTCTCCCGTATTTCCTGGCGGTGCTGAATACCGACGGTGATCCGCAGGGCATCATCCGGCACGGACATGAGAGGGTGCTGCGGGCACGCTTCACCGATGCGCGCTTCTTCTGGCAGACCGATCAGAAACATCCGCTGCGCGAGCGCGGCGAGTGGCTGAAGCACGTCACCTTTCAGAAAGACCTGGGCAGTTACTACGAGAAAACTCTGCGGGTGCAGCGGCTGTGCAGTTGGCTTTCCGAGAGCGTGCGGCAGAACGGGATGGCGATTCGACCGGGCGTCATTCACAAGGCCGCCTATCTCGCGAAGACAGACCTGACCACCGATCTGGTGAAGGAATTCACCGAACTGCAGGGGATTGTGGGCGGACTCTACGCACGGGTACAGCAGCTCGACGAGGACTTGCCGGAAAGCACGCGGTTCGCGATTGCCGACGCCATCTACGACCAGTACAAGCCGGAGTCTATGGAAGACTCGGTGCCGCGCACGGTCGAAGGCGCCATGCTTGCGATCGGCGACAAGGCCGACAGCATTGCTGGGATGTTTGCGCTGGGGATAATACCTAGTGGGTCGAGAGACCCGTTCGCGCTGCGGCGGCAGGCCAATGGGATTGTGAAGACGATTGCGGAGAAGAAGCTGCCCTTGCTGCTGACCGAGGTTCTCTTCGCTGCCCGAGAAGCGTATCGCGGGTCGGAAGCAGAGAAGAAGTTCTCCGCGAAGGTCGATTTCAATGGCGCGGTGCAGGATTTCTTCCGGGAGCGGCTGGAGTTCTACCTGCGGGATGTTTTGGGCTTCAAGTACGACGTGGTGAATGCGGTTCTTGCGGCAGGCGCGGATGACGTAGTGGACGCGGCGGCGCGGGCCGAGGCGGTCAGCAAGGTGCGGCCGTCGGCCGACTTCGAGTCCATCTCGGTGGCGTTCAAGCGGATCAAGAATATCCTGCGCCAGGCGAGTGAGACGGGGAAACAGGTGGGAGCGGGTATTGACGGCAATACGTTAGGCGAGTCAGCAGAGAAGGATCTCGCCGCGATGATTCCGGTGACCGCCAAGGCGGTGGAGGAACTGCGTCAAAAGCACGACTATGAGCCGGCGTTGGTCGAGATTTCGAAACTTCGACCTGCGGTGGATACCTTCTTCGACAAAGTCATGGTGATGGTCGAAGACGAGCGGGTGCGGGCTAACCGACTCGCGCTGCTTGCGACGCTGTTGAAGGAATTCTCAACCATCGCGGATTTTTCGGAGATTGTAACGGAAGGGAAGTAAACGCAAGGTTCCTCGACTCGCCTTCGCCGCGCAAAACGCGGTTCGGGCTTCGCTCGGGATGACAGAGAGTTTGGAACGCGGGATACGAAAATCTCAGTAAAGGACTAAATACATATGGCAACTACGACGATGCCCGAAACTGAAGTTAGCACCATGGAAAAGAAGCCCAGCACCAAGTACGTGTACTTCTTTGGCGGCGGCAAGGCCGATGGCAACGGCAAGATGAAAGATGAGCTGGGCGGCAAAGGCGCTGGCCTGGCCGAGATGACCAACGCGGCATTGCCGGTGCCTCCGGGGTTCACTATCCAGACCGAGGCTTGCCGGGACTATATGCGGCAGGGCAGCGTGTCGAAGGAAGTAGACCGCCAGATGGAAGAAGCGCTGGCCCATCTGGAGCAACTTCAAGGGCAGAAGCTGGGCAAGGGCGAGAACCCGCTGCTGGTGAGCGTGCGCTCGGGCGCGAAATTCTCCATGCCGGGGATGATGGATACCATCCTCAACCTGGGGCTGAACGATCAGAGCGTCGAGGCATTGGCCAAGGTCAAGAACAACCCCCGCTTCGCTTACGATTCCTATCGGCGATTGATCCAGATGTTCGGCAATGTGGTGCTCGACATCGAGAAGTCAGCGTTTGATGAGGTGTTCGACCACAAAAAGAAACAGAAGAAAGCCAAGCTCGACACCGATCTCGACGCCAAGGCTTTGAAGGAAGTCATCGAGGAATACAAGAAGGTGGTCAAGAAGCACGCCAAGCGTGACTTCCCGCAGGATCCGCACGAGCAACTCGTGATGGCACGGGATGCGGTATTCCGCTCCTGGGAAAACGACCGTGCCAAGCACTACCGGCGCATCAACAACATCTCCGACGATCTCGGTACCGCGGTCAACGTGCAGATCATGGTGTATGGCAACCTGGGTGACACCAGCGGTACGGGCGTGGGCTTCACCCGCAATCCGGCTACAGGGACCAAAGAGTTCTATGGCGAATTTCTGCTGAATGCGCAGGGCGAAGATGTGGTTTCGGGCGTGCGTACCCCGGTGCACATCCTGGAACTCGAGAAGATCATGCCGCAGGTTTACAACCAGCTGCGCGAAATCACCACGCGTTTGGAGAAGCACTACCGCGACATGCAGGACTTCGAGTTCACCATCCAGGATGGCAAGCTGTACATGCTGCAGACGCGCAACGGCAAGCGCACCGGCCTGGCCGCGGTGCGGATCGCTATCCAGATGGTGGAGGAAGGACTCATCACCAAGGAAGAGGCGATTTTCCGGGTCGAGCCCAACCAGCTTTACGATTTCTTGGTGCCGCGGCTGGACGAGAAGGGAAAGGTCGAGGTGTTGGCCACAGGTTTGCCCGCGTCGCCGGGCGCGGCGGTCGGGCAGATCGTGTTCACCGCCGATGCTGCCGTCGCAGCAGTGCACAAGGACAATAAAGCGCAGGTCATCCTGGTCCGCTCGGAGACCACACCAGAGGATATCCACGGCATGGAAGTGGCAAAGGGCATTCTCACCTCGCGCGGCGGCATGACCAGCCACGCCGCCGTGGTGACGCGCGGCATGGGCAAGTGCTGCGTGGCAGGTGCGGGCGACATCGGGGTGGATGAGAAAGCGCGCGAGATGCGGGCCAAGGGGCAGGTGTTTAAAGAGGGCGATTGGATTTCACTCGACGGCACGACCGGGCGGGTGATCAAGGGCAAGCTCAACACCATTCCTCCCAAGGCGGATGATCCCGAGTTGGTGACGTTCATGAGGTGGGCGGAGCCGTTCCGCAAGCTGGGCGTGCGTGCCAATGCCGACATTCCGCGTGATGCGATCCAGGCGCGGGCGTTCGGCGCCGAGGGCATTGGCCTGTGCCGCACCGAACACATGTTCTTTGGCGAGAAGAAAATTCCGCACATGCGCGCCATGATTCTCGCCGATAACGAAAAGGACCGCCGTGCCGCCCTGAAGAAGCTGCTGCCCATGCAGCGGGAGGACTTCATCGGCGTTTTCCGCGCTATGGACGGTTTCCCAGTCACCATCCGTACACTCGATCCTCCGCTACACGAGTTCCTTCCCCGGCGAGAGGAGTTGATGGTGGACATTGCGACTTTGCCGTATGCCAGCGCCAAGGAGAAGAAGTCCCTGGTGGCGAAGTATCGCGACTACGGCGCGAAAGCGGCAAGCGATCTGAAGAAACTCATGCCCGCGCTCTTGGGCCGGGTGGAGCAGTTGCATGAGTTCAATCCCATGCTCGGGCACCGCGGGTGCCGCCTCGGGATCACCTATCCCGAGATCACCGAGATGCAGGCGCGGGCCATCTTCGAAGCGGCGGTGACCGTGGCCAAGGAAGGCGTCAAGGTGCATCCCGAGGTCATGATCCCTCTGACCGCTACCGTGAAAGAGATGGCGCACCAGGGAGCGATCGTGCGGCGGGTGGCCGACGAGGTGTTCAAAGAGAAAGAAATGAGCGTGCCCTACCTGGTGGGCACCATGATCGAGTTGCCACGAGCGGCGCTGGTGGCTGACGAGATTGCCAAGGAAGCGGAATTCTTCTCGTTCGGCACCAACGATTTGACGCAAACCACGTTTGGCTTTTCCCGGGACGACGTGAACAAAGTCCTGCCGACATACGTCAGCGAAGGTATCCTCAAACAGGATCCCTTTGCGGTAATCGATCGCGAGGGCGTAGGCCAGTTGGTTCGCATGGCCACCGAGCGCGGGCGGAAGACGCGTCCCAATCTCAAGGTTGGCATTTGCGGCGAGCACGGCGGCGAGCCGTCGTCGGTGGAGTTCTGCCACCAGGTGGGACTGAATTACGTTTCCTGCTCACCGTTCCGGGTGCTGACGGCCAGGCTGGCAGCGGCCCAGGCGGCGGCCAGCGACAAACTCAAGGTTGAAGGCGGAAGGACAAAATAGAAACCGCGGGGTGTTGGGCGGCTTTGGCCCAAAGTCATTGCACTTTTTGAAGGCGGAAGATCAACTTTTGCGCCAGGTTCTCTTCGGACTCTGACCACAGGAGCCGCGCCCTGGCACCGGAACTTTTCTCCGCCTTGGTGGTGAACTCGACCAACTTCTGCACGTTGGCGCGGACTTTGGCCTCGGCGGCAGCGGTGAGTTGCAGCTCTTCGTGAAGAAACGGCGTGTCCAACCCAAGGTCCACCTGGATGTGGCCATCCTGCTCGGAGGCGCCCTCGTCAAACTCCACCCCGCGCACAATGAATCTGACGAGTGACGGTTGCAGCACCCACTCCTTGGCATCCTCGGTTAAGGTCCAAAGATCCCAGAAGGCTTCGAACGTGTAAGCGTAGTCCTCGTGAAGTTGCTCACCGGCAAACTGCACCGCCTGCTCGGGTTCGACGCCAGGCCGGAAACGCTGCTCCAGTACGGTGGACTCATTCCAAGAGACGGGATGGAGGGCGAGGTAGGTAATTCCGGGCTGCCGCGCAGAAAACGGAAACTGCTTCATGACCGCGAGGGCGCGGGGCAACATGTCATCATCGGCAAAACTGGGGAACCAGAGGCTCAAGTAAAGAGGATCGGCCATAACAGGCTCTGGCGATGCATCACCCTGGAGGAGCCTGCATCCTATTGTAAATGGCGGGGGACGATACCGGTGGCAACGGGGATGCGGGCCGGGATTCGTGTCCGAGGCGCGACTTTTGACAGTGCAGAAGGCCGCTGCTAGTATCAATTGGTTAGCCAGCGGATCCCGCCTTATCGTCCCCGTCGTCTAGCCCGGCCTAGGACATCGCCCTTTCACGGCGGTAACACGGGTTCAAATCCCGTCGGGGACGCCAAACCTAATCAATGAGTTACCGGGATTTCCCCGGAAACTCGCGGTACAACGACGGTACAACTTGGTTTCGAGCGGATCATGCCGACTACCTTGCTTTGCGCCGCGCGCTTCTGCGGACTCAGGGCCTGGGTGTAGGTGTCCAACGTCATCTTTGCTGTTGAGTGCCGCAACAGCTCCTGTACAACCTTGACATCCTCCCCGTTGCCCTTGAGCAACGTAGAAAACGTGTGGCGGAATGTGTGCCACGACATCTTCTTGTTGATCCCCAGCTTTCGAGCTGCGGGTTGAATGTAGTCGCGCATTACCGCGCTCAGCCAGACCGGCTGTTTCCCACGCTTGGCTCCAGCGCGGTTGGCATCGGTGGCCCATACATAATCTGACGGCTTTTTGTACGGGGTCACTTCATACCAGGCCAACAGATCATGAGCCACATACTCGTCAATCGGCATCAGCTTTCTCGATGCCTCCGTTTTGACCGGGCCTACGTGCTGGTCAACGAGCGACCGAGTCACGCTTACATGGAGATTCTTGAAATCGAAATCCTCCCATTTCAGCCCGGCCAGTTCGCCGCGGCGTAGTCCCGACGGCATGTCGAGAAACACCATGGCCTTTTCCCGAATCCCCAGTGCTCCCAGCAGCAGATGCATCTCTTCAACTTCGAGAATGTCAGGCGTTCGCTCACGTTTTGCAGAAACACGAACACCAGAACCCTTGCCCACACCTGCGATTGGATTGCGGTCAGTGAACTCCCACCGTATTGCATGATTGAAAACGCTGCCCATCGCGTCGCGGATTTTTTCTCTCGTGCCACCTGCCAGAAGCTTGCGTCTACCAAACTTGCTTGTGACAAGTGACTTGAGCCATTGCTCCACCGCAACGGTCTTGATAGCCCGGAGTTCGAGTTTCCCCCAATGAGGAAGCACCCAGCGGTTCAGAACCAGCGTCTTCCGGTTGCGGGTCGAATATGCTTTACCGTCCCGGCCGCAATCAGCAAGTTCATGAATCTTGTAGTGCTCCACAGCCTCAGTCATAGTGATCGAAGTCAACTCTGTCGGGCCATCGGTGTTGATGTTTAGCCGCAGTCCAGCCAACAAATCCTGCAGCTTTTTGCTGTTTTCGGGGTAGTCCTTGACCGGGCCGATGGTTTTCTTGCGCTCGCGCGAAATGCCGTCCGCGCCCTTTTGCAGCCAGCGGAACTGCCATCTTTCTACCCCATCTTTGCGGGTTGTTGTTTGGAGACACCCATTTTGATAACGCGCCAGCATTCTTTTGCTCCTTGAATTCTGGCAGCGGTCGCAGTCCGAATTTACCCCAGGGAGCGTCGCGGAGTCTAGTTCACGGCAAATGTCATTTCGCGCAGTTCCTGCTAATCAACAGGCTGGGCCCCGCAGATCGTGATCCCGCGCAATCTTGCACGCGACGGGAACGAATTCGATCCCTGTACTCACTTATCTGACGCTACACCCGAGGCCATGTTGTGACGCGCACGACGGCCTGTAATTACCTGCGACCGAAGCCAATCATCCAACTCCGAGAGATAAAAATGCCAGCGCTTCCGATCGGACCCGACCGGATGAGCCGGAAGTGACCCTTCACGAGCCTTGCGGAGTACAGTTTTCGGGTGCATGTTGAGAAAGCGAGCAGCGTATTGCTGACTGACGGGCGCCTCTCGAAGCGAGTGTGACCGCTCACTTGGGGTGATCAGACTGGGCTGGGCTGACATAAAGACCTCTTCTCCACAACTGCGCTCCGTCCGCTTTGTTCACTTCGCGCGGACACACAGTGCTAGCCAATTTGATCGATTTCTGCCGCCCTGTCCAACAACTTCTCGTCCGCGTGATATTCCTGCCGGGAATATCAGACAGCAGCAAACCGATTCGTCACCTATCTTTTCGTTGAGCAAATCACTTCGGTGGTGCGCAGCGGCCATTCCAGACGTGCTGAGTCAAGCAGGCAGCGACAGCCTCATCTATTTCAGCGCCAGGCACCTGTGCACAAGTTTGCGTAAGATGAGTACGCGCTACGAGCCAGACTCGGTCTTCCGTTCCAAGGAGCTTTCGTGGGCCATTCGCCGTAGACCAGACTTAGGTGCGCACCCGTAAGCCTGAATTCCGGGCGGAATGCGCTATGGCGTCATTCGCCAGCGGTCGGGCTCTCCCACCCAATCCTGGGTGGTCCGTCACGCAAAGAGGGATTCAGGGAATCATAAGTGGCCTATAATGACAATTCCCCCCGCAATTGTGTGCTTGCGTGATTGCAGGCTGCCCATCAGGGCAAGATCGGTCAGCCAAAGAAAAGGTAGACGGTAGCAATTTTGCCCAATTCTTCCTAAGGAGCACTGCCACTTATGGCGGAACCTCATCTGGAGCACCAGAACGTCAAGATCAAACAACTCATCGACGACTATCGGATGGGCCGTGTTGTTATTCCAGAATTCCAGCGGGAGTACGTCTGGAAAAGGAGTAAAGCTCCCTGGCTAGTTGACTCCCTCTATCGTGGTTTTCCGATTTCCTCCCTGCTTCTGTGGCAGAGTACCGAGGAAACCCGCGCGCGTCGCAGAGATCCACGGCCAACTCGCGCGTCACTAATGAATTGGCTCATCGACGGCCAGCAGCGGGTGATTACGCTGGCCCGGACATTGAGTGGCGACGAGGGTATCGAAGTCGTATTCAATCCCCGAGAAGACAAGTTCCGTCTTGCGAATGCTGCGACCCGCAATGATCGAAATTGGGTTCGCGTGGCGGAGCTGTGGGACGATGAACTCTACCGTCAGCTGAGAAGGAACCTCGATGGCGGAAGTAATGCTGACAAGCGTGAGGCGTCTTTTGAAAGAGTTCGACGCATCTTGGACTATGAAGTTCCTCTGGTCCGCATGGTGGACCACACCTTCAAAGACGCTGTAAGCGCTTTTGAGCGCATCAACACGCTCGGTGTCAGGCTCAAGAAGGAAGACATCGAAAGCGCGAACGTCGCGGCAAGACATTCCGGATTCATCGCAGATGAAGTTGCGCCGTTCCTTGAGAATCTTAGGCAACAAGGGTTCAACAGACTCAACATAATGCACCTTTTTCGCGCGTGTGCGTTCGTTGCAAAACCGGACGGCCGGAATCGAACACCTTTGCACGAACTGGAGAAGCGCGAGGTCCTTTCAGCTTGGAAAGAAACAAAGCGAGGCACAGAGCAAGCTATAGGAATCATTAGGAGTGAGCTGGGGCTCGTGAACATGGATATTCTTTGGTCTGGATCCCTAATCGTTCCGATCATCGCTCTATGCGCTACGAGATCACCGCGCCAACGTGATTCCAACGAACTAGTCGCGTGGTTAGCTCTAGCCACCCTCCTCCATCGCTATAGCGGCTCAAGCGAGACGGCACTCGATCAGGATCTTAAAGCCTGCCGCGAACCCGACCCAATTAGTGGATTGCTCAAGAATTTACGACAAGTCCGCACCTCCCTCGTGGCGGAATCTGGCGACTTCTCTGGAGCACTCGCAGACAGAAGTGGGCTACTTGCCGTCTACGTCGCCTGTATGAACCGCGGCATTCTAGACTTCTACACCGGAGGCAAAGTTCTACTGCAGAAAGCCGTAGATCGCCATCACATCCTACCGCGCGCGCAGTTCCCTGAGGGCTCTCGATCAAACGCGGACAATGTGGCCAATATCGCGTTCATTGTGGGTGACGTCAACAAATCCATCGGGCAGACCGGCCCAGAGGTGTACCTCAAGCGAATCACACCGCGAGTGCTCAAGAGCCAATGCATCCCGGAAGACGATAGTCTGTGGGGTATCGACCGCGCTCCGGAGTTTTGGACAGCTCGTCGTGAATTACTTGCGGCTTCCTTCAATGATTTCTTGCGGGATTCTCTACCGCAACGGCGTCTTGGGGCCTCCTAACATACGCTGGTGTCAAAGTCGCATTTGCCAAGCATCGTTTTCTGAGTAAAGATTCTTCTCGCAAAGTGTCGTCTAGCGGTACGTTGTGCTCGCTCGGCGGCTCAATGTTGGGCTGTTATTCCTCCCAGGAATATCACGCGGACGAGAAGTTGTTGGACATCACGATTGAGTCAGGTTACGTTTGCGCCACAAGCAGCCGATTTGACTTGCTGCGGGAGGTGCAAATGCCACGTTGCTTCCGAGTCCGTTCCATTCACCAAATCGAGCGCCTTCTTCAGTCGAAGCGCATTCGTCCAACCACAGTTGTTCTTTTCCTGCTCTTTCTCCTACCTGTGGCGGCGCTGGCACAGGGTTCACCGTTCGACACCGGCTTTACAGCTATCCAAAGCCTTTTCACCGGCACCATTGCGAAGGTTGCGAGTCTGGTCGCAATCGTAATCGGAGGCTACGGCTTCGCGCACGGCGAACCCGGAGCAAAAAAGGCGCTGGCCGGCGTCGCCGCCGGAACGGGTATCGCCGTTCTCGCCGTGAATGTCCTGAGTTGGCTCTGGGGTGTGTAGCGGATTGTACTTGCGGCCCACCTTTAGACGAGGAGCTTATGCCAGACAACCCACAGCAGAAGCATCGCACAAATCGAGTCTTCAAGAGCCTGCATAAGCCTCTCACGTACCTGGGCGTAGAGCGTACGCTGTTCTACTTCGTGTGCGTCGGAGCGGTGGGGGCCTTCAACCTCTTCGATTCCATCCTTGCGGGTATCGCCGTCTTCATTGGCGGTTTCGCCTTCGGGCATTGGGTCACGAACAGCGATCCGGCGTTCCTCCGCATCTTGGCCAGGTCCGAACGCTACGAGTTGCGCTATGACGCGGCGAAGCAGCAAGTCCCCCGCGTGGAGGTGCAGTAATGCTGCGTCTCGATAAGGTCATCAAGCCGTGGAAAGAGAGTGCGGCGCTGAACGACCACATCAACCTCTACGGCTTCTGGAATGAGACGGCCTTCCTTACCAAAAGCGGCGATCTAGGCATGGTTCTCAGTGTTCCCGGTGTGGACTACGAAAGTCTTGACCATTCGGAACAGGCGTATGCAGTGAAGCGGTTGGAAGCGGCGCTCAAAGCCTTTGGCCCAGGCTTCCATGTTTACCAGTACCTCTTCAAATCTAACCGACCCGACATACCGTTCGCAAAATATGACGACGCGGTTGTAGAAGCAGCGATCGAGCAGCGGAGGAAGTTCTTTGAAGCAAAGCGTGACCATCTTTATCAGGTTGAAGTCTTCTACTGCATCCTGCTCGAAGGCGCAAGGTCGAAAACCGGCGTGGGCACAGCACTAGCTCGGCTCTTGCGTGATCCAGAAGGCGCGATTGCCGAACTCAAATCGCAGTTCACCAACGACAGCATTAAGACGCTATTGCGTACGCATATCGACCGTGATCTTCAACGCCTTGACCAGCAAGTTCGGGCATTCGCTCGGCAACTCGCGGATTTCATGCAGATCGAGGTCTTGGATCAGCAGGGACAGTTCACGTTTTTCCGCCGATTGCTGAATTATGATGACCGGCGCATTGCCGGCAAGCCACAATCCACACAGTTTCTCGACTATCAGGTAGTTAATTCCGACATCGAAGCCGAGCGCGACCATCTGCGCGTCGGCGACTACATCGTCCGCGTGTTGACGATGAAAGAGGCCATCACAGAGACGCGGCCGCTCGTGCTGGACGCACTGTTCAAGATTCCGGCCAACTTCTATGTCGTCACGGAATGGACGCCGCTCCCCGCGGACAAGGCGCGCAAGGAAGTGAACAAGCGTCGCCGCCACTTCAATATGTCAAAGACGGGATTCGTCTCTCAGATGGGCAACGATGCCACGAAGACGAACTCACGCGATGTGCTGGTGGACGAATCCAAGCAGGCCGACATCGAAAACCTGGGCGATTGCCTTCGTGCCCTGGGCGACGGCCAATCACTCGGCGATTTCTCGCTCACGATTGTGCTGTTTGGCCGGGGGTCATCCGGTCACTCAAGAACGGAACTCGATCAACTCGTGGCCGAGTTCATCGGCGTCTTCACGAATGCGGACGGCAATCTGTTTGCCGAGACCTACAACCAGCTAAACGCGTATTTCGCCACCCTTCCGGGCAACTACGCGATCAACCTCCGCAAGCTGTATCTGCTGAATACCAATTATGCGGACCTTTCTTTCCTATTTACGATCCTTTCCGGAGAGAAGACGAACTCGCATCTCGGCACGGAGTACCTGGCTGCGCTCGAAACCGACAACAGCACGCCGTACTTCCTGAACCTGCACAACGGCGAGGTCGCCCACACGCTGATTCTCGGCATGACCGGAAGTGGCAAATCGTACCTCTGCAATTTTCTTCTGCAGAACGCACAGAAGTACGCGCCGCTGACGTTCATCTTCGATATCGGCGGCAGCTTCCAGTCGCTTACAACGATTTTCGGCGGCTCGTACCTGAACGTGGGCCAGGAAGTGCGGGATTTTACGATCAATCCATTCTCCCTGCCTAAGACCAAAGAGAATCTGCAATTTCTCTTTAGCTTCTTCCGCGTCCTCGTTGAGGGCAACGAGCAGCGTTACAGGATCGACTTCAAGGAGGAACGCCGCCTCTGGGATGCGATCGAGCGGATTTACGTCCTAGAGCCGAACCAGCGCACGATCTCGAACTTTTGCAACATAATTGGCGAGCTGAAGGAACGCCTACACCGCTGGAGCCGCGGAGGACAGTACGGCTTTCTGTTTGACAACGCTGAAGACACGCTTTCGTTCTCCCGCTTTCAGACATTCAACTTCCACGGTTGGAATGACGCGCCGGAAGTCTTGGAGATGGCTCTTCATCAAGAACGAGACGATCCGCAATTATGTGGTGCAGGCGCAGAAGACTTGGCGTAAACACAACGCCGCCATGATCCTGGCAACGCAATCAATCAAAGAGCTTGAGGAATCGGGGATGCTGGCGATAGTGGCGGAGAGCTGCCCGACAAAAATCTTTCTCGCCAATCCAGAGATGAACCGCGAAGTTTACCGGGAGGCATTCCATCTCAACGACACGGAACTGGACATTATCAGCGGCCTTGTTCCACCCGGCCAAATGCTGATTCGGAAAGCGCAGACCTCAAAAAAAGTGCATTTGAACGTCGATTCGGTTTCGCACTGGATGGCAACCAACAACGCCCGCGACAACTTGAAAAAGCAGGACTACTTCGATCGCTTCGGTATTGCAGATGGGCTTCGCCACCTGGCAGAAGACTACCCATTCCAGCCGCGCACGCTGGCTAGATCAACCGCTACAACGAACCACAAAGGAGAAATGCCGTGAACCATCCGAGATGGATTATCAATTGTCTGTTGATCGTTTCGTCCATCGGCCTCGTAGCGCAAGATTCCGCGCGCACGGTGCAGTATCACTCCCAGGACATCATTCCGATCCGCGCGAAGTTAAAATATACGACCCTTATTGAGCTGCCCACCACCGAAAAGATCATGGAAGCGGCCACTGGCGACAAGGATTTCTGGATTGTGGACGTGGTCGGCAACTTCTGCTTTGTGCATCCGGCAAAGCAAGGCATTAACTCCAACTTGAACCTCATCACCGACAAGGGCAACATTTACAGTTTCACACTCCAAGACATATCGGGCTCCACCCCTGCCACCAGCCCTGACCTAAAAGTGATCGTCGAACCTGCCGACCGTTCCGCGATTGTGGCCGCGAGCGGCCCCCCGCAGTTTGTGCCGGCCGCCCAGCTTGAACAGTCACGACAGCAGCTTGCCGCTCTTCAATCGCACGTTGAACAGGCCGTTGACGAGTACAAGAGCGCCTATCCAACGCAGCTCAAGTTCGATTATGTCTACAAGGCGAACGAAGCGCCTTTCGATATCCAGTCGATCTATCACGACGACAAGTTCACCTACATCAAGACGAACGCCCCTGAAAAGTTCAGCGTGTATGAAATGAAAGACGGCAAGCCAAACCTCGTCACCTACGAGCTCCGGGAGGGGACATACATCATCCCGAAGATCATGGACAGCGGATATGTAGAACTGGGCAAAAAGAAAATGGAATTCACGCGCAAGGGATAGCCGCCATGACCGAAAACATCTTTACTCCCCACACCGACGCGCAGACCGAGCCGCAAGCCGAACCCACGTTGCG
>JAIQFP010000012.1 GCA_020073165.1 Terriglobia bacterium | reverse complement strand
CTATTCCGAGGCAATGTGGCCACTGATTCCGATCCAAGGTGGCCACCCATTCCGAAGCAAGATGGCCACCTGTTCCGATCCATTGTGGCCAGTCATTCCGACACAATGTGGCCACCCCTGAAGGGATAATCGAAGTGGCGCTGGATAATCTAAGGTGAGGCCATTACCTTCCTAAGAAACGTTTTAGGAGGTGTGAATGGCAGCGAGGAGATTATCCATGCGAAAGATCAAAGAGGTATTACGTCTTCATTTTGAGAAAGGTCTCTCAGCTCGTGAGATTGCTCGAAGCCTCGATATCGGGCGAGGGACCATTCGAAACTATCTTCACCGTGTTGAGCAAGTTGGGCTGAGTTGGCCTCTTGCTCCCGAGATCGATGAAGCCACTCTTGAGCACCGGCTTTTTCCTACCATCCCTCTCGTCTCCCCCGAAAAGCGCCAAATGCCTACGATGGAGTATCTCCATCAGGAGTTAAAGAAGAAAGGCGTTACCCTTCAACTTCTCTGGCAGGAATACAAGGAGAAGTGTCCTGAGGGATACCAATACAGTCAATTTTGCCACCGCTACCACCAATGGGCCAAGAAGCTCGATCCCTGCCTTCACCAGGAATATCGGGCCGGTGAGAAGCTCTTCGTCGACTATGCCGGACAGACGATGGAGATCATCGATCCGGAGACCGGAGAGATTCACAAGGCTCAGATCTTTGTGGCCACTCTGGGAGCCAGTAATTATACCTTTGCGGAGGCTACCCTCTCTCAGGATCTCTCCTCCTGGATTCAGTCTCACGTTCATGCCTTCGAGTTCTTCCAGGGGGTCACGGAGATCCTCGTTCCTGACAATTTAAGAGATGCCGTTACTCGTTCCTGCCGCTATGAGCCCGATCTGAATGCAAGCTATCGGGAGATGGCTGAGTATCATGGGGCCGTCATCATCCCTGCCCTGGTCTCCAGACCCAGGGACAAGGCAAAAGTGGAGTCGGGAGTCCTGCAGGTCGAACGCTGGGTCCTGGCTCCTCTGAGACACCGGACCTTCTTCAGCCTTGCAGAACTCAATGAGGCGATCCGAAAACAGTTAGAGTTTCTCAATAACCGCCCCTTTGAGAAACTCCAGGCCACCCGAAAGAGTCTCTTTGAAACCCTAGAAAAACCCGTCCTCAAACCTCTTCCGATCCATCAATTCGTCTTTGCCGAATGGAAGACAGCCAGGGTCAATATCGATTACCACATCGAGGTGGATCGCCACTATTACAGTGTTCCTTATCAACTGATCCATGAAAAAGTGGAGGTCCGTCTGACGGGGACGACAATGGAGGTTTTCTTTAAGGGCCATAGGGTCGCCTCTCATCTCCGGAGTTACCTGCCGGGTAGATACACCACCTTACCCGAGCACATGCCCAAAGCCCATCAGAAATATCTCGAATGGACTCCTTCCCGGCTCATCCAATGGGCAGGAACGATCGGTCCTCAGACCCAAAAACTGCTCAGCTTCATCCTGGAGAACCGTCCCCATCCGGAACAGGGGTACCGGTCCTGTTTAGGTGTCCTGCGCTTGAAAAACCGCTACAGCTCACAACGGTTGGAGGCTGCCTGTGCCCGAGCTCTGGCCTTCAAGGCCTACTCCTACAAAAACGTAGAATCCATTCTCAAAAACGGATTGGACCAACAACCTTTAGAGCGCTCTTCATCTCAAACTCGTCTTCCTCTGCTGGAGCATGAGAATCTACGAGGAAGACACTATTACCAATAAAAGGCCGCCGGGGAAGGGATGCGGAGATATGGACCAGGGTAAAAAAATGGATTGTAAGACAAATGGTGAGTTTGCTTGGGAAGTCCGAAAGCCACGACAGGTCAATTTCTGTGAAATGCTCTCGACAACGACGATGAAAGGAAAGACCGATGCTTAATGAACAGACCTTCGATAAACTCTATGCCATGAAGCTCATCGGAATGGCCGAAGGCTTTAAAGAACAGTTAGAGCAACCCTCCTGTCACGATCTCTCCTTCGAGGAACGCTTTGGAATGTTAGTCGATCACCAGTGGACCTGGAAAGAGAACAAACGTCTCAAACATCTCCTCCAAAAGGCCAAACTTAAACTTCCGGCCTCCCTGGAGGACATCGATTACAGAACCCCTCGTGGAATCGAAAAAACTCTCGTCCTCAGTCTTGCCTCCTGTCAGTGGATCCACAGTCACCAGAATCTTCTCATCTCGGGGCCTACAGGCGTGGGCAAAACCTTCCTTGCCTGCGCCTTCGCTCAAAAGGCGTGTCGGGAAGGATTGCGTACCCTCTACCTCCGCTCTCCTCAGTTCTTCTACCAGATCGCCCTGTCCCGAGCGGATGGAAGCTACAGCATTCTGATGAAAAGACTCTCCAAAACTCATCTTCTCGTTCTAGATGATTTGGGCTTAGCTCCTCTCACGGATACTGAACGGAAAGATCTGTTAGAAGTGGTCGAAGAACGAAGCGGGAGTACCTCTACCCTGATTACCAGCCAACTCCCTTTTGATCATTGGCATGATCATATTGGGGATCCTACCATCGCCGATGCCATTATGGATCGGTTGATTCACAATGCTCACCGAATTCAACTGAAAGGAGGATCGATGCGAAAGAAACAAAAACTTGACGGAAACTGAGGAATCAGTCACTATCAGAAAACCCCAGCGTCGCTTCACTTCGAAGGATGGCCATCATGGTGGCCACCTTCAATCGGAATAGCCGGCCAGATTCCTTCGGATCAAGTGGGTGACCGACTGCTGCATGCTCTGCATAGACTGCTGCATGCGCTGCGCTCGCAAGGTGTTGTGGATTTCTTCTTTCACGTTTTCGAGCGTCAGCGTGTCCTTTTCGCCCATCTTGTACACGAAGTATCCAGAAGGGTCTGAGATCAGTTTCGAGACTTCTCCCGGCTTAAGGTCAAACACGAAAGCGTGGTCCGATTGCATAGTGTTGCGCCGGAGCTTTCCCAGGCTGGTCTGCGGGGGCTTGGCCTTTTGCCCGGCAAAAGTGAAAGCTTCCTGCTGCAGCTTAGAGAAATCTTCGCCGGCCGCGGCGCGCTTTTGCAGCGCTTCAGCTTCGGCCTTCATCGCCGCATCAGCGTCCTCTTGCCGCTTCTTGGTTTCAGCTTCACTCAGCTTTACCTTGGGTGCGGCCAGTTGCTTGGAGTGGGGAATGAAGATGCGTTGCAGGCTGGCTTCATCATAGGCAGCAGCGTTCTGGTGATAGTAATCCTCGATGTCTTTGTCGGGAATATCTCCGGCTTTCTCCTGCAGGGCCTGTTGCAGTTGCTGGCTCATCACCTGCACGCGCATGATCTTCATCATCTCTTCAAACTTGGGAGTCTTGTCGAGGCCCATCTTGTGAGCTTCGCTGGCCATCACCAGTCCCATGGCATAACGGTTAGCCAATTGGCGGCGGCCTGGAGGAGCCATGTTGGGGGCGACCGCGGCCAGGATCTGCTCGAATTCGGCGCGAGTGACTACCGTCTTGCAATCAGCCGCCATGGACTTGTCCGCGGGCGGGTTGTCGCAAACCCCCGGCAGGGTGATGACGGCGGCGTCGGGTGCCACGTCCGCGGGTGCAGGCGGCTTGGCGGCCGGAGTCGCGGCCGGGGCGGCACCGGACGCCGGGCCCTGGGCCTGGGGCGGAGTTTGAGCTGCGGTGCCAGGTTTCGTGGCCGCTTGCCCCCATGCCAGGGTGGCGAGCAGCAGACAGACCAATCCACGATAGATCATTTTCAGGATTCCTCCAGAGAAGAGTGTAAACAAAATCCTAGCACAGAGTCGCGGCTGCGCTGTACCCAGGTCGAGGAGAAGCCCAAAAAGGGATGCGACTTGGCGGGGAAGCACAGTGCGGCGATAATGCGGATATGGGGGGGTCTTCAATCGTCTACAGTTCCGATTCCATGCGCACCGAGAAACGCGCGGTCGCAGGGAACTCAGTGCTGGCGGCGATCGCCATCACCAGCCTGAAGATCATTGTCGGAATCACCACCGGCAGCCTGGGCATTCTGTCGGAAGCCGCCCATTCCGGACTGGACCTGGTGGCGGCGGTGATCACCTTCTTCTCGGTACGAGTCTCCGACAAGCCGGCCGATGCCGACCATCAATACGGGCATGGCAAGGTAGAGAACTTTTCGGCATTTATTGAGACAGGCTTATTGCTGCTGACCTGTATCTGGATCATCTCCGAAGCCGTGAAGCGGCTGTTCTTCCGCCACGTAGAGATTGAGCCCAGTATCGCGGCCTTTCTGGTGATGTTCTGCTCCATGGTGGTGGACTTCTGGCGTTCGCGCGCTCTGGGGAAGATCGCGGTCAAGTACGACAGCCAGGCTCTGGAAGCCGATGCGCTGCATTTTTCTACCGACATCTGGTCCAGCGCGGTCGTGGTAGTTGGCCTGCTGCTGGTGTGGGTCGGGCGGATTCGGGGCATCGATTGGTTACGGGATGCCGATCCGGTGGCGGCGCTGTTTGTGGCGGGCGTGGTGGTGTACGTGAGCTGGCGGCTGGCGCGCAAGACCATCGATGCCCTGCTAGACGCGGCACCCGCAGGAGTGCGCAACCAGATCATTGCAGCGGTTTCGCAGGTGGAAGGATTACTGGAGGTGGACCGAGTGCGCATTCGGCGCGCCGGCAACCGTTATTTTGCGGACCTCTCGATCAGCCTGGCGCGCAACGTGACCTTCCAGCGCTCTGAGCAGGTGGCGGACGCCGTGACCACAGCCGTACATGGTGTCTTGCCAGACGCCGACGTGGTGGTGCACTCGGTGCCGCGGGCGGTCCATTCGGAGAATCTTTTCGACCGCGTCCGGGCGGTTGCCACGCGCCATAATTTCAATGTGCACGATGTCAGCGTGCAAGACCTGAGCGGTCAATTGCACGTGGAACAGCACCTGGAACTGGACGAGCGCCTGAGTCTGAAGGAAGCGCATGACCGGGTGACTGTGCTGGAAGCGGAAATCCAGCGGGAAGTGCCGGAAATCTCCTCTATCCTGACCCACATTGAGAGTGAGCCGGCGACCATCGAGACGGGCGATGAAATGGTGCGTGACGCCAAATTGGAGAAGCGCTTAACCGCCGCCGCGAAAGAATTCCCCGAAATCCTGGATATGCACGACGTGCTGCTCAAGCGAGTGCGCGGGCGCTTGTACGTTTCCTGCCACTGCACCCTGTCGGACGAAATGCCGCTTTCACGGGTGCACGACATTCAGACCGAACTGGAGATCCGCTTCAAGCAGGAAGCGCCAGAATTGTTCCGCGTGCTCATTCATCCCGAACCGCAGACCGACAACCGGAGGTAGGGTTTCTCAGAACTTAGTTTCTACACCGGGAGCATTGCATGACTGAAGCCAAAGCCATCTGGGTAGACAATTTCCGATTCGTTGCGGAAGCGAGCAGCGGGCACAGTGTTGTGGTGGACGGAGACAAGAGAACTGCCGGCAGCCCGATGGAACTGGTGTTAATCGGTTTGTGTGGATGCACCGGTTACGACGTCGCCAGCATTCTGCGCAAGAAGCGTGAGCCCTTTACCAGCCTGGAAGTACGTGCCCTGGCGGAACGGGCGGCCAATCCGCCTTCTGTCTATACTGAGATCAAGCTGATCTACCGGGTGGGCGGAAAAGTATCCCATAAAGCAGTGGAAGATGCAGTGCGGCTGTCGGAAGAAAAGTACTGCTCGGTTTCGGCCATGCTGCAGAAGACAGCGAAGATCAGCTTCGAGATCGAGTACGCTGAGTAAGGTTGTTATACCGAGACATACCCCGATGACGAACCCAAAGATTGTTCTCTTTACTCAACCCGGCTGACCCCCGTGCCACACAGTCCGGGCGTACCTCTCGGGGAAAGGAATCGCGTACCAAGATCGCGATGTCAGTAGTGACCAGGATGCGGTGCAGGACCTAGTCTACAAGTACGGCAGCCGTTCCACCCCCACCGTCGTCATTGGAGACGAGGTGATGATAGGATTCGACGGCGAACGCCTCAACCAGCTCCTTGGCCACTAGAACGCATCCCGTCCGCGGCTACGTTTGCATCGCCGCTGCCACTTTCCTGTGGGGAGTTGCGGCCAGCCTGGGACGCGCCGCCTTCACCGGCCGCTTGCTTCCTGGTGGACAAGCCCTGCAGCCCATCGATCCGCTGATTCTTTCCCAGAGCCGCACCACGCTTTCGCTGTTGGTGCTGCTGCCGGTGCTGGCCATCCGGCAGGGCTGGGGACGACTGCGGCTGCCGGCAGCAGATGTGGGGCGAATTTTCCTGCTGGGAATTCTGGGCGTGGCCGCCTCGAACTATTTTTATTACCTCGCCATCCAGCGGACGAACGTGGCCACGGCGATCATCCTGCAATACACCGCGCCGGTGTGGGTGCTGCTCTACATGGTCCTGCGCGGGTTGCAGAAAGCAACGGTGCAGCGCGTGGCTGCGGTGTGCTTGGCGGTGGCGGGAAGTGCGATGGTGATCGGGGTGATCGGGCCGGGCAAGCTGCGCCTGGACACGGTCGGGGTGACGGCGGCACTGCTGGCGGCGTTTTCGTTTGCTATTTACAACGTGGGCGGGCACAGCATTCTCGCGCGCTACGACCGCTGGGTCGTGCTCCTGTGGACGCTGGTGGCGGCTTCGGCCTTTTGGATCATCGTGAATCCGCCGTGGAAAGTGGTTGCAGCGCATTACGCCGCGGGGCAGTGGCTGTTCCTGCTGGTATTTTCGCTGCTGTCGGTGCTGGGACCATTTTCACTGTATTTCGCGGGACTACAGCATCTGGAGCCGACACGCGCGATTGTGGCCAGTTGTCTGGAGCCGGTGTTTTCCATCGTGATCGCGGCGGTCGCCCTAGGAGAAACCATGAAGCCCTTGCAAACCGTCGGGATTGTAATTGTGCTAGCGGCGATTGTCGTAGTGCAAATGCCGGACCGGAAGCTGCACGAAGAGCTGACGGTGGTGGAGCCGATTGAGTAGCGGGATTTCCATAACTTAGTAGTTCCCAGTTCTCAGTTGTCAGTTCTCGGTGTTGCGACGGACTCACTCCAAAGTCTTGCCCTTCGTCTCCGGCAACTGCGTGGCCGTCAATGCGGCCAGCAGGAACGATGCTGCGCAAAGGTAGAACGCCCAACTCAGACCCTTGACCTGCCCCGCTCGCCCGATCACCCAGGGCGCCACCGAACTCATGGCACGGGCACCGTTGTAGGTGAAACCCAAAGCCCGGGCCCGTACCCGCGTGGGAAAAATCTCGCTGCCGATGATGGAGGACCCAGAAAAGAATCCCGTACCAAAAAACGCAACCACGGTGCCGAGTACGAGCAGGGCTTGGGGGCTTCGCGCCATGGCATAAAGCGGCACTAGAAGACCAGCCAAGAACGTATAGAGGATGAAAGACTTACGACGTCCAAAATAGTCGGCCGCCCAGCCGAAGGTGGCATATCCGGGGAACATTCCCACCAGGTTCAGCACCAACAGCAGCGTGGTTGTTCCCATCACGCTGAAGCCGCGGCCGCCTTGCTCTGGGGGCAGCGAGAGATACGGGGGAATCCAGGTGAACAGTCCCCACCACGCGAACATGCCAAAGAAATTCATGAAGAGCAGGGCAAAGGTGTGCTTCACATAGGGTGGCTGAAATATGCGGGTAAAGCTGTCGTGCTCGTACTTTTGCTGGGCGTAAGCAACACGCTTGGACTCCTCGGCCATGCGGTGATGCTCCTGCCACATCTCGGATTCGGGGACGCCTTTCTGAATCCACAGCGTTACCAGCGCCGGCAGGATTCCAACAAAGAACACCATCCGCCAGTCAGCGTAGTGCAGCACGATACCGGCGACGAGGGCCGCGAACGCGTAACCGATGGCCCACGAACTCTGTACCAGGGCGAGGGCCTTGGCCCGCAACTCGGTGGGCCAGGTTTCCGCGACCAGGGTTGCGCCGGTGTTCCACTCGCCTCCCATTCCCAAGCCAAGGATGAAACGGAATACGGCCAGCATGAGCACGGTCGTAGAGAGACCGGAAGCGAACGAGCAGACCGAATAGGTCAGGATGCTAAGCATGAGGGCGCGCTTGCGTCCGATGCGGTCGGCGATGAATCCGAACAACACGCCGCCGATTCCCGAAGCGAGCAACGTGAGCGTGTAGAGAAATCCAGAGGTAGCCTTGCTCATGCCCAGATCGCGCATGACATGCGTCAGCACCAGGGCGTAGAGCATGGCGTCAAAAGCATCAAGCATCCAGCCGAGAGCGGCGGCAAGCAGAGTGCGGCGTTGAGCGGAAGTGATCTGGGAAAGCGTCAGGGTGAGGCTTGCCATTCGCACGATTGTCAATTGCCGATTTCCAATTGGCAATCGAAAAGCGCAGGAGCTTCAGCCGAATTCGGGACCGAGGACGGCGAACAGCGACTCAGGGCATCCGGGATGTTGATTGGTTCCCCGGAACATCCGGGTCAGGGGGCGGGAGAATTCGAATCCGCACGCCTGCATGAGCGCCATGGCCCACTGATTTGGACGAGGGCAATCGGCAAAGACAAGTCCACGCCGCGAGCGGCGCAGGAATTCATCCAGAAGTGTGGCTGCTGCCTCCTGTCTGCGGGCCATCCAGGGACCTAACTGGTCAGCCAGTGAACCTTCTCGGCCAAACGCGTAGCCCAGAATCTCTGCCTCGCGCCGAGCCACCAGAGTGAACTCCGGGGCAGCTTCGACTAAGGAACGCAACAGTCCGGCCCTGGCCGCGCCGAACATTTCACGATCGAGCTGCAGTACGTCATCAATCCGCTGGTCGCGACCGGCAGAAGTCATCGCTGCGCTGCGCGCGTCAGCTTGACGTTTGAGCATCCAGCGCTCGATCTCGTACTCGCTCACGAAGCCAAACTTCTCGTACAACGGCTTGCCTTGTGGCGTGGCGTCGAGTTTCATGCAAGGCACGCCGCGCGAATCGACGTACTCGATAGCGCGCTCGAGAAGACTGCCGCCGATACCCTGCCCGCGATGATCGGGGTGAACAATCACCATGCCGATCCAGGCAAAGCGGCCCTCGTAGGTGATGGTTGCGGAGGTTCCGATCAGGTGGCCTTCATGCTCCGCTGCGAAACAGCCTTCGGGGCTGGCGGAAAGGAATCGTTCCCAGTCCGTGGTGGTCTGGTTCCAGCCAACCAGATCCTTCAGTCGCACCGCCTCGGCGACGTCAGCTTGAGTCATCCGTCGGATGCGCACGCTCACGTGCCCAACCCGGACAGCAGCTGAAAGTAACGTTTCGCCTTCTTGACGTCGCGTCCGATTTGTTCCTTCAGGGCTTCGATGGAAGGGAACTTGATCTCGTCACGCAGGCGGTCGAGGAAATGAATTTCGACTTCGGTGTCGGGGTCGAGTTCCAGAGGATGAAAGTTCAGCAGGTGGGTCTCGATGGCGTACGACTCGGCACTGAAAGTGGGACGATTGCCCACATTCGTTACCGAGTCAAAGCATTCCTCGCCGACGCGGGTGCGGGTGACGTAAACGCCATCTTTGGGGGCGAGCTCTTCGTAGCGGCTCAGGTTGATGGTGGGTACGGTGTACCGGGAGCCGTAGCCGCGCCCGCGTCCGGGAGTGGAAAGAATGGCAAAGGGGCGGTCAAGCAGATGCCGTGCACGGCTCACGCGGCCGTCGCGCAGAAGTTTTCGGATATGGCTGCTGGAGACGGGTTCGCCGCGCAACCGCATCTCAGGATAGGCCTTCACGTCGAAACCCATCTCCCGCCCGAAGGTGCCCAGCATCTCCACATCCCCCGCAGCTTTGTGACCGAAGTGGAAGTTGTAGCCCTCGTGCACCTCGCGGGCGTGGAGGCGCTTGTGCAAAATGTCGTGCGCAAACTGGTGCGGCGTCATAAGTGACAGGTCACGAGTAAAGGGCAGAAGCAGCGCCGCGTCCAGGCCGCTGGCTTCCAGCAGGCGGAGCTTCTCTGGAGTCGGGGTGAGGAGTTTCAGGCCCGAGTCGGGGCGCAGAATGCGGATGGGATGCGGCTCAAAGGTAACGGCCATGGCCTTGAGGCCGTGTTGGCGCGCTCGGCCAACGATCTCCTTCAGCACGTGAGTATGCGCCCGGTGCACGCCGTCAAAGTTCCCCACACTCAGCAGCGTAGGACCAAAGGCGGCGGGAACCTCGTCGAGTTTGTGAAAAACCTGCATCGGAATCTTCAATTTCCGATTGACCCTGGTTTCAACCGGAAATGGCAATCAGATTTCAAACTCCAGCTTCATCCCGTCATAAGAAAGCCGCACGTGCGCTGGCAGCGCTGCGTTGGTCGCTTCATGCGGCAAGTCATGACAGATATGGGTAAAAAAAGCGCGCTGGGGCTTTACACGTTCCACGATGCGCAGCGAGTTATCCACCGTGGAGTGCGTGGGATGCGGCTTGTGCCGCAACGCATCAAGGAACAGGATGTCCAGACCCTTCAACTGCGCGAACGACTCCTCGGGGATGTCGCTGAAGTCAGTCAAATAGGCTGCTGACCCAAAGCGAAAACCGATGATCTCCGCGTCGCCGTGAATTACTTTCACCGGCTCAAAGCAGGCGCCAAACAGCTCCACCGGGCCGTTAATGGGCTTGAGCTCGACTTGCGCCAGGCCGCCGAACTTGTAATCGGCTTCGAAGATGTAGCGGAACATGGTGCGCAGGAACTCGGCGGCTTCCGGCCGAGCGTACAACGGAATCTTGCTGGGACGGTGGAAGCTGAGCGGTCGCAGATCGTCGATGCCCAGGATGTGATCGGCGTGAGCGTGGGTGTAGAGCACGGCATCGAGCTTGCGGATTTGTTCGCGGATGGCCTGCTCGCGGAAATCCGGGGTGGTGTCGATGAGAATTGTCTTGTCGGCGTATTCGACCAGAATGGACGGCCGGGTGCGCCGGTCGTGCGGGTCGGAGGAGTGGCACACCGCGCAGTCGCAGCCGATGGTGGGCACGCCCATGGACGTCCCGCTGCCCAGCACCGTGAGCGTAGCCTTCATCGTTAACTGGTCCCCGTACCCTTCACCGGGGCTTGCGGCGGATGCGCCAGCGCGTTGGTGACTTCGACGTAGGCCATGCGCAGCTCGTAGAGGCAGTTTTGCAGGAAGTTGGCTTCGGCGGCGGTGAGATTGCCCTTGGTCTTCTCCGACAGTAGGCTGAGCGTGTCAATCGTCTGGCGAGCCCCGATCAGGTCAATGCGCGGCTGGCCACCCTCTTCGTGCATCAGCCCGAGTTGCAACATGGCGGTCATGTAAAGCGAAGCCATGAAGCGTTCAAACGTCATTTCCAGGTCTTTGGCGGAGTGCCCGCCCAATTCGACGCGCCGGTCCAGGTCTTTCGACGACTTGCGATAGGCGTCGGCCTGCTCCTGCTGCTCGGCAGCCGAGGGCGCGGGCGGCGTTTCCGGTTCGAGCGCCGCCGTTTCCGGTGCAGCCGGGGCCTGCAGGGCGCCAGACGCGGGCTGAGCCGCAGGCTTGGGAGCCGGAGGCTGTTCTTCCGCAGCGTCCTTGCGAAGTTCACCCTCAGGCGTGAACAAGCGCCGATCGGTTACGGTGAAGCTGTCCTGTTTCTTTTCAGGCATAGTTTTTCCTCACGGCTTGAAGACTTCGGCAAACGGCAAGTCGGTCGGCTTGAGCCTGGCGCCGGGGGCCTCGAGCTCTTTGCCTGGCTCTGCGAATTCACGGCGGATGTAGCCGAGCGCGACTGCCTGCTCGCCCCTGGCTAGGGGCAAAGAAACCGCGCTCGTGATCTCCCCTACGTCCTTGCCGCTCGCCTGGATCTTCGCTCCAACTGCTGGCAGCGCCCCCTGCACTTCGAAGCCCGTGAACTTGCGGTGCACGTTGCCACGGGAACGAATGCGTTCCACGATCTCCTGTCCGATATAGCATCCCTTGGTAAAGTGCAAGGCGCGCTGCTGTTCGGTCTCCTGCGGCAAGTCGCGCTCGCGGATGTCCTGACTATAGCGGGGAACACCGGAAGCGACGCGAAGCAGGTCGAGCGCGGCCGTGCCTCCGGGCCGGGCACCTGCATTGACCAGGGCTTGCCGGAGAGAGGTGACATTCGCCGGCGAAAGCCACAGTTCATAGGACTCGACGGCCGGGTTGTCGCCGCGAACCACAGTCAAGCCGAGTCCCTGCCAAGTCAGGTCGGCGGACTGCAGCGGGTTGAGGTCGGGGACTTCGAGTCCAGCGGACTTCAGAACTTCTCTTGCTCGCGGTCCGGCCACTCCCAGCGCTATGAGCTTGTCGCTGACGTTCGCGACCTCGACGTCGTCCATGATGATGTAGTGGTCGAAAACCTGGAGGAGTTTCTCCAGTTGGGACTGATCGGTATCCACCAGGAAGGAATCGCCGCGATTGTAAGCGTACAAGTCGCCGAGTATGTGCCCCTGGGGATTGAGCAGGAAGGCATACACCCCGTGTCCGGTGGCGAGGTCACGGACGTTGTTGGTGATCATGCCGTTGAGCCAGCGTACCCGGTCGCCGCCGGTGAGCGCGATCTTGGCGCGTCCGCCGAGATCATAGACGCCACAATCGGCAACCAGTGCACGGAATTCGGCGCCAACGTCGCCGAAATCGGCGTGAGTCGAGCCTGGCTTGTCATGGAGCGCCGTCGTGGTCATAGTAACCTTTCAATTATAACCAAGCGTTGAGATCCATCGAGGACGGCGTCATCCTGAGCCGCCATGCGGCGAAGGACCTCGCGTGCAGCGGCAACCCCACTCGCTGGCAGATGCCACCGTCCCACCGTTCTGGTATCTTCTCCCCGTGACCACGAAGAAGCGAATTGCCATCATTCCCGGCGACGGCATCGGGCGCGAGGTGATCCCCGTGGCCGTCAAAGTCATCGAGGCCACCGGAGCGCCGGTGGAACTGAGCGAGTTTGACTGGGGCGCCGAGCGCTATTTGAAAGACGGCGTCACGGTTCCCCCAGATGGTTTCACCATGCTGGGTCGCGACTTCGACGCCATCCTGGTGGGCGCGTTTGGCGATCCCCGCGTCAAGACCAACATCCACGCCAAGGAAATTCTGCTGGGTATGCGCTTCAAGATGGACCTCTACGCAAACGTGCGTCCGGTGCGCCTGCTGGATGCCAGCCTGTGTCCACTGAAGGGAGTCGATCCCAAGGACATTGACTTTGTTGCGGTCCGCGAGAACACCGAAGGCGTATACACCGATGCGGGTGGCGTCTTCAAGCAGGGCACACCGGATGAAATCGCCACTCAGGAAGATATCAACACGCGCAAGGGCGTGGAGCGGATCATCCGCTATGCATTCGAGTATTGCGAGCGCCACAAGAAGCAGGACGGCTCGCCGCGCCGCAAGGTGCTGATGTGCGACAAATCAAACGCCATGACCCATGCGGGGGGCCTGTGGCAGAGAGTGTTTCATGAGGTGAGCCGCGAGTATCCGCAGATCACCGCCGAGCACATGTACGTGGACGCGCTGTGCATGCAGATGGTGCGCGATCCCCGGCAGTTCGACGTGATCGTGACCAACAACATGTTTGGCGACATCATCACCGACCTCGCTGCCGGTCTGCAGGGCGGGCTGGGGATGGCTGCCAGCGGAAATATTCACCCCGGGAAGACCTCAATGTTCGAGCCGGTGCACGGTTCAGCCCCGACAATCGCGGGGAAGAACATGGCGAACCCGTTTGGGGCGATCCTGACGGCGGCGATGATGCTGGGGCATCTTGGGCTGAGCGGGGAGGCGGAGAAGATTGAAGCGGCGGTGCTGGCAGCGGTGCGGGAGAAGAGAACTACTGTAGATGTTGGCGGGCCTCTGGGGACGCGGGAAGCAGGGGAGTGGGTGAACAAGAAGCTGGCATCCTGAACCCCGCCCTAGCGAGATGAAGTATCCTGCGTGCAGCGACAAGGTCTTCTTCCTGCCTCACTACTCGCTACCCGCCGCGGGCCACTCAGTTGAACATCGCCCGCAACCTTCGCATTCCCGCCAGCGCCGCCATGTACCGTTGATCCAGCGCAAAGGCCCGCGCGTAGCATTCCTTGGCCTTCTGCCACAAGCATTGGTGTTCGTATACCCTCCCTAGATTGAAGTGGGGATAGCAGCGCGCCTCGTAGCGCTTGGCCACCATCGCCTTCTTGAACCAGGGTATCGCGTCCTCCCATTTTTCTTGTTCAATCAGATAAGCCCCGATATCGTTGTAAGGATTGCCAAATTCCGGATCCACTTTGATGGCCTCCAGGCATTCGGCGATGGCGCGGTCGTAGTCGCCGAGGAAGGAGTATGTCCAGCCGCGGAAAGTATAGGCCTCGGCGGTGGGGAAGGCCTGGATGGAGCGGGTGTAAAACTCGATGGCCTGCTGGTAATCGCCGGACATCTGCAGTTCATAGGCTTTGCGGAAGTACTCGGCGGCGGTCTCACGCGGATCGGTTTCGGACATAGCGGACGCAATGATGGAAACGAAGAAATTTTATAGGAAATTTGGGTGGCGGCTTTCCACAGTTGGGGTGTTGCTGCTGCTGGCGACGTTGGGGTGGGGGCAAACGCAGCAGCAAACCCAGGCGCAGCCGGCTTCGCCAGCCCAGCAGCAGAGCGCACCGGGCGGGGACGCCCGGCCTCCACAACCCCAAGCCAGCGCGACGGCTGAACCCAAGATCTCGCCCAAAGAGGCGGAAGAATTTTTCCGCTCGGTGGATGAGATTCTGAAGTTTGTCAGCCGGGACACGGGTTTGCCCATCAAGCAGGAAGTGAAAAAACGGCTCACCAGCCGCGACGAGGTCGAGGCTTACCTCCAAAAGAACATGTCGGAGGACAAGGACGCGCAGCGCCTGCGGCGGTCCGAACTGGTGCTGAAGAAATTCGGTCTGCTGCCGCGCGACTTCAACCTGGAGACTTTCCTGGTCGCGCTACTGAAGGAGCAGGTCGCTGGCTACTACGATCCCAAGACCAAGACCGTGAATCTTCTGAACTGGCTCGAGATTGAACAGCAACGCCCGGTGATGGCGCACGAGTTGACGCACGCCCTGCAAGACCAGTCGTTTGGCCTGGAAAAATGGATGAAAGCCGGCGACGCCGACCTGGCCGACAAGAAACAGCCCACTCCGGAAGACATCGAGAATGATGAGATCAATACTGCCCGGACGGCGGTGGTAGAAGGGCAGGCCATGGCCGTCATGCTGGATTACTTGCTTGCCCCCTCGGGACAAACGCTGGCCAATTCCAGGGAGCTGCTGGACAGGCTGAAAGAGGGCATGCTGGTGGGCACTCCGGACGCGATTGAATTTCACAATGCGCCCATCTATCTCCGAGAAGCGCTCACCTTTCCCTACCGCTACGGGGTGGACTTCGAGGCGGATTTGCTGGCGAGCGGGGGGGAGCAGAAAGCGTTCGCAGGGGCGTTTGCCAATCCCCCGCATACCACGCGGCAGATCATGGAGCCGAAGACGTATCTATCCGGAGAGCGCAACAAGCCCATGCGCCTGCCCGACTTCGCCGCTGCGTTCAAGAACTACGACCGCTTCGATATCGGAGGAGTGGGCGAGTTCGATGTCGCCCTGCTGGTGGATCAGTATGCGGGGGTAGAAGCTTCGCGGGAACTGTACCCGCATTGGCGCGGAGGCTACTACTACGCGGCGCGACCCAAGGGCGATGCGTCGGCGCCGCTGGGACTGCTGTACGTCTCGCGCTGGTCAACTGTAGAACACGCGGCGGAGTTTGCCGCGATCTATGCAAAGTCTCTCCCCAAACGCTACCAGCGGGCGCACGAAGTGCAGGAGGGCTCGAACAATGCAGAACTCGATCTGAGAGGGCTGGAGACTCTTGTGGGGAAACATACCTGGCTCACCGAAGAGGGTCCGGTGGTGATCGTGGTACAAGGAGACACCGTGCTGGTGACGGAAAGCCTCGATCAGGCCACCACGGACAAACTGGGCCACGACGTCTTTGCGCCGGCCACAGCGGAGGGGAAGTAAATACTACTTCGACGATTTTCTCGTCTTCGATTTCCTCGCGATGGCAGGCTCCTCGCTTAGAAACCGGTGCACCGTCGCCTCCACGGCGAACTGCTTGCCGTCACGTTCGAGGGTCAGGGTGCGTATCTCGCCGGGACTGCCGTCTAGCAGAGACCACACCTGCCCCATGGTTCCGCCCTTCGCCGGGACCTTGTCAATCGCAATCAACAGGTCGCCCGCTTTCACATCCGCCACCGACGGCTTGCCGTCGAATTCTGCGACTCCGATGACGGTGTACCTTCCGTCCGGCTCAGGGCGCAGGGTCAGGCCCACGACGTCCATGTCTGGTGCGCGCCCCTTCGAAATCTGCTCGAAGTACACCGTGCTGTGTGCATAGTCAATGCCCACACGGTAGTTCAGCAGCGCGTTGGCGCCGATCAACCCAGCCGTCGGCATGCCGGCCCGTTTCTCAAACCAGTCCATGATTTCCTTGGAGAACGACGCCACGCCAACATCGGTGAGCGGGATGCCGCCATACTGCAGGCTGGGAATGCGCAACAACTCCCAATGGGCTTCGTCGGGCAAGCCCCAGAAATTAGCGGGTCCGAGGCCGCCGGTCATGTGCGGCCATCGCGGATGTGCCTGCCGCAGCTTGGCAAACAGATCTGATGAGATCAACCCGAACGGCGCGCCCACATCGAGCGCGAGGTTGACATCTTCGCCCGCAATCTTCACCGGAAGCTGAATTAGTGCGTTGTCGGGATTGAGCGAAGCCTTGACCGCTGTGCCCTTGAAGTGCAGCGTACCGGGGGCGGCGATGGTCAACTCGCGGTTGGGGTAATCCACGAGCACGGCGTAGTTTCGCAGAACGGTAGATGGCAAGTTGATTTCTGCGCTCGTGCCCGGACCAATACTGTCCCGATCCAACACCACCTGGGCCCGCTCCAGGCCGGTGGCGTGCAGCGCCATGCCGCCAACAAGCAACACACTCGGTACTGACGCAGTCTGCTCCTTTCCGAAAGGCGTGTCTTTGAGTTCGCCAGAAACCTCCAGCCCCAGCTTCTGGGCCAGCGCTCCGGTGATCCACATATCAGAGTTTCCGTTGTCTACCCAGGCGCGCACCCGCTTGGTGCTGCCGTCAGGGAGGGGAAAGCGGACGTCGATGATGATGCGATTGTGATCGAGCGTGATGGGAACGGTGACGGAATTGGGAGCGGTTTGGGCAAGAACCGAAGCGGTAAGCAGGCCAAGAAGAAAGGGTGCGGTAGCGAGTTTCATAGAGAAATTGTACCGGGCAGGAAGCGGGACTGACAGTACAGGAGGAGTGCTTTTGTATAATCACCAGTTCCAAGGTCTCGGTTCTCAGTCAGGAGAGATTCTTGTCCAGCGCGGAGATAGGGATCATAGGCGGCAGCGGGCTGTACGCAATGCCTGGGCTTACTGCGGTGCGCGAACTGCGCCAGCAGACCCCATTTGGGGATCCTTCGGATGCTTACGTATTGGGCACGCTGGAGGGCCGCAAGGTCGCGTTTCTGGCGCGGCATGGCCGCGGGCATCGGCTCATGCCTACAGAACTGAACTTTCGCGCCAACATTTACGGCTTCAAACAACTGGGGGTGGAGCGCATCGTTTCCATTTCCGCAGTAGGGTCACTCAAGGAAGAACACAAGCCGCTGGATTTCGTAATCCCTGACCAGTTCTTCGATCGTACCCGGCATCGCGTGGATACGTTTTTCGGCGGGGGCGTGGTGGCGCATGTCGCCTTTGCCGATCCCATCTGCCCCGAACTTGCCAGAGTGGTGGAGGCCGCCTGCAAGAAGGCAGGCGTGACCGGCAAGCATGGCGGCACCTACCTGTGTATCGAGGGACCGCAATTTTCTACCAAGGCGGAGTCGAATCTCTACCGCAGTTGGGGCATGGACGTGATCGGAATGACGAACCTGCAGGAAGCCAAGCTGGCGCGCGAGGCCGAGATATGTTACGTCACCGTGGCCATGGTCACAGACTACGACTGCTGGCATCCGGAGCATGATTCGGTCACGGTGAACCAGATTGTCGCGGTGCTGTTGAAGAATGCGGAAAACGCCTGCAATGTGGTGCGCGAAACCGTAGCTGCCATGCCGAAAAGGCGCTCCTGCAAGTGTGGCGCGGCCCTCGCGCATGCCATCATTACCGAACGCGACAAGATTCCCGCAGCCACGCGTGAGAAACTGAAACTCATTCTTGAAAAATACCTGGACCACAAAGCCAAATAATGAGCATCCTCGCCGTAGGTTCGATCGCCTTTGATTCCATCGCCACGCCTTCGGGGCGGGCCGACAACGTGCTGGGCGGCTCCGCCACGTATTTTTCGCTGGCGGCCAGCTATTTCACTCCGGTGCGCGTGGTGGCGGTAGTTGGAGAGGACTTCACCGCCGAGCATGAAAACGTCTTCCGCAAGCGGGACGTGGACATTCGCGGCATTGAGCACGCCCCGGGGAAAACGTTCCGCTGGGGCGGGCAGTACCACGACAACCTGAACGAAGCCAAAACGGACTTCACCGAGCTGAATGTATTTGAGCGATTCCAGCCGCGCATCCCACCGGAGTTCGCGGACACGCAGTTCCTGTTCCTGGGCAATATCCATCCCCACTTGCAAGCGGCGGTGCGGCTGGAGATGGACGGAGTGAAGCTGACCGCCGGCGACACCATGAATTACTGGATACAGGGAACGCGCAATGAACTCATCGAGACGTTAAAGCTGATCAATGTGCTGTTGATCAACGACACCGAGGCCAAAATGCTGGCAGGCGACAGCAGCGTGCCGCGGGCGGCGCGCAAGGTACTGGCGCTGGGGCCGCAGGCCCTGGTCATCAAGCACGGGGAGTACGGCGCGACGATTTTTTTCCGCGAAGGAGCGTTTGGCATTGGCAGCCATCCCTTTCGTGCGCCCGCGCTGCCCCTGGAAGAAGTGAAAGACCCCACGGGTGCCGGCGACTCGTTTGCTGGAGGCTTCATGGGCTACATCGCTTCCCAGGGGCAGTTGAACCGGGAAGTGCTGAAACGGGCGCTGTTTTACGGCGGAGTGATGGGGTCGTTCGCCGTGGAGCGCTTTGGGACAGAGCGCCTGCAATCGCTGACCCGCGCCGAAATTGAAGCTCGCTTTCAAGTTTTTCGCGAGCTGACCCACCTGGAATGACCGGCCCGGCCATCCGCCGCTGGGACCCGGAGACCGCACTGGTCGCGGCCTTGGTGACTTGCGTATCGGCTGTATCCTTCCTTTTCTATTTCCGCCATGGCGGGTTGCTGCTCTACGGCGATGCCGTGGCGCACATCAACATTGCGCGGCGCGTGTTCGATTCGCGTACGCCCGGGCCACTGCAACTGGGCACGGTGTGGCTGCCGCTGCCACACCTGTTGATGATTCCTTTCCTGCTCTCCGGCTGGATGTGGAGAACGGGAGTGGGCGGATCCATCCCGTCGCTACTGGCCTACGTGTTCAGCGTGGCGGGGATTTTTCGCCTGGTGCGCAGTGTTTTGAGTTTTCGCTCCGAACCAGACGCGGCGGTACGAAGCGCAGCCTGGATCGCAGCCATCATCTATGCCGCGAACCCAAATCTCATTTATCTCCAGACCACAGCTATGACCGAGCCGCTGTACCTGGCATTGTTCATCTGGGCGGCGGTGTACTTCAGCGATTACGTTGAGCGAGCGGCCGATCACGACCCGCAACCGGCTTCGTCTTCGCTGGCAAAATGCGGTCTCTGCCTGTTCGCGGCCTGCTTGACGCGTTACGACGGATGGTTCCTGGCGGCGGTGTTGGGCACTGCCGCCGTACCCATGTCTCTGCGATTCGGGCTAAGCGGCGTCCGCTTGCGTAGTGGGTGGGGAAAGTTCGTTTTTCTGGCGCTGACTGCTCCGGTGCTCTGGCTTGCATACAACGCAATCATCTATCGCAATCCGCTGGAGTTCGCCAATGGCCACTATTCGGCACGGGCCATTGAGGAGAGGGCTTCCCACGCAGGAGTTGCGCCGCATCCCGGAGCCGACGATTTGCCGGTGGCAGGGAGCTATGTCCTGAAGTCGGCCGAGTTAAACCTGGCAGAAGGAAGCTGGCAGAAGCTGTGGCTAGCCCTGTTGCTGGCAGGAGTGGCGATAAGCCTGCTTTCCGAACGCCGGGCATGGCCGCTGCTGCTCCTCCTGGTTCCGTTGCCGTTCTACACGCTTTCGGTGGCTTACAGCGGGGTGCCGATCTATCTGCCCGTATGGTGGCCGTTCTCGTACTACAACGTGCGCTACGGACTAGAACTGCTACCGGCGTTCGCGGTCTTCGCCGCCCTGGTCTTCTACTTTCTCGGCAGCATGGTGCGCAGCTTCGCGGGGCGAACGGCCGTTGCGGCAGCGATGCTTCTAGTCGTCGCTGGAAGCTACGCATCAGTGTGGCGGGCGCAGCCCATCAGTCTTCGCGAAGCCTGGATCAACTCGCGGACGCGCCTGGCATTGGAGAGTGAGCTGGCAGCGACGCTGAGAAAGCTGCCACCCGATTCCACCCTGCTGATGTACCTGGGCGACCACCCCGGGGCCTTGCAGCAGGCGGGAATCCCTCTCCGCCGCGTAATCCAGGAAGGCAACCACCGTACCTGGAAGCAGCCCTCGGATCCCGAAGGGGAGTGGGAGCTGGCGCTGGCAAATCCCGCGCAATATGCCGACTTCGTGGTTGCAACGAATGGGGACCCGGTGGCCGCGGCAATGCCAAGCCAGTCTCTCTTGCCGATCGCAGCAATCCACGTTAATGGCCAACCAGCGGCTACCATCTACCAGGCCCGCCCCGCGGCACGGTAATCAGACGCGTTAACTTGTCCCTCTGGAACCCGCCGAAACACGCGTTTTCCGGTGATAAGATTTGCTTACTCGAGATTCCAGAAAAGCTATGCAAACGCTCCAGCACAGCCTGGATTTGCTCCGCAACGAAATGGGGGTAGTGCTGTCCTCCACCCTGTTCCGCTTGCTGGTGGCGGCGATTCTGGGAGGAATCATTGGCCTGGAGCGGGAACTGCGGCACAAACCTGCGGGTTTGCGCACCAACATGTTCATCTGCTTCGGTGCGGCCATGTTCACGGTGCTGGGAGACGAGTTAGCGTCAAGTTTTGGCGGAGACCACACCCGGGTGGCGGCGCAGATCATTCCCGGCATCGGCTTCATCGGCGCGGGCTCGATTCTGCATTCGCGCGGATCGGTGACCGGCCTGACCACGGCAGCCACGCTGTTTGTAGTGGCGTCGGTTGGGATGGCGGCCGGGGGAGGGCTTTACATCACCGCGGCGTTTGCCACCGGGGTCATTCTGATTGCGCTGGCGGTGCTGGGCAAACTGGAACGTCAATTCGCGCTGAAGTCCATGCGGTATTCCTTTGAAGTCGTCGGCAAGAACACCGAGGCGATGCTGGGCGAACTGAACCGCATCCTGGACGAGGAAAGGCTGGGACTTCAGGATGTTCGTGCCGTCTCGATGGACGGACTTTCGCGGGTAGTGTTCGGCGTGGACTGCGTTCGTCCAGAACACGAGGCCCTCACTTTGAACTTGCACCAATCCACGCTTTTCTCCAGCGTAAACTCTCTGGGCGGCACCGAACGCGAATGAACGCGACCAGCACCGCGATCCCTTTCGCCAAGGCCAGCGCCTGCGGAAACGATTTCCTGATCATTGATGGTATGCATGCCCCGGCGGACATGGTTGTCTTCAGTCGTCGCATCTGCGACCGTCACCAAGGGGTAGGCGCCGACGGGGTGGAGTGGCTGTTCCCGGCCACGGACGCCGACGTGCGCGCTCGCCTGTTCAACGCAGACGGGTCGGAGGCGGAGATCTCGGGCAACGGGACACGCTGCGTAGCGGCCTATTTATGCGCGGAACAGCCCAAAGAGAAGGTGTCGGTGCGAACCGGGGCGGGAGTGAAGACCTGCATGCTCACGGCGCGCAGCGGAGTGCAGTATGAGTTCGAGATCGCCATGGGCGAGCCGCAGGTGGGAGACGAGTTTTCGATCAAGCTGGCCTTCCGCGAGGTGCGCGGGGTCCCGGTCTCCATGGGCAATCCGCACTATGTTGTCTTTGTGGATGAATTTGCCCCGGGATGGCAGGGCGAGGGGGCCGAGATCGGGCGGCACCACGACTTCAAATACGGCATTAACGTCGAACTGGTCAAGGTCAAGAACGCGCAGGAGATTGAGGCGCGGTTTTTCGAACGCGGGGTGGGAGAAACACAATCCTCGGGAACCGGGTCGTGCGCTGCCGCGGTGGCCGCGATCAGCGCCCAACGCGCCCAGTCGCCGGTGCGGGTGGCGACACCGGGTGGAGTGCAGACGGTGCGCTGGGAGCAGCAGGTCTTTTTGCGGGGTCCGGCGCAACTTGTCTGCCGGGGAGAGTTTTTCGTTTAACATTGGACTCCATGCAGAACGCGGCACCGATCTCGCGGGTCAAGCCGTTGGCGCTGCAAGCGGGCGACACTGTGGGCATTGTGGCTCCGGCGAGCAACATCCAGCGGCATCTACTGGAAGCGGGCTGCGAGGGACTGCAGCAGCTTGGATACAAGCCGTTCTATTTCGATTCGATCCTGGAGCAGGATCTCTACTTTGCGGGATCGGTGGAGCGGCGAGCGCGGGAACTGGAAGAGATGTTCGTGCGTGAAGATGTGCGGGCCATCGTGTGCGCGCGCGGAGGCTACGGCGCGAACTACCTTCTGGGAAAGCTGGATCCGCAGAAGATTGTCATGCACCCGAAGATCTTTGTCGGTTACAGCGACATCACCACCCTGCTTACCTGCTTTCTGGACTCGGCGGGATTCGTGACCTTCCACGGCCCCATGGTCACCAAGGATTTTGCCCACCCCGACGGGGTGGAACTCGCTTCCTGGGAAGCCGCGCTGACCGGGCTTGCGGAGTGGGCGATCGAGTTGGGGCCGGACTCGGGTGTGAAGCCGCTGATGGAAGGCCGGGCGGAAGGGAATCTGTATGGCGGGTGCCTGTCAATGCTGGTGGCATCGTTGGGCACCCCGCATGACATTCACACTGCAGGCACGATTTTGTTCGTGGAGGACGTTGCAGCCAAGCCTTACCAGATTGACCGTATGCTCATGCAATTGAAGCTGGCGGGAAAGCTGGCTGGGGTAAAGGGGATCATCTTTGGCGAAATGCTGGACTGCGTGCAGGCGAAAGATCAGGGGTACACGCTGGAAGAAGTAGTGTTGCGCGTAGTGGGCGACCTGGGAGTTCCGGTGGCTTATGGGCTGCGCTCAGGGCACGTTTCCCGGCGCAATATTACTCTGCCGCTGGGCGTGCACGCGGCGCTGAGCGTAAGCAGTACAGGAGTGAGCCTGAAGATTCTGGAAGCCGCGACCACAGCCGCTACTGCGCCACGAAATTTGAAAAGATGAGCGACAAGAAGCACATTCACCTGATCGGGATTTGCGGCACCGCGATGGCCTCTCTGGCAGGGATGTTGCAGCAGCGCGGCTTCCGCGTCACCGGATCAGATGCGGCGGCCTACCCGCCGATGTCGGAGTTCCTGCTGTCGCTGGGCATTCCGGTTGCGCAGCCCTTCGACGCCAAGAACTTGAATCCGCGTCCGGATCTGGTGGTAGTGGGCAATGCAATCTCGCGCGGCAACATGGAATTGGAATACATTCTCAACCAGCGCATTCCGTTCTGCTCCCTCCCCCAGATCCTGCACGACGAGTTCCTGCGCGGCAAGGAAGTGCTGGTGGTGGCGGGAACCCACGGGAAGACGACCACGACTTCGATGCTGGCGTGGATTTTTCATACCGCCGGCCAGCAGCCTTCATTTCTGATTGGCGGGATTGCCGAGAATTTTGGCAGCAGTTTTCGTCTGGGGCAGGGTAAGCACTTCATCCTGGAAGGCGACGAGTACGACACGGCGTTCTTCGACAAAGGGCCGAAGTTCCTCCATTATTTTCCAGACGCCGCCATTCTGACCTCGGTGGAGTTCGACCACGCAGACATCTACAAGGATTTGGATGCGGTGGAGACCGCGTTCAAGCGGCTGGTGAACCTGGTGCCCCAGCGCGGGCGGATTGTGGCCTTTGATACAGGGGAGAGCCTGGAGCGCTGTCTGGCGCGAGCGTTCTGCCCGGTGGAACGGTACGGGGCGGCAGCGAAGTCCGAGTGGCGGGTCACGAACGTGCGCCTGGAGCCAACACGCACGACGTGGACGGTGGTACAGCATGGTGAGCCGTGGGCTGACTTCGAGTTCACGCTCGGAGGCGAGTATAACGTGTGGAACGCGACGGCGGCGGCGGTGATCGCGGCCCATTACGAAATCTCGAAAGAAGAAATCGCCGCCGCGCTGAAGACCTTCAAGAGCGTGAAGCGGCGCCTGGAAGTGCGCGCGCAGGTGAATGGAATCACCATCATTGATGATTTTGCGCACCATCCCACGGCGATTGCTGGCACCCTGACCGCGTTGCGTTCGCGCTTTCCCGGAGCGCGGATATGGGCCATCCTGGAGCCTCGTTCAAACACGCTGCGGCGCAATGTGCTGCAGAACGAGTTAGCTCAGAGTCTGGCGCTGGCGGATGAAGTAGTGGTGGCAAATGTGTTCAAGTCGGACGCAATTCCCGCCGCCGAGCGCCTGGACCTGGCGGCGATGGCGGCGCAGGTGCAGAAGCACGGGCGGCGGGCTCGCATCGTCCCCGAGGTGGATGGCATCGTGCAACTGGTGGCGCCCGAAATGCGGCCGGGCGATGTGGTTGCCATTCTGTCCAACGGCGGCTTCGGAGGAATCTACGAAAAGCTGCCGCAACGCCTGCAATCGCTCGCCGGAAGCAGCAACCATCCGGCGGAGGCGCCCGCTCAAGCGTGATCCTGCGAAACGGACCCCCTCTTGCTTGCGTAGTGCTGGCGCTCGGTGCGGTTTGCATCTGGGCACAGACACCGGAGGACACCTTACAACCCGCCGCGATCCGCTACGCGGTTTCACTGAAGGATTCGACGGCACACCTGGTTCACGTCAAGATCGACATTCCAGCCGGCGCCGCGGAGCGCGATCTGCAACTGCCGGTGTGGAACGCCCTGTATCAGGTCCGCGATTTTTCTCAATACGTGAACTGGGTGCGAGCCCGAAAGGGGACAGGACAGTCGCTGGATGTGCTCACAGCAGACAAGAGCCACTGGCACATCAGCGGTACAGAAGGCGGTGCAGAGGTGGAGTACGAGATCATGGCCGACTTGCCCGGACCCTATGGCGCGCAGCTGAACCCACAGCATGCGTTCTTCAATCTGGCGGAGATTCTGATGTACCCCGTAGACGCACGGACGTCGCCCATGCAAGTGACCTTTGCCGACGTTCCCTCCAGTTGGAGGTATGCGACCTCGTTGGCGGCTTGCAACACGGTTTCCGGGCAGGCGAGGACACCTGCCCCTGCGTGTTTTGCCGCGGACAATTATGACCGGCTGGTGGATGCCCCAGTGGAAGTCAGCGCGTTCCAGGAAGCAGATTTCGATGAGGATGGCGGGCACTACCGCGTCGTCGTGGATGCCGATCCCAGCGACTACAACTTGCAGAAGATCGTGCCCACGGTGCGGCGGATTGTGAGTGCGGCCACCAGTTGGATGGACGACCGTCCGTTTAGCACATATTTGTTTGTGTACCATTTTCCGCACGCTGCGAGAGGCGGAGGCATGGAGCACGCTTATTCGACCGCGATCGATGTCAGGGCGCAAACTCTGACGAGCGATCCCGAGGCGCTGGCCGAGGTCACGGCGCACGAGTTCTTCCATCTGTGGAACGTGAAACGCATCCGCCCGCAGTCGCTGGAGCCCGTGGACTACACCCAAGAGAACTACACTCGGGCGCTGTGGTTCAGCGAAGGGGTGACCAGCACGGTGCAGGACTACATCCTGCTGCGCGCGGGGTCGATCAGCGAGCAACGTTACCTGGAGCGACTGGCAGATCAGATCGCGACGCTCGAGAGCCGTCCGGCTCACCTGACCCAGTCGGCGGAGGAATCCAGTCTGGATGCATGGCTGGAGAAGTATCCGAACTACCACGCGCCCGAGCGCAGCATTTCCTACTACAACAAGGGCGAACTGCTGGGGGTCATGCTCGACTTGGCGCTGCGCGATGCCAGCAGCGGTTCAGCATCGCTGCGCAACATGTTCCGGTGGATGAACCAGAACTATGCCCGGCAAGGGCGGTTCTTTCCCGACTCCGAGGGAGTGCGCCGGGCGGCGGAGGCAGTCGGACACACCGACCTGGAGTGGTTCTTCCAAAAGTACGTCGCGGGCACCGCGGAAATTCCCTGGGATGATGTCTTCCGGAGCGTCGGTCTGCGCCTGGTGCGGCGGCTTGTGCCAGTTGCCGACTTGGGGTTCGGCGCCTCCAGCGATCTTGGGGCAGCGTCCACGGTGCCCTGGGTTGCGCCCAACAGCGAGGCCGCGCGCGCCGGGCTGGCGGGGGGAGACGTTATCGTGGAAATCAACGGCCATAGCGCCGGACCTGACTTCCAGCAGTGGCTGGCCCTGTTGCGGCCGGGGGACACGCTGCGTCTGCGGACACGAGGTCGGCGGGGCGAGCGCGAATTGCATTGGAAGCTGGGCAGCCGGGAAGAAGTTGAGTTTGAGCTGGCAGATGTGGACAATATCACCCCACAGCAGAAAGCCCGCCGCGACGCCTGGCTCGGAGGCGAAGCGCAAGGAGTTGCGCGCCCGTGATCCGCACCGTTGTGATGCTGACATTCTGGGGAGTGGCGCTGCCCGTGGCGGCGCTCGTCTGCTTTCCCTGGACGTTCATCACCGGTGACATCAGCTTTCTTTACAAGGTGTGCATGTGGGGCGCGTCGGCAGGGGTGCATTTGGCAGGTGTGAGAGTTCAGACGATCGGTCTGGACAAGCTGGATCCGGGGCGCAGCTACATCTTCATGTGCAACCACGTATCGAACATTGATCCGCCGCTGCTGCTGCCGTTGATCCCCCACCGCACCTCGGTCATGGCCAAGAAGGAGCTGTTCAGCTACCCCCTGCTGGGGAAAGTGATGCGCCTGGGCTCACTGGTTCCGGTGGATCGCGGGAATCGTGACGCTGGCATCGCCGCGGTGAGGGCGGCGGCCGGGGTCATACGCAAGGGCATCAATATGACCATCTACATCGAGGGCAAGCGCTCCTTCGATGGCAAGCTCCTGCCCTTCAAGAAGGGGCCGTTCTATCTGGCCATGGAGTGCAGTGTGCCGGTGGTGCCCATCACCATTGCGGGCACGCACTACGTAATGCCGAAGCGAAGATTTGCCATCAAGCCGGGAACAGTGGAGGTCATTTTTCACGAGCCCATCGAGCCGAAAGACTTCGGCAGCCGGGAATGCCTGATGGAGCAGGTGAGACGAGCGATGAACAGCGGACTGCCGGAAGAATACCGGGAACTGATCACCCCAAGAGACACGAAGGGACGCGAAGGAACTGCTTCGGCCTGAGTGCCTTGGTGCGACTTCGTGTCCTGATGTCGCTCACGATTTGGACACCTTCGTCCGGATCGCCTTCGCAATTTCCGGCAACCTGGGGAAGGCCGCCGAGCAGCGCAGCCACTGCTTGTGGTCGAAGGCGGGAGAGCCGCTGACCATCGCGCCGGCGGGGATATCGCCGTGGGTCCCGCTCTGCGCGGTAACAATGACGCCGTCGCCGATCTTGCAATGGCCAGCCACGCCCACCTGTCCCGCCAGAATCACCTTGTTTCCCACCTCGGTCGAACCCGCCAGGCCGACTTGGGCGCAGAGTAGCGTGTCCTGTCCGACCCGCGAGCCGTGCCCGACCTGGACCAGGTTGTCGATCTTGACGCCGCGGGCAATGTGGGTTTCGCCCACGCTGGCGCGGTCCACACAGGCATTAGCCTGGACCTCCACGTCGTCTTCCACGACCGCCGGGCCGGACTGGACGATCTTGTACCAGTGCCCGGAATCGTCCTTGGCGAAGCCGAAGCCGTCGGTGCCAATGACCACTCCGTTTTGCAAAATGACGTTGTTGCCGACGCGACAGTGCTCACGCACGACGGCGTGAGCGTGAGCAAAGAAGTTGTCTCCAATCTGCGCGCCGCGATAGATCACTACGTGCGCTAGCAGCACCGCATGGTCGCCGATCGCGACGTCCTGGTCGATCACCACGTAGGGGCCGATGTGAGCCTTCTCTCCGACCTTCGCAGACGGATGAATCACGGCCGTGGGGTGAACAGCAGGTTCGTAGTGCGGCGGCTGGTAAAAGAGCTCAATCGCGTGCGCGAAGGCCAGATATGGATTCTTGCTACGCAGAGTTGCGGTGGCAAGGACGGGGAAGTCCTCGGCCACAATGACGGCCGAGGCGGCGGTGGTGCGCGCGGCCGGCGCATACTTGGGGTTGGCGACGAAGGTCATCTGGCCAGGGCCGGCCTCTTCGATTCCGGCGACGCCCGTAATTTCTGTTTCGGGCGAACCATTTTCCAGGCGCGCGCCCAGGGTAGAAGCGATCTGTGCGAGTTTCATAGGCAGTTCTCGAGTAATAAGAGGGTGATTGTAATGGAAGCTCGAGATGCGAGTATGGCGACCGCTATTCCCCAAACATCGGTACCTGTCGCGTGTCGGCCGCTAGCTCCTTGCGCCGCCGCCGCGTGGCTCCGATCACCGAGAGCACGGTCAGTGAGGCCAGCGCGCTCCGCGGCACAAAGATGCGCTGGGTGTTGGAACGCAGATCAGGAGGGTTGATCAGGAAACCCTCAGCCGTGGTCAGGCTGAGGTCGTTGGGCATCATGCCCTCGAGTACCTCATTATCCTTGAACTTGAGCCGCACCCAGAGGCCCTCAGTGCGGGGGCGGCTGGTAAAGGTCTTGCGGCTGACGGTGTCGGAGTCGCTGAACTCGCGGACGAAGTACACACCCTTGATATCGCGCAGATCGATGGCCACCACGTTGCCGGAGGTATTCAACAGCTCCAGCTTGCCCTCGTGGACAAAATTGGCGGGAGCGACGTAGCCGTTGATGGAATCCCGGTCCATCTTGCGGACAACGACTTTCTTGTGGGTCGAGGGCATGCTGGTCAAAGTCGCGTCTGGCTGCGGGTTTTCGCAGCCGACCTTAAGCAGATTCTCGCACTTTTCCGGGGAAGCCGAGGCGACATCTGCCAGACAGTAGCCAAAATGCTAACCTTGTGTTATTTTCTGTAGCTTGCTGCTACCCATCTCAATAAGTCTAAGCCTAGTGTATAGAGCAGGTTACGTGGAAGGCACCGCGGCCGCTGATTTGCCGGGCTTCTGCCCTGTGGAAATCTCGGATCAAATGGCGTCGCCGCCGCTCCGGGCCCAGTAGTCGCGAACAAGGCATGGCTGATTACATCTACACCATGGAGATCCGGCTGACGCCGGATCAGCAGCGCGGCGTCACCCTGGTGCAAGACATTGCCCGCGCCGCGGGCATGAACATCTACCTGACCGGGGGGGCGGTACGCGACATCATCAGCGGCCTTCCCATTCGTGACCTCGATTTCACCGTGCAGGGCAATCCCCTCAAGCTGCAGAAGGATCTGGAACGTGCCGGGGCGACAATCGCGGCCGCAGACGACGACCTGAAGACCTTGTACCTCGTGCTGCCGGGCAACGTGCGCTCGGAAATCAGCATGGCGCGGATCGAGCGCTATGAGAAGACCGGCAAGCCCCCGATCATTGCGCCTGCCACCATTATTGAAGACTTGCGCCGCCGGGATTTCACGGTAAACGCGATGGCCTTGTCGCTAAATCCAGGATCGCGTGGCTTGCTCATGGATCCCTTCAATGGCGCCGCGGACATCGAGGCTAAGCTACTGCGTGTGCTGCACAACTACGCGTTCGTGGAAGATCCATCACGGCTGATTCGTGCCACCCGGTTTGCGGCGCGTTTCCACTGGCCGCTGGAGGAGCGCACCCAGGCGCGGTACGCGTCGGCAAAAGAGAATAGCTACATCGAGTACATCACCGACCGCGCTATCGGATACGAGACCGAGCAATTGGCCTACGAGGAAGACCCGCTGCACATCGTTCGCGTCCTGGAAAAGGAGGAATGGTTGAAGGTGCTCAGTTCGCACTGGACTACTGCCAAGGTGGACAGCGCGGGGCTGGCCCAGCTTCTGAAAACGCGGCAGCAGATGAACGAATTGGGTTATATGCCGGATCCGGCGCCCGCGGTGTTGCATTTCCTGACGGCGCGGCTGGGCGACAAAGACATCGCTGACATGCGCAAGCTCATCCCGCGCAAGGGTCTGGTCGAGGCCTGGCGCGACTTGGAGGACAACGCCAAAGACCTGGCCAAGCGGCTAACCAGCAAGGAAGCGGCGACTCCCTCGCGGACCTGGAAGCTGCTGTCGGAGGCGCGGCCAGAGATGGTGCTGTTCCTGGCTGTGACCGCGCGGCAACAGGCGGTGGCGCAGAAGGTCAAGAACTTTTTCACTAAGTGGCGGCAGCTGCAGCAGAAGATTCCGCTGGCAGAGATGACGGAGTTGCATATCACGCCGCAGCTGCCGACGTATCTGAAGATCGCGCAGGACGTGTTCATGTTGTTGCTGGATGGCAAGCTGCGGTCGCGCACTGAGATTCTGAAATTCCTGAAGCCATTAGCGCCTCCGCCTCCTCCGCCGCCACCGCCACCACCGGCGAAGCGTGGGCGGGCAGCCAAGGCGGCAGCAGCGGCGGCTGCTGCTCAGGCGGTGGTTGCCACTCCGGCGGCGGGCAAGAAAAAGGGCAAGGCAGCGGTTGCGGCCCCGCCGGCGCCGCAGCCTATGGCCAAAGTCGAGATAGCCGCGCCTCCCAAGCACAAACCCGCGAAGCAAGCCGCCAGGAAAGCAGCCAAGGCAATAAGCAAGAAAGCGAAGGGCAAGAAACGGCGATGAAAAAATAGCGCCGGCGTCCCCCGACGACGACTGTGTTGAGCGGAGTCGAACAGGGTGGGGGCCTCTTGTCCCGACATCCTGGCCGGAGGCCACGAATATCTCTTCTGGAACAAATAGGACATGAAAAAACTCTGCAAATTTCTGTCTTACGCGCTGCTAACACTGGTCGTCTTGCTGGTTGTGGGCATCAGCCTGACCATCGGTTGGCGGCCCATCCTGGGTCCCAAGGCGCGACCCCTAACCGCGCGGCAGTTCGAAGCCACGCCGCAGCGGTTGCAGCGTGGCCACTACATCGCGACAGCGTTGTCCGGTTGCACCACCGGATGCCATGCGCCGCGCAACTTGAGTGCCGCCGGGGGCTTCGTGGCGCCCGGCATGGAGGGCGCCGGCCAGGTAATGCCCATCCCCACACTGCCCGGCCGGGTTGTGGCCCCCAATCTCACTCCCGACCCGCAGACTGGAGCCGGCAACTGGACCGACGACCAACTGGCAAGAGCGATTCGCGAAGGCATCGGGCACGACGGACGAACTCTGTTTCCGTTCATGCCTTATCCCAACTTCAGAAGCATGTCTGACGAGGACCTTGCATCCGTGATCGTGTACCTGCGATCGCTGCCTCCGGTGCACCACGAGCTACCGGCAACGGAGATCATTTTCCCGGTCAAGTACCTGATGCGCAGCGCGCCCGAGCCGATAACGGAAGCGGTCGCCGCGCCGGACCGCAGCGATCCAGTGAAATACGGAAGGTACCTGGTGACTCTCGGTAGTTGTCGGGAGTGCCACACCCCGCAGGAGAAAGGACAGGCTGTACCCGGGATGGAGCTGGCCGGCGGTTTCACCGTCGCAGAATCGGGGTTGAGCGCCGCCACCGCCAACCTCACGTCGGACGCCTCCGGGATCAGCTACTACGATGAGGCGCTCTTCATCCAGGCATTGCGCACCGGTTACGTGAAGGCCAGGAAGCTAAGTCCGCTCATGCCCATCGACGTGTATAAGAACCTGAGCGATGATGATCTGAAAGCGATGTTCGCCTACCTGCGGACCCTGACGCCGGTCAAGCACCGCGTGGACAACAGCCTGCCGCCCACCTACTGCAAGCTGTGCCGTATGAAACATGGCGGCGGCGACCAGAACTGAAAGTCCACCACAGCGACACGGAGCCTCTGTGTCTCTGTGGTGAATAGGTGTGCGGGTCGGAGGAAAGCGGCGCTATAATTCGAGTATGTGGCGCCGGTTGTCGGTTGCGGCGTTGGTGGCGGCTTTCGCGGTCACCCCATCCTGGGCTCAGATGCGAGGTGGTCGGCCCTCAGTAGGGGTTGCCCGGCCCGGAATGGTTGCGCGAGGCCCGGTGATGGTCAGCCGTCGCCCGGTTTTTGCGCCAGGCCCGCGCGCGGGCGTACGTTTCACGACCAGCTTTCGGCGGCCCTTCTTTCCCCACCGCTTCCACCATCGCCGGTTCTTGTTTGCAAGTTTCCCGTGGGGGTATTACGGCTACTATCCCAGCGGGTATTACGGAGCCTATTCCTACCCGCTGTACGGAGATGCTTACTCTTCCTACGATTCATCGGGAGCATATTACGATCAGAATCGTGAACTAACGGACCAGGTCAGCCAGCTCAGCAACGAAGTCGAACGCCTGCGGGAGGAGTTGGAAACACGTTCCGCTGCGCCGCCCACCCCACCCCGGCCTCCGGCTCCGCTTCAGCCGCACGCGGCAAAGCCTGACACGCATACTTCGACGGTGCTTGTCTTCCGCGACAAGCGCACCCAGGAGGTGCAGAACTATGCGGTGGTGGGACCCACGTTGTGGATCTTCGACGAGACGCGGGCAAGGAAAGTTGCCGTTGCCGACCTCGATATTCCGGCGACCACCCAGTTGAACGACGAACGTGGGGTAGGCTTCCGGCTGCCAAGATAGGCGGGAGTCGGTTGCCTTCGCGTCCAAGATGCTGCATACTCCCCAGAATCATCCCAATCCACCAAAGGAAACACACCATGAGATCGAAACTGGCAACCATTCTGGCAGCCGTGTTACTCACCTCAGTCTCGTTGCTGTATGCGCAGGGCGTCGCGAGCGACGTCGACAAGGCCGCGAAAGACACGGCGAAGACCACCGACACGGCCGCCAAGAAAACCTCCCACGGCACCGCAAAGGTGGCTGACAAGACCGCCAAGGGCACAGAGAAGGCCGCTGACAAGACTGCCAAGGGCACCGAGAAGGTGGCCGACAAGACTGCCAAAGGCACCGAGAAAGCCGCCGACAAGACCGCGGACACCACCGAGCACGCCGCCAAGAAGACCGGGCATGGAATCAAGAAAGGCGTGAAAGGTGTGGGGCATGCCACGAAAAAGGCGGCCGAGAAGACCGACGACGCCGTGAAGTAAGTCCCCGGTCTGATCCAGCTTGAGAGATAGTCTGCCTGCAACACGGCGACGTTTGACAGCCGGTCGTTGCGACAATTCCTTGTGTTTACGCGACGGAGGAGGATCGTGAAGGCCTCGTTCTGCCTGCTGCTGTTCTCAGTGTTTATGGCTGTGGCCTGTGCACAAGGCCAGGCGAGCGGTTCAGTCGCCCAGGAGAGCAAGCTCATCGCTCTGGAAAACGCATGGAACCTGGCGCAATTGCACCACGACGCCAAGGCCCTCGACACCCTGATCGGCGACCGGTTCGTCTACACCGACACGGACGGCACGGTCATGAACAAGGCCAGATTCCTGGCCGACATTAGGGATCCGGACTTCCGGGCCAGCCTGATCGCCAATGAGGACGTCAAGGTAGATGTCTATCCCAATGCCGCGGTGGTCACGGGGACCTACCACACCAAGGGAACCTATAAGGGCAAACCGATCGATCATCGCGGGCGGTTCACGGACACCTGGATCTTCCAGAATGAGCAGTGGCAGTGCGTCGCCAGCCACACCACCTTGATTCACAAGTGATCTCGCAGCTGTGGATAACTCTCCGCCTCCGCCGCCGCGGTTCCCCATTACAATGTCGCCAACGTAAAATTACCAAAGAGCCCAATGTCCCAATTCGTCCACCTGCACCTGCACACCGACTATTCCATGCTGGATGGCGCCTGCGACGTGGAAAAGCTTGTCCAGCGCGTGAAAGAGCTGGGCATGCCCGCCGTCGCCATGACCGACCACGGCAATATTTTTGGCGCGGTGCACTTCGTGAACGCGGCCCACAAGGTGGGCGTGAAGCCCATCGTCGGTTGTGAGTTGTACATCTGCAAGAAGGCAGACCATAACATCGAACGGACGCCACCGGAAGGTGACACCTACAACCACCTGCTGGTGCTGGCCGAGAACGACGAAGGCTATCGCAACCTGGCGAAGATCACGTCCGAGGCCTCGCTGCACGGCTTCTACTACAAGCCGCGGGTCAGCAAGAAATTTCTGGCCGAGCATGCGAAGGGATTGATTGGACTCTCCGGCTGCTTGAAAGGGGAGGTGGCCGAGCGCTTGACGGATGACAAGTACGAGGCGGCGCGCGAGACGGCCGCGACTTACCGCGACATTTTTGGCAAAGAAAACTTCTATCTCGAGATCCAGGACCAGGGGTTGGAGGCGGAACGCCGCATCCATCCCGCGCTGTTCCGGCTGGAGAAGGATCTCGGCCTGCCGCTGGTGGCCACCAACGACAGCCACTATCTTTGCGAAGATGACGCCCACGCCCAGGATGTGATGGTGTGCATTCAGACCGGCAAGTCCATCCAGGACGCCAACCGCATGAAGTTCCAGGGGACGGACTTCTACGTCAAAAGCCACGACGAGATGTACCGCGTCTTCAAGGATGCGCCCGAGGTGCTGAAGCGCACCGTGGACATTGCCGAACGCTGCAACATGCGGCTGGAAAAGGTCAGCAACCCGTTCCCCCACTTTGACGTGCCCGCCGGCTACACCCTCGACAGCTATTTCGAGCACGTGACTCGCGAGGGTTTTGCCCGCCGTCAGGAGGTCTTGCGCGCGCTGGAAGCGCAAGGTCGGCTGAAGCACAGCATGGCGGATTATGAACAGCGACTGGCGCGAGAACTGGCGATCATCCAGCAGATGCAATTTTCCGGCTACTTCCTGATTGTTTGGGATTTCATCCGCTACGCCAAGGAGCACAACATTCCGGTGGGGCCGGGCCGCGGTTCGGCGGCCGGGTCGCTGGTGTCGTTTTCCATGGGCATCACCGACCTAGACCCGCTGCAGCACGAACTGATCTTCGAGCGTTTCCTGAATCCCGAGCGCGTCTCCTTGCCCGACATCGACATTGACTTCTGCATGAACCGGCGCGACGAGGTTATTGACTACGTCACCCGCAAGTACGGCCGGGAAAACGTGGCGCAGATCATCACCTTCGGCACCATGGCCGCCAAGGCGGCGATCAAGGACGTAGGCCGAGCCATGGACATTCCCTACAGCGACGTCGACCGCATCGCCAAGATGGTGCCCACCACGCTCAACATCAAGCTGGAGCAGGCGATCAAGGATTCTCCCGCGTTGCAGCAGGCCTACGAGAGCGACCCGCAAGTGCGCCAACTGCTCGACACCGCGCGCAAGCTCGAGGGGTTGGTGCGCAACGCCGGCGTGCATGCGGCCGGGGTGGTGATTTCTCCGCGGCCGCTGATCGAACTGGTACCGCTGCACAAAACGAAAAACGACGAAATCGTCACCGCCTTCGACATGGTCGCCATCGAGAAGATGGGACTGCTGAAGATGGACTTCCTCGGCCTGACGACGCTGACCATTCTCGATGACACACTCAAGCTGATTGCGCAGACTCGCGACGAACACATCACGCTGGCGGGTATCCCGCTCGAGGACCACGAAACATACCAGAAGGTCTTCCACCGGGGGCTGACTTCTGGAGTGTTTCAGTTTGAATCCCACGGTATGCGCGATGTCTTGCGCCGACACTTGCCCAGCTCAATCGAGGACCTGACGGCGCTCAACGCCCTGTACCGTCCGGGACCCATTCAGGGCGGGATGATTGATGATTTCATTGATCGCAAGCACGGACGCAAGCGAATCGAGTACGAACTGCCGGAGCTGCAGGAGATCCTGCAGGAGACACTGGGAGTCATCGTCTATCAGGAACAGGTGATGCAGATCGCCAACCGGCTGGCGGGCTACTCCCTCGGCGATGCTGATCTGTTGCGGCGCGCGATGGGCAAGAAGAAGCCCGAGGAAATGGCGGCGCAGCGCGAACGCTTCGTGACGGGTGCAACCCAGCGCGGATATCCTCCACGAAAAATCGAGAGGATATTCGATCTGATGGCGCAGTTCGCGGGATACGGTTTCAACAAGTCCCACTCCGCAGCTTATGCGCTGCTGGCCTATCACACGGCCTACCTCAAGACTCACTACCCCGTGGAGTTTATGGCGGCCCTGCTGACCTCCGTGACCGGCAACACCGACGATGTGGTGAAGTACATCAACGAATGCCGCGAGATGGGGATCGCGGTCGAAGCTCCCGACATCAACGTCAGCGACGCGAACTTCACGCCCCACGGGGCCGCGATCCGCTTCGGGCTGGCGGCGGTCAAGAATGTGGGCCACAACGCCATCGAATCCATCGTGACCGGTCGGCAGAAGCGGGGACGCTATCGCTCAATTTTCGAATTCTGTGAGACCGTGGACCTGCGACTGCTCAACAAGCGGGTGCTGGAGTCACTGATCAAGAGTGGTGCCATGGACTCCCTGGGGCGCCGGGCCCAGCTCATGGCTGTCCTGGATAAAGCGATCGATCGCGCCCAGAAGACCCAGCGCGATGCCGAGTCCGGCCAGCACGGGTTGTTCGGTGTTTTCCAGGAAGAGGAAGTCCACAACCACAACGACACCCTGCCGGATACCCCTGACTGGGATGAACACCAGCGGCTGGCCAGCGAGAAAGAGATTCTCGGCTTTTTCATCACCGGGCATCCGCTGGAGAAGTACAAGGACAAACTGGAAGATCTGCGCGCTCTGAGCACCGAAGAAATTGCGGCGCTCAAGTCCTCGACCGGCAAAGATGAGAGCATCACCACTGCGGGAATCATCACCAACCTGCGGGTGCTGAAGTCGAAGAAAGGTGACTTTTACGCCCAGGCCAGCCTCGAGGACATGGCAGGCTCGGTGGACATGCTGGTTTTTCCCGACGCCTATCGCAAGCTGCAGGAGAAGGTGAAGCTGGAAGTGCCGGTGCTGGTACGCGGCGGAGTGCGGCTGGAAGAAGGCGCCAACCCCAAGCTGACGGTGAACGATATCCTCCCGCTCGAGGACGCCAAGGTCCCTCTGCCGCGCTCGCTGCGCATCCGCATCCCCCTCGAAGCGGCGGCCGACTCTACGGTGGACGCGCTGCACACGTTGTTTGTGGAGCGCAAGGGCGACGCCAAGGTGTTGTTCGACCTGGAACGCCAGGGCGATTTCATGGTGGTGATGGAAGCGGAAGGCTATAATGTACAGCCGGATCGCTCCTTTATCGCGCGCGTGGAAGAGCTCTGCGGACGCGGCGCGGTGCGAATTATTGACTGAATTGTGCGGCGGATGAGACCTTCCACTCACAGGAGTCCCCGGGCGCAAGCGGCGGCCGCACCGGCGGTGGCCAATGCCAAGCTGGTGGTGGCGAGCGCGGAATTCCTCCTGTCCATGGTCGAGACCCGATGGTCCGCCCGGAACGGTGATAACAGCACGATGGAATCTGGACTGAGGGCGCAGCAGGAACTGGAGAGAATCGAGCAGCAGATCGCCAAGCTGGAAGCGGTGACCCCCGACGAAGGTACCCGCCACCAGATCGAAGAGCTGCATGCTCGCGTCCATGCCTTGCGCGAACAGGTATCCGCCCACCTCGGCGCCTGGGAGAAAACCGAGCTGGCGCGTCATCCCCAGCGTCCTCATACCCTGGATTACGTCGAACGCATCTTCACGGACTGGAGCGAGATTCACGGCGACCGCGGCTTTGGTGACGATCCCGCCATGGTGTGTGGCATGGCACGGTTTCACGGCGAACAGGTGGTGGTGCTGGGCACGCAGAAGGAGCGGGACATGAAACAAAAGGTTTACCGCAACTTCGGTCTGCCCAACCCGGAAGGCTACCGCAAGGCCTTGCGTGTGATGAAAATCGCCGAGAAGTTTTCCCGGCCCATCTTTACCTTCGTGGATGTGACAGGAGCGAACCCCGGGGTCGGCGCCGAGGAGCGCGGTCAAGCAGAAGCCATCGCCCGCAACCTGCGGGAAATGGCGCGGCTGAGAGTTCCCATCATCACGGCTATCACCGGCGAAGGGGGCAGCGGAGGCGCGCTGGCCATCGCGGTGGCCGACCGCGTGCTGATGATGGAAAACGCAATCTACTCGGTGATCTCGCCTGAGGGCTGCGCTTCGATCATGTGGCGCGACGCCGCCAAGAAAGAACTGGCGGCCCAGGCGCTGCGCATCACCGCCTCCGACCTGAGCGAACTGGGCTGCATTGACGACATTGTGCCAGAGCCCGAAGGCGGCGCCCACGTGGACCACGAAGCGGCTGCGGCCTTGCTGGATGCGGCCCTGAGTAAGCACTTCGCGGAACTGCGCAAGCTCCCGTCCGGGGAATTAGTCGCGTCACGATATAACAAGTTCCGTCACATGGCCCAGTTCCTGCGCGTCGAACCCTAGTTGGCCAGGCTGGTTCCCGGGCGTTGCAGCAAGGCATCCGCACCTGTTCGCCGCCACTTCCGTGCCGTATAATTGACAGTTTCGCACTACCACTCCACAGCCTAAGGCGGGCGGGGACCCGCCTCTATCAAAGGAAGGAAGAGGGATGGCCACAACCGATGTAGCACCCCACCAAGCCACGGGAGGGGTGCAGCCCAAGCGCGTCGTCAACAATATGAGTCTGCAGGTGGCGACGGTGAACGGCAGCGGCTCGCAGAGCTCCAATACCGTACTTCTGCGCAGCATTTTTCAGATGGGGGTGCCGGTTTCGGGCAAGAACCTGTTCCCATCAAATATTGCCGGGTTGCCGACCTGGTACACCATTCGCGCCAACAAGGACGGGTACATCGCGCGCAAGAAGGAAATCGATTTCGTAATCGCGATGAACCCGGAGACGGCGCAGGAAGATGTGATGTCGCTGGACCCCGGCGCCGTCGTGCTCTACGACGAGCCACTGAACCTCAGCAAGCTGCGTAACGATCTCATTTTCTATTCCGTTCCATACGACAAGCTGGTGGCCCCCGTCTGTCCCGAAGCCAAGCTGCGCAAGCTGGTGCGCAACATGATTTACGTGGGAGTAGTGGCCCGGCTGCTGGAAATTGATATGGCCGAAGTGGAGAAGGCCATCCGCAAGCAATTTGCCAAGAAGGTGAAAGCAGCCAATCTCAACATGGCAGCGGTGCAGGCCGGTTTCGATTACGCCGCGGCCAGCCTGACCAAACAGGATCCCTACTTCATCCAGCGCATGGACAAGACCAGAGGCAAGATCATCGTGGACGGCAACTCGGCCGCGGCCCTGGGCTGCATGTTCGCCGGAGTGACCGTGGTGACCTGGTATCCAATTACCCCATCGTCCTCGCTGGTGGAGACCTTGATTGACTACTTAAAAGAGCACCGCATTGGACCGGACGGCAAAGCGACTTTTGCCGTGGTGCAAGCCGAGGATGAGCTGGCGGCGATTGGCATGGTGGTTGGCGCCGGCTGGGCGGGTGCGCGGAGCATGACTGCCACAGCCGGTCCAGGCATCTCGCTCATGTCCGAGTTTGGTGGCCTTGCCTATTACGCTGAGGTTCCGGGAGTGATCTGGGACATCCAGCGCGTCGGACCTTCGACCGGTTTGCCTACGCGCACTTCGCAGGGCGACATTCTTTCGACGGCATTTCTCTCTCACGGCGACACCAAGCACATCCTGCTGATTCCGAACTCGGTGGCCGAGTGCTTCAGCATGGCCCAGGACGCCTTCAATCTTGCCGAGCAGTTTCAGACGTTGGTCTTCGTGATGTCGGACCTGGATCTGGGCATGAACAACTGGATGTCGGACCCGTTCGAATACCCGACAACGCCGATCAAGCGTGGCAAGGTGCTGACCAAGGAAGATCTCGACCGCCTGGGCGGATTCGCCCGCTACAAAGACGTGGATGGCGATGGCATTGGTTATCGTACCCTGCCGGGAACCGACCATCCGGCAGCGGCGTACTTCACCCGCGGCACCGGCCACAACGAAAAATCGCAATACAGCGAGCGTCCCGACGATTTCGAACACAACATGGAGCGCATCAACCGCAAGTTTGAGACGGCGCGCTCGTTCGTGCCCCGGCCGGAGCTGATCAGCAACGCCAAGACCAAGGTGGGGATCATCGCCTATGGGACCTCTCATTGGGCGATCCTGGAATCCCGCGACCAGTTGCGTAAGGAATACAACATCGAGGCCGACTACCTCCGGATTCGCGCCTACCCCTTTACCCGCGAGGTGCACGAATTCATCGAACAGCACGACCGGGTTTACGTGGTGGAGCAGAACCGCGACGCCCAGATGCTGAGCCTGCTCAAGCTGGACGTGAGGCCGGAACTGGTAACGCGGCTGCGCAGCATCGCGCATATCCACGGGCTGCCTCTGGACGCCCGCTCAGTGACCGACGAACTCATCAGTATGGAGGGGAAGTAACATGGCGAGCACGCCGAGCCGCACGCCGCCGCCCAAGACCAACCGCATCGGCCTGACCGTACTCGATTATCGCGGCGGCAAGACCACGCTGTGCGCCGGTTGCGGTCACAACGCCATCTCCGAGCGCATCATTGACGCCATGTACGAAATGGGCGTGCCGCCGGAGCGCGTGATCAAGCCCAGCGGCATCGGCTGCTCATCGAAGAGCCCGGCATACTTCATGAGCCGCTCGCACAGCTTCAACGCCGTACACGGCCGCATGCCGTCGGTGGCCACCGGCGCGGTGCTGGCGAACCGCAGGCTGATCGCGCTGGGTGTGAGCGGCGACGGTGACACCGCCTCTATCGGAATCGGGCAGTTCGTACACCTGATGCGGCGCAATTTGCCCATCATCTACATCATCGAAGACAACGGAGTGTACGGGCTCACCAAAGGGCAATTCTCCGCGACGGCGGACCTTGGTTCGAAGCTGAAGACCGGGGTGATTAACGACCTCCCACCGATTGACACCTGCGCGATGGCCATCACCCTGGGAGCTACCTTCGTGGGGCGTTCGTTCTCGGGTGACAAGAAGCAACTGCACAGCATGCTGAAAGCTGCGATTGCACACAACGGTACGGTGATGCTCGACGTGGTTTCCCCTTGTGTGACTTTCAACGATCACGAGGGCTCGACCAAGTCCTACAAGTACATGAAGGACCATGAAGAACCGCTGCAGGACATCAGCTTTGTGCCGGCCTTCGAGGAGATTAACGTGGAGTACGACCCGGGCGCTACGGTTGAAGTCACTATGCACGACGGCTCCCACCTGCGCCTGCGCAAGCTGGAGGAGGACTACGATCCCACCGACAAAATCAATGCGATTAAGCGCCTAGGAGAAGCGCACGATAAGAACGAAGTCCTGACTGGAGTGTTCTACGTCAACACCCAGGCGCCAAATTTCATCGAGATGCTCAACATAACCGATGAGCCGCTGGCCACGCTTCCAGAATCCGTGACTCGGCCGGGACGGGAAGTGCTGGAGAAGGCGATGGAAGAATTGCGGTAGTAGACCAGTTTCTGAGTTCCCGGTTCTCAGTTGCTGAGAAGAAGGCCCTCCTCAGGGATGGGCCTTTTCATTTTGCAAATTTACGCTACTTCATTCAAGTGCGTTTCCGGCTCTCCCGTGTGCTCCGGACTCTCCCCTGGTTCGGGAAAGTCCGTGTCTGCGGCTTTGAGCATGGGGTCCTGGTCGCGATGTCCGAGTTGGCCCTGCATGGATGTATTGCCGGCTTGGCTAGGATCTTCCTTCTCCAAAGCCCCTTTCGAACGGTCCTGGTCCCTGTGATCGGTCATATATGAATGCTCCCGTAGGCTAGACCCCCTACAGGTCTAGGCTACGACGAAACTTCCCCTGAGGAAAGGTGTTTATCATCAGCATAGGCCGCGACGATGAAGGAGCAGATATGAAGCGAATAATGCTGGTTTTGGCCAGCGTGCTGCTGTTCGGGATGGGCTTATGGGCACAGACGGGAGCGCCGGCGGCCAGCCCGAGTCCAGCTGTTCCGGGCGCCAGAGCGGAGGAGCGGAGCGAGAGCGCCGGGAGCGGAGGCGGCGGCACTACCGCCGCCGGGTGCGCCGGCATCACCGGCGGCATCGGACGGCGTAGTCGTTTTGCGGCATTGCCGCCAGTCACAGGTTTTGGTCGCGCGGGCAGGTAAGCCCACTCCAGTCGGGACATTGGCAAGGTGGTTGTGCGGGCGTCTCCCCGCCGTACAACCACCTTCGTTTTTTCTGTCCAGTGGAAGCCATCCTAGAATGCTTCCAGGATGACTGCCCCGGCCACGCTCTTCCGACCGTTTACTCGCCTGGTCAAGATCATCATTCTGGGCAGGGAATTCGAGGTCCCAGAGAACAACCCGCTGCTGCGTTGTCTCCAATACCTGGCGCCCGAGCCGGTCTCCTACGGGCGTTTCTGCTGGAACGAGGATTGCCAATACTGCCGCGTGAGCTACGACCTGGGGGATGGCACTCCCACTCGGACCGCAATCTCCTGCAAGCTGATGGTGCAGGAGGGCATACGGGTGAAAGAAGTGACAACGGAGATCAAGTACTGCTTGAGAACGTTGAAGCTGGACAAATAGAAACCCAGAGGATTGTTGATCTTCAATCGGCAATTGGAAGTAATTCTTACTGCGGCGCCTTCTTCGCCGTAGTCCCCGTCGTCGATACTCCCATCTTGCGCAATCGTTCCTTGGCCTGCAGCGCCTCGCTGGAGCGGGGATAGCGCTGGATGACGTGACGGAGTTCGGCCACGCCGTCCTCGGTCTGGCCCAGTTCGAGCAGCGCGAGGCCTTTCTTCAGCTGGGCCGAAGGTGCCTTGTTCCCGGTGGGAAAGTTCTGGATTACCTGGTCGTAGTCTTTGACCGCCTTCTGAAAATTGCCTTGCCGGTATTCCATGTCAGCCAAATAGAAATAGGAATTTCCTGCCAGATCGGTGTTGGGATAGAACTTGATGTAGTCGTTGAACTCCTGGGTAGCAAGGTCATTCTTACCGGCGTTGAAATCGCGCAAGGCATTGTTATAGAGGACGTCGGGCGGGGGCGCCTGGGCCTGGGCCTGCTGCTGGGCCTGCTGGGCCGCCAGCGACTGTTGAGCAGACTGCATATCCTCCAGTTGCTTGCTGACCTTGGCCAAGCGGGCCTTTAGCTCGTCCAGCGTGTCGTTGAGCGCCTGGATCTGCCCGGACAGCTGGTCCACGTGGGAGCCCTGGTCGGCCTGCTGCTTCTGCAGCGTATTCTGCAGGTTGGCAATCGAGGCAGCGACCTTGTTCACGTTGTCGGTGCTCTGCTCCACCAGATGCTGCATTACACCCATGCGCTCGTCGAAGGACTGCTTCATCTGCGCCATCTGGTCCTGCAGCGCCTGCACCTGGGTTTGCAACTGCACGATTTCCTTACTAACTCCCCAGGCGGGCGTTAGCCCGGCCCACAGCAACGTGACGATACCAAAGATGCTGGAATAGCGTCCGATTCTCATGGTTTCGTATCCCTCCCAACCCCGCGTCCAACAAAATGCCTCGCACAATCTCCTGCTTTGGACGCAGCTCTCTTGCAAGATTCCACAGCTTGAACGTAGCGCCGGCGCTCAGGTGGCCTGCGGGACGCCGGCGCTGCGAACTGCTACTTCCCGTATACGAAGTGGCCGCGCCGGTTTTGCTGCCAGCACTGTTCGTTGGACTCGGTGCAGACCGGCTTTTCCTTGCCGTAGCTGATGGTCTTGATGTTGCCGGCACTCACGCCACCCTGCACCAGCGCGCTCTTGACCGAGTTGGCGCGGTTATCGCCCAAGGCCAAGTTGTATTCGGTGGAACCGCGCTCGTCGCAGTGCCCTTCGATGGTGAATTGGACATTGGGATGCTGCCGCAGGAAATCAATATCCCCTTGCAGCGTGGACTGCTGGTCGGCGCGAACGTCGTATTTGTCGTAATCGAAGTAGATGTCGTGCACGTTGCGCGCAAACAATTCTTCTTCGGTGGGCGATGGCGCAGGTGGCGGTGGCGGAGGGGGCGCGGTCACCGTGACGCGTGCCGTGGCATCCTGCGTTCCGCCCGGTCCCTTGGCGGTCAGGTGATAGGTGGTTGAATCCGCCGGGGTCACCTGCTGCGAACCATTGGCCTGCACCGCGCCGATCCCGTCAATGCTGACATCGGTGGCGTTGCTGGTCTGCCAGGTCAGGGTGGTGGACTGCCCCTTTTGAATAGCATCGGGGTACGCGCTCAACGAAGCGGTGGGAGCGGCGGGCGGTGGGGGCGGGGGCGGGGGCGGCGGCGCCACTTTCTTCTTGCAGGCGCCCAGCATCATGACGGCGCCCAATGCGAATATGAGCGTAATCCACTTCAGTCTTTGCTGCTTCACCTTCTCCTCCGTGCAGAAGCACGCGCCCTTACACACCGGCGCGCGGCTCGAGTCCGCCGAGGGCGGGCCAACGTCTCCGCCTCGCGGGGACTGGATTGAATTGAAGACACGCCAAACATAAGTGTGATCCTACTTCCAACTCCAGTTAGGTTGAGTATTACTCCCAACGAACGTCAACTGCTTCTGATTACTGCCATCAGCCAGCATAGTCCAGATCTGTTCCCCTCCGGAGCGGCTGGATTGAAAAATGATGTGCCGTCCGTCGGGCGACCAGCAGGGAAAATCATTGCGGCCGCCATCATGAGTTAACTGTACCCACTGCCTGCTGGCAATGTCCATGATGTATATATCTTGCGCCCCCGGAGCCCCCGGACCATAGTGCCGAATCCAGGAAAAAACCAGGAATTGCCCATTTGGGGACCAGGCGGGGGAGACCGCATAGCCTTCGTCGGTCAGGCGCTGGTCGTTGGTGCCATCGGCCTCCATGGTGTAGATCTGGGGTAGCCCGGTACGGCCACTGACCCACGAGATCTGGGAGCCGGTCTTGCGGTTCCAGACGGGGGAAACATCAGGGCCCTTGAACGCGGTCAGACGCTTGAGATTCGCGCCCGAAGAGTCTGACAAGTAAATCTCGGAATCGCCACTGCGCGAGGACGAGAAAGCCAGCTTCGTTCCATCTGGCGACCATGCTGGAGAAAGGTTGGTGCCGCCAAACCTGGGAAAAGTGACCAGGCGGTTCAGATCCAGGGAGTACATCAGGATGTCCCACCCGTTCTTGGTCATAGAACTGAAGGCCAGGCGCGCGCCGTCGGGCGAGATTCGCGGCGACAAGGAAATGGAATCGAGATGCGTCAGTTGATGCTGGTTGACCCCATCGTAATCCATGGCCCAGATTTCCTTGTGTCCGCTGCGGCTGCTGACAAAATAAATCGAACTCTCGGCCACACCCGGAATGCCCCCGCCCAACCGGAAAATGATCTCGTCGGCAAACTTGTGGGCAGTAATACGGGCGGCGTCGGACGTTGGCGCATCCTGGTACTGCTTCCCCAGCACCTGGGGCGAGGTGACGTTCTTCACGTCATACAGCCAGCCCTGCACCGTGAGAGTGTTTCCCAGAACGCCGAGGTTCCCAAAGGCAAGCATGGAGGCATTGGGCGGCGGGGTATTCCAGGCGTCGAACCGCACATCAGTGGGGTTTGCCGGGGTGTCCGTCGGCATGAAGCTCTTCGACACCATGTCGAAAATGCCCGCGTTGTCCAGGTCATTCCAGAGCGTGTCGTTAAAGACTTTGAGCAGGTCGGCGTTCCTGGGGTCTTGGTTGGACGGCTTGAAGTCGGGAACGGCCAGGCGAACTTTCTCCACGCCCAACCCCGTACCAGTACGAATCCAGTCCTGTTGGGCGAAGACCGGCGTCAGCAGGAGAAGGAACAGAGCTGAAAGCCACTTCATCATGCCGCTTCCTTTATGAAAATCTAGGACCTGTGAGCTATCTTTTGTAATCGAACCAGAACTCAACCGAAACCTTGTTGCCGGAATAATCCCCCGGCAGCGGACCAAAGGTATCAATACGCTGGATGGCTCGGACCGCCGACTGGTCCAGGGAGGGCACGCCGCTGGACTGTTCGACTTGGACATTCGTCGGATGTCCATCGCGCACCACATCAAAGGTAACGTAAACCCGCCGGGCCTCGGTGATGCGCGGGTCGACCTCGTACTTGAGCCAGTTCTCAGAGACTTTTTGCTGCACCACCCGCACATACCAGGCGTAGCGGTTGCCGAAATCGCCGCCTCCGCCGGTAAATCCGAACCCGCCCTTAGCGCCGCCAGCGTTAAACATGCCGTACGGTCCGCTTACGGGGCCGCCCTGCCCGAAGGGAACCACGTTGTTGGCTTCCTCGGCCGGCTCCGGTTGCGGCTTCTGCTTACTGGCGCTGGTCTCTTTCTGCGGTTTCTTCTTCGAGGCCTTATCCGGGATGGGAATCGCTTCCGGTTCTTTCTCCTCTACCTTGGGTAAGGATTGAGTGAGGCCCTTAGACTCGTTGGCCAGCACGTTCTGGGTTTGTACCAGACTGGCGGGCAGAGGAACGGTGGCCACCAAGGTGACGCCAATAGCGTCTCCACCGCCGCCTGTCCCCCAGATTCCGGTGCCACGGCCCGGTGCCAGCCAGGCATATAGGACAATCAGCCCGGTCAGCCCGACATGCAGCGCGACCGACCAAGCCAGAGGCTTGCCCCAGTCACCGTGCTCAAGAAAAATCTCAGCGTTGGCTGCCATGGGCTTCGAGCGGTTGCGTCACGATGCTCACGTTACTGATCCCCGATCGCTTCACCGCATCCATCACCGTCGCAAAAGCCCCAAAGGGCACGTCTTCATCGGCGCGAACGAAGATGGACTGGCGCTGCGGGTCTCGTATCTTCTGGCGCAGTTTGCCGGCAATTTCGTTGATGTTAACGGGATCGTTGCCGAGAAAAACCCGTTGCTGCTTGTCGATGCTGATGACCAGGCGCTCCTCGGTGATCTCCTTGACGGTGCGCGTCCTGGGTACATTTACCTCAATGCCGGACTGCAATACCGGGGCCGTGACCATGAAGATAATCAGCAGCACCAGCACCACGTCCACCAACGGGGTGATGTTGATGTCGGAGAGCGAAGTCTGGGTGCGTCCGTTGGCCGCAGTGAAAGCCATCAGCGCCGCCCCTCCGCTGCATCCGCCCGGACTTGCGGTTGCTGGCGTTCCACCGCGTTCAGCACCTCCAGCGCGAAGTCATCGCCGCGCGCGGCAAATTCACGGACCGAGCCGCCAATCAGGTTGTAGGCGATCACCGCGGGAATGGCGGCAGCGAGTCCGGCAGCGGTGGTGATCAGCGCCTCCGAGATGCCAGGCGCGACCGCACGCAATGTGGCCGCTCCGGCCGTGCCCAGTCCATGAAAGGCGTCGATGATCCCCCAGACCGTGCCGAAGAGCCCGACGAACGGTGTGACTGCGCCAGTAATAGCGAGCCAGGGTAGATTGCGCTCGAAGCGGGTTAATTCCTCGGAGGCGGCAATCTGCATGGCGCGCTGGATGGCGAGCAGGCTGCGTACGATGCCCCCCTGGCGGCGGTATTCCTCGAAGCCGCCTTCAAACACCCCTACCAGCGGGCTGGGACGGAACTGTTCGGCCACGGCGGCCACATCCTGCAAACGCTGGGCCTTGCGGAAGGCCCGCTGAAAACGTCCGCTCTGCACCCGCGCCCGGCGCAGCAGGCGCCACTTGGAAAGAATGATGGCCCAGGAAACTACGCTGAAGGCCAACAAAAACAGCAGCACCACCTTGGCGACCGCCCCGGTTTCCTGTACCAAGTCAACGATTTCGCCGCCGACGAATAAACTCAGCAATTGGGCTACATGCATTGGAATTAGGAGAATGCCTTTCTTGGATTATAGACCAAGGGAGCGGGCGGGTTGGGCCGGCGAATCCTCAGGAGTAACCGCGGGCTTAAGAGGACTGTTCGCTGCAAGCAGGACTTCGGACTCGCAATAGCCACTGTCAACTGACACCTGATATTCGTGCTATCCTCGCCTCAAATCCCGTAACTCAGGACTCCCGGTGCTGGTCGAACTGCGGCTGGAGAACTACGCGGTCATCGATAACCTGGCGGTGGAGTTCGCCCCGGGCCTGAACCTGCTGACCGGCGAAACCGGCGCCGGTAAGTCCATCCTCATTGACGCCCTTGCGCTTCTGCTTGGTGAGAAAGCTTCTACGGACCTGATTCGTGCCGGCACGGACCGGGCCGTGATTTCAGCGGTGTTCGAGGTGGAGAGCGGGGCGGAGAAGGCCGTCGAACAAATCCTCGAAACCAACGGGTTGGATTGCGAAGACGAATCCATCATCCTGCGGCGCGAGCTTGCCACGGGCGGCAAGGGTCGGGTTTTCGTCAACAATCAGCCGGCCACCGTGGCGGTGTTACGGCAGCTGGCGCCGCATCTGGCGACCATCCACGCGCAGAACGAATCGCTGCTGTCGTTCGATGCGGCCGCCCGCCTGGGTTTGCTGGATGCTTTCGCGGGAAGCCAACTGGATGCCATAACCGAAGCCTTCTCCAAGTGGAAGTGCATCGCGACGCGCATCCAGGAATTGGAGCACGACGAGCAAGACCGCCTGCGCTTGCTCGATCTCTGGACCTTCCAAAAGCGCGAAATTGAAGACGCCAAGCTCCAACCGGGTGAAGACGAGCGCTTAGAAACCGAAAAGCGTGTTCTCGCCAACGCCGAGAAGATCTACGGCGCGGCCATGAATGCCTTCGACCTGCTTTATGAAGGTAACGCTTCCACCTCGGCCTCGTTGCGGGCGGCGCAAAAGCAGATCGAGGAACTCGCCCGCTATGAACCGAAGTTTCAGGAGGCTGCGGCCGCGCTGGAATCGGCCCGCATCAGCGTGGAGGATGTCGGCGCAACCGTGCGCGACTATGCCGGCGGCATTCATGCTTCCCCGGAGCACCTGGCGGAAGTGGAAGATCGCCTGGCGGCCATGGATCGGCTCAAACGCAAATATGGCCCCACGCTGGAGGACATGATTCGCTTCGGCGAAGAGGTCAGCCGCAAGCTTTCCGAGATGGAGAACAAAGACGAAGTGCTTCGCCAACTGCGGGCGGAACTGGGCCAGGCGGCGGAGCAGTACCTGCTTGCTGCCCGCGCCATTTCAAAGAAGCGGTACGAGGCGGCGCGGAAGCTGGAGAAGTTGGTGGAGGCGGAGATCAACGACCTGGCCATGAAGACCCACTTTCATATTGAAGTCAGCGGCAGGGACGAAGCAGGGAGCTGGACGGCATGGGGCTTCGACCAGGTGGTGTACTTGATCTCCACCAACCCCGGCGAGCCGCTGCGGCGCTTGGAGCAGATTGCGTCCGGAGGGGAGCTGTCGCGGGTCATGCTGGCGCTCAAAGCCAGCGTAGAAGCCGGCTCCGCCCATCACGCCCGGAAGCGCGGTACCGGCGCAGAACGCACGCTGGTGTTCGACGAAATTGACTCCGGTATCGGGGGCCGCGCCGCCGAAGCGGTGGGCAAAAAACTGAAGGAGCTGTCGAAAGCGAACCAGGTGCTCTGCGTCACGCACTTGCCGCAGATTGCCACCTTCGCTGACCAGCATTACCTGATTGCGAAGAAGGAATCCTCCGGACGAACTCGCGTTACCGTGCGCCTCATCGCCGGCGAAGAACGCACTGAAGAGGTCGCCCGCATGCTGAGCGGGGCCAAGCTGACCGAGACGTCACGAAAGCATGCTGAGCAGATGCTGAAGGCCAACGCGTGATGGGTTCCGGGCTGGGGTGCCACTATCTTCTTGTTCCCCGCAGTGGCCTTGCTGGGTAGTTTCCGCCGTGGTAGCCTCCTGACCGATGATCTATCGCGCGCGAGTTCCCCAGCCACCTCTCTCGTACTTTGTCGAGAGCCTGTGGTTCTATCGGGATCTTGAGGTCGATCACAACAAAGAGAAGCTGCTGCCTAACGCAGCCATAGAGCTGATCATCGATCTCAAGGACGGCCCCAAGCGGCTCTACAAGCGGAATGACCTGAGCCGCTTCGACAGTTACAACCGGTGCTGGATCAGTGGCATGCAACGCCAGTTCATCGTCATCGGGACCGAGGTAGGCTCCTCCATGATGGGTGCCCGTTTTCACACCGGGGGCGCAGCGCCCTTCTTTGGCTTTCCGCTCTCTGAACTGGGTGGCAGTGTCGTGGAGTTGGAGCTGATCTGGAAGCGCGAAGTGCTCGCGTTGCGCGAACAATTACTGGAGTCTCCAACGATCGAGGGTAAGTTCGACCTCCTCGAGAGCTACCTTATCCGTAAGGCAGAATCACGCCTGGAGCCCGACAAGGCTATTACCGCAGCGCTCACGACCCTGCGCTCATGGCCGGCACTCCCGCTCCCGGAACTGGCTGCCCGCCTCGGACTTAGCCATAAGGGAATGATCGCCCGCTTCGATTGCCGCGTCGGCCTCACCCCCAAGTTCACTTCGCGACTGTTCCGTTTCCAAAGGGCCCTGATGGCTACATACCAGGCTACATCGGAACCGGATTGGCCGGATCTCGCCCTCGCCAGCGGCTATTACGACCAAGCCCACCTGATCCACGAGTTCCAACAGTTTGCCGGCCTGACCCCGGTCGAGTACCTGCGCAACCGTACCGACTATCCCCACTACGTCTCGGTAGCCTGAGGGTCGTTCTTTCCCGGCAAATTCTTACAATACTTCCCGCGGCGCTTCGGCGAGTCTGGTGCTGCTTTACCAAACTCCTGTTGCGAGGACAATTTCAATGCCGCACATTAACTGGCTGGCCGTTTTGGCCGCTGCTGTTTCAACCTTCGTGCTGGGCGGACTCTGGTATTCTCCCGCGGTGTTCGGCCGCGCCTGGATGTCAGCCAATGGTTTTTCTCAAGCCGATCTGAGCAAGGGGAATATGGCGAAGATTTTCGGCCTCTCCTTCCTCTGCGCGCTTGTCATGTCTGCAAACCTTGCCGCTTTTCTTGCTGAACCCAAAACCACGACAGCATGGGGAGCCACTGCCGGTTTTCTTGCGGGATTCGGCTGGGTCACCCTGGGACTGGCCACCATTGCCCTCTTCGAACGCCGCTCCGGAAAATACGTCCTGATCAACGGTGGCTACATGACGGTGTCGTTCGTGATCATGGGATTGATTCTGGGGGCGTGGCGTTAGCTTCGCGGGCGAGTTCTCCCGGGACCCGCAGGGACGCCGGCGCTACGCCGAGGGGTTGACGGTAGCGCCGACGTCCGGATCATCGTCCAGAACCGCGGGGCTGGCTCCCCGGCCTCCCATTCACCCCGCAATTCTCCCCAACCGCTGCTAATCCTCTCTCTTTCAGCGGCTTACATTGACCAAAAGGGTACTTTCCGGTAGTTTATTAACTAACCTTCCGTGGGAAAAGTGTAGCCTAAGGAGCAAGGACATCACTGTGTTTGAGGATGGGAAGACATTATTGCTGTTGAAGCCAAGGGGCTTCTGCGCGGGTGTGGTACGCGCGATTGACATCGTCCGCATCGCGCTGGAGGCCTTCGGCCCGCCGATCTACGTCCGCAAAGAAATCGTGCACAACCGCTTTGTGGTCGAAGAACTACAAGGTAAAGGCGCGATCTTTGTGGACAGCGTAGAAGAGGTCCCGGCGGGTGAACGGGTGATTTACAGCGCCCACGGTGTATCGCCCGAGGTCCGCGAGGCCAGCGAGCAGCGCAAGCTGCGGGTGATTGACGCCACCTGCCCACTGGTGACCAAGGTCCACGTTGAGGCAGTGAAGTTTGCCAAGGAAGGGTACTCGCTCATCCTGATCGGCCACCGCGACCACGATGAGGTGATCGGCACGCTGGGTGAGGCTCCGATTGTGACCCAGGTCGTGGGCTCACCCGAGCAGGTGAAGTCCTTGACTGTGCCCGACCCTGACCGGGTCGCCTACCTGACCCAGACTACTCTCAGCTTGGATGAAACCAAGGACATCATTGCCGCGCTTCGCGAGCGGTTCCCGAACATCAAGGGACCAGCGGCGCAGGACATCTGCTACGCCACAGAAAATCGCCAGGTCGCGGTGAAGCAGGTGGCTTCCGATGCCGACCTGTTGCTGGTGGTGGGCTCGGATAACAGCTCCAATTCGAACCGCCTGGTGGAAGTGGCGCGCAACCTGGGCACGAGTTCGCATCTGATTGATAGCTTCCGCAACATCAAGCCGGAGTGGCTGGACGGGGTGAAGACCATCGCCCTGACGGCGGGGGCTTCGGCGCCGGAATGCTTAGTGGAAGAAGTTGTGACGTTCCTCGGCAGCAAGGGCTTTGACAACGTGAAGGAAGTCGAGGTCATGCCCGAGAACGTGCGCTTCGGTCTGCCCCCAGAGATCGTGGAGGCCATTGCCAGTGCCCCCACGGGAGTGACCGCGGAGTAAAAGCTTATTATGGACGAGACCTCCCCGTCGCCATCCAGTTCTGCACCGCCGCAACTGCGTTTCGGAAGAATCGACGATCTTGCCAGCCGAGTCGCGGCCGCGGTCGATGGTGCCCGTAAGCACCTGTTCTCGCAGCAGCATGAACAGGGCTACTGGTGCGGCGAACTGGAAGCAGATACGACGCTCGAATCCGACTACATCCTGCTGCATACCTTGCTGGGTACGGGTAACCCTGAGCGCTTTCGCAAAGCTGCGAACTACATTCTGCAACACCAGAACGAAGACGGCGGCTGGAGCATCTATGCCGCTGGGCCATCGAATATCAGCGCCTCGGTCAAGGCCTACTTCGGGCTGAAGCTGGCTGGCTACACCGCCGATCATCCCGCGCTGGTGCGTGCCCGCAAGAAGATTCTGGAGATGGGCGGCGTCACCGAAGTCAACACTTTTACCAAGATCTATCTGTGCTTCTTCGGGCAGTACGACTACGACGCAGTTCCTGCCATCCCGCCGGAAATCGTGCTGTTTCCCAACTGGTTCTGGTTCAACATCTACGAGATTTCTTCATGGTCGCGGGCCATCCTGGTGCCGCTCTCGATTTGCTACGCCAAGAAGCCGTTCAAGAAAATTCCCGACGAGATGGGCGTGGAAGAGCTCTTCGTGGGCGGGCGCGACAAGTCGCGCATGCACTTGCACTGGAGCCAGAAGCTGGTCTCGTGGCGCAACTTCTTCCTGGTGCTGGACCGCTTGGCCCACTGGGCGGAGCGGGTACACATCCGGCCGCTGCGCTCGATCGCGTTGAAGAGCGCGGAGAAGTGGCTGCTCGAGCACTTCGAGATGAGCGACGGGCTGGGCGCGATTTATCCCTCCATGATGAATGCCATCATTGCGCTGCGCTGCCTCGGCTATTCCGTGGACGATCCCCAGGTGATCCGCGCTCTGGATGAATTCGAAAAACTGGGCATCGAGGAAGGGGACACCTTCCGCATGCAGCCTTGCATGTCGCCGGTCTGGGACACGGCATACGCCTTGTACGCTTTGGGCGAGAGCGGAGTCCCGGCCAACGATCCCCGCATGGTGAAGTGCGCAGATTGGATTTTGCAGAAGCAGGTACGCACCGTCGGTGACTGGAAAGTGAAAAACAAGAAGGGACAGCCCGGTGGCTGGTACTTCGAGTTCAACAACGAGTTTTATCCCGACGTGGATGACAGCGCCATGGTGTGCCTTGCCCTAGGCCAGGTGGAGCATCCCAACGGCCGCTACCAGCGCGAGTCGGTGCAGCGGGCCATTGATTGGATCTTCTCCATGCAATGCCGCAACGGAGGCTGGGCGTCGTTCGACAAGAACAACAACCGCATGGTGTTCCAGTACATCCCGTTTGCCGACCACAACGCCATGCTCGATCCGGCGACGGTGGATATTACCGGGCGCATCCTGGAGATGTTGGCCGCCTACGGTTATGACAAGAACCATCCCGCAGTGGAGAAGGCGCTGAAGTTTATCCGTGACGAGCAGGAACCCGACGGCTCCTGGTTCGGGCGCTGGGGCGTGAACTACGTTTACGGCACCATGCAGGTATTACGCGGCCTGGAAGCCATGGGCGTGGACCACCACGAGCCTTACATCCAGCAGGCTGCCGAGTGGCTGCGTATGGTGCAGAATGCCGACGGCGGTTGGGGAGAGACCTGCGGTTCCTACGACGATCCCACCACCAAGGGTGTGGGACCGAGCACACCATCGCAGACCGCGTGGGCGGTCATGGGCCTGCTGGCCGCCAATGACACGCGCAGCGATTGTGTAGCGCGCGGAATCGCCTACCTGTTGCGCACGCAGAAAAAAGACGGCTCGTGGGATGAGCCTTATTTCACCGGAACCGGCTTCCCACGCGTGTTTTACCTGATGTATCACATGTACCGGCAATACTTCCCGCTGCTCGCGCTGACCACGTACAAGAAGGTGATGGCGGGAACGACATGAGAGTTGTTGATTTTTGATTGTTGATTGAAACGTAGCAAGCCCCAAGGTTTTCAATCAACAATCACGAAATCAACAATTCCAGGTGCCGCGAAGGATAGAGAGAACCAATGGCCGTACCAGTTTCGCAAATGTGGACGGTAGCCACTTACGTCCTCAAACAGAAGCTCAAAGGACGCAAGCAGTACCCGCTCGTGCTCATGCTGGAGCCGCTGTTCCGCTGCAATCTGGCCTGCGCGGGTTGCGGCAAAATACAGTATCCCGGCCACGTGCTCAAAATGCAGCTTACTCCCGAGGAGTGCTTCCGCGCGGTAGACGAGTGCGGCACTCCCACGGTGGCGATTCCGGGCGGCGAGCCGCTGCTGCATCCGCAGATCGACGAAATCGTCGCCGGCCTCGTGGCACGCAAGAAATACATCTACCTTTGCACCAATGCGCTGCTGCTGAAGGAGAAAATCCATCTCTTTGCTCCAAGCAAGTACTTGACCTTCTCGGTGCACATGGACGGCCAGCGCGAGCACCATGATTTTTCGGTTTGCCTGGAAGGCGGGTACGACAAAGCCCTGGAAGGGATCAAGGAAGCGCTGGCGCGCGGGTTCCGCGTTACCACCAATACCACGCTGTTCGACGGCGCCGACCCCAAGAGTGTGCGTGCCTTCTTCGACGAGATGATGGAACTCGGGGTCGAAGGCATGATGCTCTCGCCCGGCTACTCCTACGAAAAGGCGCCCGACCAGAGCCACTTCCTGGGACGCGCGCGCACCCGGCGGCTGTTTCGCGCCATCTTGTCCAACCGCAAGCCCGACTGGCGCTTCAACATGTCGCCGCTTTTTCTGGAATTCCTGATGGGCAAGCGTGATTATGCCTGTACTCCCTGGGGCATGCCGACATTCAACGTCTTCGGGTGGCAAAAGCCCTGCTATCTGCTGCAAGACGGCTATGCTGACAGTTTTGCAGAACTGTTGGCGACCACGGAATGGGAGCGCTACGGAACCGAATCCGGCAATCCCAAGTGTGCCAATTGCATGGTGCACAGCGGATACGAAGCTTCCGCAGTGGACCATACCTTCAGTTCGCTGGGTGGCTTGTGGCAAACGGTACGCGCCATGGTCGGCAGCAGCTACAAAGATCCATCTGCCGCAGAATTGTTGAACGAACCGGTGCGCCCTGTCCACGCTTTCAACCCTCTGGTGCAGATCAACACCGATGTTGCCGAGGAGACCCGGGTTTGAGCGGAAGAGAATCAGGTCGGACTCCTGCAGCCGCGACCGAGATCACGAATCCAGACGCGCTAGAGGTGGTACCGGGCGCGACCCGGGACAAACTGGAAGGATGGGTGCCGGAACTGGCGACTGCGCAAGAGTTGCTCGCGGCCCTGGAACACGCCTTCGACTACCGCGGAGATGTCCTGATCACCCGCAAAGACGGCAGCAAGATTGAAGGCTACGTTTTCGATCGACGCGCCGGGAAAACGCTCGCCGACTCTATCGTGCGTTTGTTGCCCAAAGATGGGAGCCCGAAGACTTCTGTTTGCTACGCCGACATCGCCGCCTTGGTCTTTACCGGCCGCGACATGGCCGCCGGCAGAAGCTGGGAAACGTGGGTCCGCCAGTATTGGGAGAAGAAAGCGGCCGGAGAAAGCGACATTTCGCTGCAGCCGGAGAAACTGGAATAGCAGCAATTAGCACTTAGCACTTGGCATTTAGCCAACCGCTTCGGGGTCAGGAAGAAAATGGGTGGGCTAAATGCTAAATGCTAATTGCTAAATGCTGGTTTTCGTCACAGGCGCGACCGGGTTTGTAGGCAGCCACGTCGCCCAGGTCTTGGCCGAGCAGGGAGCCGACTTGCGGCTGCTGGTGCGCGCCAACAGCGATCCGAAGAATATCCAGGGGTTGAAAGCGGAGCGCGTGATCGGCGACCTGCGCGATCCGGCGTCGCTCGAAAAGGTAATGGCGGGCTGTGACGTGCTGTTTCACGTTGCCGCCGATTACCGACTCTGGATTCGCGATCCCGAGCAGATGTATCGCGCCAACGTCGACGGCACGCGGGCCATTCTGCAGGCCGCGCGCGCCAATCGAGTGCGCCGGGTGGTTTACACCTCGAGCGTGGCGACCATGGGTTTCACGTCCGATAGTCAGCCTGCAGACGAGAGCTCTCCGGTCTCGCTTGACAGCATGATCGGCCACTACAAACGCTCGAAGTTCATGGCTGAAGAACAGGCGCTCAAGGCAGGCAGGAGCGGGATGGATGTGGTGGTGGTGAACCCCACCACGCCGGTCGGTGAGCAAGACATCAAGCCGACCCCCACGGGAAGGATTATTGTGGACTTCCTGAAGAAGAAGTTTCCTGCCTATGTGGATACGGGCCTGAATCTGGTGGACGTGAAGGAATGTGCCCGCGGCCATGTAGCCGCGCTGGAGCGTGGGCGGAGCGGCGAACGCTATATTCTGGGCGGGGAGAACCTGACCTTAAAACAGATTCTCGACAAGCTGGCCGGGATTACCGGACTGCCCTCGCCAAGGGTGAAGCTCCCCTATGCAGTGGCACTGGCCAGCGGCCTGGTGGATACAGTCGTGACGGGGATGTTGCTGCGTCGCGAGCCCCGCGTCACCTTGGATGCGGTCCGCATGGGGCGCAAGAAAATGTTCGTCACTTCGGCCAAAGCCGAGCGGGAGCTGGGCTGGAAAACCGTCCCCGTCGAGGGAGCCCTGCGCCGTGCAGTCGAGTGGTTCCAGGAAAATGGGTACGTGTAGGTCGGGCTCGTCGTCTGGGTGGCGGGACTAGGTTCGACAGAAAGCCTTGTATGATCGCGTCAGCCAAAATCGCCGTCGTCGCCGCCCTGGAGCGCGAGGTTTCCCCCTTTGTGAAGGACTGGCCGCAGACCGTCCGCGACTACGACGGACGCAGCTTCAGATTCTATGAAAAACCGGGGAACGTCCTGGTTTGCGGAGGGGTGGGGGCGGAAGCCGCGCGTCGCGCCGCCGAGGCCGTGATCAACCTATACCATCCCGCGCTGGTCATCTCCGCGGGATTTGCCGGGGCGCTCGATCCCGCCCTTCCCGTGGGGCATGCGCTGGTGCCCCGCCACGTCATCGACGTCGGGGACGGCAGCCGCGTGGATGCCGGCATGGGCGAAGGCGTGCTCATCACCTTCGACAGCGTGGCCGACGTGGAACAGAAGGCTCGATTTGCCAAAGCCTTCGGGGCCCACGCCATTGACATGGAAGCGGCTGCCGTCGCCCGCAGCGCCCAGGCGCACGGGGTGAAGTTCATGGCCTGCAAGGTGATCTCCGATGCCAGCGAGTCGGCCTTGCCGCCGCTGACCCGCTTCATCGGTAAGGACGGGCGCTTCGACACGCTCCGATTTGTTCTGCACATTGCGGTACGGCCCTGGCGGTGGGCGGCCGTGCGCAGGTTGGCGCGCGACACCATGAAGGCGGCGCGAGCCCTCGGCCTTTCGCTTGAGGAGCAAAGCCGCATGTTGGAGCGGGAAGAGAATCCTGCCGATGCAATTCCGCTGGGTGTCATAAAGTGACAAGGTTATCAAGTATGGCGATTGCCGGACCAGGTGCGCTGGGAGAGACCCGGCAGGATCTGCCTGCCACCATGCTCGCGGCGGTCTATCGCGGGGTCAACGATGTTCGCCTCGAAACCGTCCCCGTCCCCGAGATCGGTCCGGGGGAGTTGCTGGTGCGCGTGCACACCTGCGGCATTTGTGGCACGGACTTGAAGAAGATCGCCACCGGTTCGCACTCCGCGCCCCGCATCTTTGGGCACGAAACCTCCGGCGTGGTCGCGGCGGTCGGGAAAAGAGTGCGCGACTTCAATCCTGGGGACCGAGTAGTCGTCTTTCATCACATTCCGTGCGGCCAGTGCTTTTACTGCCGCCACAAGACATTCGCCCAGTGTGAAACCTACAAGAAAGTGGGTTGCACCGCCGGCTTTGAACCGAGTGGCGGTGGCTTTGCGGAATACGTGCGAGTGATGGACTGGATTGTGCGCGGCGGAACCGTTCGCATCCCCGACAATATCTCTTTCGAACAGGCCTGCTTTGTGGAGCCGGTGAATACCTGCATGAAGGGAATCGAGAGCTTGCGCTTGCAAGCGGACGAGACTGTTCTAGTGATAGGTCAAGGGCCTATCGGCATCATACTGAGTGTATTGGCCAAAAGGACAGGGGCCACGGTAATTACTTCCGATTTGTATCCCCAGAGGCTTACAATATGTAAAACATTCGGCTTGGGGAACGTTATTGACGCTTCGTGCACCGATGCGGTGAGGGCGGTGCGCGAGCAGACCGAAGGGCGCGGCGCCGATGCAGCCATTTTGGCAGTCGGCAGTAACGCCCTGATCCGAACCTGTTTGGATGCGGTACGTCCGGGCGGCCGGGTGTTGTTATTTGCGCAGACTGTGCGCGGGGAGGCCAGCATCGATCCCGCGGCCGTTTGTGTAGACGAGAAAACATTGTTGGGGTCTTACAGCGCTTCCGTCGAGCTGCAAGAGGAATCGGTGCAATTCGTGATGCGCCGTGAAATGGAATTGGAACGTCTGATCAGTCACCGCTTCTCTCTCTCCAGCAGCGTGGAGGCCCTAAACCTGGCTGCCCACCCCCAACCGGATTCCATGAAAATCGTGGTTCAACCGGGCAGCTCGTGGGAAGGAAATCCCTAGTGAGCGGAAAGATGACAGCAGCCGTCCTCTACGGCAAAGAGGACGTGAAAATCGAACGAGTGCCGATTCCCCGCGTGGGGGATGGAGAAGTGCTGGTCAAGGTGCAAGTGGCCCTGACCTGCGGCACTGATTTGAAGGTTTACCAGCGCGGCTATCACGCGCGCATGATCGTTCCCCCGGCTTTGTTCGGTCACGAACTGGCGGGCGTGATCGAAGAAGTCGGCGCCGGTGTGCGTGGCTTCAAGAAGGGGATGCGGGTAGTGGCGTTGAACTCCGCCCCCTGCCAAATGTGCTTTTACTGCTCCAAGCACCAGGAGAATCTCTGCGAAGACCTGCTGTTTAACAACGGAGCGTATGCGGAGTACATAAAGATCCCGCGGCGCATTGTCGAAACCAACATGCTGGCGGTCCCACCGGACGTGACCTACGAAGAAGCTGCGATGGTGGAGCCGCTGGCGTGCGTGCTGCGCGGGCTGCACGAGACCGGCGTGGAGATCGGCGATACCGTGACCGTCATCGGCGGCGGCCCTATCGGTTTGATGTTCGTGCAAGTGGCCAAGGCGACGGGCTGCAACGTGATCTCGGTGGTCAAACGGGATTCCCAGGTGGATGCCGCTAGGCGCATGGGCGCCCATGAGGTGGTGCAGATCACCCAGGTCAAAGATCCCGTCGAAGCGGTACGCATGCTGTCGCCAGACAAACGCGGCGGCGACGTGGTCATCGAAGCGGTGGGTCGTCCCGAGGCCTGGGAGTGGGCCATTGATATGGTGCGCAAGGGCGGCACGGTGAATTTCTTCGGCGGCTGTGCCAGCGGGACAAAAGTTCAGCTCGATACCAATCGCTTGCACTACTCCGAGGTCACGCTCAGGGCTACGTTCCATCACACCCCGGAAACGGTGCGCCGGGCGTTCGCGCTGATTGCGGAAAAGAAAGTGCGCTCCACCGACTACATCACCGGCGAAGCGCCGCTTTCACGCTTGCAACAGGTGCTGCGCCACATGCTCAACCGCAACGGCGACATCAAGACCGCTATTATTCCTGGGCATTGACCCGGGAAGACACAGAATCGGACACCACTCAGGACACGAAGGTCACGAAGGGATCGGCAACCCAGAGATTTTGAAGTTCCTTCGTGTTCCGCCGTGTCCTTTGTGGTCAGAGTGGGCTGTGAGGATGGAGTAACCAAGTGTCAGTGATTGCCAACGGAAAATCCCCGGTTGGTCTTGGCTGGAGCAGTCTACCGCCGGAATACGCCATACCCGACCATGCCCCGTCGGAAGCCGAAGCCCGCGACTATTGCCGTCGTCTGGCCCGCACGCATTACGAGAACTTCTCGGTCGCGACTTGGTTCCTTCCGCAACGCTTACGCCAACACTTCTTCAACGTGTACGCGTATTGCCGTATCTCTGATGATTTGGGCGACGAAGTCGGCGCCCCCCGCGCCTCCCTGGCCCTGCTCGATGAATGGGAAGCCGAGCTGGAGGCCTGTTACCAGGGCTCACCGCGGCACCCGGTTTTCGTGGCGCTGACGGAGACCGTGCGCGCCTGCGACATTCCCAAACAGCCCTTTTCCGACTTGCTCAAGGCCTTCCGTCAGGATCAGACGACCACTCGCTATCCGACATTCGAGGATTTGCTCGGCTATTGCCGCTATTCCGCCAATCCCGTCGGCCACCTGGTGCTGTATGTGTGCGGATATCGTGATGCCGAGCGTCAGGCGCTTTCCGACTTCACTTGTACCGCGCTGCAACTGGCAAACTTCTGGCAGGATGTGAGCGTCGATTATGCCAAGGGGCGCATCTACCTCCCACTGGAGGACCTCGACCGCCACGGGGTGAGCGAGGAAGAGATTGCTGCCGCGAAAAATACGCCGGCATTCTGCGAAATGATGGGCTTTGAGGTGGGACGCGCCCGCGACTGGTTCCGGCAAGGGTTGCCGCTGCCAGGAAAAGTCGATCGCGAACTGGCCGTTGATATCGAGCTTTTCAGCCGCGGGGGACAGGAAATTCTGAACGCCATCGAGCGCCAGGGATACGCCGTCCTGGGGCGCCGGCCGGCCATCTCCAGGACCCGCAAACTGGCGCTGGTGGCGCGAGCCGCGCTGGGGAAGCTGCTATGAGTACCGCCGTGCGACCAGCGCCCAACCCGTTTGCTCCGACGGAGTCGCAACTGGCGGTTGCCTACTCGGTGTGTCGCGGCATTACCCGCGCGGCGGCCAGGAATTTCTACTATGCATTTCTGGTCTTGCCAAAGCCCAAGCGCCAGGCCCTGTGTGCTGTCTATGCGTTCATGCGGCGCTGCGACGACATTGCGGATGATCCCGGGTTGCCGTTGCAGGAGCGGCGGCAGAAGCTGACCGATTGGTTGGATGCCCTGCATCGTGCTCAGGCTGGCCACGCGACAGACGACGCCGTGCTGCTGGCGCTTACGGATGCGCAACGTCGCTACAAGATTCCCGGCGAACTGCTCGACCAACTGGCCTACGGCACGGCGATGGACGTGCAGGAACAGACCGAGTCGGCTGCGTCCGGGCAGCAGGATGTGGTTGTCCATTACAAGACCTTCGACGATCTCTATCTCTATTGCTACCGGGTGGCTTCGGTCGTCGGGCTGGTCTGCATCCGGGTCTTTGGCTACCGCGATCCTTCCGCCGAGCCCCTGGCCGAACGCCTGGGACTGGCCTTCCAACTCACCAACATCATTCGCGACGTGAAAGAAGATGCCGCTGTGGGCCGGGTCTATCTGCCCGAAGAGGACCTGGCGAAATTTGGCATCGCTCCCAGCGAACTCAGCTCAGCCGGCGATCCCGCTCGCTTCCGCGAGATCCTCACCATGGAAGCGAACCGGGCGCGCGAGTACTACGCCGCGGGCGACGAGTTGATTCCGCTCATTGACGAGGACAGCCAGCCCGCCTTGTGGGTGCTGGTCAACATCTACCGGCGTCTGCTGGAGAAGATTGCCAACCGTCAGTATGATGTGTTCAGCGGCAAGGTCAGTCTCACAGTGCCCCAGAAGCTGAGCATCCTGGGAAAGGGCTTGCTGAAACGCCTGGCCTGATGAGCGAACGCTGGACACAAGCTCCCAGAGTGGCGGTGGTCGGAGGCGGCCTGGCAGGACTGGCCGGCGGCTGCGCGCTGGCCGACGCTGGCTTTCGTGTGACCTTGTTTGAGCGCCGCCCGTTTCTGGGCGGGCGCGCTTCCTCCTACCAGCATCCCGGCACTGGCGAAGTAGTAGACAACTGCCAGCACGTCCTGCTCGGCTGCTGCACCAACTTGGTGGAGTTTTACCGCCGCCTTGGCGTCGAAGGGAAAATTCGCTGGTATGACCGCCTGACCTTTCTGGAGCCGGGCGGCCGCGCTTCGTTGATCGAGCCTTCCTCTCTGCCTGCGCCCTTGCACACAACACCGGCGTTTCTGCGCGCGGCTTGCCTCGACTGGCCCGACAAGCTGGCGATTGCCGGGGCCATGGCGGCCCTGGTGCCCATGACGCCGCGCGACCGGGGAGAATCTTTTCTGACTTGGCTGCGCCGTCACGGCCAGACGGAGCGCGCCATCGCGCGCTTCTGGAGAACCGTGCTGGTCAGCGCGCTGAACGAGGACATCGACCGCGTCTCAGTTCCCTCCGCAGCTCAGGTAATGCGTGAGTCGTTCCTGAAATCGCCGTCCGCGGGGCGCATGGGCGTCCCCACCGTCCCCTTGACCGAGCTTTACAGCGTGGCGGGGGGCTACCTCAGTGCGCGCAGCGGTGAAGTGCGCCTGCGCTCGGGAGTGGATGGATTCCGGGCCGAGGTTGCCGGGGTGAGGCTGCTAACTCCGGGCGGGGAAGAAGGCTTCGACTTCGTCGTACTTGCTGTGCCCTTCGACGTGCTGTCACGCATGCTTCCACAAACCTCGGCAGCCGAGCCGCTGCGGCAGACGCTTGATCAACTGGAGACCTCGCCGATCACCGGCATCCACCTCTGGTTCGACCGCCAGATTACCGACCTGGACCACGCCGTGCTGCTCGACCGCACCATTCAGTGGATGTTCCACAAGTCAAAGCTCGTAGCGCCGGCATCCAGCCGGCAACCTGCCCTGAGCCCGGTCGAAGGGCGGGGGCATCCCATCCCCGCCGGGGGAGCGCGGCAACTCGCTGGCAGGGAAGAAAGCAACGGCAGCTACGTCGAACTCGTGGTCAGTTCTTCCAAGACCCTGGTCGAGAGATCTCGCGCGGAAATCATTGATCTGGCATTGAACGAACTGCATGAGTTCTTCCCCGAGTCGCGCGCCGCGAAGCTGGTGAAGTCCACGGTGATCAAAGAAGTGCATGCCACTTATTCACCGCGACCCGGCGTGGACCTGCATCGGCCAAGGCCGGAAACGGTATGGCCGCGGGTCTTTCTGGCTGGAGACTGGACGGCCACCGGGTGGCCCGCCACCATGGAAGGGGCGGTGCGCAGCGGCTATCGGGCAGCGGAATGTGTTGCCCGGGTGACTGGGCAGCGTGAGGCAACCTTCGTGGTGCCGAACCTTCCCCCTAGCGGGTTCATGCGGTTGTTTCGCGGGTAGGCCGGGGGCCTCAAGCACAGTGGCCGGCGTTACGCCGCCAGCAACAAAACTCCGGCGGCCACCAGCACCGCGGCCAGCCAGCGGCGGTGATCCACGTGCTCGTGCAGGAAGATCTGGGCGGCGACGGCGGTAGCCACGAAGGTCAGAGACGCAGAAGCAGGTGCGACCAGGCTGACATCGCCCCAGGAGAGCGCGAACAGCAGGCTGTAGAAAGCCACTGTCATGGCCAACACTCCGAGCAGGAAGCTGGGATGACGCAGGATGTTGCCGACCACAGTCAGCAGCCCAGAACGGCGACGAAGTTCTCCCACATCCCCGATTTGCTTCATGGCGCGCGAGAGCAGCACATCACCGGCGGTGGAGGCCAGCACGATGAGCGCGATTGCGCTCCAGGTATACAAGTGCTTCATGGCTCCGCCCTCGTCGAAGCCACTGCCGGCAAGCACTCCTCTGCAACTAAGGCTGACGGGCGGTGCGTCAGCGCCGGACCTTGGGTTACGAAGCCGACGCCCGCGGAGATGAGGACAATGCCCAACCAGCGGGTGGGGGAGACAATTTCGTGCAGCCAGAATTTGGCGATCAGCGCCAGCAGGACGTAACCAAGCGAAGTAGCGGGCAGCACATAAGTGAGGTCGGCCCAGGAAAGAGCCGCCATGTAGGAAGCGAAGAATCCGAGGAGAAGAAGAATCCCGACGGCGACCCAGGGGTTGAAAACGGCGAGAATGACCTCGGGTAAGTGGTGCCAGGAGAGGCTACCCACTTGCCGCATGCCGTACGCCAGCAGGGAATCACCCATCGCGGCGAAGATCGTCACCCCGGCCAGCACCAGATACTTACGAAAAGTCAAACGCTCTTACCCCAGGCCTTGGCCGGCTCCGCCGCCGTGGGAGGGGGAGCTTGCGGGTCCTCATTTCGCTTCTGCTGGACCAATTTGTGCCGCATGGCCCGCACTTTCAGGAACGTCTTGGCTTCGCGGTACAGGCGCTTGCGATCATTGCTGTCGAATGCGGCTTTTCGCAAGATGCGGAAGACCGCCTTGGGACGGAAGTAGTACTCGTCGTAGAAGCGGTGTACCGAATCAAGAATCTCGTCCGCCGGCAGGCCCGGATACTGAATGTGGGCGAGCTGGTGACCGCCGTCGTCCACCATCTTGTTCCCGGCTACCATAAAGCCATTCTTCGTTGCGTACTCGTAGAGCTCGGTGCCCGGGTAGGCATGCGCCACGGAGACTTGAATGGTCTCCACGTCCAATTCTTTGGCGAAAGCGATCGTGTTGTTGATGGTCGCCCGCGTCTCGCCGGGGAGTCCGAGGATGAAATCGCCGTGGATGACCAAACCGAGCTTGTGACAGTCCCGGGTGAACTCGCGGGCGCGTTCAACCGTAGCGCCTTTCTTGATGTTCTTGAGAATCTGCTGATCGCCCGACTCATAGCCCACGATGAGCAGGCGGCACCCGGCTTCCTTCATGGCTTTGAGGGTTTCGTAGTCGGTGGTGACGCGCGAGGTGCATGACCAGGTGAGCTTCAGCGGCTTCAACTTGGCGCACAGCTCGATGGTGCGCGCTTTCTGGATGTTGAAGGTGTCATCGTCGAAAAAGAATTCCTTCACCAACGGCCAGTATTCCTTGGCCTTGGCCATCTCCTGCGCTACGTCGTCGGTGGAGCGCTTGCGCCACGGATGTCCGCTCAACGTCTGCGGCCACAGGCAGAATGTGCATTGCGCCGGGCAGCCGCGAGTGGTGTAGAGCGAAACATAAGGATTGAGCAGGAAGGGAACGTTATACCGCGTGACGTCGAGGTCCCGCTTGTAAATATCGGTTACGTGCGGGAGTGCGTCCAGGTCCTGAATCTGGGGAGCGTCGGGGGTATGGACAACCTTGCCATCCTGGAGGTAGGAAACGCCGGCGATCTCGTGCAACGGCTTGCCTTTGGCAAAGTCAACCACCGCGTAGTCAAATTCCTTGCGGCAGACAAAATCAATCGCCCGACAATCGCGCAAGGATTTTTCCGGTAGCACGGTCACGTGCGGGCCCACGAAGGCGATCTTGATGTTGGGATTTGCATCCTTAATTGCCTGGGCCAGGCGGATGTCGCCCGGGAAGCCCGGGGTACTGGTAAACAGCACCAGGAACTCGTAGTCGCGGGCAATATCGATAGTCTGCTCCGCAGACACGTAGTGGGGTGGGGCGTCCAGCAGGCGCGCGCCCTCCAGCATTCCGGTGGGATAGGCGAGCCACACCGGGTACCAATACGATTCGATTTCACGTGTGGCTGGCCAACGCGACCCGGCCCCCCCGTCGAAATTCTCAAACGAGGGCGGATTTAAGAACAGTGTTTTTAAAGGCATAGGGTGAATAACCTATACTAACATTCCGGGACCGATTTCCCCAGTATCCGGCTGCATTCCTTGGGTGCAAGAGCAGGTTCGACCGACAATACACCCCCAGCTTAACTGAATCTAGTCGAGCGGGCGAAGGGTCGCAAAGGCTTTACGGCGAATGGGATTTTCCGCACCTTGAGGCGCAAGAACGGCCCTTGGAAGCGACAGTAGCGCCGGCGTCCCGCCCCTACATCTTGATCCGGCAGGACTCCGCCAACCCGCCGATTTTTTAGCGGCTCCCCCCTACCCAGCCCTCCAAGTCCCCGGTGGCCCGCAAGAGCGCAATGCGGGCCCGTTGCAGCTCGAAGTTGGCATCCTGCAAGGCATCGTAGAGCTGGTTGGTCTGGCCGCGCGCATCTTCCACGTCGTGCAGGCTGGCGGTGCCCGCGTCCGCCCGAACCTGTACAGCTTCGAGGTTCGACTGCGAGACCTGGTATTCGAGGTCGGCGACCTGCTGCGCCGCTGCCAGTTGTTCGACTGCGCGCTGCAGCTTCAAAGTCTCCTGGGAAACCTGGTTCTTGGCGGTCTCGGCGTCTTTCTTGGCCCGCAACGCTTCCGCGTCAGCGGCCCGTGCTCGCGCGCGTTGAGATTCGTTCAGGAAGGGAAAGCGCAGAACCAACCCCACACTGCCGTTGTGGCGCTGAAAGCTCCCCGGTGTAAAGAACTGCTGATAATTCGCCAAGGTAGTGGACAGAAGCGCGTACTGGCCGGCGAAGTCTGCGCTCGGCCACAGGGCCTTGTGCTCAGCACGAGCCCGGAAAGCCTGGGCGATGGAGCGAGTGTCCGCGGCTAGCACCGCCGGACTGAGCTGCACCGCCTTGGCCGCCAGATCGTCGTCGCGCTTGATCTCGGGCAAGGCAGGGATGGATTCCGCCACGGTCTCGATCGAGGAGGCGGGAAGCCCGGTCATTTGCGCCAAGCGGTTGCGTAGGACATCCATCGCCCCCAGGGCTTCCGCCATGCGGTACCGGACCCGGGCCGTGGCCAAGCGGGCCTTATTCCGGGCCAGTTCACTGTCCACGCCTTCCTGGATGCGCTGGTTGACGATCTGCTCCATCTTGAGTGCGTCCTCTTGCTCTTGCTGCAGGTGGTGCAGCGAGCCTTCCCACTTGCTGAGTTCGGCGTAGCTGAGGACCGCCTCCTGCAGGAGCTGGTTGCGCTGGTCCTTGGACTGGACGGTGGCGGCCTGCCAGTCGGTCTTGGCGGCACGCACAAAATCCCGCAGCGACGGATTGAGCAGTGCCGACTGGGTGTTCAGATTCACAATGGAGGGCGCCGCCCCTTCCAGGCTAAGCGGAAACCCCCAAGACTGCCCCAGGCCCGAGCCCAGTATGAACTGCGGAATGTACTGGTTGTGAGCCTCGCGGTAGGCGGCATAGGCACGCTGCTCGTCAGCCCCAGCCGCCGCCACGGTGCTGCTGTGGCTCAGCGCCAACTGAACCACGCGCTGCAAGGGCACGGGCTCAGCCGCCAGTCGTGCGGCCAGGGAAAAGAGAGTGACCAGCAGCAGAACCGAGAGGAACGACACACCGCGTGAAGCATGTTTCATCTCTTCACCTTAGGAGTACCGAGTAGCAAGTACCGGGTACTGAGAACGAGATTGGAAGACTTTGGCGGAATAACCGACAGTCCGTACTTACCATAAGGAACAGAAAGAGGAGCGCAAATTCTGTCCAAGACCATCGCGCATGCGGCGGCAAATGAGATGTCCAGTCGAAACTTGGTCTGTGTGCGAACTAGCGGTTCAGCCGGTTGAGCGCATCCTGCGCTTGAGAAAAGCCTCTGGCCATGGACAGCGCGGCGCGATACTCCTGGGCCGCCGCCTGCTTGTCGCCCTGCTTCTCCAACAGCGTGCCCAGCAGGTAGTGGGCCTTGAAGGCAGGCGCCTCTTCCACCGTCGAACTGGACGAGAGGTAGCGACGAAGCAGCCCGATTGCCCCGGGAAAATTTCTTCCGGCGCGGATCAGCGTCTCGGCTGCGTCCACCAGAACTTCCGGCTGATCCATCTGCGCGGAACTGGCATGGCTGAGGGCGTCTTCCATCTCATCCAAGCGCCCCACGTGGCGGAAGAACAGGGCCAGATTCAACCACGAGTTGGCGCTGCCGTGGCTGGCTTCAATGGCAGCACGATACTCGCGCTCGGCGGTGACCGGGTCCTTCTTCTTTTCCGCGATGCGGCCCCTGACCCAGTGGGCCTTGGAAGGATCGAGTTTGTCCAGGGTCTCAGCCTGGGCCGCAGCCTTGTCCCGACCGCCACCCACGATGCCGGGAGCTTCGAGATAGAATTCCGCCAGATCGGTGCGGGCGATCGCACTCTGCGGGCTCAAACGCACCGCAGTCTCAAACTCAGTGCGGACTTTGCCGGCCAGGGAGGCAGCCGAGAAAAAGTTGGCACGGTCCGCCTTTTCCCCATAGATCCGTCCCAGCCAAAGGTGATACCAGCCATTGTCCGGCTGCAGCGACACCGCCTTCTGGCAGGCATTGATGCCGCGGTCCCAGGACTGCAAGGCAAAATAGGCGCGACACAACAGGTTGTAGGACTCGGCATCGTTGGGAGTCGTGTTGATGCGGCTTTGCAAGGAGGTAATCGCGTCATCCACCCGCCCCGCGGCCAGCAACTCGTGGGCGGTTTGGGCAGCCCCAGCGACGCCCGGCAGCAGCGCCAACAAAATCACGACAAATGCGTTCCTCATCGAAATCATCGCTTAGCGAACTACCTTCACCGCCAACCCGTTGCGCAACGGCTTGGAATTGAGGGAAGTCAGCGCCACCAGCGCGTTTTCTGCCAGACCGCTGGTGACTTCCACCTGAGTCAGATTGGAGATGGAGGTCTGCACTTCATGACGCTGCAACTGGTCGTCCACGATCCGGAAAACATAAGTCTTGCTGTCGCTCTGCCGAACCGCCTCGCGCGGAACCGTAAGCACCCCCCTATGCTCCGCCGTGATAACAGTCACGCCTACGTTGACGTTGGGGAGCAACTTGAGGTCTCGATTGTCCACTACACAGGTAGTTTCCCCCACGTTGCGCGTGCCACGTAGCTTGACGGCTGCGGGAACAGTGTTCACCGTCCCATCCCAGATGCGGCCCGGCAAAGCGTCCCAGGTAACTTCGATCTTTTGCCCGGGGGCCAAGCGCCCTACATCGGGCTCGTCCACGAAAGCCCGAACCAGCACCTTGGAAAGATCAGCTTCCTGCAACACTAGGTCCCCCGGATTGACGAAAGCCCCCTGCCGGATAGGAAGGGAATAGACCACCCCATCAAAGGGTGCGCGGATATTGAGTTGAGCCAGGACGTCCTCCGCAGCAGCATAGGCTGCCTGGGCCTGGGTTTGCTGCGCGTCCACCCGGGCAACTTCAGGTTTGGAGTAGCGATCCTTTTGCTTTTGCTCCAGCAGCTTGAGGTCAGCATCGGCGTGGGCGAGCTGGTCTTGTGCCGCCTTCACCTCGCCCGGTGAGGCCGCACCCTGTTGCTGAAGGCGTTGCAGAGCCTCCAGATTACGCTGCGCGGTATCGCGATCTGCACGCGCCTTCAGCAGCAGCGCTTGCAGGGTCAGAACTTCCTCGCGCGTTCCCCCCTTCTCGATGGCGCTGACATCAGCTTGCGCGGCTTTGATCTGGGCCAGGGCGCGCGCCGCCTGGTCGCGCGCTTCGGAGTCGTTCAATTGGACCAGGAGTTGACCTTTCTTGACGTGGTCGCCTTCCTTTACCAGCAACTTCTTGACCATAGTGGCGACCGGGGCATGGGCCTCGAAATTCTGCACCGGCTCCACTTTGCCGTTCGTGGAAACGACACTGCGAATAGTGCTGCGAACTGCGGTAGCGGCGCTGACCGGGATGGTATCGCTGCGCAGCGACATGAACGCGGCCAGCAGCACGACCGCGGCCACGATTGCCACCGCCCAGACCAGCCAGCGGTTGCGCGCCAGGAAACCGGGATTGACGGCACTGGGAGCCATGTCTTAGCTAAACAAAATAATGTACCACCTGCGGGCTCTGCAGGGGGCACCTGAACGATTAGATGCAAGGTGCCGGCAGAAAAACGTAAATCCTTCACAATTTGGATGTTCCGGCCGTGCAGTGGATACAATGGGCCATGCCCAAGCCGCCGCGCTACACTCCGGAGCATGCCCGCGCCGGACTGGACGCCAAGTTCCCCGACATTGAGACCTGGCCCAACCAGTTTCCAGGATACGAAATCGTGGTGGACGACCCGGAGTTCACTTCCGTCTGCCCCAAGACCGGGCTGCCTGATTTTGGGACGCTGACCATCCGCTACATGCCCGACCAGCATTGCCTGGAACTGAAATCACTCAAGGAGTACTTGCAGGCCTACCGCAACCTGGGAATCTTCCAGGAAAACATTGTCAACCGGGTACTGGAAGACGTGGTGCGCTGCGCGAAACCCGTTTGGGCCGAGGTTAAGGGCGAGTTCCGGCCTCGGGGAGGGATTGCGACGGTGGTGGTGGCAAAATGGCCGCGCCCGCAAACAACCAAGGGCGGCGGCAGAGCACAACTGGGAACCGAGAACTGACAACCAAGAACTGACAAGCAGCAACTGGTGTTATATTCCCACCCGGTGCCTCCAACCAAGCTCTATCCCCGGACCGCGCTCGCTCTGCTCACCGCGCTGAACCTCCTCAACTACATTGACCGCTCGGTGCTGTTTGCTGTGCAGCCGCTGGTGCAGAACGAGTTCCGTCTCACCAACACGCAGCTGGGCTATCTCACCAGCGCGTTTCTGGGTTTCTACATGGTGGCAGCGCCGTTCACCGGTCCACTGGCCGACCGCTACTCCCGCAAGCGCATCATCGTGCTGGGGGCAATCTTCTGGAGTGGACTTACGCTGCTGACCGCGTTCACGCACACCTATTGGGAATTGCTGGTCCGGCACACCCTGGTGGGAATTGGCGAAGCCACCTTTGTGACCATTGCACCCACGTTCGTAGCCGACTTGTTTCCCGAAAGAGAGCGGGGCCGCATCTTCGGCGTGTTCTACCTGGCGATTCCGGTGGGCACGGCAGCGGGCTACCTGTTGGGTGGCAAGCTCGGCCCCTCGATGGGCTGGCGTTTTCCTTTTTACATCGCCGCCTTCCCCGGCTTCCTGCTGGCGCTTGCGATATTGTTTCTCCCGGAGCCGGAGCGGGGCCGGTTCGACTCGCTGAAGGAAACCCCGGAGCGGGGTACGATTCTCGGCCTGGCGAGCAACCCGGCCTTCTGGACGGTCACGCTGGGCATGGCTGCGGGCACGTTTTCTCTGGGGGGAGTACAGGTATGGATGCCGACGTTTCTTTCGCGGGCACGCGGATATAGCCTGCAAACGGCGAATGAGCTCTTCGGAACCATCGTGGTCATCGACGGCATTCTGGCATCGTTGATCGGTGGGTGGCTGGGCGATCGCCTACTGCCCCGCATGAAGAGCTCTTACTATTTTGTCTCCGCGGTCAGCATGGGGCTGGGTGTGCCGGTGATGATCATGGCTTTATTCATGAAGGGACGAGCCATGTTGCCCGCCATCGCAGTCGCAGCATTTCTGCTGCTGCTGAACACATCGCCACTCAATACCGCTCTGGTCAACTCTGTGGGCGCCCATATTCGCGCCACCGCCATTGCGGTCAACATCTTCATCTTCCATCTGCTCGGCGATGTGCCATCCCCAACGCTCATGGGATACGTTGCCGACCGGCGCTCTCTGCAGGCGGCTTTCATTTTGCCGGTGATCGCCATGGCGGTCTCATCTGCCATACTGTTTTACGGCATGCGATTTGCTCCCCCAGTACGCGTAAACAACAACCCCAGCTCGGGAGCCGGGGCAGGATGAATTACTTCCACTGGATTGTCGGCGGCATCCTGGGCCTGGCCTGGGCGTCGCGGTTGGTCAGTGCCGCGCTCGGTATGCCCAGGATTCCCGACGTCTCCCGTCCCGAGTGGGATCGCAACCCGGTCACCCCGCGAGGCAATCCGCGGGTCAGCATCATCGTCCCTGCCCGCAACGAACAAGAGGAAATCGAGCAAGCCCTCAGCAGCTTGCTCGCCCTCGACTATGACAACTATGAAGTCATCGCGGTGGACGACCGCTCCGCGGACCGCACCGGCGAGATCATGGACCGCATTGCCGCCAGTCCCCAAGCCCACGGCTGCTTGAAAGTAATACACATCGACAGCCTACCCACGGGCTGGCTGGGCAAGACCCATGCCATGTGGACGGCGGGCAAAGAGGCCGCAGGTGACTGGCTGCTGTTCACCGATGCTGACGTGCTGTTCAAGCCCGACGCCCTGCGCAGAGCCATGGCCTACGCCGAATCCGAGCCTGCCGACCACGTAGTGTTGTTTCCCCGCATGATCATGAAGCGTCCCGGCGAGAAGATGATGATTGCTTTCTTCCAGACCCTGTTTGTGTTCGGCCACCGTCCCTGGAAGGTCGCCGAACCCGATACGAAAGATCACATGGGTGTGGGCGCGTTCAACCTGGTGCGCCGCCGCGTATATGAGGCGATTGGCACCTACCACGCACTGCGAATGGAAGTGCTCGACGACATGAAGCTGGGCAAAGTGGTGAAGAACGCAGGTTACGCCCAGCGCAACGTGTTTGGGGAAGACTTGATCTCTATCCGCTGGGCCAAAGGCGCCCTGGGCGTGGTACGCAACCTGACCAAGAATTTCTTCGCCATCATGTCGTTCCAGTGGCCGCGGGCGTTGCTCTCCTGCGCCGCCCTGGCATTTCTGAACCTGATGCCGTTCCTGGGAGTCTGGCTGGCGCACGGCTGGGCGCGGCTGCCATACGCCGTGGCCTTGCTCTCGATGTTCCTCATCTACCTCGGCATGTCGTGGAAATCTGCCGTCCCCGCATACTACTTCTTTCTCCATCCCATCAGCACGGCACTGTTCATGTACACCATGCTGCGTTCCATGCTTCTTACCTTGTGGCATGGCGGGGTAGTCTGGCGGGGCACCAAGTATCCGCTGGAGGAGTTGAAGAAGGGACTGGTGTAGACCTGCGATAGCGCCGGCGCCCCGCCGGGCCACGATCCAGCAGAGGCTACTCCGGCAAGACCGACGCATCCTCCTGCTCTTCGGTCTGCACCGGCGCAGTCTGCCGTTGCTTGGCGGTTTTGCGCTTGTTCGGATAGCTGAACTTGCCGGCGCTGTAGCGCCCTTTTTTCTCCACGTCGTAACCCTTCGGTAAGGGTGGAATCCGCGCGGCCTCGCCGCTCAGTTGTTTGTAGTCACGCAGGATGATCTCAGCGCGGCCGTCGTAGAGCCTGATGGGACCGTGAATTTCGATGTCCTTGCCTTGCAGTTGGCGCACGTCACCCACACTTTTCAGGTCGCTGGGGAAGACGACGACGCTAAAGGTGCAGAGGCGATAGTCTTCGCAGAAGTTCAGGAAAGTCACACCGCGGTTGCCTTGTTTGACGTGGAGAACCTTGCCACTGACGCACCGAGTTGCGCCGACATGCTTGGCGGCTTCGGCAAAGGGAATGCAGTCGGCGGCGCTGAGCGAGGATATCAGCAGTACTGGCACGATCAGCAGAAGAGTCTTTACGAACGCCACTGCACGGTCTCCTACGGACAAAACCTCGCCAGGCTGCGCTCGGCCCGGACGGGTCGTGGACTCGTCCCCACACCAGTTCAGCGCACACCAGACGACTTACTTCGCCGGCTCCATTCTCAGCGCGTCGTTGAAGCGGTTGAAGTAGTTGAACAAACCGATCGCCGACGCCAGTTCCACGATCTGGCCTTCGTCGTAGTATTGGCGCAATTCTGCCCACAGTTCATCATCCACGGTGTGGGCATCCCAGGTCATGCGCTCAGTCAGGCGCAACGCCGCTCTTTCCGCTGCGCTGAAGTCAGCGCGCTTCTCGTAGTTCTCCAGATCCCTGATCTGCTCCTCGCTCCAGCCTTGCCGTCTTGCCAAGACGGTATGCGAGGCCAGTCAATACTGGCAGCGGTTGATCTGCGACACCCGTACCACCAACAGTTCTTTGAGCTTGGTGGAGATGGTGCCGGTATTCATCACGGTACGAAAGTGGGCAATCATGGTCCGCAAGTATTCCGGGCGATGCGCCACAGTGCGGAACATGTTGGGCACATTGCCGCGCTCTTTCTGGAACTTGTCGAAAATTTCTGCCGTCGCGGAGTCTACCTGCGAGCTTTCGAGACGAGAAATGCGCATACGCGAACCTCGCTTCAATTGTATGCATCACGAGCCGGGAGAATGTGACGGGCGAGGCAGGGAGTTGTGATAGCCGGGGGGACGCCGACGGCGGGGCAAGGCACAGGGCGGTGGGCGTCAGACCCTGCGGCCTGGATGGCCTTCGGATGACGCCCACAGGTCCGTAAGACTGGCTCTTCTAACCGAACGCCTTGACCGCCGCCGCCTCCTCGTCCTTCACGTCGAAGACGGTGTACAGCTTGGTGATCTGCAGCAGGTCGTGCACCTTCTTGGTGAGGTTGAGCAGCTTGAGTTCGCCGCCCTGGTTGCGCACAGTGGTAAAGGCGCTGACGAGCTCGCCAATGCCCGAGCTGTCGATGTAGTTCACATCGGCGAGGTTGAGCAGGATCTTCTTCTGCCCCTTGGAAAGCAGTTCGCGTATGGTATCGCGCAGGATGACGCTGCCCTCACCCAGCGTGATACGGCCGCTGCAGTCCACAATCGTGATGCCATCGACCTGACGGTTGCTGCACTTCATGCTCACTGGGAAGCCTCCTTGCCGCCCGCGGTCTGGCCGTGGACGTGCTTGATAAGTTTGATTTCGGTGCCCGTTTGGGAAGGGTGGATGTGCACCTCATCCATGAACGAGCGGATAAGAAAAATACCCCGCCCCGACGTCTTCAGCAGGTTCTCCGGCGCCAGGGGGTCGGGAATCTTGCTCAAGTCCAGACCTCTGCCCTGGTCGCGGATGGTAATCACCAGGTCGTGGCCGGTCCTTTCAAAATCTACGCTGACTTTCTTGCCGGGATCATAGGCGTTGCCATGGAGCACGGCATTGACCGCAGCTTCCCGCACCGCCATGGCAATCTGCATGACCTCATCTTCGCCGAAGCCGGTCTCGGCCGCGATCCGGCTGGCAGTTTGCTCGGCACTGTCGACGGTCTCCAACGTCGAGTCCAGAGTGTAGGAGACCCGGTGATCGGTCATGGCAAAGATTTTGGCGAATGCAAGTGCAGCCTGAAGCCTCCGCCAACCGTCGCCCTTGATGCTAGGGGAAAGCAGGCCGGTTAGCGAATCCGGTAGTTTCGCCCTTCTGGCACACAAATGTCAACGCGCATCCGGAAGCCCGCCCGTTTTGGGACTCTGGGGATCGCCCACACGTCACCATCGGTATTAGACACCCACGGGCCAAGAAACCGTCAACTCTTCTGGATTCCGCTTGAGCAGTTGAGTATTCTCTGGGTGATGTCCACAGTGGCGCTAACAGAGTTGCTGGGCTCTCCGGTGTTCGACAGCACCGGAAGCCAACGTGGACGTGTGCGCGAACTGGCCCTGGCCCCGCAGGAAGATCGGGCGCGCATTGCCATGGTGATCGTCCGCACCAAGCAGGGCGACCGCATGCTGCCGTTCAGTGCGGTGGTTTCGCTCAACGGAGGAGTTCGCGCCGAGACGGTTTCCGCCGAATGGCCGTCGAATGGCGGATCAGAGGGCTTGCTGCTGCTCGAGCGCGACCTGCTGGACCAGCAAGTGATTGATGTGCACGGACGCAAAGTGGTGCGCGTCAATGATGTTGACCTGCACCAGGAAGTAGTGGGCAACCACCCGGTTTTGAAGGTGGGTTCGGTCGACGTCGGCGCCCGCGGGGCGGTGCGCCGGCTGCTGAAGGGCGTGGTGCCATTCGTCGCCCTGCGCGCCCTGCTCCGCCAGATTCCCCCGCGTACCATTCCCTGGGATTTCGTCGACCTGATCGAAACCGATCCTGCCCGAAGAGTGAGACTCAAGATTTCCCACGAGCGCCTGGCCCGCCTGCACCCCGCCGACATTGCCGACATCGTGGAAGACCTGGCTCCGGACGAGCGCGAAGCCGTGTTTGAAACCCTGGACGAAGAAGTCGCCGCCGAAGCCTTGGAGGAAGTGCAGCCCAAGGTGCAGAAGGCGATCGTGGAGTCACTGGATTCGGAACGCGCTGCCGAGATCGTGGAAGAGATGGAGCCCGACGCCGCCGCCGACCTGCTGGCCGATCTGCCCGAGGAGCGCACCTCGGAAATCCTCCTGGAAATGGAACCCCAGGAACGCAAGGAGATGGTCGAACTCCTCGAGTTCAAGGAAAACACGGCTGCTGGCCGGATGAACACCGAGTACCTCGCGCTTACCTTCAACGCTACGGTGCACGATGCGGTGGAAGCCTTGCGTAACTTCGAAGGCGGAGTCGAAACCGTGAGTACCATTTACCTGGTGGATTCGCGCGGTACCCTGGTCGGCGCCGTCCCGCTGGCCAAGCTGGTACTAGCCTCGCCCGCGGCTCCCTTACTTTCACTCACCCAGGAGCCTCTGATCTCCTGTCACGAAAGCGCCGGCGAGAAGGAAGTTGTTGAGTTGTTTGACAAGTACAACCTGATGACCTTGCCGGTGGTGGACGATAACCAGAAACTGACTGGGGTGATTACTTCCGACGATGTCATCAGTTTGCTGCGTGCCAAGCTGTGAACGATCGCGGTGGCTCCTTCGTGAAGACCAGTCTAGTCAGTCACCCGTTACGCACGCACCCCTGACGTCATTGTGCTGGCGCTGCCAACATGGCAGAATTCTGTTCTCGATCCATGATTGGGAACTTGTTCGCCGAGTTTCCCGACGGTTTTGTCAAAGCTGTGCATACGTGTGGCTGAACGGAGACCTTATGAAGAAACTCTTAGCTTTGCTGACCGTGTTTGTCTTCGCGGTGCTGTCCCTCGCCCAGATCGCGCAATACCAGGGACGGCTCTCCTCTGACGATCAGGTGCGTTTCGACGGCTACTACCAGCACTGGCTGGAGTCCAAGCGGACCAACGATCGCGATGACATCATTCGCATGGAACGGCGGATGCAAGAAATCATGGAGCGTTACAACATTCCGGCCTCGGTGCCGTACGATGCCATTGCCTCCTCGGAAAGTTGGGACAAGGGCAACTACCGGCAGTACCGCGGGCGCTTCTCGCTCGATGACCAGGCTCGCTATGACTCCTACTACGAGCGCTGGCTGGACTACAAGCGCGCCAACAATCGCGAGGAGACTCTCAGCATGGAAAAGCGCATGCAGGAGGTGATGCGGCAACACCAGGTTCCCATCACCGTGCCCTATGCCGCCCTGACGAATTACACCTGGGGCAACTACGGCGCGGGTTTTGTCAGCCAGTGGCGAGAGCACTTGCAAGCAGAGGAGCAGGAGCGTTTCGACAGCTACTACACCCGCTGGCTGGGGTATCTCCACGCTTACGATGGGGACAACGTGCGCGGCATGGAGATCCGCATGCGCGAGATCATGCGCCATCACAATATTCCCGACGAGGTGCCCTTCGACCAGGTCGCTTCGCTGGGGGTCGCTCGGCCTGATAGCAGCTACTATTCCGATCTGCGCATCCTGAACGCCACCTATGGCGTTCGCGGCCACTCCAGCGATGTCACGACCCGGCTGCAGGGCATGGTGCAGAACGACCGGCTGAGCGTCCGCGTGAGCAATGATTCAATGGGAGGCGATCCTGCCCCCGAACACAAGAAGCTGTTGGAGGTTACCTACACCTGGCGCGGCCGGGAGCAGCGCGTCAGTGCCTCGGAGGGCGAAACCCTGACCATTCCCTAGCCCAGGCTGAGGGTTTGTATTACGCGCTCGACGAACTCTGTTCCAGCCCCTATGATAGACGCATAACGTCATCATTCGAGGTCTTGCTATGCCCGAACCAACCTATGAAGAACTGAAAGCGCGGCTGGCGGAGCTGGAGAAGCAGGGTCCGCGCCGCACCGGGAGCTTGGAATTCCGGGTCAGCGAAAAGGGCGGAGTCAGCGTGTACGGCCTGGGCCGATTTCCGGTCACGCTCTACTACGAACAGTGGATGCGGCTGCTGGAGGTCAGTGAGAGACTGCGCGAGTTCCTTGAAGAAAACAAATCCAGGCTGAAGCTCAAAGAGCACTAGGTGCCACGCGGGCCCTGCCTTTCGCCGGGTCGCGAAAAGAAAAGCCAAAGGTACTCCCGCGAGATCAGACAAAAAGCCGGGGCAAGCCTTCCTTGCTCCGGCTGGATTGTTCTTGCGCTTGCCTCTAGACCGTCAGGGCCTTCTCGAAGTGCTCGCACAGCGTGGTCTCGACCGTGTAGAGCTTCCAGGTGATGGGAGTGGTCAGATAGGGGTGCAGCATCTCCTCGACCTTGGGGAACCACTCGCGCTCATAGCGCTCAAAGTCCTTCCTCTCATTCCAGAGGCTAACCATGACTACGTGCTCGTTCTTGATCTCGGGCATGAAGGGGAGGATCTCCAAGAAGCCGGTCTGCTTCTTCAGGATGGGCAGAACATCCTTCTTGATGACCCGGATGAGTTCCTCTCTTTTCTCCACTTTGGGAACAAACTGAAGGATACGTGCAAACATGGGGGAAATTCTCCTTTCGTTCTTAGGTTGGTTCAGGATAGGAAGTAGCCCCGCCGGGAGCGGGGGATCTGGAAGCGTTTTGTTTGAACAAGCGAACGATAGGCGCAAGGCTCCAGAATTGCGGTGATGTGCGACACCGTACCCGTGTGATAGCTTCCTGATCTGGAAAGGCCCGTTACCCCCTGTTTCCCGTTTTGGGGTCCAGGCACCCCCGCTTTTCCTTTCTGTGACTTGCCGCTCCACCGACAAAGTCCTCCGAAGCTGCGATGGGCCAATGCAACGGGTTAGAATGCCATTTCGCATGGCGAACGACATCCTCACTCTGCCTCCACCACCTGCCGACGCGCGTCTGCCCTACGGCACCGACCGCAACCAGTTCGGCGATCTGCGCATTCCCAAGAACAAGGGACCGTTTCCGGTGGTAATGAACATCCACGGGGGCTACTGGCGCGCCCGCTATGACCTAGCCCACGCCGGGCATCTCTGCGCCGCGCTCACGGCAAAGGGCCTGGCCACTTGGAACGTGGAATATCGCCGTGTGGGTAACGAGGGCGGGGGATGGCCAGGTACGTTTGAGGACATCGGGAGGGGCTACCGCTTCCTGCCGCAGATCGCGAAGCGGTACAACCTGGACACCGAACAAACTCTGGTCATGGGCCACTCCGCAGGCGGACAGCTTGCCTTATGTCTGGCGGCGCACGAACCGCAGGTCAAACGCGTGCTCTCACTCGCCGGCGTCGTCGACCTGCAGCGCGCATGGGAGCAGCACCTGAGCAACGACGCTGTCGTCGAGTTTCTCGGAGGCAAGCCCAAGGAAGTCCCGGAGCATTACCGCGACGCCGACCCCATGGAGCTGTCCATCAAGGGCGCCACGCAATGGCTGATCCACGGCCTTGCCGATGACGTGGTGCCTCCGGATTTCAGCCACAATTACGCGGAGCAGAAAAAGAAACGTGGTGAAGACGTGCACCTGCTGGAAGTCTCACAAGCCGGGCATTACGAGCTGATTGATCCGCACTCAGTAGCTTGGCCCAAGGTGGAGCAGACCGTCCTGCACTTGCTAGCGTGATCACGCTCCGTGGATTTTGGGTGGCGCAGCGCTGCTTGAGGTCGCTAGCGTCCGCTGTCCTCCCGCTTCAGTTCAAAGCACAAATACATCATCTGTCCCACATGGTGGTGAAGGTGGGTCGCACATCTCAGGAAGATGTTGAAGCGATTGCCCGCATCATCCTCGCGTAACGCGGTGTATGCCTTGGACCAATCCTCGGGCGACTGCGCCCGGATGGCTTTCACCACCACCCCGATCGCCTCGTCGAAATGACGTAATATTTCCGTCTTGGGCGCACGCTCCGTCTCGGTGAACTCGCGATTCCGGTCTCTGACGTATCCGGTTCGGGCGACTTCCGCACCAATGTAGTAATTCAGGTTCCCCGTCAGATGCAGCACCAGGTGGCCGAAGCTGTTGCCAAAAGCAAACGGCTTGCGCCAGAACTGCTCCTCGGAAAGCGGTGTGGCCAGATCCCGCACCTTGCCAGCAAGCTCGGTGTAACGCGCAGCTAAGCCCTCTGCCACGGTGGCGGGTAATTTTTCCATAAGAGCTCCTACTTCTCGTTCTTGACTACGCGACCACCCTTCATCACGAACTTTACCTGCTCCAGCACGTGCACGTCCGCCAGCGGGTCTCCCTGCACCGCGATCACGTCTGCGTAATGGCCTTTCTCCAGCGCCCCGACCTTATCCGACCAACCCATCAGGTCCGCGGCGTTGATCGTAGCTGCCTGAATGGCATCGATCGGCTTCATGCCGAACTCCACCATCTTGGCGAACTGTTTGGCATTGTCGCCGTGCGGATACACCCCTGCATCCGTCCCGAACGCCATCTTGGCTCCCGCCAGGAATGACTTGCGGAAATTCTCCCGCTGCAGCCGCCCGATCTTCCGCTCTTTTTCGATGGATTCCGGCAGCATTCCCGCCTTCTCACCCATCGCGAGGATGTAGTCGTCGTTGTAGATGTCGAAGACCAGATAGGTTCCGTGTTCCTTGGCCAGGCGGATGCCCTCCTCGTCAATCAGGCTGGAGTGCTCGATGGAATCGATGCCGGCGCGGATGGCCTCCTTGATGGACTCCGTGCCGTGCGCATGGGCTGCCACTTTGCGCCCCAGTCTGTGGGCTTCCGCCGCGATGTCCTGCATTTCTTCCAGGGTGTACTGCGGCGCGTCCGGCAGGTCGCCCTTGCTCAGCACGCCGCCGGATGCGCAGATCTTAATCAGGTCAGCGCCGTACTTGATGACCTCGCGCACCTTCGCCTGCGCCGCCCACGGCCCGTCGGCCACGCCCTCCGCTTTGTAGTGAAATTCGTAAGGCAATAGGTTTTCATCACAATGCCCGCCCGTGATACCGAGTGGCGGCCCGGACACCAGCATGCGCGGGCCTTCCACGTCCCCGGCGTTGATCGCATCGCGCAAGGCAACATCCGTGAAGTCGTGTGCCCCGACGTTGCGAATGGTCGTGAAGCCGGCGCGCAGCGTGATCCGCGCATTCTTCACTCCATTGATCGCTTCGCGCGGAACCGAAATCCCTAGCCCGCGATAGCCATGCTCGTTCGCGTTGCCGGTGATGTGGGTGTGCACGTCAATCAACCCCGGCAGGCAGGTCGCGCCGGAAAGGTCCACCGCGCTCACTCCAGCGGGAAGCGTTGCAGAAGATGCCGGCCCAACCGACGTGATGACCCCTGCGTCATCGAATACCACGGTCTGGTCGTCGAGCATGCGCCCTGCGCGCACATCCAGCAGCTTGCCGCAGCGCACCGCGCCCGGTGCAGCAAAGGCGACGTCAGGAAGAGAAGCAACGAGGGCAGCAAACACAATCGGCAGTAGATGCAAGCAAAGGCGCTTCATAATTCCCCCGAAAGCGAACCCGCGAATGTAACGGAAGGAGGCAACGGTACGCAAGGCAAGGGAACTGACGACCTTCCCCCAGAATGGCGCCATCCCGAAGCCCCGGCGCAGTTCAGCCGGGCGAAGGATCTTGCGTGGAGCGGCAAGGACCTCGAGCGCTAAGCGACTTTCCGCAGCACCAGCGCCGAATTCTTCGACCCGAACGCAATACAGTTGCACACGGCGTGCTCGATGGCTTTCTTGCGACCGGCTTCCGGCACATAATCCAAGTCGCACTCCGGGTCAGGGGTCTCCAGATTGATGGTGGGGGGTATCTGCCCACGCTGCATGGCCACGATGGTGGCAGCCACGCCCGCCGCACCGCACGCGCCCTGGGGATGCCCAATCTGTGACTTCAATGCCGACATCGGCACGTGCCGCGCGTGCTCCCCCAGCGCCAGTTTCAGCGCGCGGGTCTCGATACGATCGTTCAACTGGGTCGAAGTCCCATGCAGATTGACGTAGTGCACGTCCTGTGGGGCAACCCCAGCTTGCTTCATCGCCAGCTCAATGGCCCGCGCCGGCTCCTCACCGCACTCCTGCAGGCGCACGCGGTGGAAAGCTTCGCACGTGGAACCGTACCCGCAGATTTCCGCCAGCACTTTGGCTCCACGCGCCCGGGCGTGTTCGTATTCTTCCAACACAAACATCCATGCCCCTTCGGCCAGCACGAAGCCGTCGCGGTCTACCGAGAACGGCCGCGAGCCGCGCTCTGGAGCATGGTTCCAGGAGTCAGTCAGAATCTTCATCAGGATGAATCCCTTGATGATGCCAAGGGCAATGGGCGCATCCGCCCCGCCGCTCAGGACCATGTCCAGCCGCCCAGACTGAATCTGCCGTAGGGAATATCCGAGAGCATCGGTGGAAGACGTGCAGCCCGTAGTGATCACGTGACTCGCCCCTCGCAAGCCGAAACGCACGCTCAGTTCGCTGGACAACGTTCCCATCACCCCGGTGGGCACGCAGAACAGGCTCATCTGCTTGTATTGCTGATGGAAGAACAGCCGGTACTGTTCCTCGGTGAACTCCTGTGAGCCGCCGCCGGAACCGAGAATCACGCCAAAGCGGCGCTTGTGTTCCAGGGGCAGGGAAGCGGGATCAATCCCGGCCTCGCGCAGAGCTTCAGTGGAGGCCGCTAACGCCAGTGGGAGCACGCGCGACACATGCTTGCGCTCGCGCTTCTCCACCCAAGCCAGTTCGTCGAAGTCGCGCACTTCTCCGGCAATTTGCACGGAAACCTCAGCCGGATCGAAGCGCGAAATGCGTCCCACGCCGCTGCGACCGGCCAGAATGCCCTCGGCGAAGGCAGCATTGCCTACGCCGTTGGGGCTGACCGCCCCCATCCCGGTAATGACCACCCGTCGTTTCACGCGTCCGCCTTTCGTTGCTTTGCCCAAACAATATAAACGTTGGATGCCGTTGGCGGTGGATGGTGTTGATGATGTACACGGATGCGGGCCCGCCCTTTACGTAAAGATGCGTTGCGGCAGTTTTGTTAGCCAAAACTCCTCGCCCGCTGTTGCCGCAAGCAGGACGTTTTCGATCAAGTCAGGGACACCCACGCCTAAGGCGCGGGCATACAGGCGACTGACGATCGTCGCTGGTGCCCGTATTGACCAGCGGTGCCAGACTTCATTGAGTTCCTTCTTTATTTGACGGGTGCGGGCGTCCGCTATCGCTGCCCGAGAACCCTCAGGGTACGCTACGTAGATAAACCCCATCTCTCCCTCCGGAATCTGCTTCATTGCATCGGTCCAAAGCGATTTTATCCCTCGTGCCTTTTTCAGAAGGGCCTCCTCGCTCTCGCTTCTCCACTTCAGGCACAATGGCTTCATGAAGATCTCGACGTCGACTCTCACAGGTGGCTCAACCTCGCAGAGTATCCCATCCCACTCGTCCTGATCCGGGCTCCAGCCAAACACTTCTTCGAGATATTCGGGCGAATACAGCCGCGTCCCTGTAATACTCCGGCGATACGGGAGGGGTCGGAAGGCCAACGAACCCCAACTCGCGCGCTTCGCGTTCTGCCCGTCCGGCTTCGCCACCGCTTTCTCCGTTAGCTCCACGAACTCCCCAAACGGAACACGCTGAACGGGGATGCCGAAGGAGACCTCAAGGGAACCGTACACTCCGCGGTCGCGAAGTCCTGGCCGCACAAAATTGTATAAGCGCTCCACACGCGCGGCCTCTTCTAATTCATAGTCTGTCAGACCCCTGCGTCGTTTGCATTCCAGAACCGCTGGAACCGAATGAAGATTGTTGATGCGGTACTCTGGTACTTTCTTTGATCTGTCTTCGGCGATCATCGTGAGGTCGAGGCCAGTTCTCACGCCTGCGGCGCCTACCAGTAGCTCGTAAATCGTCGAGCTTACTTGCTCGTCCGTCATCCCCGGAAGGGCAGCCATCTTCCTTTCGGCCTCGGGGCCGAGGGCCGAAATCTGTTCAAGGCTGGTCCCGAGGGCGGCGAGCTCTGGTACCAGGGCCGCCGTGGAAAAGAAGTCCAAATCGATGCGCTTCTTGAGGTGATCTTCTGCTAGCAGCAGCATTCGTGCGAACCGCTGCGGACCCTCGACGCCGGGGGCCGTTCCAACGCGAATGCCGTTGACGAGGTGAAGCGGGTTCGCAAGGAAGGAATGCCCCAGACGGTACGGCTTGCGGGCCTCCTGCTGAAGCCAGCTTAGATCGACCGAGTTGGTGAGTCGCACCAATGCGCTTCGCACCAACGGATCCATGTCTTGAGTTTTGTTGACCTGCTCAATCTCTGCCCGCCACAACAGATCAGGGCCATCCGGAAGGAGTTTTTTCTGGCGCTCGCGAGCGTAGGCCCTGATTTTTGCCTCGGAGATTCCCGCTGAGTGCTGAAGAAGTCGGACCTGTCGGAGATAGTCAGCTCCGAGTTTTCTGATTTCTTTGTACAGCCGTCGAACGGTCTCATTGGGGCCGTTGCTGCCCTGCTTCGAGGCTATCTGTGCCTTGATGGCATAGGAGAGTTCTTGGATCTTTAAGTTTGCTTGGCTGCTAAGAGCATCGAGCCGTGCAACAGTCGTTTCGTCGAAAGCAGTCTCACCTCTTAGCAAGTATCTTACCACCACCGCAGCTTTCGGTGCCTCGGGGACGGACGGAACGTAACCTGAACCAGAAAGCGGAGGAAGCGTCTCGTCTGCCCTGGGTTGCGACGGTTGAAGAAGTCGCCCGATGGGGTGCGAACATCTCTTGACAAACAAGTGACATCAGTCGCGCATCCATCTCACCGGTGTTGAATCAAACCTTGCAAACACGCTGAATACGGTTTTCATACCTGCGTGCTGGTATCTCAATCGCAACGGAGTCGAGCTTGTCGAACATGAACAACGTCTTGAGCCAAGCGGCCCGACCCAGGGAAACATTGGGCGCGGGGCCGTTTGTGGTGTCAAATCAATTTCCATTGGCCCGCTGGGCTCCCATTGTGCTGCGCCTGATCGTCGGGTGTGGCTTTATGGCGCATGGTTTCGCCAAGCTGACACGGGGCCCTGACACATTCGCGACGGTCCTGCACGCGCTAGGCGTGCCCTTACCCCATTTCATGGCATGGGTGACCATACTGGCCGAGATAGCCGGCGGTTTCGCAGTGTTTCTGGGGGCGTTCGTGACGTTTGCCAGCGTACCGCTAGCAGCGATTCTGTTGGTGGCTATCGTTACTGTGCATCTGCCCTACGGGTTCAGTTCGATCAAGCTCATCGCCGTGACCTCTGCCGGTCCACAGTTCGGGCCGCCGGGCTATGAATGCGACCTCCTGTACCTGGCATGTCTGGCGGCCCTTGTTTTGGGTGGTTCTGGCCCATGGGCGCTAGATGGTCTCATCAGGAAGCGGCGAGAAACTCGGAAAAAGTCGGGGGAAAATCCGGGACATCCAGGCATCAGGCGGGCTGAGCCGCCAGACTGCGGCCAACTCGTGCGCATGCGCGAGACCCTGTGGCCCAAGTCTTTCGCCGGGGAGCATGCCCGGGAACTCACGCTCATTCTCGAAGGCAAGGCTCCCGTAACCATGCCGCTTATCATTTTGGTGGCCGAGGCGAGTGATCGGACCTTAGCGGGTTTTCTGGAGGTCGACTTGCGGTCCCACGCGGACGGCTGCAACCCGGCCCGCCCGGTGGGCTATGTCGAGGGTTGGTACGTTGCTGAGAACCATCGGCACCAGGGGATAGGCAGGAAACTTATGGCCGCGGCAGAAGACTGGGCACGTAGCCAAGGATGCGTTGAGATAGCGTCGGATACCTGGGTCGATAATGAAGTGTCGCAACGCGTGCATGAGACGCTGGGGTACGAGGTGGTGGACCGCTGTGTGCATTACCGTAAGACGTTGTGACACGCAGCGTTTGGTTTATCCCTCAGTTCAGCGGCCGGTCATCTGCTCCAGTCTTTCCGGATAGCGATCCCCTTCCACTGTGATCTTTGAAGAGGCGCTATGGATGTCACGGAGATCGTCGGGGGTGAGTTCGACCGAAGCCGCTCCAAGATTCTCTTCCAGGCGATGAAGCTTGGTTGTCCCGGGGATCGGAACGATCCACGGCTTCTGGGCAAGCAGCCAGGCGAGGGCGATCTGCGCCGGCGTTGCCTTCTTTCGTTCCGCGACCTGGCTCAGCAAATCCACCAACGCCTGGTTGGCTTTTCGAGCTTCCTGGGTAAAGCGAGGGACGATGTTGCGGAAATCAGTGCTATCGAACTTCGTAGTTTCGTCGATCTTGCCGGTGAGAAAGCCCCTCCCCAGCGGGCTGTAGGGAACGAATCCGATCCCGAGTTCTTCGAGGGCCGGCAACAGATCCTGTTCCGGCCGTGTCCACCATAGTGAGTATTCGTTCTGCACAGCCGCGACCGGCTGGACCCGGTGGGCGCGACGGACGGTCTGCACCCCCGCTTCAGAAAGGCCGAAATGCTTCACCTTGCCTTGCGCAATCAGGTCCTTCACGGCGCCTGCGACGTCTTCAATCGGCACGTTCGGGTCAACCCGGTGCTGGTAGAACAAATCGATGACATCGGTCTTGAGCCGCTTGAGGGAAGCCTCGGCGACTTCCTTGATGTGCTCTGGCCGGCTATTGAGGGCAGGCCACCCCGGCCCGCCATTAGGATCGGGCGCAAAGCCGAACTTGGTCGCGATCACCACCTGGCTGCGGAAGGGAGCCAGCGCTTCGCCCACAAGTTCTTCATTGGTGAAAGGACCGTAGACTTCGGCGGTGTCAAAGAAGGTCACGCCACGTTCGACGGCGGTCCGAAGCAGCGAAATCATTTCCTTCTTATCCGCGGCGGGACCGTAGCCAAAGCTCATTCCCATGCAGCCGAGTCCGAGAGCAGAGACTTCCAGATTGCTTTTTCCAAGCTTGCGCTTCTTCATGATTCCTCCTCGGCAAAGAAATAGTCTCGCATAATCTCCAGGGGAAAGTGAGATTGGTCGTGGGGATTGGCGTAATATCGCCATGTCACCAATGATCAGCTTTGCTTGTGGAATCCCTGATACGGAGCTTTCATGATTACGCTGGCAAGACTACGCAATCTTGTCACAGTTGTTCTTGTACTGACTTCGCTCTCCGTCGCCCAATCCCCTGACCTTCACGCCAAGATCGATACCATCGCTCGCCAGGCTCTCGCCAGCACAGGTGTCCCCAGCGCCTCCATCGCCATCGTGCAAGACGGAAAGATCACCTATCTTCAGGCCTACGGTCAGGCCCGTCTTGACCCGCCCACTCCGGCAAAGCCTACGATGCGCTACAGCATCGGCTCGATCAGCAAGCAATTCACTGCCAGCGCCATCCTTCTGCTCGCCGAGCAGGGCAAGCTCTCGCTCGACGATCCCGTCGGCCGCTACGTTCCCAACCTCACCCGCGGCAACGAGGTGACAATCCGCCAGATTCTTTCTCACACCTCGGGCTACCAGGATTTCTGGCCGCAGGACTATGTTCCGCCCTTCATGAATGAGCCAGTCACCGCCGACAAAATCCTCGACCTCTGGGCGCGCAAGCCGCTCGACTTCGAGCCCGGCACGCAGTACCAATACAGCAATACCGGCTTCGTGATTGCCGGCCTGGTTGTGGAGAAAGCCAGCGGGATGCCGCTGCTCGACTTCCTCAGCAAGTACATCTTCACGCCGCTCAACATGCAGAGCGTGATGAATATTGACCAGACCCGGCTCACCGAAACCGATGCCACGGGCTACCTGCGCTACGCGCTGGGCCCGCCGCGAGTGGCTCCCAAGGAAGGGAAGGGCTGGCTCTTCGCCGCCGGTGAACTCGCCATGCCCGCCCAGGATCTCGCCAAGTGGGACATCAGCCTGATCAATCAGACGGTGCTGAAGGCTGCCTCCTATCACGAAATGGAAACCGAAGTCGTGCTGAAGAGCGGTCTGGGCACGCGTTACGGCCTGGGCGTATCGGTGCGACAGGAATTCGGGCGCCGCGCCATCGAGCATGGAGGAGAAGTCTCCGGCTTCACCGCCACCAACCTGGTTTTTCCCGATGAACGGGTCGCGGTGGTTGTGTTCACCGATCAGGATTCCATTGACACTTCCGCCGCCATCGCCCGCAAAGTGGCGCCTTTGCTCTTCCCGCATGACGACGCCAGTAAAGAAGAACAGCAGTCCCGCGCCATCTTTGAAGGCTTGCAGCAGGGTAAGATCGACCGTTCGCTGTTTACCGAAAACGCCAACAGTTATTTCACCCAGCAGGCGGTGCAGGACTTCGCCGCCAGCCTGGGCCCGCTCGGCGCGCCGCAGGAGTTTACCCAAACCACGCGCCAGGAGCGCGGCGGTATGACCTTCCGGCTGTTCGAAGCGAGATTCCCGCAGAAGAGGCTGGAAATCTGGGAGCGCATCATGCCTGACGGCAAGATCGAGCAGTACCAGGTGGCAAGCAAAGAGTAGAACTGGTCTCATAAATCTGTGTCGGGACCAAGCGGGGGCCTTCAGGGGCTAAAGCCCGCGTCTTTGTGGCTTTTGAACGGTGCGGCTGAAAGCCGCACCCTTTCAAAACTGTTTATGAGACCAGTTCCAGGTTGTCTCCGCGCCCTCGGCGGCAGTTCTCCGCGACCCCTGCGGTTTAGGATTTTGCCTTCTGCCCCGTATAATCGTCCGTTCTGGAGGAGCTTCCCTTGGCTTACGACGACTTGCGGGACTGGCTGGCCGCGCTCGAGCGCGCCGGCGAATTGAAGAAGATCCGCACTGAAGTCGATCCCATCCTCGAGATCACCGAGATCACTGACCGGGTGTCGAAAGGAAAGGCGGGCCACGGATCTGGGGGTCCCGCCCTCCTCTTTCAGAACCTCAAAGGCCATCCCGGCGCACAGGTTCTGATCAACCAGTTCGGCTCCGCACGCCGCATGAACCTGGCCCTCGAAGTCGACAAACTCGACGAAGTAGCCGACCGCATCCGCGCCTTCATGGACGTCAAGTCCCCGCAGGGCTTCCTGGACAAAGTCAAAATGCTCCCCATGCTCGCGGAGATGGGGAAGTTCTTTCCCAAGACAGTGTCCACCGGCCCCTGCAAGGAAGTGATCAAACGCGACAACTTCTCGCTGCTCGACTTTCCCATCCTGCAGTGCTGGCCCCAGGACGCGGGACGATTCATCACTCTTCCCTGCGTAGTCACGCGCGATCCCAACACCGGCAAGCGCAACGTGGGCATGTACCGCATGCAGGTCTTCGACGAGAAGACCACCGGCATGCACTGGCAACGCCAGAAAGTGGGGGCGGAGCACTATCGCGAGCGCCTGCGGGAGACGCAGCAAGCGGCGTCCCTACGGGTGGATCTTATGGCCCGCACCTCCGGGGGCTCGCAGACCGTGGCGAATCTTCCTGCGGGAAAAATGGAAGTCGCCGTTGCCATCGGCACCGATCCCGCATTAACGTTTGCTGCGATTGTTCCCGCCCCACCCGACGTCGAGGAATATCTGATCGCCGGGTTCCTGCGGCAGAAGCCGGTGGAACTTGTGAAGTGCGAGACCGTGGACCTGGAAGTGCCGGCGACGGCGGAGATCGTCCTCGAAGGCCACGTGCACCTTGACGAACTGCGTAGCGAAGGGCCCTTCGGCGACCACACCGGCTTCTACTCGCTGGAAGATCTGTATCCCGTATTCCACGTCAGCTGCATCACTCACCGCAAAGATCCGATCTACTCGACCACCATCGTCGGCAAGCCACCCATGGAAGACGGCTGGATGGGCAAAGCCGTAGAGCGCATCTTCCTGCCGCTGATGAAGCTGACCATCCCCGAGCTGGTGGACATCAACCTGCCCGTGGAAGGCATCTTCCACAACCTGATGATTGTCTCCATCAAGAAGTCCTATCCCGGCCAAGCGCGCAAGGTGATGAACGCTATCTGGTCGCTGGGCCAGGCGATGTTCACCAAATGCATCGTGGTGGTGGATGAAGACGTCAACGTGCAGGACATCGGTGAGGTCACGCTGAAGGCGCTGAACCACATCGATCCCGAGCGCGACACCCAGTTCACCCTCGGCCCGGTGGATTCGCTCGACCACGCCTCGCGCCTGCCCAATTACGGCTCCAAGATGGGCATCGATGCCACCCGCAAATGGGCGAGCGAAGGCTTCACCCGCCCCTGGCCGGATGAGATCCTGATGGACGAGAAAACGAAGGCGCTAGTGGACAGGAAGTGGAAGGAACTCGGCCTGGATTAGTGAGCGCGCCAACTCGCAGATGACCCCTGTCCAGTGACCATTCGGAGTATCCGGCCTACGGTTCCCTGTGTCTGCTCCCGCATCTATCTGCGCCCTTTCGGTATACTAGTTGGGCAATGCCGATTCTGAAAGACATCGCCGCCATCGCCAAGGGCATGAGCGTTACCTTTCGGGAGATGTTTCAGCCGACGATCGTCGAGAACTATCCCGACGGCCCTGGCCCGCTCAAAGGGGCGAAGTTTCAGGAGCGTTTCCGCGGCGTGCACGTGCTACAGCGTGACGAAAACGGCTTGGAGAAGTGCGTGGCCTGCTTCCTGTGCGCAGCCGCATGCCCCTCGAACTGCATCTATATCGAGGCGGCGGAGAACACCGCCACCCACCGGGTGAGCGGCGCGGAGCGCTACGCCAAGGTCTATAACATCGATTACAACCGCTGCATTTTTTGCGGATATTGCGTGGAGGCCTGCCCCACCGATGCCATCACCCACGGACATGGCTTCGAGATCGCGAGCTTCAACGCCAGCAACCTGGTCTATCGGAAAGAGCAAATGCTCGCCCCCATGCCGGCGCATATGGGAGCCAACGCCATCTTCAATCGGGCCGAAGTGGAGGCCGGCACGCCGGCCCTGCCCGGGCAGGGGAGCTAGAGTTCAACCAAGGACAGGTTAGAATAGAGGAACGCCGGTCCCCCGCGGGCCGGCGTTTGTGCATGAAAGCCGTCGCTGGCCGATGGTCGTTGGTCGTTAGCCAACCGATCGCCAACGACTAACGACCAACGACGAACGACCGATGTCTGCCTTTCTCCAAACCGTCCGTGACCGCGTCGTCATTTACGACGGCGCCATGGGAACCAACATCCAGTTCCGCAATCCCAGTGTGGACGATTTCTGGGGTAACGAAGGCTGTAACGAGATCCTCGTGCTCAGCCGCCCCGACATCATTAAAGAAATCCACGCCAGTTTCCTGGGTGTGGGTTGCGACGTGGTGGAGACCGACACCTTCGGTGCCACCCGCGTTGTGCTAGGCGAATACGACCTCCAGGACAGAGTCGCCGAGATCAACGTCGCCGCGGCCAGGATTGCAAGAGAAGTTGCCCAGCAGTTCTCCACTCCCGCCAAGCCGCGCTTTGTGGCCGGATCGATTGGCCCCACCACCAAGCTGCCGTCGCTGGGACACATCAAGTTTGACGACATGGCCGCCGGCTACACCGAGCAGGCCTTGGCCCTGATCGAAGGCGGTGTGGATGTGCTGTTGGTCGAAACCTGCCAGGATCTCTTGCAGGCCAAGGCCGCGCTGGTCGGCGTGTTCGATGCTATGGAACGGGCAGGGAAGCAATTGCCCGTTACCGTTCAGGTCACGCTCGAAGCGACCGGCACCATGCTGCTGGGGACCGAAATCGGCGCGGCGCTCACCGCCCTCGAGCCTTTCGACGTGGATGTGATCGGCCTCAATTGCGCCACGGGGCCGGTTGAGATGAACGACGCGGTCCGCTTCCTGGGGGTCAACTCCACCAAGTACATCTCCGTGCTGCCTAACGCCGGGCTGCCGCAGAACGAGGGCGGACGCGCCGTCTACAAACTCAAGCCCGAAGATCTGGCGCAATATCACAAACACTTCATCGCTGACTACGGGGTACGCATCGTGGGTGGATGCTGCGGTACAACGCCCGAACACCTGAAGGCCGTAGTCGAGGCCGTCTCCGGCGTAGAGCCAGCCCAGCGCGAAGTGAAGCCCACCGCCGCCGCGTCCAGCGCCTATACCTCAGTGCCGCTCGACCTAGATCCCAAACCGCTGATCGTCGCCGAGGAAATGAACACCACGACGCGGGTCGAGCATTTCCGCAACATGGTTCGCGGCAAGAAATACGACGACATTCTGGCCCTGGCCAAGAAGCTGGTGAATGACGGTTCCCACATGCTCGACCTGTGCTGCGCCATCGTCGGCGAAGATGAGAAGGGCTATATCACTTCCATTCTGGAAAAGGTCGCGACCCGCGTGCCCGCGCCCATACTGGTGGATTCGACCGAAGCCGACGTGGTGGAAGAAGCGCTCAAGCGCATTCCCGGAAAAGCCATCATCAATTCCATCAACCTGGAAGATGGCGAAAAGCGCACCTCGAAAGTGCTGCCCATGGCCAAGCGCTTCGGTGCCGCCGTGATTGCTTTGACCATCGACGAAGATGGAATGGCCCTCACGGCAGAGAAGAAGGTGGCGATCGCCAAACGTATTTTCGATCTGGCCACCGCGAAGTACGGCATCCGCCCTGCGGACATCATTTTCGACGCGCTCACCTTGCCGATTTCCACCGGCCAGGAGGAATATCGTTCTGCGGGTATCGAGACGCTACAGGCGGTCAAGGGTATCAAACACGAATTGCCCGAGGTGAAGACCATCCTCGGCGTCAGCAACATTTCCTTTGGGCTGGATGCTTACCCGCGACGCGTGCTGAACAGTGTTTTCATGCACGAGGCGGTGGACAACGGTCTCGATATGGCCATTGTCAACTACACCAAGATCTATCCTTTGTACAAGATTCCTCAAGAAGAAGTTGAACTGGCGCGCAAGCTGATTTACCGCGACCAGTCGGACGGCGATCCCCTGCAGAAATACATGCAGCACTTCGCCGGGCAAAAAGGCAAGCCGCAAGCGTCAACCACAGCCCATGTCGAGACGCTCTCGGTCGACGACAAGCTGAAGTTCGCCATCATCAACGGAGAGAAATCTGTCGGCGAAGGCGCACAAAAGAAGACGTTGGAGGAGTTACTGGAAGACGCGCTGGTCCAATACAGCCCGCTGGAGCTGATCAACACCGTGCTGCTGGACGGCATGCGCACGGTCGGCGACCTGTTCGGCGCACGCAAGATGCAGTTGCCTTCGGTGCTGGACTCGGCGGGAGTAATGAAGCAGGCAGTGGCGTATCTCGAGCCCAAGATGGAGAAGAAAGCCGGCTCGCAGAAGGGCACCATCGTGCTGGCCACGGTGAAAGGTGACGTCCACGACATCGGCAAGAATCTGGTGGACATCATTCTCACCAACAACGGATTCCGGGTGGTGAACCTGGGCATCAAACAACCGGGCGACACCATCATCAAAGCGGCGCAGGAGCACAAGGCCGACGCCATTGGTCTGAGCGGCTTGCTGGTGAAATCAACGCTGGAGATGAAGTACGTCATCCAGGACTTGCAGCGGCAGAAACTGGAGTTCCCGGTAATCTGCGGAGGCGCGGCGTTGACCCGCAAGTATGTGGAGGACGATCTGCGCCGCGAGTACGAGAACGCCGTGTTCTACGCCGACGACGCCTTTGCCGGGCTGCACATCATGGAGGACTTGGCCACCTCCGATGGCGGCCGCGACGCACGTTTGCAGGAAGGCCGCACCGTGAAGGAGTATGCCAAGGCGGCGGCAGTCGACACCGAGTCCGGCCCGGTATTCGCCGAGCGCAGCCCGGTCGTGGCCGACGCCCCCAATATCCCGGTGCCTCCCTTCTGGGGCGTGCGGGTGCGGAAAGACTTCGATCTGCGCGAGCTGTTTCAGTACATCAACGACACGGCATTGTTCAAAAACCAGTGGCAGTTGAAGACCGCATCGCAACAGGACTACCTGAGGCTGGTAGAGCAGAAGTTCCGGCCCATCAAGCAGCAACTGCAAGAGGACGTGATCGCCAGCGGCGTGTTTGAGCCCAAGGTGGTCTACGGATACTTCCCCGCCCAGAGCGAGGGGAATGATGTGATTGTGTATGAACCCGTGGATCCAATTGGGCGGCGAGACGCCGGCGCTACCGAACTCCTCCGCTTCACCTTTCCCCGCCAGAAAGAAGGGCGCAAGCTCTCCGTCGCCGATTTCTTCGCGCCCAAGGCGTCGGGCAAGATGGACGTCATCGGCTTCTCGCTCGTGACCATGGGCTCGAAAGCCTCGCAGGAAACGCAACGATTGTTCGAGGGAGGCGAGTACACCCGCTATCTCTACCTGCATGGACTAAGTGTGGAAACCGCCGAAGCCCTCGCCGAATACCTGCACAAGAAAATGCGCGAAGAGCTGGGCATCGCCGGCGACGACGCGCCCCGCATCACCGACCTGTTCCACCAGAAGTATCGCGGCTCGCGCTATTCGTTCGGCTATCCCGCCTGCCCCAACCTGGAAGATCAGACCAAGCTGTTTGCCCTGCTCCATCCCGAGGAGAATGTCGGCGTGCACCTGACCAGCGGGTTCTTGCTGGACCCCGAGCAGTCCACCTCAGCGATTGTGGCGCACCACCCCGGGGCAAAATATTTTGTGGTGTAGATGGGGTCTGGCGGCGACCAGACGAAAGTAGGGCGGTGAATCCCACCTCCCAGCCCTTCGCATCTCATTGACACTCCCCCGCGCCCGTCATACATTCGACCACTGACATCCCCATGAACCGCCTTGTGATTTCTGCCAAGCCGAAGCGACTCTTCTCCGTGATTGCCGCCATCCTGGCCTTGACTCTGGCCGCGACCAGTGCCCCCAGCACGGTGGGCACCGCCGACTCCCAGCGCTATCTTGACGACATCAAGGCCCTAACCACCCCGGCCATGGAAGGCCGCGGCGATGGCACCAAGGGTTTGACCCGGGCGGCGCATTTGATCGAGAAGCGCTTTGCCAGCCTCGGGCTGAAGCCGGCAGGCACCCACTCTTACTTGCAATCGTTCACCGTGATCACCGGCGCCCGGCTCAAATCCAACAACCATTTCACCGTGCACCGGGCCGATTCCAAGACGGATCTGAAGGTCAACCAGGATTTTGTTCCTCTTAGCTTCTCCGCCTCGGGCTCGGCCGACGCCCCAGTCGTCTTCGCCGGATACGGCGCCTCCGCCGACGAGTTTCAGTATGACGACTACGCCCACCTCGACGTGAAAGACAAGATCGTGGTGGTGTTGCGCTACGAACCTGCGGGCTTCGCCGAGAAAAGCGGCCACCAGGGCCTGACCCAGCATTCCCAACTCATCACCAAGGCGATCAATGCGCGCAACCATGGCGCCAAAGCCATCGTGTTGATCAACGGCAAACTGGGCGACGGCGAGGAAGATCTGCTGACCCGCTTCGGCAGCGTGAGCGGCCCGGAGAACGTCGGCATCCTCTTTCTGCAAGTGAAGAATGCTGTGGCCGAAGCCTGGTTCCAGGCGGCAGGGAAGTCGCTGGCCGACGTCCAGAACCAGATCAATACTTCGTCGAAACCCGAGTCCTTCGCTTTTCCCGAGAACCTGCGCGTCTCCCTGAACGTCAGCATCGAGAGCACGCGCGCCACCGTGAACAACGTTCTCGCCTACCTTCCTGGAAAGACCGATGAATACATCATCATCGGCGCGCACTACGACCACTTGGGCCGGGGCAACTTCGATTCGCTGGCGCCCTCGCAGATCGGGCAAATTCATCCTGGCGCTGACGACAACGCCTCTGGCACTGCCGGCGTGCTCGAATTAGCGCGCCTGCTTGCTCCCATGCAAGGCCAGCTCCACCGTGGAATTCTTTTCGCTTCCTTTGCGGGAGAAGAACTCGGCCTGCTAGGCTCCGCTGCCTGGGTGAAGGAGCCTACGCTGCCCCTCGACAGGGCCGTGGCCATGCTCAATATGGACATGATCGGCCGCATCCGGGACGGCAAGGTTTACATCGGAGGCGTCGGGACCGGCTCGACCTTCAAGTCCCTGCTCGACGACGCGCAAACCAAGTCCGGTTTGAAGCTGGAGTTCTCCGCTGGAGGCTATGCCGCCAGCGACCACACCTCGTTCGTGAGCAAGAAGATTCCAGTCTTATTTTTCTTCTCAGGCTTGCACTCTGACTACCACAAACCGTCCGACACCTGGGACAAGATCAATGCTCCCGAGGCCGCTCGCTTGCTGGATCTCATTTCCAGCGTCGGAACCCAAATCGCCGACGCGCCCGAGCGCCCCACCTTCATCAACGTGGTGGAAGATCGCCCCGCCGCCGGTGGCGGCACGGGCCGGGGTTATGGCCCGTATTTCGGATCGATTCCCGACTTCGGTCAAACCGAGAACGGAGTGAAATTCTCCGACGTGCGGCCGGGATCTCCCGCGGCCAAGGCAGGTCTCAAGGCCGGGGACGTCCTCGTTCAATTCGGCGGCAAGCCGATTAACAACCTCTATGATTTCACTGATGCGTTGCGGCGCAGCAAGGTGGGCGACGTAGTCGAGGTCAAGGTGATGAGAGACGGTCAGCCCATTACCGTGTCGGTTAAGCTGGAACAAAGAAAGTAGCGCCGGCGTCTTGCGACAGGGGTGCAGTGCGACTGTTTCCAAGTTTGAATGGGACTCCTGATGGGTCTATGTGGGATTCGTCGGAAACTGGCTGGTCGGGAAAACCTTAATCGTGCAGCACGATGTCGAGCAGCGAACTGTGAATTTCCAACCCACCGTTGTACTGGATGAAACCCAGGCGTCTGAACCGATTCATAAAGAAGTTGACTCGTGCCCGCGTGGTCCCGACCATTTCTGCCAAAGTTTCCTGGCTTATCTTGGGTAGCACGATCTCCGATCGGCCCTCCTTTCCGAAGCGGGCCAGCAACAAGAGAGTCCGCGCTAACCGTTTTTCAGCAGAGTTAAAGAGTTGATCAACCAGGTCCTCTTGAATTTGACTATTGCGCATAACCAGATACGCGACAAACAGGTCCGAGAATGAATGTTCCCGGTGAAGCACGTTCAGCATCGCCTGCTTTTCAATTCTAAGTACGGAACATTCTGTGATGGCGGTAGCCGACGCCATGCGCAAAGGCTGCTCGGAGGTTATACATCCCTCCCCCATAAAGTCCTCCGGCCCAAGCAACGCGATCGTAGCCTCTTTGCCCTGCTTAGACAGGACGGTGAGTTTGATTCGACCTTTCTTGATGTAGAACACAGCGTCCGCAGGATCGCCCTGGACGAAGAGGGTTTGGTTCTTTCGATATTGCCGGAGGGTTCTTCCCAGGCCGTTCTGAGCCAGGAAGGTCCGGGAATCAAAAGGCCGTAGTTTGCCACGGGACATAACAGCCTCCCCCAAAAACACCGCCCAAGCTGGTTCGATCCGCGGGGCAGGAGCGTGCGTTATTATAGTCACAGACCGTGACCAACCAGCAAGGAACCAATGGTGACAATTCTAACTGGGTTCAAATTGCACAAACCTGTGCAATTTTGAACAGACACGACTGGGGCGCTCCGTCAAAATCGCTCCCAGACTGTGGGGAGTGCGAGTCGAGGGTTGGGTTCGCTTTCTAGCGTACGGACATACCAGGGCAGCTCGGCCTCCATTCATAGACCTATATCGCCCTCCCCATATCGGTCGGCCTGCCCTTTTTTGGGAGGTTCCAATGACTCGAGCGTATCGAGGGCCCAGCAGAATGCTGCTCTGCATCGATGACAGTCAGGCGATGTTGGAGTACTTGAGAGTGCTGTTTGAAGCCTCGGGATATATCGTCGTCACCGCAGCATCGGCGCGGCAGGGACTAAGGCTTGCGACCATATGCAGGTTTGACGCGGTGCTTCTCGATTACCACATGCCGGAGATGAATGGGCACCAGTTTGCCCTTGAGATCAGGCGCATCCGACCGGAAACGCTGGTGGTCATGTTCTCCGGTAGCGAGATCCCGGAAGAGACGCACATGCTGGTCGATGCGGTTGTACCCAAGACCGAAGCTATCAGGGAATTGCTGCCGACCGTCGCTCGGCTCTGTAACCAGGTTGGATTACCACGGCAGCGGTCGCGGTGCGATGCTTCAACATGATCGCTAAGAAGGCCTGGCGGGGCTAACCGCCTGAGGTAAGGGAAGGCTTTCCGGGCCCGATGAAATCACATGGCCCGGTGATTGAGATCACCCAAGACTGTGCGAAATGACCCACGGGCGCCAATCCTTACCCGGGGTTTACCTGCGAGGTTGCGGGCAGCAGACTTTGCAGGGAGCGCGTCTTTTGTTGCACTTGCGGTGTCTCGGCTCTTAGCGCTTGTGCCGGCAAGAGAACGGCCCCTAAGTTGCCCTTCTACAGAGTGCTCCGAAAGGACAGGTCTTATGGCAAGTCCACAGACAGCAATCGCTACCCGTTCCGCTCTGGCGCAGGTGCAGATCTCGGCAGACCCACAGCCCAAGGCGCACCTGCCCTATGGCTTACCGATCGTTGACGACTGCCTGAGTTGCAAGCTGCGTACCGACAACTTCTTTTGTGCCCTCTCGCGACCCACCATGCAGGCTCTGGACGAGATCAAGCACACGGCATCGTACCCGGATGGCGCGATTGTGTTCATGGAAGGCCAGGCCTCTCGTGGCGTTTACATAGTCTGTCAAGGCCGGGTGAAAATGCTCGCTACCAACAGCGACGGCAAGACCTTCATCCTGAAAATTGCCCAGGCGGGCGAAATTCTGGGAGCGCATTCGGTGATTACGGGCCAACCCCATGAACTCACCGCGGAAACATTGCAGCCCTGCCAATTGGCGTTCGTACGGAGCGAGGATTTTCTAGACTTCCTCAAACAGCACGGGGATGCTTGCTTGCACGCTGCTCAATCTCTCGGCCGGCAGTGCCAGTCGGCATACGATGTGATCCGCTCCGTCGGGCTGTCGCATTCGGTCTCGGAAAAGCTCGCGCGACTCTTCCTGCAGTGGTCAGCAGATGCGCCAGCGAGTGGGGACGCGCTTCGCCTCAAGCTGACTCTCACCCACGAAGAAATAGCCCAGCTGATCGGCTCTTCGCGGGAGACGGTGACTCGTGTTCTCGGTGATTTCAGGAAGCGCAGCATCATCGAACTAAGCGGCTCAGCGCTGGTCATTCGCAACAAGACGGCGCTGGAAAAGCTGGCTGCGCGTTAGCGGCTTGCGGCTTCTGGCGCCGCAACCGATGAATTCGTGGCCTGACAAGATACGTTTTGAAACGGCACGGTTTAAGCCGCGCCGTGAACCATCACCTTGCGAATCTTGTCGGTGATGCTAGAGCACGCCGCGCTCCCCGCAGTTTCTCCCAGTGCCCGGTAGTTCTCGAAGTGAGCTTCGTCGAACCACTGGTTGGCCGTTGTGTCGTGGGGGAAATGGGAATTGGTGGCCTTGTAGCCGAGGACATCCGCCGGATCGTCGGCCAGAAGCGCGGGCTTGAGATAAATGAGTACGCCGTCATTCTGCTCCGAGCCGGGGACGTAGTGGATCTTGCCCACCGCGAAATGACTCTGCGAGAGTCCATCGTCAGCAGGCTTGAGTTCGCTGGTGTCCACCTCGATTTCAACCCCGAAGTCAGTGCGGCAGCGTTCGATGGCGTTGTGCAGATCGCCGAAACCATACCCTGAGTCACACGACGCGTCACAGGCTACAATCAAGCGGCAGCCCCGCCGCACCAGTTCGTACACCGCCAGATTTTCAAAATGGCCTCCATCGGAGAGGTAAACATACTTGTTATCGTCGTTGGTAGAGCCCAGCAGCTCCCGGAGCAGGGAAACGAAGCCGACGATGGGGCTGCCGCGAAGCCATCCGTCGTGGTGTGCCGGGTTGCCCACCCACCAGCCCAGGCGCACGTCGAACAGGGTCATGAGGAAGGCCAGTGGCGGCGAGGAGTAGAAACCCATGTTGGGGCTGGCGGCTGCGCCAGAAATGGCAACCGCGGTTCCCAAGGTGGTGCCGTCCTTAGATTCGGGGCGCTTGGAACCAGCCTTCGCCGTGAGCGCGTAGGCCGGCTCCCACTCCGTGCTCTCCACTTTCTGGCGAGCGAATCCTGCGTAGAGCGGGGTGAAGGCGAAGGAGCGGGCTTTGCGCGTCTGCAAGGCCAGTTCCTTGCCCCGCACCACGTTCAGGCTGGTGTTCAAGATGGGGAAAGGCCGCGCATCTTTGGGGTCAGTGGAATGGAATGGGATCTGCAGCTCTTTCAGGGGCAGATCGTCGGCTTCGGAAAAGCCGGTGAAGGGCTGAGCCTGACGGTCGCGCTTGGGGGCGGAAGCGCCGAGGTAGCAGCGTATCAGCCGGTTGCGGTACAGATGGTGCACGGAGAACTCATTGATATCCACGCGCCAGGAGAGCACTAGCGCAGCCACGGCAAACAAACCACAGAAAAGCGGAACCAGGGGGTCGACGATGTCGCTGGGCCACTCCGACAGTAGAGGCGGGTTTCCTGGCAGCGCATTCGCAATCCAGGCGGCCAGAGCCGAAAGCGCCAGCAGCAGCCCGAGAATAAAGATATAGGGCGTCAGGCGGGCGACATATCCGAGGAGCTTCTTGGTGACCGGGGTGTCCGGCTTCAAAACGCCGCTGGTGGCTTCGCTCTTGCCGAACAAAATGCCGTACAAAGTCGAGAGCACCCACACCAGTGTGCCGGTAGTGAACGTGTATTTCCGCTGGAAAGAAATGTCCCAGAGCCTCGCGAGACCCACCGGGGCATAGATGGCAATCAGGAAAAGTGAGAGCCATCCAATGCTGTAAATCAGGATCCAACCGCCCAGGCGCCCCCACCACTCGCGGTGAGCGTCGAGCATGCGACGACCCATCAGCCCGATATGGAGCACGCCAGCCAGCAGCATGATCCCCACGAATCCCGCTGTGCCAAACGTGAGTACACGCCACAGATCGTAGGTCGTCCCGGGAGGAGAGCCGGGAGGAATCAGGATCTTCGCATACGGCAGGAACAGGTAGCTGAGCAGAGCACCGGTCGCCGCAGCCGTAGTCAGCACCAACCACACCGCCGGGCGGGCTGGACCGGCGGTCCCTCTTCGGACGCCCGCGATCCGACGGACCAGGAGCGCCAGCGCCCACAAGCCGGCGTAGATGCCGATGCCCAGAAGTGGAGGACCGAGAGCGGGACTGTCCAGAATTCCCCACTCCTGAAGAAGGTGCCCAGCGGAATAGGCGAACAGCGAGGCCGCGACAATCAGCGGCAGCACGACCCAGAGTTGGACTGCCCACTGTCGGGTGAACCAAGGGTAGGGTTTGTCGTTATCCACATCCACCCAAAACAGGTTCAATCCGATAAAGATCAACGCTACTAGGCCCAGAAACAGTCCCCCCGCAAGGGCGGAGAGCTGGGAAGTGAGCAGCTGTTGAGTGAAGGGGATTCGCCACGCCCATTCCGCTTCTTCGGCTTCGAGCACATGTGGGACATACACCAGCAGGCGCGGCAGCAGGAGCAGCGCCAACAGTGAGAGCACCAGGATGGTCTGGTTCAAGAACGTATTGCGCAGGTACGCAGCCAGGAACGCCCAGAAATCCGCGCCCAGAAGGCCTTTGCGTGGGGTCAGATAGTTGCTGTAGTTGCGCAGGAAATGCAGTTCGGGCGGGTCGGCGGCATGGCTGGGCGAATAGGGCTTGCGCGAGAGGCACTCTTCGACCCACTGGATGCCAATGTGCTGATGATGCATCCAGGCCATCAGCCAACCCCCAATATACCCGCCGCCAGAAACTGTAGAGACGTAATCGAAGGCGCGCAGTAGATTTGTCTGGGCAAGCGCCTGCAGCACGCCAAGATTGAAGGTGGCGCTGCGAATGCCCCCGCCCGAGAAGGCCAGACCAATCAGACTCTGTTTTGCCGGAGGGCGCTGCGGGTACTGATCATCCAGCCGCAAACCACGGGAGGTCTCCACCTGCTGGATTTCTTCGTCCAGAACCTCGCGAATGGGGACAGGGTCCATGTTCGGCGCACGCGACAGCCTCTTGCAACAGTCTTGCCGGAATGCGCGGGAGTGTGTCACCGAATCGCGCTCAAGTCAACTGGAAGTGCATTTGTGTTCTGAAAATGGAACAAGGCGCCGCCGTGGAAAGCCGAGGAACGCCTGGAGACTATGCGCCGCTACTTCAGGCCGCTGGCCGCGGATGGTATTCTATGGGCCGATCACCCAGAGAGCAGGAGGTAAGAATGCCTAAATTCCTCATCGAGCGCGAAATCCCCAACGCCGGCAAGCTGTCGCCACAGGAACTGCAGGCCGTTTCGCAGAAATCCTGTTCCGTGCTGCGCGGCATGGGCCCTTCCATTCAGTGGGTCGAAAGCTACGTCACGGACAACAAGATTTACTGCGTATACATCGCGGAAAACGAACAGGCCATCCGCAAGCATGCGGAACAGGGTGGGTTTCCGGCCAACCGCATCTCCCAGATCAGGGGCACGATCGATCCCACCACTGCCGAGAAGTAGTGTTGCACAAGAAAAAAGCCGCGATTGCTCGCGGCGGTTCGCGTTGCGGAAGCAGGCAGGTCCAATCGTCAGGCAGCGTGCTTGGTAGCCAGCGAATGCAGGCGACGGTGTGCTTCGGACGTGGAAGTAATCACCTTCATCTCCTGCCAGTCGTAGGGAAACTCCTTGCCACAGTCCAGACACACCACGTAAGTGCCGGTGAGGGAGGCCGCCGTGTTACGGCGGGAACCGGAACGAAGCGTGATGGGAAAACTGTAGTGGTTATGCCAACAGCCAAAGAAGGCATCCAACAAACTCGCTATCATATCTCCCTCCCCAGACCCTGGGCTCTTTCCGGCCCTTCCTGTAGTTTCCCAAAAAAGAACTAATTCACTTGCTTAGATTCCGCCCTGCTCAAAAAGGTTCGACAGATGTACGCAGCAGGTGAGCTTCCAGATTCACAATGGGGAAGAGCTTGCTGAGATTAGAGTTACACGAACGAGGAGAATTGCTGCGCAAAGATTTGCGGGGAACAAATACCTTACGGCGCCATCGCGACCGGCTTCCAACCAGTGAGAAGTCTGCGCGGCAGCAGCCAAGCGCTAAGTGCTCTCGCCGCCCAATTTCTTGCGCTTCGAACACTTCGCCATAATGGCGGAACGCAGGCGCGTCCGGAGATCCTCAGGAAGCGGGTAGAGATGAGAGTCGCGGTAGATCTCGATGGTCTTCTTGGTGGTATCGCAGACGACGTAGCAGTTGTGGCACCAGGCGAGATGATCTTCCAGTTCGGCCTTTGTGCGAGCGTCCAGGACGCCGTCCAGATAATTGGTTAGCTCTTGCAGGAACTCAGAGCATTTCACTTTGTGCCATCTCCGCCATCACGTTTCTGGAAGAACCGGCTCAGCCGTTCGCGCAACTGCAGGCGAGCCCGCAGGAGGCGCGACTTGACCGCCGGAATGCTGAGCTCCAGAGCCTCAGCTGTCTCCTCGGTCGAGAGACCTTCCACGTCCCTCAGGACAAACACTGTCCGAAAACTGGGGGGCAGACCCTGAATAGTACGGGTCAAGATGTCCCGCAACTCCGCCTGGCTATATTGCTGTTCGGGGTTAGGGCTCCAGTCCGCCACCTCGCGCGGCAGCGAATCTTCTTCCGTCTTGACCTCTTCGTCCAGCGAGACCATGCGCTCGGGGCGACGCCGGCGCAATTTCATCAGCGCTTCGTTCACCGCGATCCGCACCAGCCAGGTATAAAATTTCGACTGGCCCTGGAACTGTTCCAGGTTGCTGTAGGCCTTTAGGAATGCATCCTGCACCACGTCTTCCGCGTCTTCGCGGTTCTGCGTGATGTGCTGCGCGATGCGAAATACGTTCCGGTCGTAACGCCGGACCAGTTCTTCGAAGGCTCCGACGTCTCCGCCCTTGGCTGCCTGAACCAGCGCCAGTTCGTCGCTGATCGGTTCACCTAATTTGGGTTGGATGGCGCTCATCTTCCTTCCGATGCAACAATTTTCGAGCCATTCGGCCAGGGACAGAACTGTTATTTTACTTGGTAACCTGATCTTTGGCTCAAGTCTTTTGACGTATGCAGAGGTGGCCGGTTTGCGATAAATTCGGCGGTGGGGCGTTCTCGCAGCACATGTCCCTGTCCAATCTGTAGAGGTGGGCAAGTACCGTATAATCAGAGCTTAGGAGTAACCTGCGAACGTCGGGGGGCCGGCGGCAACGGGCGAATGGAACACTGAAAATGGCCGAGAGAACCTGGATTGAGCAAATCGTCGAGAAGGTGGTGTCGCAGGTCCTGGAAAGCCATGTTCCGCAGTTGCGCGACGAGCTGGTGGCCCGGGTTCTGCAGGAGATCCCACCTCAAGGGGAGACCGCGGCGGGCGGAAGTGGCGCGGTTGACCTGCTAAAAGCGATCTCTGCGATCCATGCCGGGAACACGCAGCGCGAAATTCTGCGCGCTCTGCTGGACAATACGGTGCGCTATACGGGGAGAGCGGCGCTGTTCGTCATGAAGGCCGGTGCTGCGACCGGCTGGCAAGGGCGAGGCCTCGGCAAGAACGACGACGCGATCAAGGATTTTGCCTTGGATGTCACCACTGGGGTCGCGGCCCGGGCCCTGGAGTCGCGTATGGCGTTCAAAGGCACTGCGAACGAGATGGATCCGCGCTTCGTCACCCAGTTTGTCGCCCCTGGGGACGATCGCGTGCTGCTGATTCCGCTGCGGCTGAAAGACAAAGTAGCAGCGCTGGTTTATGCGGATGCGGGCGTCGAAGCGGGCGGGAAGATGGATTCGGAGGCGCTGGAACTGCTAGTAACCTCCACCAGCGCCTGGCTGGAAGTGGTTTCGCTGCGCAAACAGGCCCAGAAGGAAGGCGTTGCTGAGGCGGAGAAATCGGAGACGATACCGGCGGCGCCGACTGTTAGCTCGTATTCTGATCCGTTTGCTGCGCACGCACCAATCCATACTGCTGCGCCGCCCACTCCCCCGGCTGAATCCACGGCAGCGGAGGGCGAGCCCTCAGAGCCGGCGAGCCCGGCTCCGGCCGCAGAAGGGACCGAAGCTGCGGTGGCGGCCGATCCGGTCGCCCAAATGGCGGCGGAAGACGCCGAGGTGCACCGCAAAGCCCAGCGCTTTGCCCGCTTGCTGGTGGATGAAATTAAGTTGTACAACCAGGCCAAAGTGGCCGAAGGCCGTAAGAACAAAGACCTGTACGATCGCCTCAAGGAGGATATCGAAAAGAGCCGGGCCACATACCAGAAGCGGTACGGCAACACTGCGGCTGCCGGCGCCGATTACTTCAGCCACGAACTCGTCCGCAGCCTGGCCGAGGATGATAGTTCGGTCATGGGCGCTGATTTTCGGCGATAATTCAACAGAGTGGTTCTCCATCGTTGGCAACTGGTTCTCGTTCTGATCCTCGCAGGATGGCGCGGTGATCCTTCTCCGCTGGCTCCTGCTGCGGCTGCCCAATCGCCTGGCAAGAAAACCCCGTCCGGCGGCGGAAACAGCTCCATCTCTGCCAAACCCGGTAAAACCACCGCAAAGAAATCGACCTCAACCAAGCGGCGCAAGAAACGCAGCTCTCCACGGTTGCGCCGCATGCGCCAGGCGTTTGTGGCCTCGACCACCCTGAAGCCGATGGCACGGCAACTACTCCAAGACCGCACCGCCGCAGCTTACGCGGGAGTGGAAGCCTACGCCACGCGGCACGCCAAGGAGGACGCCGGGGCGCTGGCGTGGCTGGTGGTGGGCTATGCGCACGTACTCGATCACGACTATGCCAAAGCGGTCGATCCCCTGAACCGGGCCAAGCCGCGCGCCGGAGACTTGGGCGACTACGTCAGTTATTACCTGGGGACCTGTTACTTTCAGACCGGGCGAACGGCGGAAGCGGTTGCGACCCTGAGCGAATTCGAGCAGACTTACCCTGAGTCGCTGCTGATTCGCGATGCCCACATCCTGTATGCCAACGCCCTGCTGAGCGAAGGCAGGCCGCAAGAGTCAATTGCTCTCTTGGAGAAGGATCGTCAACCTACGCGAGCGGACCTGGAATTGGTGTTGGGCCGCGCCTATGCGGCTGCCGGACTGCCCCAGAAGGCGACCACTGCCTTGCGCAACCTGTATTACACCATGCCGCTGAGTGCGGAGGCCAACCAGGCGGAAATCGAATTCAAGCGGTTGGCCGCGTCCGCGCAGATTCCGCCCCCAGGCGTGAACGAGCGCCGCACTCGCGCCGACTTGCTGATGAAAGGCAAGCGGTTCAGCGACGCCGCCGGCGAGTATCGCGACCTGCTCGAAGCCGTGAGCTCGAGCGAGCGTCCGGAAGTGCAGTTGGCGATGGGAACCGCACTGCGCCGCGCCGGCCAGAACAAGGATGCCAGGAAGGCGCTGGATGCGCTGGCGAATCTCCCTCCCGAAATGAATGCAGAGCGCCTGTTCAACCTGGGAGAGATTGCGCGCGCGGCTGATGACGACCAGGCCTTCCTCCGCTTCCTCGACCAGCTTCGGCAAACCGACCCGACCAGCCCCTGGATGGAACAGGCCCTGCTGTCAGCGGGCAACATCTACCTGCTCCGGCGCGACTACGACCATGCCATTGATTCCTTCCGCGAGCTGCAGCAGCGATTTCCCAACGGCAGCCGCGCCTCCTACGCGCACTGGAAGGTGGCCTGGCTGAGCCTGCGCCAGGGCAGGACCGACGACGCCAAGCAGGGGTTCGAGCAGCAGATTGCTTTGTATCCCGCCTCGGGAGAGATTCCCGCGGCCCTGTACTGGCGAGGGCGTCTGGCCGAGGAGGACGGCGAGCCGGGCAAGGCCCGGGCGTACTACCAGAAGCTCTCCGAGCGTTTTCGCAATTACTACTACGGGGAGTTGGCGCGCCAGCAAATGCGCAAGCTGAAGGACGACAACGATCCCGTGCACTTCGCGCTACTGGACCGCATCCCGCAAATGAATGCCGGTACCAAGGCGACGGAAGACGAAGTACCTACCGACGACCTGCGCGTGCAGAAGGCAGAATTGCTGGAGAACGACGCTCTGCTGGACTTTGCCGCCCGCGAACTGCAGGCCGCAGCCGCGGAGGACAAAGGCAACTGGCTCCCCGCCGAGACCGCGCGCATGTACCAGGACGCGGGCCGTTACGACGTGGCGATTCAAGTCCTGAAAAAAGCGGTGCCCAACTACTTTGCCGTGGATCTGCCCAGCCTGCCGCGGCCCTACTGGGAAGCACTGTTCCCCAAACCCTACTGGGCCGATCTAAAGAAATTTTCCGCAAACAATTCGCTGGATCCCTATCTCGTGGCCTCGCTCATCCGGCAGGAGTCCGAGTTCAACCCCGCCGCAGTGTCGCGCGCCAACGCCGTGGGCCTGATGCAACTCCTGCCCAAGGTGGGCAGGGGAGTCGCCAAGCAGGAAAAGCTGGCGCATTTTTCCACCCAGCAGTTGTTCACCCCGGCAGTGAACATGCGACTGGGCACCCGCTATTTCCGCAGCATGGTAGACAAGTTTGGCGCGTTTGAATATGCGCTCGCCGCCTACAACGCCGGCGCAGATCGGGTGCAGGACTGGCTGGCACAGGGTAAGTACCGCGACCCGCAGGAGTTCGTCGAATCCATTCCTTTCACCGAAACCCGCGAATACGTCCAGGCCATCCTGCGCAATGCCAACGTGTACCGGCAGTTGTATGGCGCGCCGTGAGAAAAACCTTCATGTCCTCCTGTTGTGACTATCTTTCTTCTATGGCCAAATGCCCCGGCTGCGCGTCGCTGTCGCTACCCGGTCGATAGCCAGGATGTACGCCCCGGTACGCATGTCTACGTTGTACTTCTTTGCCGTGGCGTGGACATCGGAGAAGGCCTTGACCATCACGCGCTCCAGGCGGCGGTTGACGTCGTCCTCATCCCAGAACAGCTCCTGCAGGTCCTGCACCCACTCGAAGTAGGAGACGGTGACTCCGCCGGCATTGGCCAGGATGTCGGGAATGACCATCACCCCGCGCTGGTGCAGGATGGAGTCCGCGTCCGGGGTGGTGGGACCGTTGGCGGCTTCGGCGATGATGCGCGCCTTGATGTGGTCCACGTTTTCCAGCGTGATCTGGTTCTCCAGCGCGGCTGGTATCAGGATGTCGCACTGTAGTTCCAGCAGCGCCTCGCTGGAGATGGGGTCGGAGTTGGGGAAGCCTGCCACCGAGCCCGTCTTGACCTTGTGCTCCATCAGCGCAGCCACGTCCAGCCCGGCGCGGTTGAGGATGCCGGCGCGGGAGTCGCTGACCGCGATGATGGTTGCACCTGCCTGGCCGACAAGTTCGGCGGCAATCGCGCCGGCGTTGCCGAATCCCTGGATCGCCACCGTCGCCCGGTTCAGCTTGATCCCCGTCACTTCGCACGCAGAGCGGATCACGAACAGGCACCCGCGCGCGGTGGCTTCGTTGCGCCCGAAGGACCCGCCCAGGAACGTCGGCTTGCCGGTGACCACGCTGGGCGAGCTGGCGCCGTGGGTCATGCTGTAGGTGTCCATGATCCACGCCATGACTTGCGAGTCGGTGTACACGTCGGGCGCGGGAATGTCCTGGTGGGGCCCGATGATAGGCGAGATCTCGTAAGCATAGCGGCGTGTCAGGCGCTCCAGTTCGTCCTTGGACATGCGCCGCGGATCGCAGACGATGCCGCCCTTGGCGCCGCCGAAGGGAATATTCACGATGGCGCATTTCCAGGTCATCCACGAAGCCAGGGCTTTGACTTCGTCATAGGTGACATTCGGGTGGTAGCGGATGCCGCCCTTGCAGGGTCCGCGAGCGTTAGAGTGTTGCACGCGGAAGCCCTCGAAGACGCGGATGCTGCCGTCGTCCATCTTGACGGGCAGGGAAAGGGAGAGAGCGCGGCGCGGGCGGCGCAGCACCTCCCGCAGACCGGGTTCGAGGCCACATTTTTCGGCGGCGGTGTCGAACTGGCGCATGGCAATACGAAAAGGATTGAGCTCTTCAGAAGTTGATATCGGAACCGGAACGCGAGCAGTTGCCATCATCATCCTCCTTAAAAAGAAACCAGCTCAGGCCGCGTCATCGTCGAGTTCCATGTCGAGCACGCGCAACTCCTCGCCGCCGATCATCTCGGTATGGGGATGGCCGCACTCCGGGCAGGGACATTCGCGGTTGAACGCCTCGAAATTGTTGCCGCAGCCCTGGCAGCGATGGCGGACGGGCAGCACCTTGACGAACAGGGCCGCGCCCTCGGCCACGGTGCCGAGCGCACACTTGCGGAAGGTGTCGCGCAGGCGATTGAGGTCAAAGACCCGCCGGCCTCCCACCGCCAGGTGCACCGCCAGGATGCGCCGGGCAGAGATGCGGTACGCCGTCTGGTCCACGATCTCCAGCACGTGGTTGGCGAGTTCGCGCTCGTCCATGCCCCACCTCGATTTCTCGACGAAGCGGACGGGGCCTTGTGAGGGAGCAAGAGAAGAGAGGGATGCGCCCGACCCCACAATTCGGGTGCAAGTGGGGCTTTTATACACCCGAGGGGAGAGGGGAAGTCAACCAGAGGGGTCATGTTCGCCATGCCCACGTGGCGACGGCCGCCTCGGCCGTCCACCGAGCGGAGCGAGGCCATGGCAGGGCCCCTGGCAGTGCTGCCCCCCCATGATGACGTCATCCCGAAACCCGGCGCAGTTCAGCCGGGTGAGGGACCCGGCGCGCGGCGGCAAGGTGCTGGAAGAGGGCATTTACGCCGCTGCCTGCACCCGGCCGGGCCATGCGCCAAACAAGACTGTTCCGGCCAGCACGACGGGGTTATCATCCCCTAAGATGGTGACTTCGCTCAAGAAGGCCGAAGCAATTTCAAATGTTGCCCATTTGCTCTACGATTTCCTTCCGGGTTCAGGTCGACCAGAGTGGAAAAGTCATGTCTCGTTCCGAAGTATTGCTCAGCGTCTAGGGCTGGGCCACTACTGGCAGGAAGGCAGCAAGGAGCCTGCTATTAGTCACCTCTTGCGTCTGACGCTTGATCGGGAACCTTTGTCCTTCGAAAAACTAATTCTCGAGGTGGTAGGTGCCGGTATTCCGTATTGCAGGAAAAATGGCAAACCGATTCGCTCGACTCACATCAAGACGCTGAACGGATATCTGCTGGAGCTTGGTTTCAAGTTTCCAGCTCTTTGGGATAAGGAGTTTTGGTCCTCTCTGGATGGCGATAGCAGTAAGCGGGCACAGCACATCGTCGAGGCAGAACTCCGCTCTGAAGAACTGGAGGCAGCAAGTGTCGTAGCGCAAGAAAGAAAGAGAGAGGAGCTTCGAGATGTGTTTTATGCTCTCTCCACGGACGATAACCGGCAGCGAGCAGGGTTGAAGCTCGAGCGCGTTCTGAATGAGCTATTCGAGATGTTCCAACTAGCACCCAGGGGCTCGTTCAAGCTGGTTGGCGAACAGATTGACGGCTCGTTTCTGCTCGACGAAGAGAGCTATCTCGTCGAAGCCAAATGGGAAGCTGGGCGTCTGGCTGAGGATAAGCTGCTGGTTTTTCGAGGCAAGATCGAAGGCAAGTCGTCATTCACAAGAGGAGCGTTCGTTTCTGTTAGCGGTTTCACAAATGAATGTCTTGAATCAATTTCGAAGCATAAGCAGCCCACTTTTTTCCTAATTGATGGCTACGACCTCACGACAGTTCTGGAAGGGCAGATAACGTTGATAGACCTTCTCCGCGCAAAAAGGAACTGTCTCGCAGAAGAAGGAACGCTCCTGTACCGTGCCTCGAAAAAGTGACTAGGCGGGGCGGGTGGGTCACTGCAACTTGCTGTTCAAGTAGTGAAGCAGACTTCTTACTGCATTTGCAGCTAACATCGCTTCAGCCTCGCCCAGCAACTCTTCATTCGGGTGCGCCATGCTCTTCCAGTTCCGGACAGGGTTTAGGGTGTCTACGATTGTCGCCAGAGCAAGTACAATCCTTTGCGCCTCCTCTCCGGGAGGCGAGTTCTGAAGCTTTGGATGTTGGAGCCGGATCAACTTGAAAAGTGTTGTTATGCCTGCACTGTCGTCGTGCTGAATACCTGCCTCGCGGCAAACCTCTGCAAGATACCCATGCAACGCTGTGTGTATACGGTCAATGCTGCTAACATGGCCCCCCTTTGATTGCGCCAACGTTTCGAAGTCGCTCAAGGCGCGTTCAACTACGGCGGATGTGATTTTCAATTCCGGCATCGCAACACCATTTGTTTCCTCGGTCAGAGGGTCTACCGCGATGAACCGGATCGGGTTGTTCATTTCACTCAGGGCATCTGCTATTTGGCGGTACCTCCAGTGGCTAAGGTCAGTATGGGCTTCCACGCGAAGCTGGAGATAGTGCCCTAAAGGCGTCCGTAGGTACAGCAATTCGAATTCATCGTTGAATCCGTTCGTTCCATCCCACAACTCAAAAGGCGTATTCTCCAGAGTATCAGCCGCATCAATCTCATGCTTCAGCCGGAGGTATCGCACGGCATTCTTCTTGACCAGACTCCAAACCGTTGGGTTGTGCTGCTCTGCAAGCTGCACTTCTCGGGAGCCGCTACCGTAATAGAGGAGCAACATCTTGCCCGAATTCTATCAGGGTACAATTGAGCCGCTGGATCATTAAGCATTAGGAGGAAGCAATGGCTTACTGGCGCATGCAACTGCATCCTGCGGAACCGAGCGAGTCAGTAAAAGGCTGTGTGGAAAGCCTTGCGGCTGGTTACATCGGTCTGGATTTCGCGACTGACGTTGGCGACCTAATGAGGCTGGACCGGTCCACCCTGATACCCGGCGAAAAGGATTACCGGCTCTTCGCCCATGAAATGGGTCCCGGCGACCGTGTCTTGATTGTTGCACACCAGTATCCGTTTGCCCTTGCGACCGTTAACGGTGAATACAACTACATTCTTCACCCTTCGAAGAACATCGGCTGGTTTCGCCACTCCCGTGCAGTGAGGGATGTTGCGTATTACTTTGATTGGGAAACGAACCCAAACGCTTGGGTGAAGACCACGATGACGGACGCGATTTCGCCGCTTCGCGACCCTTCCTCGATTTCTTATCGGCTGATCGATGAATGGGTCCGGGCGATCACCCGGAAGCCTGCGGCAGCCAGACAATAAGATCATGCAAGAAGTCGGGGCCGGTGGTCCGGGCGTGGCCCATCCTAACTCTGAAGGTGGCCTGTCCAAAGTTCCGCTTGGGCGGGGGTGTTCGCCGGTCACTGATTCGACTGCCTACTTGGGATCGTCAGGGGAACAGTCGCCGCTTCCAATCGTCCGGAGCGGTCACCTTGTACGACTCGAGCCGTTTGCGGAGCGCCTCGCCCACATGGCGGGTGCCGTAACCTGCAGGGCCCTTGATTTCTCCGCGCCAACTCCGAGTCTTAGTCCAGCCCATTTGCTCGGCCACGTTCTCGGCGTCTGTGTAGCTAAGAACGAAGTAACTGGACTTGTCCTTTTCAACGTCCCAAACGTAGACCAATTTCAGTTCCGGGAAGTCAGCATACTTGCGCTGAACGTCGAACCTTTCCCGACTAGCTACTTTCATCTGTATGGGGCAGGCACGGAACGTGCCGTTGTCGAGGAAGGCCACGAGGTCTACGCCGTGGTCGCGCTCCGGTCGTGCGACTTCAATGCCGGCGCGCTGGAGTTCGCTGGCCAGGCGGTTGCGTCCGGCTAGCTCGGTGATTTGGGTGTCCTTGGGCGACTTCATGTGTGCCTTCCGTGGATGAATGAAATTCGTACCACGAAGGTCAGAGGGCGGCCAGATTACGGAAGTGAGCAAAGACCCCACTTCTCGCAAAAAGCGCGAGAAATGGGGCACCCGAGCGCAAGGGAGAGGGGATGGGGTTGGTCGTACAGCTTACCCTTCGCGACGAAAATCCCCGCCCTGTCTCTCCGAAGAACGGAGAGACAAGGACGGGGCACCCGCCTTGGGCGCCGGTGCACCCGCCAGGAAGTTCTTGCTAGGGAAGGCTAGATGATCTAGACTTCGTTGCCACACGGAATTTGCACCCCTTCCCCCGGCCCCGAGACCTTCCACTTATTGGAGGTGCAACTTGCTGCAGAAGAGATTGGTTTGCGGGATTCTAGGGGTAACCCTAGTGAGTGCGCTTTGCTTGGGCCAACAGCAGCCAGGCAAGAAGATAGCCAACCAAGACATAATTGATATGGTTTCCCTGGGGCTGTCCGACGACGTGGTCATTGACAAGATTCACGCTGCGGAAGCGACCGACTTTGACACGAGCGTGTCAGGTCTGACGGCATTGAAGGCCGCAAAGGTCTCCGACGCGGTCATTCGGGCAATGATCAATCCGCACCCAGTAGCCGCAGTGGCGCCTATTCAAGCTGTAGCCGCCTCCCCGACGGTAAGCGTCAACACCGACCCGAACGATCCAGATGCCCCGCACGATCCGGGCATCTACATTGATGCGAATACACGGAATGGGCGGCAATTGACTCTCTTGGAACCTACTGTCTATACGCAAGGGAAATCAGGTGGCATGTTTAAGTCGGCGATGACCTACGGTATCGCCAAAATGAAGTGGAAAGCCGTGGTTCGCGGTGGACATGCTGGTACGAAGACAAGTGATACAGGCGCTGTGTTCTACTTCTACTTCGAGGAAAAGGGGGCGGGACTGAGCCATGCCTCCTTTGGGGGCGTGAGTACCCCCAACGAATTCACACTGCTGCGGCTAGAAGTCAAAGGCGACACTCGTGAAACGGTCGTGATGAAGGTCAATGCCTTCGGTTCCTCGTCGGGCACGGACGAAAAGAACACCATTCCATTTACTCACACCAAGTTAAAGCCGGGCGTGTACAAAGTCGTTCCCAACGCTCCTTTAAAACCCGGGGAGTACTGCTTCCTCAGTGCGGAGAGTGCGGGAGCGTTTGCTCCCGGGGCAGCCGCGGCGAACAGGGTATTTGACTTCGGCATTTTGTCTCCCGAATAAGGTTGGGCGGTTGGCCAAGGCCTTTCACCCGGCGCGGTTTTCGAAAGGTGCGGGTAGCGGCACACCCGGCTGCACTGCCAGCAGCCGGTGCGGCCCTCGCTACGCGCGTCGTGGCGCTACTTGGCGGGCCACTGGAAGCACAGGTTATAGCCGTCGGGATCGGTGACGTAGAGCTGCTTCATGCCGTAGGGGGCGATGGTGGGGCGCTTCACATCCACGTTGCGGGCGCGGAGGTGAGCGTAGGCGGCGTCTACGTCGGGGCAGCCGAAGTAAATGGCGGTGTCTTCGTGGGCGGCGATGCGGGCTTGATCCGGCACCGGCGGGCGGGCGTCATCGTCGTAAGCGGTGTTCAGCATCAACTGGCAGCCATTGAGCTGGAGCAGGGCCCAACCGAACTGGTCTTTCCCAGGGTTGGAGGTGCTCACCACCTCGAAGCCCAGAACATCGCGGTAAAAGGCGATGGAGGTGGGCATGTCGAAGACCTGGAGCAGCGGCGCGAGGCCGCGAATCTCAATGGCCATGGGATCCTCCGGCGGGATGCTGATGGCGTCGCGCCAGGGAGGGTCTTCTCCGCCGACGCGCTGCCTTTGGCTAGGGGCAAGGCTAAACATTTCCCAATGGCGGCGTCAAATGGGGCGGGAAGACTCTGCCCGGTCTCTCCACAGAGCGAAAAGAGAAGGGCGGGGCACCCGCTCTAAAATGGAGGGGAAGGAGCGAGCCATCACGGGGCGGTGCGGCGCGATTGCGGTCCGATACACCCGGACCGCCGGACAGACGAGGGCGTCTGTCCCTACGTGACCTGCGTCCCTAGAACAATCTTCCGATGGAGAAGTTGATCTTGGTCTTGCCGGTGGGGCTAACGGCGCCGCTCAGGGCGATGGGGCCGACGAAGGTCTCCGCGATGATGCCCAGGTTCAGGCTCGACTTCACCGCGAAGCGGCTGGGGTCGTCGAAGACAGTGCCCGCTTCCAGCCAGCTTGCCCAGTACACCTTGTTGCCCACCAGCGGCGGCAGCCGATAGATTTCGCGGCGGAAACCCATGGAAGCGTAGCCGAAGTGGTTGCCCAGGAACTCATCGGTGGAGTAGGCGCCGAGACGGAATGGACCGCCGAGGGAGAAGAGCTGGAAGGGACCGGCATCGTTGTGAAAGGTGGTGCCGCCGGAGGCGCCGAAGAACAGGGAATTCTTGGGGCTGAGGGGCGCGAAAGTCAGAGAATCTACTTGCAGCTGGTTAAAGGAAGTGGTGGAGCCGGGAGTTTGCAAGGTGCGCGACAGCGTGGCCACCAGGCGCTCGCCACGGCTGGGCACGGCGGGGCTGTCCTGCCCGTCGTAAACGAAGCGCAAGCGGAGTTGCCCGGTGGTTCCGTTGACCGACGGCAGGGTGGAGGCCCCGATGGTGGGCGCGATATTGCCGTGGAACAACTCATAACCGAAGCGGAGTTCGCTGCGGCGGCCGGAGGAGAATCCGACGTCGAGCCCACCGCCGGCACGCTCGTCGTCAAAAAGTCCCACGCGCTGGTCCTGCGCAAAGCCGTTGCGCGCGGTCTTGCTGGCGAAGGCGAACGGCGCAACAAAGAAGTGGCTGGCGCCCAGAGGCTGGTAAAACTCGGTAGCCGCCAATCTGCTGGATCCCACCGTGGCCTGGTTGCGCCACTCGCCGCCATGGCGGGCCACGTCCATGAAGGTGAGGCGGGCTCCGGCGGTGAAATTGAAGGCGCCTACGCCCGATCCGGACACGTCCACGGCGAAGTCGAGAAAAGGCGGGCCATAGGTTTTTTCATGCACCGGAATGCGCAAGCCGGCGACACCATTCTGCACATAGCCTTCGTAGCCGAGGCGGTCGAAGAGGCCGTCTCCGGCAATGTAGTCGAGCCGCCGTTCAAGATTTGAGAGGTTGAGGTCGGAGCCGAGCACGGGGCGGAGACGTCTTTGCAGACGGATGCGCTGGTCGTCCTGCACGCCGGTGACTTCGAGGGCATGGGCGCGGGTTTCGGGCTGGCGTTTGCGCGTGGCGCGGGCGGCAAGATAGTCCTGCCACTCGCTCTCGCTCAGAGCGTAAGGCAGCAACTTGGCGGCGTTGGCCTGGGCGGCTGCGTAGCCGCGGCGGGTGATCTCCTGGGCAGAAGCAAAATCGAAGATGCCGTACTTACCGAGGTCAGGAGTGATGGTGATGTCCGACAAGGCCAGGGCATGCTGATCGTTGGCCAGCGTCATCACCGCGATGCTCTGCACGAGCACGCCACTGACGGATTGCAGCTCCTCGCGATCCAGAAGCGGAGTGCCAACATTCACGGCAATGACTACCTGGGCGCCCATGTGGCGGGCGACATCGGTGGGAATGTTGTCCACCAATCCGCCATCGGAGAGCAGCGTGCCCTTCCACTCCACCGGAGTGAAGACGCCGGGGATCGCCATGGTGGCGCGCAGGGCCTGGGAGAGAGAACCGTCTTGAAGCACGACCTCGGTGCCGCGGAGCATGTCGGTGGCGACACAGCGGAAGGGGACAGGGAGATCGTCGAAGTTGTCGACGGACGAGTAAGGGAAGTTGATGCGGTCGATGACCAGGCCGGATTCCATGCCGGGGCTGAAGCCGTTGGGGCCAGCGAGGCCGTGCTTGATACCGAGGCGGACGCCGATTTCGTAGTTGCGGCGATCCTCTTTGCGACGGAAGGAGAGTTCCCGGTAGGCGGGCTCGCTTTGCAGGGCCTTGTCCCAGTCGATGGCGGCGATGAACTGGCTGCGCTGGGCGGCGTCCATGCCGGTGGCGTAGAGGGAACCGATAAGCGCGCCCATGCTGGTGCCGGTGATGTAGTCCACGGGGATGCGGTTTTCGTCGAGCCAGCGGAGGACGCCCAGGTGTGCCAGGCCGCGGGCGCCTCCGCCACTGAGCACCAGACCAATCCTCTTGCGTGCTGGAGGAGCGGATTGCTGGGCGCGGGTCGGAGCGACGGCGAATATCAACAGAAGGGCATAAAGAACCCGGGAAGTCATTCCATTTCTCCTTTGGCCCAGCGGTGGGCACAACGGCGAAAAGACAAGGTAGCAGGTTCGGGGAGAGGAGGGGAGACAGGTGGGGCCCCGGGAGTCAAGAGGGATGCGAAAGGCGGGCCGCGCGCCATTTACCTTTGACTGTGATTTGCGTCACAGAACCGGGTTGGGCTCGGGAATAGGGTTGATTCAAGCCCAAATTCCCCCAGGAGGTTGCATCATGTCATCCACCGCAGTCCTCTCAGAAACAGAAGTAATCCTCGCCAACCAGAAGACGATTCTTCAGAACCAAGTCGTGATCCTGAAAAATCAGGAGCGCATCCTGAAGAATCAAGAGACCCTGAATGTCATTGTGAAGAACCAGGAAAAGATTCTGGCGGCGGTACACCACTAGAGAGTAGTCCGATACACCCGGACAGACGAGGGCGTCTGTCCCTACGTGGGCCATGCGGGAATGCGCTAGAGGGGTTTTTCTGCGGCCGGGGCCTTGGTGAACATGATTTCGATGACCAGCAGGCCGGCGCCGATCACGATGGCGCTATCGGCGACGTTGAAGGCCGGCCATTGGTACTGGCCGACGTAGAAGAGCAGGAAGTCCACCACGCGGCCGCTGACCAGGCGGTCCCAGAGGTTGCCGAGGGCGCCTCCGAGGATGAGGGCAAGGCCTACCCCGGTGGTGGTGATGGAGTGGCTGTTGCGCCACAGCAGCGCGGAGACGATCACCAGGGCCACGATCGAGAACAGCACCAGCACGGCAATTTTCCATTCGGAAGGGGAGTCGGCGAACAGGCCGAAGGCGGCGCCGCGGTTCTCCACGTGGGTGATGCGGAAAAAATCTGGGATGACTTGGATGTTCTCGTGCAGAGCGAGATTGCGGGCGACCTCCCATTTCGCCAGCCGATCGAGACACACCACGGCCAGGGAGATCAGGAAGTGCAACTTGCGCATGGCGTGAAGATGGGGCATCCCAGACACTGATTCGAATTCCTCTCCTCAAGTCGAAATCTTAAACCGCAAAGGGCGCCAAGAACACCTGCGAAGGACGCAAAGGCGTCAGTACGCTCTTGGGCCACGCGACGGCACAAGTTTCGCTTCAAGTCCCTGCCACTGCGCGCCGGGTCCTTCGCCCGCGGCGGGCTCAGGATGACGCCGAGGGGAAGGGCGATTTAACTGGCTCGCTCTTCGGCCACGATCTCTTTGAGCACCACGCTGCACCGCTCGCAGACCGTGGGATATTTGGCGTCTTCGCCCACGTGGATCGAGTAGTTCCAGCAGCGCTCGCACTTTTGTCCTGATGCCTTACTTACTTGGACGCTGACTCCTCCGGTTCCGTTACCTGCGGAGCTTAGCTCCAGCGCGACCGCCGAGACGATGAACAGGTAGCGCAACTGGTCCGCGAAGCGCGCCAGCACGGAATGGACAGATTCGGGCGCGCGGATGGTGATCTGGGCTTCGAGGCCGCCTCCGATCAGCTTGCTGTTGCGGGCCTCTTCCAGGGCCTTAAGGACCTCGTCGCGCACGGCGCGGAGTGTGGTCCAGTCCTCGCGCTGGCCGGGATCATCGAGCGTGGTGCCCTGGCCCAACAGGTCCGCCACAGTAGGAAACAGCGCCAGGTGGACGCTTTCCGGGCGATCTGCGAGCTTGGGCAGATACGGCCAGACTTCGTCGCAGGTGAAGCTCATGATGGGGGCGAGCAGGCGAACCAGGGCTTCGCCGATGCGCCAGATGGCGGTCTGCGCCGAGCGGCGGGCAGTTGAGCTGGGAGCCGCGGTGTACAGGCGGTCCTTCAGGATGTCGAAGTAGAAGGCGCTCAGCTCGACGATGCAGAAGCGGTTCACCTCCTGGTAGAGCTTGTGGAAGGCGAACTCGTCGTACCAGCGCTGCAGTTGCTCGGCCACGGCCGCGGTCTGGCGCAGCATGTACTGGTCAAGGTCCTGCATCTGCGGGAAGGGAACAGCGTCGCGCTGGGGATCGAAGTCGTAGAGGTTGGCGAGCACGTACTTGAACAGCGAGTTGCGGACCTTGCGGTAGTTCTCGGCGACGCGCTGCATGAGGTGCTCGGAGCAGGTGACGTCCTCGCGGAAGTCCACCGAAGCGACCCACAGGCGCACGATCTCGCCACCCATACGGTCGGCGATGTCCACAGGATCAACCACGTTGCCGAGAGACTTGGACATGGCGCGGCCCTGCTCGTCGAGGGTCCAGCCGTTGGTGGCGACCATGCGATACGGAGCGCTGCCCTGCGAGCCCATGGCGCAGAGCAGGGAAGAGTGGAACCAGCCGCGGTGCTGATCTCCGCCTTCCAGGTAGAAGTCCGAGGGCCAAGGGTACGCCGGCTCGGCCGCGCGCAACGCCAGATAGCTGCATCCGGACTCGAACCAGACGTCAATGATGTCGGTCTCCTTCTCGAACTTGCTGCCGCCGCATTTCGGACACTGGGTGCCCGCAGGCAGGAGCGCATCGGCCTCGGGCGTGTACCAGGCGTCGGCACCCGAGCGCGCGAACAACTGCACGACCTTGCGGTTGACCGCGGGCTCGTTCAGCGGCTGCTTGCAGCCTGAGCACAGAAACACGGCGATGGGCACGCCCCAGATGCGCTGCCGCGAGATGCACCAGTCCGGGCGCGTGGTAATCATGTTGGAGATGCGATCCTCACCCCACGCTGGATCCCACTTGACCCGCTTGATCTCCTCCAGGGTGCGGCTGCGCAGCGTGCCGCCCTGCACGGGGGTCTCCATGGAGATGAACCACTGCTCGGTGGCGCGGAAGATGATGGGGTTATGGCAGCGCCAGCAGTGCGGGTAGGAGTGCTCCAGCTTCTCGGCGTGCATGAGCACTCCGCGCTTCTTCAGGAGTTCGACGATCGGGGTGTTGGCTTCGAAGACCTTCTTGCCTTCGTATTCGGGCAAGCCGTTGTGCATGATGCCGGACTCGTCCACGTTGGTGGTGAGGTCGAGCTTGTACTTCACTCCAGTGGCGAAGTCCTCGGCGCCGTGGGACGGGGCGGTGTGGACCACGCCGGTGCCGGTGTCCATGGTGACGTAGTCGGCGAGCACACCCAGGATGCTGCGGTTCAAGAAGGGGTGGGTAAAGTTGCCGTACTCCAGCTTCTTGCCAGGAAAGCGGGCCAGTTGGCGCGTGGCGGTCAGGCCAACCTTGTTGGCGAATTCACCGGCAAGGCGGGCAGCGACGATGTAAACCTCGCCCTGCGATTCCAGCGCGACGTAATCTTCCTTGGGATGGAAAGCCACGGCCATGGACGCGGGCAGCGTCCACGGCGTGGTCGTCCAGATCACCGTGAACACTTTCTTTCCGCGGAGCACGGGGTCAAGCGCGGCCGGGTCTCCGGCAAAGGGGTACTTTACCCAGACCGTCGGGCTGGTGTGATTTTCGTACTCGACTTCGGCCTCGGCCAGCGCTGTCTCATCGTGGATGCACCAGTAAACCGAGCGCAGGCCTTTGTAGACGAAGTTGTTCTCAAGGAAGGTATAAAGCGTCGCCAGCACCACCGACTCGTACTGCGGAGTCATGGTGGAATAGGGCTGATCCCAGCGTCCGAAGCAACCGATGCGCTTGAACTGCTCGCGCTGCAAGTCGAGATACTTCTGGGCGTATTTGCGGCACTCCAAGCGGACGTCGGTGGCCTTCATCTGGAGTTTCTTGCCGCCCAGCATCTGGTCCACCTTGATCTCGATGGGCAAGCCGTGGCAGTCCCATCCTGGGACATAGGGCGCATCAAGTCCGGACATCGTCCTGGACTTGACCACGAAGTCCTTAAGGCACTTGTTGAGAGCGTGCCCAAGATGGATGGGGCCGTTAGCGTAGGGAGGGCCATCGTGCAGAACATAGCTGTGCTTCCCCGCACTGGCCCGGCGGATGCGCTCGTAGATGTGCATCTGCTCCCAACGAGCCAGCATTTTGGGCTCGTTCTGCGGCAGGTTGGCCTTCATGGGAAAGTCGGTCCTGGGCAGATTGATGGTGGATTTCAGGTCCACGCGGGTGGTTTCTCCCAAATAGTTGATTTTTTTCATTATATAGGGAGCGGGGAAACGAACGTCCATTGACCCTCCGGAATGGCACCAAGGTGTTGCCCGGAGGGGAATTTGCAAAAGCACTGTCAGAAAAGGGGAAAAAGCGTGTACAATTTTCAACCAGGTGACGTTTTCTGCATCCAAGCATCTAACCTTGTGATGATTGGGACGGCACGAGTTGATGCGGAGGAGAAACCCTCTCCCGTCGCCGTGGCGGTACTGGGGTGGTAAGCAACTTGGCACAGGAAGTGCTCATCAGCTCGGGAAGGGGCGTTTCTTGCCCCGATGGGGAGAATAAGCCGGAAGCCGGTTTCAATTTATGGCGACCTCAGAAATGAATCCGCAGTTCAGGGCTGAGCCCGAACTCAATCTGTTGCTGCCCAAAGAAACGCTCGAGCAGCCGCTGTGGAAGTCACTGTTCAAGGGCCTGGATGAATTTTTCTTCCCCAAGAAACTGCCGCCGCTGGTCCTGACTTCCAAGCCGATCCCCGTCAAAGACATCTGGGGCTTCTACAATTATAAGAAGAACGGAGCGCTGGGCTCGACCGTGGTGCACGTGATCGGACTGGCGGCAATCATTGGAGGAACCATCTGGGCCGGGCGGATGGTGGCCCAGGTGACCAAGCCGCACGAGACGGTGACACTGATTTCGCCCGATGATATTCCTGCGCTGCCGCCTTCAAAGACCATTGCCGGCGGTGGTGGCGGCGGCGGCGACCGCGACAAGCTGCAGGCACCCAAAGGCCGGTTGCCCAAGACCGCGATGGAGCAGATCACACCTCCCGCAGTGGTGGTGCGCAACGAGAATCCCAAACTGGCGGTGGAGCCCACGGTGGTGATCCCACCGCAGATTCATCTGGCAATGAATACTTTGCCGAATCTGGGCGATCCCATGTCGCATTTGCCTTCGGGTCCCCCTTCCAACGGCACGGGATCCGGCGGAGGCATAGGCTCGGGTAACGGTGGCGGGGTCGGATCCGGCGAAGGGCCGGGTGTTGGCCCGGGGCGCGGCGGCGGCATCGGCGGCGGAGTGTTCCGCGTGGGCGGAGGGGTTTCGGCTCCCCGAGTTATTTACCAGCCCGACCCCGAGTACTCAGAGGAAGCCCGGAAAGCCAAGTACCAGGGCACCTGCGTACTGTGGCTGGTGGTAGGACCGGATGGGCGGCCGCGTGATATTCGCGTGGCGCGTACCCTGGGTCTGGGTCTGGACGAGAAGGCCATCGAAGCGGTCAAAACCTGGAAGTTTGAACCCGCCATGAAAGATGGCAAGCCGGTCGCGGTACAGATTAACGTGGAAGTGGAGTTCCGATTGTATTAAACAGGTTTGGGATTGTAAGCGGCGGCCGCGAGATTCGCGGCCGCTTTTGTTTTTGGGTCTCGGGTCTCAGGTGTCAGGTTGCTGGTGTGCGGGCGGCGTTCGTGCTCGCGGATGAAGCCATTCTCAAAACCTGATACTTGCGGTTTAAAGCGGAGGCGCCGCCTGAAGCCTGAGACCTGACACCCGAGACCCCATACCTACTCTTTCAAATCCACGTGCTGGACATCCTCCACGGGATGGCCGAGGAAGCGGGCGCCGAGGCGGCGGAATTTTTCTACGGAATCAGTGGCGAAGAACTTGAAACGAGGCGTGTGGCGACGCTCTTCGTCGGTCAGGATAGGCAGAGGAGAGCGGCGGAGTTGCTCACTGACGACTTGGGCGGTGGACTCGGCGGAGTCCACAATAGTCACATGCGCGGGCGCGATTCGGTGCAATAAGGGTTTGAGCAGCGGGTAATGGGTGCAGCCGAGCACCAGCACGTCGGCATGCTCGAATCCTCCGGCGAAGGCCTCGTTGAGGTAAATCTGGGCCACGACCTCGGTCACGGGATGCTCGACCCAGCCTTCCTCCACCAGCGGCACCAACAGGGGACAAGCTTTTTCTTTGGCGTCCATGCCGCGGGCTTGCAGCGCGCGCAGGTAGGCATGGCTGGCGACGGTGGCCTCGGTGCCGATGACTACGACCTTGCGGTTCTGGCTGGCAGCGGCGGCGCGCTCGGCACCGGGTTCCACCACGCCGATCACGGGGACGCTGGCCGCTTCGGTGATGCGATCGAGGGCCAGGGCGGTGGCGGTATTGCAGGCAATCACCAGCATGCCCGCGCCGTGCCGCTCCAGATAGTGCGCCGCGCCGGTGGCGTAGCGGGCCACGGTTTCTACCGACTTCGAACCATAGGGGAGGCGGGCGGTGTCGCCGAAGTAGATGTAGTCCGCGTCTGGGACGAGAGCGGCCAGTTCTCTGAGAACGGTGAGGCCGCCAAAGCCGGAATCGAAGACGCCGATGGTCGGTCTGCGCGGGGGCATGGATGATGGCAAAATCCATCATACCGGATGAGGCATGCGAGGAGTCTTGGGCTAGAACTCAGCTCGTAAACAAGGCGGCTCTGAGGACTACTGGTGTAATCGGAAAAAGCTGGATTACCGGAAAGTGTTTCTTTTAGGAGGGTCGATATCCGAATAACTTGCGGCACTCAGGTCCTAAGAAAGTGTCGAAGACGGGAATGTGAAGGTTGCCCTTTTCAAGGACGAATCTGCACGAAATGAGACAGGCGCGCCATTTGAATTCCTCGGTACCGTGTTTCTTGCCGTAGGCGGTGATATCTTCCTGGGAAACGCCAAACACCACGGCTCCTATTTTGGACCAGACGCAGGCACCCGCGCACATGGCACAAGGTTCATGCGTGGAATACAACACGAAATCCGGCAGATACCGGCCGTAGCCGGAGGAAACATATTTCAGCGTTTCAAGCTCCACATGCTTGATGGATGAACCCGAAGTTTTTACCCGGTTGCCAGCCGACGCGATAACCACTTCCCGTTTTCCAATCAGACGCGTGATGACGGCGCCGATGGGATAGTCGCCCCGGTCGCGGGCGCGCTTGGCCTCCGCGATCGCAAGCTGCATGAATTTCTTTTTCGGTTTGTAGGTTGGAGGAATCATTCTTTTCCCCGATGCGCCTCATGTCAACACGGGCAATTCATTCGTTGCTTTAACGCGAAGAACTCGGTTGTTGGTGTAGAGGTGATTTTACGCCAACTGCCGATGACGATGACCGGGACCAGTATCACCTCCACGGGGGACCGCAAAGAAGTCTGTGCTGATTGAAGCTGTCCTTCACGCCATCCTACGGAGACAGTGAAACAAAAACGGGGCGCCGCACGTGGAGCAGCGCCCAAGCCAGTCGAACTTCGCAATCCAAAATGCCCCCTAACCGGGTATGCCAAACATGGGGTAGCCAATGAACGAGTCATTATCCGTGTCGTTGGTGAGCCGAGTGATACCTGACCCGTCGGAATTCATGTCGTAGATCTCGTTGTCCGGCACATTGTGCGTTTGGGAGTCACGGGTGGATACAAACAGCACCTTGTCGCCCACGACCATAGGACACCAATCGTAGCTGCTGTTCGTGAGCTGGGCCAGATTCGTGCCGTCGACATTGACGACGTAGATGTTGCTATTGTCGGGGTATGGTCCGAGAACATTGGAGAAGAAAATCTTCGTGCTGTTCGCGCTGAAAACCGGCTCAGTCAGGAACACCCCGGTCTGGATGACCTGGAGTCCGCTCCCATCGATGTTCATGGTCGCCAGACCGCAGACACTTACATTGCAAAACGAGGTGGCGATGGTTTTCCCGTCAGGAGAAACGGTCGGCTCGAAATAGACATTTCCGTTCTGATTGGTGAGGTTCTGCGGATTGGTACCGTCGGCATTCATCAGAATGATATCGCAGCAATTGAGGCGATTGGGCTCGGGCCAGGATGCGTAGATAATCTTGCTGCCGTCGGGCGTGAATTGCGGGTACAAGTCAATTTCTCCGGAGGTGGGAGTTAGAGTTGTCTGCCCGGACCCATCGGAATTCATGATCCCGATCCAGAACCAGTACCCATCCGACAAAGAATAGACGACCTTCTTGCCGTTGGGGGAGAGGTGGACGTAATTGAACTTGTCGGGCGACCCCACGTGAGTCACTCTGGTGTTGCTCATCAGGTTGATCTGATAGTTGCCGGTACCCGTAATCTGGGTCAGGTAGGCCACATTGGCCCCTGACGGTGGAGGCGGAGAGGGACTAGGATTCGGAGTGGATTGATTGCCGCCGCCACAACCGGCGACACCTATAACTAACGAGAGCAAAACAAGAAGTAGAAAAGGTCGCAAGGGCTTGTTCAAGGCATCCTCCTCCGGAGGCAAAGACACACGCTGCAAACCGGGGAGGCTGCCAGCTCATCCGGGGAGACATCAAGCTGGGGGTTCCAGCATGCAGGTGAGAGCCGCGACGCGTGCCGCGCGGCTATTCGCCTCCGTCCTGAGTGTGTGCTCCAATTGGCTTTGTGAACACCGTGACGCGGACAAAATACTGCGAATTTTTCTTGGAGTGTTCCCAATTCGGGAAGGTTTCCAAAATGGAGCGTCCAGCCCGTTTCCAGAAAACAGGGGAGAGCCGTGCGGGAAGAAACTTCGATTCGTAAGTTGACGTATACAGGCGACCTTAACACTCACGACTAAGGAGCGGGGAACGCGGATTGGAGTTGGCCGGGACTCCCTCCAGAAGCCAACAGGCAGGCTGGTGAGGGCATCGGCCCCCGGAACTCCGTCTGTTCCGATTCTGCCCTCGCCGCCCGGGCGGCTTACTTGACAAGCGAATATGGACCGCTCACGATTCGCACTGGGAGGCTGCAAAAGAAAAGGCCCTCGGCGGCTGAAGCCGTACTCGATTCCAGAGAGGTGCCGCAGCGCTGAAGCGCTGCGCCACCCCAAACCGGAGTTTCCCCGCAACCTGTCAGGTCCAGACCTATGGCGCAAACGGCAAAGCCGGTGCAGTTGAAGCCTCAAACGGTAGAGGCTTTTGATGCATATATTCGCGAGGCCGAGGCGGGAATGAAGCAGACGCTTCAGGGGAACTCATTCCTGTGGTCGGACGCCGCTGCGGAGAGAGCGCAACAGGTCCGCGGAGGACAGGTCGCAGCGCAGTTCTGGTCGGGGAAAGGGCCGGCTAAGGTGCCGGACGGTTTGATCCATGACTGGATCGGCACCGCATTTGTTCCCGGCACGACGGTCGGTGACGCTCTGGCGCTGGTGCAGGACTACGACAACCACAAGAATATCTACAAGCCCGAGGTGATTGCTTCAAAGCTGATAAGCCGTCGCGAGAACGATTTCCAGATCTACTTGCGGCTTCTCAAGAAGAAAATCCTGACCGTGGTCCTCGATACAGACCACGACGTGCAATATCGTGCCCTCGACCGAAAACGCTGGACTTGTCGCTCGTACACGACGCGGATTGCCGAAGTGGAGCACGCCGGCAGCCCGAAGGAGAACGTGCTGCCGGCCGATACCGGTTACGGGTTCCTGTGGCGGCTCTATTCGTACTGGAGATTCCAAGAGCGGGACGGTGGCGTGTACGTGGAGTGTCGCGCGATTTCGCTGACGCGGGATGTGCCCTTTGGTCTGGGATGGGTGATCGAACCGATTATCCAGAAGCTGCCGAAGGAGTCGCTGATCAACACGCTCGTGGCCACACGCACGGCGCTGCAGGCAAAAACAAGATAGCTGCACCCCTACTAAGCTTTATTGGTCCGAATGAAAGGCTTTGATCTACGCTGTCGTGAATGGTGTGGTGGCGGAAATCCTCAGGCACCCAGGCCATAACTGCTGCTGACAGGCGTTGGCACTCCAAACCCCCGACTTGGGCAGAGAGCTTGGAGTGTTTCGGCCCCTGGGGGCAGGATTATGAGTGCTATGGCGATGTTTCAACAGTAGACGAAATCCACCGGTCCGACGGGTGTTATCCTGCTTCCCTTATGGAAGCCAAAGGTTTGACTCCGATATTAAACGTGTCCGACATCGCCAGCACGGTCGCGTGGTTTGAGAAGTGGGGATGGAAGAAATTGTGGGACTGGGGAACGCCTCCGACGTTTGGCGCGGTTGGATCGGGTAAGGAAACTTGCATCTTTCTTTGTCAGGGGGCCCAGGGAGGCCGCGGCCGCGGCGCAAACACCACCACGTTTCAGCAGGACGGAGACGAAGAGGGCGACATGCCGTGGAACGTCCGCGAGATGCACCTTCGCCATCCCGATGGCCACGTGTTCCGGGTCGGCCGGGGATTCGAGCCCAAAAAGTAGAAACCCAAAACTGTCAATGAGTGCTATGGCGATTTTTCACCAACAATCCTCTTGAGCCACAGCCAACTCCACGGCTTTCATTGACTTGCCCTTCCATTCACCCCTAAGATTGCCGCAATGTTGCCGCCCGAGGCCGGAGCGCTTCTCTAATTGATCGGTCAGACCATCTCGCACTATCGCGTCGTCGAGAAACTCGGCGGCGGTGGGATGGGCGTCGTCTACAAGGCCGAGGACACTCGCCTCCACCGTTTTATCGCCATGAAGTTTCTTCCCCGGGACGTCGCACAGGACTCCCAGGCCCTGGCCCGCTTCCGGCGGGAGGCCCAGGCCGCCTCCGCCCTCAATCACCCCAACATCTGCACTATCCATGACATCGGGGAGCAAGAAGGCCTCGCCTTCATTGCCATGGAGTATCTGGATGGCGTCACTCTCAGGCACCTGATCGGCGGCCGTCCGCTGGATACAGAGACGCTCCTGACACTGGCCATCGAGATCGCCGATGCGCTCGATGCCGCCCATGCCGCCGGCATCATTCATCGCGACATCAAGCCCGCCAACATCTTCGTGACTAAACGCGGCCACGCCAAGATACTCGACTTCGGACTGGCCAAGTTGACACCCACGGGTTCGGCTGCAGACGCGGCAGCAAGGGGCGAGCAGGAAACCGCGATGAGCACGGAGCACCTGACCGATCCGGGAGCGACTCCCGGCACCGTAGCCTACATGTCTCCGGAGCAGGCCCGGGCCCGGGGACTGGATGCCCGTACGGACTTGTTCTCCTTCGGCGCCGTGCTCTACGAGATGGCCACCGGCACGCAGCCCTTTCGCGGTGAGAGCACGGCGGCTCTATTCGACTCCATCCTGAACCGTGAACCCGCAAACCCAGTGCGGCTGAATCCGAATATTCCGGCCAGGCTGGAAGAGATCATCCACAAGGCACTGGAGAAAGACCGCAGCCTGCGCTACCAGCACGCCGCCGACATGCGGACTGACCTGCATCGCCTGAAGCGGGACAGTGACAGCCGGGTCAGCGCTGTCAACCTCGAAAGTCAGGTACAGGCTCGTCCAAGCCGAGCCCAGCTCGCCAGGATCGTCGTCTCCGCCGCTGTGGTGGTTATCGCCGGATTGGTGGCGGGCGGTGTCTACTTCCGCTCCCACCACCCAACTCAGCTCACCGAAAAGGACACCATTGTCCTGGCCGACTTCGCCAATACCACCGGCGATCCGGTCTTCGATGGCACCCTGCGGCAAGGATTGTCAGCACAACTCGAACAGTCCCCATTTCTCAACCTGCTCTCCGACGATCGCATTGCCGAAACCCTCGCGCTGATGGCTCAACCGAAAGATGCCCGCCTGCCGGACAAGGTGGCTAGGGAAGTTTGCCGGCGCACGGCGAGCGCAGCGACCATCGAAGGCTCCATTGCCAGCCTGGGCAGCCAGTATGTACTCGGGTTGAAAGCGGTAAGCTGCAGCAATGGCGACCCTCTGGCGGATGAGCAGGTGACCGCGAACGGCAAAGAACAGGTCCTCAAGGCACTGGGCGACGCCGCAACCCAGCTGCGCACAAGGCTGGGCGAATCGCTGGGCTCGGTGCAGAAGTACGATGCCCCTCTGGAAGACGTCACCACTTCTTCCCTGGAAGCTCTGAATGCCTACACTCTCGGACTGAAAGCCCGCCACGAAAAAGGCGATTATGCCGCGATTCCCTTCTACCGCCAGGCAGTCGAACTCGACCCCAACTTCGCTATGGCCCACCTGCGGCTTGGGATTGAGTACGCCAACATTGGTGAACCTAAGCAAGCGAACCCGGGCCTTGAGAAGGCCTTTAGTCTCCGCGATCGGGTGAGCAAGAGGGAAAAATTCTTCATCGCAGGCGAATACTACGATGGCGTCGCTGGTGACCTGCGGCAGGCCCAGGAAACCTTCCAGCTGTGGGCGCAAGCCTACCCCCAGGATCCGATCCCCCGTGATCGCCTCGGCAATGATTACCTGTTTCTTGGACAGTACCTAGAAGCCTTGGAGGTTTTGCTGGAGGAAAGGCAACTGGCAAAGGCGGGCTATTACAACTACTCCAATCTCGGAGATGCGTATCTCTGTCTCAATCGCCTGCACGAAGCGCGGATGGTGGTTGAAGACGGGCTGAAGCGCAAATTCGAGCCTTGGCCGGCCTACGTGTTACGGTACACTCTTGACTTTCTTGAGGGAAATGCCGCCGGCATGCAAGCAGATGTGGCTTGGGCGGCGGGCAAGCCCGGCGAAGAATGGTTCTTCAACGCGCAATCCGACACAGAAGCGTACTCCGGTCATCGCCAATCAGCCCGGGCTCTGTCCCAAAAGGCAGTTTCGGTAGCCCAGCGCTATCAAGAGAGCGAAGTCGCAGCCGTCTACTTCGCCGAAGCAGCTCTGCGCGAGGCCGAATTCGGTGATTCAGCCCCCGCTCTTGAAGCTGCGAATGCTACGCTCAAACTTCTTCCCTCAAGGGATGTGAAGGCCGTCGTCGCCGTGGCGCTGGCGCGCGCCGGCTTTGCCGCCGAGGCGCAGGCCCTCGCTGACGAATTGGCGAAAGCTCATCCTTCGAGTACGGTTTTGAATTTCTACTGGCTGCCGACCGCCCGCGCCGCGGCGGAACTCGATCTGAACCACCCCGCCCAGGCCATCGATATACTCCGGGCCGCCGCGCCTTACGAACTCGGATCGCCCACCCCCATAGGTCCGGCCACGCTTTACCCGGTGTACGTGCGTGGGCAGGCTTACCTGCGTCTGGGCCAGGCCAGTCAGGCGGTGAATGAGTTCCAAAAGATTCTGGACCATCCTGGTTGTGTCCAGAATTTTCCGCTCGGCACGCTGGCACGCTTGCAGTTGGCGCGTGCCTATGCGCTGGGTGGAGACAAGTCGAAAGCCCGCACCTCGTATCGGGACTTTTTCCAACTGTGGAAAGACGCCGACCCCGACATCCCCATCCTCAAAGAAGCCAAGGCGGAGTACGCGAAGCTGCGGTAACGATAGAAAATCTTTCCTCGTCGCTTACGGCCTACTGATAGTTGACGCTATCAGGCGATTACACTCATAACCAATCGGTTATGAGTGCTATGGCGATATTTCAGCAGCGACCAGCCGGGGCCAGCTATTTCTTTGCCGCACCAGCGGGAGGCGTCCAGAGAAAGCCGTGGAAATTGTTATCTGACCCGCTAAAGAACCCTACGACTTCCCCGGCATTGTTGATGGAATTGGCATATGTGATATTGGATCCGGGGAAAGCGATCTGCCCAACTACGCCGTTCTGATATACAAAGCCGACCAGCGACGCAGAGGGCGTGAGGTAGGACCCGGCAATCGCGCCGTTGTCGTTGACCCCACTGGCGTACAGAGGGGTGATTCCCGGCACATTGAGCTTCGTGATTTTGCCCTGACTGTAAAGGAAAGGCTTCGTCACCTGGCCGTTGGACGCATCCCCAATCGCGATTCCCGAGTTGTTGATGCTCGAGAGGTATGAGTAGGGCTGAGGGAGAGCCACCTTGGTGTACTTGGCGGCGCTAAGCTCGAACCCATAGTTGTGCCCAGTTATGGTGTTCTGGATCAGCCCGACAATGGTTCCTGCATTGTTGATGCCGTAGGTGGAAGTACTGGTGCTTGATTCATGAAAGTTAATGCGGGTGAATGTCTGGGTCGCCACGTCGTATAAGTAGCTGCCGGTGGTGGCGGAGCCAACAATTTGGCCCTCGTCGTTGATTCCAACTGCAATCGTGTGCGTGGAGCCGGGAGGATCGATGGTGGTGTAAGTGCCACTGCTCAGAAGAAACCCATGGTAGGTGGAGCTGCTATCTGCGTAGTAGCCAACGACGTCACCCGCGGTGTCGATTCCCTCGACAAAGGTCGCTGTCGCCCCCGGCACATCAATCTGCGTGTACGTTCCCTGCGCCAGCGCCCGCGGCGCGGACGCAGCCAGCAGTAGAAGAACCACCACGGACACAACAGTCGTTTTCCGCATAGCCTGCCTCCCCCAACCGGGGCGGCATTTTAGCACGGAGGGAAGGAAAAGGAGATTGATTGTTGTTGCAAACAGGCGTGGGTGTTGAAAAAGTCACTTCGATTAGCAGGATGAGATTCAGCCGAGGCGTGTTAGAAGAAAGCATTCGTCCATGCTCTGTTGGATTCTCATCGTTGGAGGCCTGCTGATCATGATGGGGCAACACGACCGCTCCGAAGCGCTGTTCTACTACTTCCGTCTGGAAGATCAGGTTCCTGAAAACCATCTGCTACGGCTTATCGACAAGCACAT
>JAIQFP010000011.1:7500-131259 GCA_020073165.1 Terriglobia bacterium | reverse complement strand
TTGCTCTTCTCGCGTTATTGTTCATGGTGTCATCGTTGTCGTTCGGGCAGGCGGCTTCTTCGGACACTGACAAATCCATTAAGGACAAGCTGGCTGCCCCTCCGGTCTTTCTTGACGATCAGCATCAAGGGCCGACCTTGGTTCCGAGGGACTTGCCTGAGCACGTTGTGCCGTTCGACTGTCGTGCTACAGAGGCGTACCTTCATCAAGTGCGTCCGGGACAGTACCACTTTGAGCGGGCACAACGCCTCCTCGGCCAAGGCCTAGACATAATCGGGTGCGAGGCTTTCGGCCTTGAGCGATTCTCGAACGAAGAGGATCGACGCCTCGCTGCGGATCAAGCTGTAAGGGAAGCAGAGGCGGCAGCCGCGCTGCCGATTGGCTTGGAGCAATGGCGACCCGGGGCCTTGCGATACATTCTCATGTCCGCCTATCGCAACGCGGCTGACGTTCATCGGGGGTACGGGAAACAGCACAACTCTGAGAGCGATGACTCCACCGCACACGTGTTCGATGAAAAGCTACGGAAGGTGAAGGCGTTAAAGGACGATGCTTTTGCGCAGTCCATTCAACGCGGCCGGACACCGCTGATCGAAGCCGTGCTGAAGAACGACGAAGAAACGGCGGCCAAACTCGTCCAAGCAGGTGCGGATGTAAACGGTACGGATGCGGATCACACGTCCGCTCTTCGGATCGCTGTCGTGATGGGACGCACAGAGATGGTGCAATACTTATTGGATCACGGTGCGAAGCCGGATGTACCAGACGAAGAGGCCACAACGGCGTTGATGGACGCATGTGCTATGGGAAGGTCGAAGATCGCTACCGCGCTCGTTGCTGCGGGGGCGAATCCGAATGCGGTGTCATCCGACGGTTCGACTGCGCTCTTTAACGCCGTTGCCCACATCGTCCTTCGACCTAACTGGCAATCCCGCCGCGAGATGATCGAGTTCCTTCTGGACAAGAAAGCACAGGTCAATATTGCTGACTGGCAGGGCGTTACTCCCCTTATCGCCGCCGCTCGAACTGCCGATGCTGAGTTAGTGAACATGCTCTTGGCAGCTGGTGCTGACATTGAGGCGACCGATCAAGTGGGTCGGACACCGCTCTTGGAAGCGATTGACAAGGACAACGTCGAGGTCGTGAAGCTGCTCCTTTCAAAGCACGCCAGCATCACCGAGCGCGGGAATAGCCCCCTCATAATGGCGGCGGGGCGGGGCTTTCCCGAAGGCGCGCAGATAACGAAACTTCTACTCGAGTCGGGTGCGAACCCGAACTTGGCAAATTCGGATGGCCGGACTCCGTTGATCTCCGCTGAAGGCTTCATCTATAGGGAGCCTTGGGGCGTCTCCTCGCACGTTATAACGAAAGAGCTACTCGCTCGGGGTGCAGCTCCGAACGCACGCTCAAAGACAGGGACAACACCTCTGATCGTGGCTGCTGGTCAACCGAACCATGACGACGCGTCGTTCCTTCAGGAATTGATCGATGCTGGTGCCGACGTAAATGCCGCCGATGAGGACGGACAGACGGCATTGATGGCCGCCGCAGAGAAGGGGCATGTCTCCAAAGTCAGGCTCATGCTGGACAAGGGTGCAAACGTCAATGCGCGTGATAAGAGCGGGAAAACCGCCCTTCAATATGCGCGTCCTCCCCGGAACGACAAGGACGACGATTTTCCGCAGTGCTACGAATCACTGAGCAGCGACGATCTGAAACCGAACAACGACTGCGAAGCGACGAGGCGATTGTTGAAATCACGAATGTAACTGCGTGCGGGCGCATCCAAATTGTTTTAGCCCAATCGTGACTGTTGATAAGTCGTCAATTTCAGCAATAACGCTCGATAGCCTGAGAGTGTTGCAGCCTTCCAGCCCGCAGATTCCTCTTGACCCTATAGCAAGGTATAGACCCGACACTAGGGATGAGTAAGGCGCACTGCGCCGCTCCGGGAGGCAATCATGCGCAAGAGTCGTAGATTGGCTGTCGTTTTGGGATTCATCCTGCTGCTTTCGGTCTCCTCGGCCGCCAAAACCAATCCGATCGAGGCCAACAGGGCGGTCGCGCGGAAGCTGTTCGAGGTGGCCCTCAACCAGGACAACTGGGATGTGTACAACCAGATTCACAGTAAAGACTTCATCGCCCATGCCGGAAACCGATCCGCCGGGCTGGCGGAGGATCTGCAATCTGCCAAAGGGTGGCGGCAGGCGTTTCCCGATGGCCAGTACACCATCGACCAGATGATCTGCGAGAGCGACATGGTCATGGTGCGCTGGACGGGGCGGGGCACCAACACCGGCGAGGGCAATGGCTTGCCCGCCACCGGCAAGCACATTGAGGCAACCGGCATCACGGTCTTCCACATTGTCGGCGGGAAGATTGTGGAAGAGTGGAACGAATACGACATGCTGGGATTGCTGAGGCAACTCGGGCTGTTGCCTCCCCGGCAACCGAAGTGAATACCTATCGGATCGTAATGAGGGGTTTGGCTGGCGGCAGGACTTCGCCGATTTCGACGGCAGGGACACCGGCAGCGTTGAGGGCGCGGGTGAGTTCGAGTGCGTCCTCGTGCGCAACGGAGATCAGGAGGCCGCCGGCGGTCTGAGGGTCGAAGAGAAGAGTTCTCAGATCATCGCTGATCGCGCCTTCGTATCCGACCAGGCACTCGGCGAATTCGCGATTGGCCTTCAGGCCACCGGGGATGTTGCCGGCGCGGACGCATTCCATGGCGCCTTCGAGAACAGAAATTCTGCCGGAGTAGAAAACCAGGCTGACATTTGAGGCGAGCGCCATCTCACGGGCATGGCCGATCAGGCCGAAGCCGGTGATATCGGTCAACGCATGCACAGACCACGTAGCCCCGGACGCCCCCGTCCGGGGTGCGGAGCTTCGCTCCGCGGGACGGCCGGGGGCGGCCGTCCCCACGTTGCGGTTGCCACTGCCGGTAATTACTTCGCATGCCGTCTTGTTCAGCGTGGTCATTGATTGCACGGCCGCGTCGATCCAGGATTGTTTCGCAGTTCCCTTCTTGATCGCGGTGGAGATCACGCCGGTGCCGAGCGACTTGGTGAACAGCAGGCGGTCGCCGGGCTTGGCTCTGCCGTTGGTGAATATCCGGTTTGGATCGATCAACCCAGTGACTGAATATCCAAACTTGGTTTCGTCGTCGCGGATGCTGTGCCCGCCGATCACGGTGCAGGTAGCTTCCATCATCTTGGACAGGCCGCCGGCCAAGATGCGCTCCAGGATCGCAAGATCGCCTTTCTCGGGATAACAAACCAGCGCGAGCGAAGTCAGCGGGCGACCGCCCATGGCGTAGACGTCGCTCAGGGCGTTGGTGGCGGCGATCTGGCCGAAGGTGTAGGGATCGTCCACTATGGGCGTGAAGAAGTCTACGGTCTGCACCAGCGCGGTCGAGGGCGCGATTTGATACACCCCGGCGTCGTCGGCGTGATCGAAGCCGACTAGCACGTTCGGATCTTGTTGCCGGGCTAATTTCCCAAGCACCGCGTCCAGCGCCGCCGGACTCAGCTTGGAAGCTCAACCCGCAGCTTTCACCGACTCCGTCAGGCGGAATGGTTTGCTTTCCGACATGGCAGCATTGTAAAGGAGTACCGAGCTGCCAGTACCGAGTACCGGGAATGCAGCTACTTCACGGTCACGTCAGTGACCTGTACATCCGGATACTCGTGGTTCCATTGCGCGGAGATGCTTTCAAAGGTCAGGCGGAAGGGCTTGCTCTGGCCGGGAGCGAGGGGAGCGGTGTTGAGGTCAACGGCGTCGGGATAGGGTCCGCTGGGCTGCAGCGCGCGTAAAGCAACAGAGTCGTCACCGACGACCTGGCCAATGTCGTCTTTGAAAATAACGCGAACGACAGCGTGGGTTACAGTCTTGTCGCCGGTATTGCTGACTGTGCCCTCCACGTAGGTCACGCTGGCGCCGACGAAATTCTCCGCGGCGGACATCTTCAGATCCGAGAGCTTGAGATTGGCAGCGTAAGGATGGGGAGGGATTGCCGGCTTCGACTGGCTGCGCAGGAAGAACGCGATTACTCCGACCACCACAACCACCAGAGCAATTCCCAGCATCACGGGACGCCAGTTGGACTCACGCTCTGTTGTGGCCGGCGACGGCTGAATCAGACCGCCCATGGGAGAATTGTAGATTGCGGGTTTCGGATTGTCGATTTTAGGCGAGCGGACTGCCAGGGTTAGATGGTGTCATCCTGAGCCCGAAAGGGCGAAGGACCTTACGTGGATCGGCACTTTGCTCGCCCGGGCAAATGTTTATTCACCGCCGACGGTCAGCCCGTCAATTCGGATCGTCGGGCAAGCGATGGCACCGCGAAATTCGAGGTCGTTGCCGATCTCTGAGATGTTGAAGAACATCTCCTTCAGGTTGCCTCCCACCGTGATCTCCTCGACCGGATAGGTGAGCTCTCCCCCGGAGATCCAGAGGCCCGAAGCCCCGCGGGAGTAATCCCCGGTGACCAGGTTCACTCCGTGTCCGAGAAATTCGGTCACGTACAGACCCTCGGGAATCCCGCCAATGATCTCCTTGGGAGTCTTGACGCCGGGCTGCAGGAAGTAGTTGCCGGGGCCAATGCCGGGAGTGCCCGCAAGCCCGCGGGCAGCGTTCGCAGTGGTCTGCAGGCCGAGCTTTTTCGCGGTGTAAGTATTCAGCAGATACGATTTCAGCACGCCATTTTCGATCACCACAGTGCGCCGCGTGGGGATGCCTTCGCCGTCGAATGGACTGGTGCCGAAGCCGCCGGGCATGGTGCCGTCGTCGATCACGGTGACCTGGTCGCCGGCAATTTTCTGCCCGAGCTTGCCCGCCAGGAACGATGCGCCACGATAGATGGAGTCTCCGTTCACTCCCTCGAAGATGTGATCGAGGATGGAAGCAGCCACCATGGGATCAAAGACCACGGGAACTCTTGCGGTCTTCACTTTTCGGGCACCCAGGCGGCGCAAGGTGCGCTGCGCGGCGATCTTGCCTACTTCTTCGGGCGATTCCAGGCGGCTCAGGGTGCGCGCCACCGAAAACCAGTAGTCGCGCTGCATTTTTCCGTCTTCTGCCTGGGCGATGGGCACAGCAGCGACCGAGCAATACGAGCGGCGGTACTCGCCGACGAAACCGTGGGAGTTGGCCAGGACCTTGTGACCGGTGGCGGCGTCGAAGGAACCGCCTTCGGAGTTCTTGATACGCGGGTCGTAATCGAGCGCGGCTTTTTCGGTGCGGCGAGCGTAGTTGATGCGCTCTTCGCCCGGGAGCGAGTAGACATCGGAATGGTAGAGATCGAGATCGCCTTCGAGTGAGCCCAGCTGCGAGGCCTCAGGGATACCGGCGTACGGGTCTTCTGATGTGATCTTGGCCAGCTCCAGGGCGGACTTGACCATGCGATCGAGGCCGGAGCGGGAGAAGTCGCTGGAGTAGGTGCTGGCGGCGCGCTGGCCATTGAACACGCGGATGCCGATGGCCTTGGAACCCGATTCTTTCAGGGTCTCGACCTGGCCGAGGCGCACAACCGTGGAGAATTCATCACCCTCGCGCACGATGCACTCGGCGGCAGTGGCGCCGCCGGACATGGCACGCTGCACAATGTCCTGGGCGAGGCCGCGCAGATCAGTTTCGAGTTTCTGGTTTCGAGTTTCGAGCTGGGTTTCAGGCATTTGATCAACGATAGAAGAAGCAGGTCCTTCGCTTCGCTCAGGATGACAAGCTTTGAAAAAAACTTATTGCATGAAACCGCCGAGGTCTTTCTTCGCGGTGCCGCCCACCGTCAGCCGATCCACTTTGATCGTGGGGATGCCGACTCCTACCGGCACCGACTGCCCATCTTTGCCGCAGGTGCCGACACCTTCGTCGAGCTTCAGGTCGTTGCCCACCATGGAGACGCGGGTAAGCACGTCGGGCCCGTTGCCGATCAGGGTCGCGCCCTTAATCGGCGCAGTAATTTGGCCGTCCTCGATCAGGTAGGCCTCGGAGGCGGAAAAGACGAATTTTCCGTTAGTGATATCCACCTGGCCGCCGCCAAAATTCACGGCGTAGATTCCATGTTTCACCGAGTGGATGATGTCCTCGGGCGCGTCGTCGCCGGGGAGCATGTAAGTGTTGGTCATGCGCGGCATGGGGATGTGCTCGTAGCTCTCGCGGCGTCCGTTGCCGGTGTCGGCGACGCCCATGAGCCGCGACGACAGCTTGTCGCTCAGATATCCCTTGAGGATTCCCTTCTCGATGAGAACCGTATTCTGCGTGGGCTGGCCTTCGTCGTCCACGTTAAGCGAGCCACGGCGCCACGGCATGGTGCCGTTGTCGACCACCGTGCATTTTTCGCTGGCCACGCGCTTGCCGATCAGGCCAGCAAACGCGGAGGTCTGCTTGCGATTGAAGTCGGCTTCCAGTCCGTGGCCGACGGCTTCGTGCAGGAGCACGCCGGGCCAGCCGGGACCAAGCACAACTTCCATCTCGCCGGCAGGGGCTTCGCGGGCATCGAGCTGCAGGATGGCCTGCCGGGCAGATTCTTTGGCGAAAAATTCCGGTGTCTTTTCTCCGAAGAAGAAGTCCAGAGCGACGCGTCCGCCGCCGCCGGAGGTGCCACGAGCGGAGTTTCCATCGGTCTTGGCGATGCATCCCACGTTCATGCGGGCGAGCGGCTGAGTATCTTCCGCAAACGTTCCGTCGGAGCCTACCACCAGAATGTTACGGAGTTCGTCGGCATAGCCGGCGCGGACTTCCTTGATGCGGGGATCGAAGGCGCGTGCGGCGGTGTCGGCGCGCATCACCAGTTCGACCTTGGCGGTGATTTCAGCGTCCACCGAGGGCAGTGTGACCGGGTACAGGCTGCGCGCGGGCTTTTCCTGAAAACCGACAGCGGGAGTCTTGGCCGGGCCGCTGGCAATCAGCGCAGCGGTGCGGGCAGCGTGCAGGATGCGCTCGGGCGACAGATCGTCGGTGTAAGCGTACCCGGTGCGCTCGCCGGCAATCACGCGTACGCCGCAACCGGCGGAGATTCCCTGAGAAGCGGACTTGACTATGGACTCGTCCACCATCAGCGAGGTGGAGGAGAGGTATTCGAAATAGAGGTCGGCGTAGTCGCCTCCGGCCGAGAGGGCCGCCGCCAGGTAGCGTTCGAGGTTGCGCTCGGTCAGGCCGTAGTGCTCAAAGAAGAAGCGGTTCTTATCCACGGTATATAGATGCCGACGGGTTGGGAACGACTCCCGCGGGAATCATTCATTATCACACATCGCGTTGGGGTGGCCGGCGAGACGCCGGCGCTACGGCTAAGGTTAACCGTCACAGACGCGTCTACGCTTAGTTGAAACAATCTCACCGTGACTTCCGAAGCCTTGGTACGCACGGTCGAGGAGTTCCTCGCCGGCTCTCGCGATGCCGTGGTAATCGAGAGCGGTGCGGTGGCGTTTGACCTGGCCGAGGCGAAATACTCGGTGTCGGGCGAACACAACAAGTGCGTGCTGCACCTATGGTCGGCGGAACGCAACGTGGTGAGACGGGTACTGGAGGCCGAAGTCAGGAGCGAAGTACTGCGCCTGGCGGTGCAACGGCTCGGACAGACCAAGCCCGTCAAACTGGAAATTTGCCGGGAGCGTGACCGGCGGACGCCGACGGCGAAGAAGGCAGCGCGAACCGCGTATCAACAGAAACTTCAGCGGGTGCTGGCGCGGCGATTCGCCGGTTTCACCGTGGCGCGACTGACCACGGCGGTTGATCTGGAGCGATCGTTTGGTCCCATCTATGCGCGGGGACTGATTCGGCAAGGGCAATCGGCGTTTGCGGTGCTCGGGGTGAACGGACAAGAAACGCAGGCTTCGATTGATGCCGCGCTGACCTTCGGCATCCTCTGGCTCGACGCCTGCCGCCAGGCACAGGCCGGAAAAGCTGCTGTAGAAGGGCTCAAGCTGTTCCTGCCGGCGGAGAGTTCCGCTCTCACTCGCGAGCGCATGGCCCATCTGAACCGCAACGCGGCCAAGTGGCAGTTGTACGAACTCGACGAGCGTGAAGACTGCATGAAAGAAGTGGATGTCTCGGACCGTGGCAATGTGGCGACTCGGCTGGTGCACTCGACCGACGAGTCGGCGACTCGGGAGCGGTTTGCGGAGTGCATCGCGCGGGTTCGCCAATTGATGGCCGAGGCGGAAGTCGCGGTGTTGTCGGGGGCGGAGATTGCGTTCCGATGTCATGGGCTGGAGTTTGCCCGGGCCCGACTGGGGCACGAGCCGGGATCATTCCGCAGCACGCCGGAGATTGTGTTCGGAGTGGGCGCGGAAGAGCGAGTGCTCTGCGGCGAGAACGCTGCGGCGTTCACCCAGCTGGTGTGCAGTGTGGGCGAGGTGCGTCATCCCGACGGGCCGCGAGACCATCCGCTGTGGCGGCTGCATCCCGAACGCTGGCTGGAGTCGCTGGTGGTCGAGGATGTGGCGGCGGTGGATGAGCGGCTCGATTCCGCGTCCCTGTACTCTCAGGTGCCGGCATTTTCGGCGTCGGATCGCGCCATGATTGACGTGCTGACCACCACGCGCAAAGGCCGGTTAGCGGTGTTAGAGCTTAAAGCGGATGAGGACATCCACCTGCCGCTGCAGGGATTGGACTACTGGTCGCGAGTGGCGTGGCACCATGCGCGGGGAGAGTTTCAGCGCTTTGGATATTTTCCGGGGCGGGAGTTGTCGGCCGAGCAGCCACTGCTGTTCCTGGTCGCGCCCGCCTTGCATGTTCATCCGGCGACCGACACGTTGCTGCATTACATCTCGTCGGAGATTGAGTGGGTGCTGGTCGGAATTGACGAACGGTGGAGGAACGGGGTGCGGACGGTGTTTCGCAAGCGGCCGGGAGGCTAGAACGTAGCGACCCCAGGAAGTCGTCAGGGCAGCTGTTGGTGTAATGGCGATTTTTCGCCAATCATCGTCAGCCGACGTGCCATCACGGAGACTCAGGACATTCATTGGGAAGTGCGCTGTCTATGACACGTCGGCGTTCGACCAGACGCTGACCAAGTAGATCGTACTCGAATAGCCAAGTCTCATGAATGATTCCTGCCGCGAGTCCCGACGCCTTAACAAACAGAAGATTCTGTTGCGCGTTGAAACGGACATCGCTGGGATAGACGTAGTCCCCGGCATTGGCTGCTTCCGATCCGCGCCCAGTTGCTAAATTCCGAACGGTGATCCTTCCGCCCGGCATTTGTGCTCCGATGACCATGACTTTCGAGCCGTCGCCGAGTGTTACGGTGGTTTCCCACTCGCGAGTATGGGGACCTTGCACTTTGCGATTGGCGGATACCGGAATGCACGTGGCTGCTTTGTATCCCTCGATTATTGGACCATGAGAAAGAGGGCGATCGCAGCCAATGGTGCAGCAGGCGATCACGAAAAAAATGATGATTCTCAATTTGGGGATATTTCTGTCCGGTGCTAACGAGGGTGACATGAGAATACCGTCTGGCTCAGGAAAATGATAGCTGACGAGAACAGCGATTACACCAACTACGAAGTCAAAGTCTCAGCTCTTCGACCCTCGCAAGTCAGACTCATGCCTGACGCCATTGTGGTCAATTCTTAGAACCCATCGTGATCCGTTACAGCGCAGCCATCTGGGCGGCCTCTCCACTGTGCCCGATGCAATCAGATTGTCAGGATTTCCTTTGTCGTCAACGTCTTCGTCGAACGCAATGGCAGTCATGCCCTCTCGCACGACGATGTCCTGTCCGTCTGCTCCGACGCAGGTCTCTCGGTGGGAGAGGCATAGCAACTCGCTAAAGAGGCCGTTGAAGTCAGCATGGATGCGAATTGGCTCTGGTTCGCTCATTCTTCGCTAGTGATCATGATACTTGTTGTTAACAGGCGTGGGTGTTGAAAAACTTCCTCTCGCGAAATTCGCAGAAATAAAATTGCGTTAGGAAGCCCTATAAACGATTCTCTCGAATTGCCGGGACATTTTCTATCCCCCAATTTTGGCTGTCTTGGAGGGAAAGTGAGTTTTTCAACACCCACAGGCGTTGGCACTTAGAACCCGGTCGTTTCTTGATCCTGCAATCTGAAATGCCGGTCCGCGGCGGCGAGCTCTTTTCATTCCGGCCACGCCCCCAGCACTCGCCGTGCATCCACCAGCTGCCCCAGGTGATAGGCATTGTGATCGGCCACAAGCAGGGCTTCGCGCAGGATGGTTTGGCCGTCTCCCCAGGGTAGCTTGGCGTAGAGATCGGTCTCGGAATCAGCCACCAGGGCCTGCATCGCTTTCAAGTCCTTGCGGAAATCGCGGATGCTCTTGTTCCAGGCAGCGGCGCTCGGCGGGGCTTCGGTCTTCGGCCAGTAGCCCTCGGGCCAGGGCAGGGATTGGTACTGCGGGTTGCGGCTGAAGTCGAGGATGTCCCATTGGGCGATGCGCATATGCTCGAGTAGCATCCACGGAGTGTGGGGCAGGCCGACGGGCTTTTTTCCTCGGAGCTTGGCGGGGAAGCCGGGGACGACGTCGTCGAATTTGGCGTGGGCTCCGCCGCCTTTCAGCAAGTCGAGAAGATGCTGGCGAAGGTCCTTGTCCGTGTTCTTCATCGGGGTTTCTCCAAATGATGATTAAAACTTTGGCACCGCTAGGCGCATGGTCCAGTGCCGTCGCTGAGGGAACACATGTCGCCCTCTCATGATAGGACGGGGAGAGAGCGAATCCCGCAAGAAGTGCATGGGCGCTCCATGCACGCCAGAACCCCCACCCTTGGCGCGCAAAATGCGCGCGCGACAAGGATGGGGCACCCGGCACCCAGCGGCCGCCTTTAAGCAAGTCGCGGAGATGTTGGCGAAGTTTCTGCCCGTGTTGTTCATCGGTATTTCTCCAAATGATGATTAAGAACGTTGGCACCGCAAGGTGCATGGTCCAGTGCCGTCCCTGAGGGAACTCATCTCATTTCCACTCTTACGCCAAGCTTACGCCGAGGCTAGTCTCGGTCACCCTCTCATGAGAGTGCGGGGAGAGCCAATCCTGCAAAGAGTGCATGGGCGCTCCATGCACGCCAGAACCTCCACCCTTGGCGCGCAAAATGCGCGCGCGACAAGGATGGGGCACCCAGTCGGCGGGACGTCGGCGGGACGCCGGCGCTACGGCTGAACCGCTTCCACTTCTGGCTTTTCTCCTTTATAGACACGGGAAATGCCTCGGACGATTCGACGGAGAGGGAGCGTTTCTTTTTCGTCGGCGAAGAATATCTCTCCGATCCGGCTGCTGCGGTAGTACCAGCGCTTGAGCAGGGCGAGATGCTCCATGATTTCGAGCGAGCCCTTCGCCTCTGCGGGCGGAAGTGTGGCGAGCGCTTCCTGTATGCGGGATTCCATGGACTGCGACTTGGTGTGCTCGGCTGCCTGGATAGGAAAAGCCACCGGGCCGGAAAGGCGTCCAGCATCGATGCGGAAGAAGGCGACGCAGCCAGGCAGGGCGCTGGGCTGGACCATGAGTGCGGCCAGGCGATCGATGCGGTGGACGACCTCGGGCAGTTGGCTGAGCACGGGCTTGAGCTTGTCCAGGCGGGCGTGCTGAGCGGCCGCGGCCTCGAATTCCAGATCGGCCGAGGCCTGGTCGCGCTGGGCTGAGATTTCGCGCAGCAGAGAGTGGCCGCCGGTGTCGAAATACGCTTGGACGCGGGCGACCTCGGCGCGGTACTCGTCGTCAGTGCAGCCCTTGAAGCAGGGGGCGAGGCACATCTTCATCTCGGAATAGATGCAGCCGGGGAACTTGGGATCGGGGTGGAGATCGTCCACGCAGCGGCGCATCTTGAAGCAGTCAAGCGAATCATTGGCAAACTTTTCTGCGGCGGTGCGCGACAGGAACGGCCCGTAGTACAGCGAACGTCCGCTAAGGCGGCCGAGCCGGGTGGTGATGGAGGCCCGCGGGTACTCGTTCTCCAGATGCAGCTTGACCAGCGGGGCGAAGCGCAGGCGGAGCCGGTCGCCGTAGGTTTTGGGAAAACTGGCGCGGAGAAGGCGATAGAGCAGGAATCCGGATTCGAAGTCGGAGCCCGTGGGAGTGTATTCGATCCGGCGAACGCGCTCGCGCAGGTTGAGTCTCTTGCTGTGCTCGGTGGGTGGGCTCAGGAGGCGCTGCAGGCGTCGGCGGAGGTTGGCGGTTTTGCTGACGTAGGGCTCAGAGTTCGAGTCGTCGCCACGCAGGAGAAAGACGGCGGGGGCCCCAGAAACCGAAGCGAAAAGTTCAGCATCGCGGCCGGGATCGAATTCCATGCGCTGTGCCAGCACGGGTTCATTCTAGTGTGAATTCACCACGGAGGCATTGGCGATGTTTGCGGCGAAAACGCTCCGCCGGCATCGGCAGGTTTTTCTTGAAGAAAGCAGTTCTCAGTTTGTAGTTCTCGGTTCTCCGCGGAGACTTTCCCCGTGTGCCTGTGGCTCTGTTAGCGGAAACTGGCGCTGCGGAATTTCTGGCGGAAGTCTTCGCCTTCCATTTTGATGATGCGGCACATTTCGTGGAGGCGGGAGCGCATGCGCTCACCGATGCGGTCGCCCAGGGTTTCTTCGCGGGCCGCGCCTCGGGGACCGGCAACGGCTCCGGCGGGACGGTCATCGAAGTTGGTGGTGATGATCGTCGTGCGGTTGTCGTTGTAGCGGGTGTTCAGGATCAGGCTGACCGTGTCCCAGACCCACTCGGTGGGTTTCACCGCTCCCAGTTCGTCGAGAACCAGGACTTCGGTATCAAACACCGGTCTGAGCACGTCCAGTTCGGTGGCCTTGACTGAGTCGTTGTAGGAATTCTGGATCTGCTTGAGCAGTTCGCGATAGTCGTAGAACAGGCAGGCGATGCCTTTGCCCACGATCAACTCTTTGATGATGCCAACGGCCAGGTGGGTCTTGCCGACGCCGATCGAGCCGATCAGCAGCAGGCCAGTGTTGTCCAGAGGATACTCTTCCACGAACTTGCACGCGGCCATGCGGGACGGGGCCAGAGCGCGGTGCGGCCCGTCGAACTCGAAGTTCGACAGTTCGCAATGCTCGTAGCGCTTGGGGATGCGCGCAGCCGCGAGCAGGGCCTGGGTGCGGGCTTGCAGGCGGCAGTCGCAGCGGGTTACGCGACGATCCGAGCCATTGGAGACTGATTTCCAGCCGGTGCCTTCACAATAGGGACAAACTGCTGCGGAAACTTTCATGGGCCTATCCTTTTGACTTTGCACCCGGTAGCGCACGTTGCGCAAGTGCAAAAGGCAATGCGGCTGTGTAGATGTTGTGGAGATGTGGGAGAGGCTGTGGAGAGGCGAGGAAAAAACGTTGCCGCGGCACAAAACCGCCGCGGCCGGACAGGTCGGAGACTGTCCCCACACAGTCCCCCACACGGATCACAACTGGGGGCGGCCTCGATGGGAGTTACCCGCGAATGCGGCCTCCCTGGCGGCCTCTCGCACGATGCGCAGGAAGGCTTGGGCTTCGGGTCGGAGGGGGCGGCGGCGAGGATGGATGACATCAAGGCTGCGGTGCAGGGGTTCGGCGTTGAGGATCTTGATGGTGGTCAGGCGGCGCAGCCGAATCTCCCGCCCAACCGCCATCTGGGGAAGAAATGCGAGACCCAGGCCACGTTCGACCATGCGCTTGGCAGTTTCGATGGTGTCGACCTCGAAGGCCACGTTGGGGACCAGGCCGGCGGCGCGGAACAGGCTGGAGGTGAGCGTCCAGTCGCTGGAACCACGCTCGTAAAAGATCAGCGGCCAGTTCGCGACCTGCTCCAGGCGGGCTCGGTTCGCGTGCTTGGGACCGCGCTTGGCATGGGAGACCAGGACGAGCGGATCGTCGCGCAGGCTCAGGGTTTCGACCTCGGGGTGCTGGAGCGAGCGCGCCAGACCAATCTCCGCCTCTTCACCCAGGACCATGTCCAATACTTCCTTCGAATGCCCGGAGCGGATGTTGACGATCATGCTGGGGTAGGCACGCTGGAAGCGCTTCAAGACATCAGGAAGGAAGTACACGGAAATGGAGAGGGCGGCGGCAATCTGGAGCGGAGTTCCTTTCCCCGGCTGATGTTCATGCACTGCCTGGCGGGTGAGCGCCGCCGTGCGCAAGAGTTGTTCGGCGTAGGGGCGAAGGGTCTTGCCTGACTCCGAGAGGGTGAACCCGCTGCGGGAGCGGGTAAAGAGGGTCACGCCCAGTGATTGCTCCAGGGCCTTGATGCGGGCGCTGACGGCAGGCTGGCTGACCCGTAGCGCCTCCGCGGCGCGATGAAACCCACCGAAGGTTGCCACCGCCAAGAACGTCTCAAGCTGGTCGATTTCCATGGTGGACCCGTCCGGCTCCTTTGCCTAACAACATGTTATTATCATTATGAGGTCTTGCGATCACATTTTTTTATCAGGCTGATAGAAACGTTCCGTTTGACTGCGGTAGGTCGGTATCACAGAATCGGATTGATGAGGGGTTGACCGCTTTCGTCCCCGGGGAAGCGGGAGTTGCTCGGGTCGCAGTTTCCTTCCGGGCTAGAGGCAGAATTCCTTCTGAAACAGCGAAGGTCGGCGTGTGCTTACGGAAGCCGCCCCGGCCTGCTTCGTAAGTCATGTGGTTAGTTATAGATACGGGCCAGGACCGGGTGTGGCCAGGCACACAACAAGCAGCAGAGGTGAAGGAATGGGTGTTTCGCAAGTGAATGTTGTACCGGAAGTGGGTTTTCATCTGAACCGTCCGCCCGCCGGATTTGTCCCGGAGCGCGACCTCCCGCAAGGATTCTTGGAATTTTTGGCCCCGCTGCACCGACGCTTTGCGCCCAGGCAGGAAGAACTGATCGCGGTGCGCAAGCGCGTGCTGGAAGAGTCGCACGAGGGCAACAAGCCCACCCATCACCACCCACTGGAAGCGATCCGGAACGGTTGGCGGATTGAGTTGCCGGCGTGGTGTCAGGACCAGCGCAATCAGATGACCGGCCCGGCCGACGATGCCGAACTTGTCGTCAAGATGCTTAATTCCGGCGCCCCCGGCGTCATGCTCGACCTGGAAGATTCCACGGTCAACGACTGGGACCACCAGCAGCTGGGGGTAGAGAACATCCTGGCTGCGGTGCGGGGCACGCTCACTTACTTCGACAAGAAGCGAGACAAGGTGGTCGGCATCCAACCCAGCACCACGGTGACCTGGATACGTCCGCGCGGGCTGCACATTCACCAGGGCGGTTTGTTCGGCGAGGAACTGACTTCGGCCTCACTCTTCGATGTGGCACGAATTGCGTACCTGGTCGATCCCTCGGAGTTGAAGCATCCGCTTTCCATTTACATTCCGAAGTCGGAGTCGGCCGAAGAGGCGCTGTGGTGGCGCGACGTGTTCCAGGCTATCGCCGAAGCGCGCGGCTGGCCGTCGAATTACATCAAGTGCATGGCGCTGGTGGAATCGCATCCTCTGGCCTTCCAGATGGAAGAGTTCCTGTACAACCTGCGCGATCACATTCTGGGCCTGAACCTGGGACGCTGGGATTACATGGCCAGCCTGATCCACTTCAACCTGGCCGATCCGGAGTGGGTGCTGCCCGATCGCAACACGATTCCGTACAACGTCCCGTTCTTCCAGAACCTGCGCGAGCTGCTGCCGGAAATCTGCCACAAGCGCGGGGCGCTGGCGATCGGTGGCATGACTGCGCTGTATCCCAGCCGCGAAGATGCGGAGCTGAACGCGCGCGCGCTGGACGTGCTCGCGAAAGACAAGAAGAACGAAGCCGACTGCCTGATGGACGGGGCTTGGACGGGGCATCCCGACCAGAACCAGATTGCCCTTGACCAGTTTCCCTATCCCAACCAGTTGCACGCGCGGCGGCCACATGCGGAGCGGTACCCCGACCTGCGGCCGGTGCCGAAGGATGTGGGCAAGCGCACGCTGGCGGGAACGCGGGCCGCGGTGCGGACCGTCATTCGCTATCGCAACGGCGTGCTCAACGGAAAAGGCGCCAGCTTGCTGGATGGCTACATGGAAGACCTGGCGACCGACCGCATCTACCGGCTGATGATTGCGCAGCGCATGGGGCATAACGGGCATGTGCCGGTGGTGGATGAGTCGGGCAAGGTCGTGGTGCACACGCCAGAACTCATCACCCAGCTGTTTGACGAGGAACTGGAGAAGCTGGTGGCGAACTCAGCACGAGCGGACCTGGGGACGCCGGAAACCTTCACAGAAGCGCGGCGGATCAGCGAAGCGATGATCCGCAGCGGAGAGATCAACCCGTTTTAGGCAATAAGTTTGGCCGGCCAGACGCCGGCGGCATGAAAGGGACAACACATGGCAACTAACGGAAATGGTTCAAAACCGCACAAGGGCGGGACCACCAACGGACGCTGGGTGGGCGTAACCCGGCCCTACAGCAACGAGGACGTGGAGAAGCTGCGCGGCTCCATTCAGATTGAATACACGCTGGCGCGGCTGGGCGCGGAGCGGCTGTGGCAACTGCTGCAGTCGGAGTCCTACGTTCCGGCGCTGGGGGCAATGACCGGCAACCAGGCGGTCCAGCAGGTCAAGGCTGGACTGCAGGCCATCTACGTCAGCGGCTGGCAGGTCGCGGCCGATGCCAACGATGCCGGCCAGATGTATCCCGACCAGAGCCTTTACCCGGCGGACAGCGTCCCCAACCTGGTGCGGCGCATCAATCAGTCGCTGATGCGGGCAGACCAGGTCCATCATGCTGAGGGTCAGAACGGGCAGTACTGGTTTGCTCCCCTGATCGCCGACGCCGAAGCCGGTTTCGGGGGCAACCTGAACGCGTTTGAGCTGATGAAGGCCATGATCGAGGCGGGCGCGGCTTGCGTTCACTTCGAGGACCAGCTTTCGTCCGCGAAGAAGTGCGGCCACCTGGGCGGCAAGGTGCTGGTGCCAACGGTAGAAGCGATCCAGAAGCTGATTGCGGCGCGCCTGGCTGCCGACGTGATGGGCGTTCCCACGCTGATCATGGCACGCACGGACGCCGACAGCGCACACTTGCTGACCACCGACATTGATCCCCGCGACCGCGAGTTCCTCACCGGGGAACGGACGGCCGAGGGCTTCTTCTGCATCCGCGGCGGGATCAAGTCGGCTATCGCGCGCGCGATCTCCTACGCTCCCTATGCGGACCTGTTGTGGTGCGAAACTTCTCACCCCGACCTGGACGAGGCGCGGCAGTTCGCCGAAGCGGTGCATGCGAAATATCCCGGCAAGATGCTGGCCTACAACTGTTCGCCTTCGTTCAACTGGAAGAAGAACATTGGCGACGCCACCATCGCGAAGTTCCAAACCGAACTGGCGGCCATGGGATACAAGTTCCAGTTCGTCACCCTGGCGGGCTTCCACGCGCTCAATCTGAGCATGTTCGAGCTGGCCCGTGGATACCGCGTGACTGGCATGACTGCCTACTCACGCCTGCAGGAGAAGGAATTCAGCCGCGAGCACCAGTACGGATACGAGGCGGTCAAGCACCAGCGCTTCGTGGGCACGGGATACTTTGACCAGGTGACGCAGGTGATCGCGGGCGGAACCTCGTCCACGACCGCCCTGGCGGGCTCCACCGAAGCCGAGCAGTTCACGCCGCAGGAACCAGCGGTTTACTCAGGAACCGGTCCGGATGCGGCTTGCCAGCCGATTCTGGGCGATTGCCCCGCGACCCCGCCGGTGGTGACGCACATCGAAGCGGCAAAGTCCATGCCTGGCGACTAGCCGTTTCTTGCGGCTCAATCAGCCACTCTCTTTGTGCCTTTCATGGCGAGGAGAGTGGCTTTCCCTTTTGGGGTCTCGCTCGATAAGGACTGTCGAATAGTCCTTGCCCTGCTTTGAAAGGGCGCGGCTTGCAGCCGCGCCGCCACCGGCAGACAAGCGATGGGGCTTCAGCCCCTGAGGTCAGCCCCTAGTACCGATTGCGCCCGCGTATTTTCGCCATATTTCCAAAACGTCAGATCAGATTAAATCGTGAAAATCGGGTCGTTTCTTACCCCGAGGCCTCAAAGTAGGCATCCGGCGCGGATTTCCACAGTTGACAATCGTGCGCAACGGTAGCTAAATAGCTCCGCCGGGTTTCCACTCAGCGGGCGCTCCCTCCCCCATGCTTGCTGGGACAAGCGAAACCTGCCAGGAGAGAAGATGAATAAAGCCGATCTCATTGACCGGATAGCAGCCGGAAGCCGCATCAGTAAAGCGCAGGCAGCGACTGCCATCGACACCGCAGTGGACAGCATCACCAGTGCACTGAAAAAAGGGGATCGGGTCGCGCTGATCGGGTTTGGTACTTTCTCTGTGTCGCAGAGAAAAGCCCGCAACGGGCGCAACCCACAGACGGGCGCTACGATCAAGATCGCAGCGCGCAAAGTAGCCAAGTTTTCGGCCGGGGCCGAACTCAGGAAAGCGGTCAACCGCACCAAGTAGAGGGCCAGATTTTGCAGAAACGGCAGGGGGTCGGCCCTGCCGTTTTTTGTTTGCAGCGAGCGAGAATCACAGAGGCCAGGGTATGTTGCACTTGGCACGGTCACACTTCCTACCGGCGTCATCCTGAGCCCGCCGCGGGCGAAGGACCTCGCGTGCAGCGGCAACCCCAACCGCCCCGGTTGCTGAATCCCGCGTCCGTCCGTTAGAATCTAATGATTCGAATCGAGGATCAGAGGCCCATGAAAGCAGCCATTCATCCCGCTTATAGCGAAGTGCGCGTCATGTGCGCGTGCGGCAACAGCTTTACGACCCGCTCCACCCACAAGGGCGACATCCACGTAGAAATCTGCTCCAACTGCCATCCTTTCTTTACCGGCAAGCAGAAGCTGCTGGACACCGCCGGCCGCGTGGAGCGCTTCCGCCGCAAGTACGCCAAGGTCGGGGCGGAAAAGAAGTAAGTTCGTTCGCGCGGATTGAGATTTACACGGATTTTGGGGCCTCCCGGAAGGGAGGCTTTTCCATTTGGTCGCAATACACCTCAAGACACTGCCGAGCGGTTGTTGGTGAAATGCGGTTCTACAACAGCTAAGCGTTTGTCGGCTGCGGTGCGACGCTCGCCGAAGGCACCACTTACGCCAGAGCGCTGTTATCTAGAGGCTGTTTCAGGGCAGTGATTCTGCCTGCAGGCCGGTAACATGGCGGTAAAATCGTGTCATGAGTAAGAAAATCCGGGTTGGTGAACAAGCGATTGTCTGCGATCGCGACGCGACTGCCGCCCTCTACGCGGACGCAATTACGACAGCAGGTGATGACGAAGATGAAGAATGTCTCCTCTGGAAGAACTTCGCCGCCCAGCGTAGCAGCCTGTATCCAGACGAATTTCTGAGGCTGTTGAATGAACTTGGCGCTGACCCGCTCAAAGATGTCGGAGCATTTGTCTACGAGTGTGAGCCGGGCCAGTCCCACAGTCCGTGTGGTGGTTATTTCGTATTCGTTGGCGAACTGCTGGAAGGCGCGGCTTGGCGGCCCCGGCACACGCCGGGCTCGTTCACATTTTGGTTTACGCCTCATTTCCCTCATGGCGGACTGCCGCAGGACGTGAGCCTATGCGCAACAGAGTTTTGCACCGAGGTTCCGTCGGTTACTTCAGAAACGCACGGGCACCCGCGGAAGCCGAGGGTGTCGTTAGCCAATTTGGACACGAAGGAGTGGGAAGTCATAAGAGAGTGCTTGCGAGCAACCGTGGATGGACCTTTCTATCCGGACTGGGAGTTCCGAACAATATTCGGGCTGGAGCGGGATGACGTAAAGCGGATTCTGATCGCTTGGCCAGAAGTTAACGAAGCCGACGAGTATGTGGTGCACGCCATCAACAACTCGTTGAACAACATTCTTGGCTACCCAGCTCGGAACAAGGAGGAGATGTGGCCGAAGTTCATCTCGGTGAGGCCGGCTGCGGTTGCGAGGATTCTCGATAAATGGAAGGGCAGAGAGCCGCGCACATCCTGGAAGCCGCGGGATTACTTTGAGGATGTTCTGTAGATTCCAGCGGTGGCGAAGAAGAAGTAACTGGCGCAAACTGGCGCAAACTGGCGCTTACACCAACTATTTCACGAAACGCCAGCGCAGGCCGTTCATGAGATCCGCAGATGAGCCTTAATCTTCATCGGGAGGCAGCGGCTCGCCGACAATGTTGTAGTACACCTCTTTGGGCGGCTGCGGTTTTGCGGGCTGTGGCTTGGGTGGAGGAGCCGGCACTGGTTTCGCGGCTGTCGGCGCAGGTACGGGAGCAGCAACTTGGGCCACGGGCGCTGGCGCTGGGGGCGGCGCAACTGGCGGGGTGGGCGGCGTGATCGCAACCTCCATGGCTGGTTGTGGAGGCACAGGCGCGGCAGGTACAGCCGTAGTCTGGCGAGCAGCGGAACTCGTCTTCACTACCTTCACTCGCGCGGGCTTGCCCGGCCGCTGGAAGAACCAGTTGATCGAGATCGCCACGATCCCGGCGATGCAAAACTCCAGCACCGAAACCAACAAGTCGGGATAGTCGTAGGGCCGCTGGGTGAACGAGGTCGGCAATCCCGACGATTGCCCCATCACATCGCCCAGCCAGGGGACGACGACGTAGTCCATCACCGCCACAATCAGGTTCCATATGGCGAGCCCCAGGATGACCGCCAGGAGCATGCGGCCGGTCCACTTGCGGGCGTCCGCGCGGTCGGACCCGAACGTCTTGCCTGCTTCATCCATAATTGTCCTGCCTTTACGAAGATTGTTACACAGCAGCCAACAGCGCGAAAGGCAGTAAAATAGCCGTTGTGCGCAAGTACTGGGAAAATCCGGTAAGTGCCGTAGGCGGCGGCGGCCGGGCAAGGACGCCCGTGCCGCCATCGGTCGTGATTGGCGGGGTGGAGATCGCCCCGGCGACCGTGCTGGCGCCCATGGCGGGGGTCACCGACACCGTGTTCCGCCGCTTCATCCGCAACCTGGGTGGTTGCGGGCTGATCATGACCGAGTTCACCTCGGCCGACGGCATCTTGCGGGCCAAGGACAAGAAGGCGCAGCGCTACCTGCACTTCTACGAGGACGAGCACCCTATCTCGGCGCAGCTTTTCGGGAGTAATCCCCAGGTGATGGCCGACGCCGCGAGCATGGTGGAGAACCTTGGCTTCGACCTGGTGGACTTGAACCTGGGCTGTCCCGCGAAGAAGGTCGTGAAGTGCAATGGCGGCTCGGGACTGCTGCGCGACTTGCCGGCCATTGGACGGATTTTCCAGGCAGTGCGGGCGGCAGTGAAGATTCCGTTTACGGTGAAGTTCCGCGCGGGCTGGAATGATCAGGAGATCATCTGCGTCGAACTGGCCAAAATGGCCGAAGACTGCGGATTGTGCGCGGTGGCGCTGCACGCCCGCACCCGCGAGCAGGGCTACAGCGGGGAGGCGCGCTGGGACTGGATCGGAGCGGTCAAAGCGGCAGTGAAGATTCCCGTCATCGGCAACGGCGACATCCGTACCCCCGAGGACGCATGCGCGATGGTGACGCAGACGGGATGCGACGCGGTGATGATCGGGCGCACGGCAGCCTCGAACCCGTGGATCTTCCGGCAGATCGCGCAGTACTGCCGTCTTGATGACGTCATCCTGACCCTGAGCGAAGCGAAGGGGAAGGACCTCGCGCGCAATGGCAGGAACATGGGGCCGGCAACTTACGACGAACCCGCCGAGGCCGACCGCTACCAGATGATCCGCACCTACTTCCAGATGCTGATCGAAGAAGAAATGCCCGGAGCGGAAGGCAAGATGAAGCAGTTTGCGTCGTGGTTCACGCATGGGGTACCGGGCGGGGCGGGGCTGCGGAAGGCAATCTACGAATCCAAATCAGCGCTGGAGATTCTGGAGAGGGTGGAGGAATTTTTCGAACCGCGCGTGCAGCCGTATGCCGCGACCGCCCACACCGGCGAAAGCAACTTCTGATTCCGCCAGCCGGATCGCTCAAAACCTGAACGTCGTGAACTTGCCCTTCGGGTCGCGCACTCTGGTCTCAACCACATAGCCTCGCTGGTCGAATAAGTAATCGAACTGGTAGGTCCGGCCATCGGCGAGCCTCAGGCTTTCGATTCTTCCGCCTTTGTAGTGGATCTTTAGAATCGTCCTGCGCGTGGCATCCTGAATCGCGGTCATCCCGCCCGAGTCGTAGGAATAGCGCCACACGGTAGATTGCCCTCTTCTCACTTCGGCCAGCCTTCCCTGTTCATCGTAGGAATAAGCAATGCCTCTCCCCGAGTCATCCTCTGCTGAGGGAATGCGATTCTGTCTATCGTAGTCAAACTTGATCCAGTGCCCGCCGGGAGAAGTAACACGGATGAGGTTTCCTGCTTTGTCCCTGGCGAACTTGACTTCATTTCCCGCAGGATCGCGCATTCCGACCAGTGCAGCCTGCGCTGGTCTCTTTGCATAGTATGCCTCCGGAAAGCGGCACATCGTCCCGTCCGGGAAACTCATGTCCCAATGGTCCTGGTTCCACCAGATGCGCGACTTATCGAAAACAGTTGGGGGTGTTCCTGTGTGTTCCTGAACATCATCCAGGTAACTGGTGCCCTGGGAAATGCGATGGTAGGGGATTTGATCGCCGTCCGGCAGCACCAGCTTCATGTACGTGTAAGGAAACCGGTCTCCGAAGGGATGGATGTCATATGACAGACCAGCCCCGGCCCCAAAAGCTTCTGAGGCGGAGTACCACTGCCAGTAGGCTCGCGTGAGTAGGAGTGGAATGCGGTCGGGAATGAACAAATCTGCCTGCTGCAGTGTGAAATAACCTGACTGCAGGTAAACCTTGTACTGCTCGATCTCCGCCTGATTGGGTAATGACGGAATACACTCGCGTATCTCGGCATGCAGAGAAGGACCTGACCTGGTTCGTTCTACAACGAAACAGGGATACGAATCGACCGATGGTTTGATCTTCGCGAGTTCCGATGCAGATTTGTAAGTCACCACCACGGGGCGAGGCGCTGGCCGTACCCACGGCTTGCGGAAGATCATCACGCAGAGGATGGAAACCAACAGGCACACCGGCAGGATGACTTCCGGCAGCAAAAGGCTCCGCGCGAATGTGCTCTTGCTTGTGCGCGCTTGGTTTGAAGGTTCGATAGTCACGGCCTCTTGACTAACCCGCTCGGCCAAATGTTTAGCTAATCCCTTTCGCCCGCATCTTCCCCATCTCGTCCTTCTCCACATACGCCCAGGGCCTGGCCGGGTCATGGGTGAAGATCGTCAGCCATTTCTCCGGCACCGCCTGCGCATAGTAGCGCTTACGGCTCTCGATGGTCTGCAGAGGAAACAGGTCGAACGCCATCACCCAGGTGATGTCGAGGTGCCACGTGGTGGGAATCAGATCGGAGATGTAGCAGGCAGTCTGGCCTCCGCTCTTGAGGATCACCGCCTGCATGTTCTGGGTGTGGCCGGGAAAAATCTTGACGAAAATTCCCGGGACAATTTCCTGGTCGCCGTGCAGCAGGTGCATCTGTCCGGTGGTGATAAGTGGGTCGTAGTTGGCGCTGATGTAGCTGATGGCGTCGCGCTCGTGCTGGCGGCGTCCGTGCTGCCACTCGCCTTCCTGCGCGTAATACTGGGCTTTGGGGAAGGTAGGAACAATCTTGTCGCCCTGGCGGATCGTGTTCCATCCGCAGTGGTCGAAGTGCAGGTGGGTGTTGATGACGATGTCAATGTCGTCCGGAGCCACGCCGGCCGCTTGCAGGTTCTTCAGCAACTCAGCCGGTTGCCCGTAGATCTTGACCATCTTTTCAGAGAGCTTGTTGCCGATGCCGGTTTCAATCAAAACCGTGTGATGTCCGGTGCGAACTATAACCGAGTTCAGGCCGACTGGGATCTGATTGTTCTCGTCGGGCTTCACTTTTCTTTGCCACATGATCTTGGGAACGACCCCGAAGAAGGCTCCACCGTCGGAGTGGTAGAGGCCGTCGGAGACGGCGGTCAGCTCGAAATCGCCGAGGGTCAGGCGGTGCATGCAGTCAGTTTCTCACTTCCCCATCAGTTCTCGCTCGAAGTGGTCTTCGATCATGTGGAACAGTTGATCGCGCTCGGCGGCGCCTCCAATGCCGTGGGTTTTGTCCGGGTAGGGCATGAAGCGGAATTGTTTGCCGGCTTTGATCAGGCTGTCGATCATTTGGACGCTGTTTTGAAAATGGACATTGTCGTCGCTGGTGCCGTGCACCAGCAGCAGAGCCCCATAGAGATGGCTGGCGGCCGCCGACATGGACGAGTTCTCGTAGCCCTGAAAATTGTCCTTCGGCAAACCCATGTAGCGCTCGGTGTAGATGGAGTCGTAGTTGTGCCAGTCGGTGACCGGGGCAACCGAGACTCCCGCCTTGAAAACCTGGGAATGAGTGAGCGCGTACAGGGTCATGGAGCCACCGTTGCTCCAGCCCCAAATGGCGACGCGGCTGCGGTCAAGCTGCGGGTATTGGGCCAGCAGTTGTTCGAGTGCAGTGATCTGGTCTTTGAGTTCGACGCCGCCGAACTGCTGGCGGATGGCGGTCTGGAACTTGCGGTCGCGTCCCGGGGTGCCGCGGTTGTCCACGGAGAAAACCGCGAAACCCTCGCGGGCCAGGAGCTGGTGAAAAAGCCCTCTGGTTCCCACCCATTCATTGCGCACCAGCTGCGCAGCCGGGCCACCGTACACATAGACAATGAGGGGAACCTTGCCGGCGCTGGCGCTTTCCGGCGGTAGCAGCAGCTGGCCATAAAGCGGAGTACCGTCATCGGCTTTGAATTCGAGGAACTTGGGTTGACTCAAACCGTAGTCGCTGACACTGTGCGACTCCCAGACTTTCTGGCATGACCCGCCGACGCTGCAGACGGACACGCTGGGCGGAGTGAGCGTGGCGGAGAAATCGTCGATGTAGTGCTTGGCATCGGCCGCGAAAGTGGCAGCATGGGTTCCCCCCAGCTGCGAGACGCGCCGCGGGGCGGAACCGTCCAACTTGACCGAGTAGAGCTGCTGCTGGCGAGGATCGTCTTGGTTGCAGGAGAAGTAGACTGTGGAGTCGTCGAAGGCATTTACCCGGAGCACTTCGAAATCGCCTTGCGTGAGCTGGCGTTCGAGCTTGGCGTCGGCCGCTAGGGGATCCTGTTTGTCGAAGGTGTACAGGTAGAGGTGAGTGTGGCCGTCCCGCCAACTCGACCAGAGAAAACGGTCGCCAGACTTGAGCACGTGGAAGTCGTCGTTGACTTTGACCCAGGAGTCGGGGGCGGACTCGGTCAGCACCTTGCGCGACTTGCCGGAGCGCACGTCAACGAAATAGAGGTCCATCCTGTCCTGGGCGCGGTCGAGGACTTCCGCCCAGAGCAAGCCGTCGCGGACCCAGCCAAAGCGTGGGATGTAGATGTCGGTGTCGCCGGTGAGAGCGATCCACCGGACTTTGCCGCCATCGGCGCTGACCACGCCGATCTGTACAGTAGGATTGGGATCGCCAGCTGTCGGGTATTTTTCCGGATCAACTCTGGGATGCGTGGGCAGCCAGTCCACGATAGGGTAAGTGGGAACCCGCGATTCATCCATCTGCAGGAAGGCGATGTCGTTGCCATCAGGCGACCAGAAATAGTTGCTGCGCACGTCAAGCTCTTCCGCGTACACCCAGTCCACTTCGCCGTTGAGCCGGTTCTCATCCTTGTCGCGGGTAAGTTGCCTTTCGCCGCTGCCGGAGATGGGGCGCACGTACAAGTTGTGCTTGCGTACGTAGGCAACGCGGTTGCCGTCGGGGGAGAACTTGGGGTCGATACTGGGCTCAGGGCCGGAGGTGAACTGGATGGCGGTGCCGCTCTCCATCGAGTACAGCCAGAATTGACCCTGGGCATCGAACAGCAGATGCTTCGAATCGGGAGACCAGAGGTAAGCCGCGACATGGTAGCGGAAGATACGCTCTTTCTCGCGCTCGTCCTTGATACGGCTGGCAGGCGGGGAAAGCATGGAAAGCTTGCCTTCGCTGACCAGGAGTTTCCTCTCGCCGCTTGTAGCGTCCACGAGCCAGAGCTCGCCATTCTCGCCTTCGTCGTCGCGCTGGATGAAGGAAAACTTGGTGTTATCAGGGCTCCACTGGAGGTTCTCGGGGGCGCGTCCGGTGATGCCGCCTTCGGCGAAGATCGCCTCAATGGTAAGGGCTTTCTCGGACGTCTGGGGCGGAGAGGACTGGGCCACTGCGAGAGGAAGCAGAACCGAGAGGACCAGCAGGAAACCAGTAATTCGCTTCACGAGATGACTCCGATGCACGAAAAAATCTTAAATCGCAGAAAGCGCTGAGGTCCGTCCCCGGATCGCCGGGTAAAAACCGTCATGAGCAGGGCTGAAAAGTGTACACCGGCGGGGCAGGTCGCTGCAGGTCTGGCGTCACTGTGCATTCACCCCTGATCTGTTACCCTGACGCGTTTTGAGACCACAGGGAGGCTTTATGCCATTTTCCTACATTGTCCTGGGGGCCGGACGCCAAGGCACGGCTGCGGCGTATGACCTCGCCAAGTTCGGCGACGCGGCCCAGGTGATTTTGACCGACGTGCAGTGGAGACGAGCCCAAACGGCCGCTGATCTGGTAAACCTCCTGGCTGGACGTAACGTGGCGGAGGCGATGGCACTGGACGTCCGCGATGAGCATGCTTTGCGGGAGGCGCTCAAGGGCCGTGAGGTAGCGCTAAGCTGCGTTCCGTACTTCTACAACCTGGAACTTGCGAGAGCCGCCATCGCCGCGGGGGTTTCCTTCTGCGATCTGGGCGGCAATACCGACATCGTGCGCCAGCAACATGCCCTTGACTCTGAGGCGAAGCGCGCCGGCGTGCGCATCGTGCCGGATTGCGGCATGGGGCCGGGTATGGGCAACACTCTTGGGGTTTATGCCATGAGCCTGCTGGACTACACCGAGCACGTGTACCTGTACGATGGCGGAATCCCCCAGAACCCCCAGCCTCCGTGGAATTACCTGGTGTCGTTCAGCATCGAGGGGCTCACCAACGAGTACTACGGCGGGATCACCGTGCTGCGCGGCGGCAAGCTGGTACACCTGCCGTGCTTCACAGAACTGGAGATGATTGAGGTCGAGCCCCTCGGCAAGTTGGAGGCTTTCGTCGTGGCCGGAGGAGTTTCTACCGCGCCGTGGACTTTTCAGGGAAAACTGCTGACTTATCAGCTCAAGATTCTCCGCTATCCCGGTTGCTTTGCCCAGCTCAAGGCTTTTTCCGATCTCGGGTTGTTTGAGCTGCAGCCGGTGCAGGTCGACGGCCAGCCGGTGGTGCCACGGCATGTCTTTCACGCGCTGTTTGAGCCCAAAGTGCATGCGGATGTGGTGAAGGACATCTGCATCATCCGTGCCCGCGCGGTGGGAACCAAAAACGGGCGGCAAGCTGAGGCCGCAGTGGAAGTCATCGATTACTACGATGAGGCGACGGGTTTCTCCTCGATGCAGCGCACCACCGGCTGGCACCTCTCGATCGTGGCCGCCATGATGGCCGAGGGGAAGACCCCGATTGGTTCGATTCCGCTCGAGATCGCGGTTCCGGGGGACGCGTTTGTGCACGAGGCGCGAAAGCGGGGATTCAAGATCACGGAGAAGGTTGTGCAGACATAGAGAGGGCGAGCCCGGCCTCAGGAGACAGCGGATGCGTGTTCCGGCTCGGCGATGCCGGGCAATTGCTCAAGGCCCACGCTCCTGGCTTCACGGCGGGCAATCGCCAGCAAGGCTTCTTCTACCTCTGGGGCGATGGACGGACGCTGATAATTCTCCAGCAACTCACGCACTCTCTGGCGGGTGCGGCTGTGGAGATTGGGAGTATTGGAATCTCCACTGCGGTCGGTTATGGACGTTGGAAAGTGCTGCTCCTTGCGGAACAGGGCACGGGTCTCCTTCAGCTTGAGGAAGTCTCCACTCAACCCAATTTGCGCGAACATGCCGAGCGCGAGGGTATCAGCGCGGGGAACAACTCCTTCCAGTAAGCGCTGGGCGCTGGCGATGGCTTCGGCGTCGATGACCAGCTTCTCGATGCTGTGGCAGGCGAGGAAGTCGAGCATGCCGGCACCGGAAATCATGTTGATCCCGGCGAGCGCACCCAGAAGAGCCGACATGCCGCTCTCCACGCCGGCCTGGGCATCGATCAAATGGGCGTCGCTGGCAACAAGGTAGGCATGTGTGGGCAGACCAAGGGACTTGCCAATCTGCGCGCAGCCCAAGTCGAGCATCGCGGTCTCAATGGCGCCCATGGGAGCATTGCCGCTGCTCATGTCAAAGATGGCCGGAGCTCCTCCCCAAACGATGGGGGCGCCAGGGTTCGCCAGTTGATGGATGGTGATCCCCGCCAGAGACTCCGCGGCGTGCTGCACAATCGAGCCCGCCAGAGTGACTGGTGCAGTGGCGCCCGCCAGTGGCATCGAGATCAGTTCCGCGGGGACGCCGGCACGCGCCAGTTCTATCAGGTTCTGTGAGGCGAACTCCGACCAGTTGAGTGGCGGCGAAGGACAGACGTCGAAGATGGCCCGGGGCTTCTTCTTGAGGGCTTCGTGGCCACCGCTGTCGGCGGCCAGCAGGGCGATCATCGTGCGGAGCGTGGGGACGCTGAAAGCTCCCGTGACAATGGGCTTATTCGAATACCAGAGCACTACCAACAAGCGGTACCAGTCACCGATCTCGCTGGGCACGTCGTTGCAGACCATGGCCGTGGACTGAGCGGCATACTGCGGGAGCATCTCGGTCACCTGGACCATTCGCTGCAGGTCGGCTGCCTGCGCGGGGCGAGGCTGCTGAATGTCAGCGTCGAGAATATTCAAGCACGACGAGCCGGGATCGAAGTGGACGTCGTCTCCGCCGTAATGCACGGCCGCCTGGCCGGCACGGTCGTAAAGGAAGAATTCCCGCGGAACGGATTCCAGCGCGCGGCGAACCAGGGGTTCAGGAATGTGAACGATCCCGTCCTGGATCCGAGCCCCGCCGGAGGCAAGCAGATCGCGCGCGGCTGGCGTGCCCACTTTTACGCCCGGGGAAGAGAGCAGGGCGAAGGCTTCTTCGAGAATGCGGGTGACCAGGGCGTGATCGAGTAGTTCGAGTTTGGGTCTCATAAGAGCACTTCCGGGAAGGCACGGCTTCCAGCCGTGCCGCTCTCAGCCGCAAACGATGTGGGCTTCAGCCCCGGCGCGATCTGCCACTGCGTGTTTGTCCAAGAGGCTCTTCACCAGCGCCACCGCGCTTTGCGCGTCTTTGCCGTAGCCGTCCGCGCCGATTTCCTCCGCCCAGCGGCGGGTAACCGGGGCGCCGCCCACGATCACTTTGATTCTGGGGCGCAGACCCTCACGATCGAGGGTTTCAATCACCGACCGTTGGCCGCGCATGGTAGTAGTGAGCAAGGCGGAGACACCGACGACGTCGGCTGCCACCTCGCGGGCCTTAGCCGCGAACTGCTCCCCGCTCACATCCACACCCAGGTCATGTACGCGAAAGCCGTGCGCAGTCAGCAGGGTCCCCACCAGGGTCTTGCCAATTTCGTGGATGTCGCCCTTGGCCGTGCCCAACACCACGGTTCCGGCCATGGGACGCTCGCTACCCTGGCGCTTAAGTTCCGGTTCGAGCACGCCCATGGCGGCTTTCATGGCCTCGGCGGAGGCCAGCATGTCAGGCAAGAAGATCTTGTGCTGGGCGAACTGTTCGCCCACTTCGCTCATGCCGGGCACGAATCCCTGATCAATGACCTCAAGAGGGGCGGCCCCTTGGGCAAGAGCTTGCTTGGCCAGGCTGGCGGCCTGGTCGGGAGCGCCATCAATGATGCTCTGGCGCATGGCGGCAAAGTTGTCTATGGGCATGGTTGGGCCTCACAATGGATTTGACCGGGAGAAGCGCACTTCTGTCTGTGACCCAAATCACGAGTCGGGGTGAGGCTATTCGCTACTAGCTTCTGCGCTTGTAGTGGATCGGCCAGTTGACCTGCCAGGTTTTGCCGCCGTCCTTGGAGGCTTCCCAACTCCAGTCGAACTCGTTTGCGGTAATGTTCTTGAAGACCATACGCTGCATGACTTTGGTGCCATCAGGCCGCGTAGCCTGGCGCGAGAGGACCATCTGGCCATCCTTGAACTCACCGACGAAGTCGAGATAGCCGCCCTGGTTGTCTACCCAGGTCTGCTTCCACTTGCCGGCACGGACATCAAAAAGGGAGACGCTCATGCCGCGCAGAGGCATGGAGTCGCCTCCGGAGAAGCTCTCCTCCACCACACAGCTATCCAGCACGCGCTTGATGCTGTTGGCGCCGTGCGCCACTTCCCCTTCCTTGGCCCCCGGCCAGGTCAGATCCCATTCCCCTACCCAGAAATCCAGTTGCTTTTGTTCCGGCGCGGCACACGGGTTGGGCGGGGGAGCGGTGCTGCCCTGCTGCCGGGCAAGGGCGACGGAAAGCGCGAACAGGATAACCAGGGTTCCAAGCGTAATCCGCAGTGCAAGGCTCATGAGGTTTCTCCCTGCAGTGTGACGGCGGAGCGCGCCGGACGATAGCAGAGTTGAACAAGACATCCGGCAGATGTGGGACTGTTTCGTAAACTGCTGCGCCTGTGTGATACACATTTAGGCTTGAATCTCCATACCATCATTTTCCTTTTCTTCGCCGGAGTGCTGGGCGGGGCACTGAACGCGGTCGCGGGCGGCGGCAGCTTTGTGGCATTTCCCGCACTCCTGTTCACTGGCGTGCCACCGATTCCTGCGAACGCCACCAATACCATCGCGCTGTGGGTAGGCGTGACGGCCAGCGGGGGCGCCTATCGCAGCCGGCTCGACGTTCCCAGACGAATCATGGTGCCGCTGCTGGTGACCAGCTTCGCCGGCGGAGTCGCGGGCGCGTTTCTGCTGCTGAAGACCCCGGCGCACACCTTCATGAAGGTGCTGCCGTGGCTGATGCTGGGAGCGACATTGCTGTTCGTGTTCGGCAAACGGCTTTCGCGAGGTCGGGCCTCGAGCGTGGCGCATGATGCCAGCGTCGCGGCCATTGCAGGAGCCTGCGTGTTCGAGCTAGGAGTTGCGGTGTACGGAGGGTATTTCGGCGGCGGAGTGGGCATTGTGAACCTGGCCATGCTGGCGGCGATTGGCATGACCGACATCCATGCGATGAATGCGCTCAAGAGCGTGCTGGGGACGGCCATCAACGGCGTGGCGGTGGTGGTGTTTATCTTGAAGCGCGCCATCTTCTGGCCGCAGGCGGTGGTGATGATTGCCGGAGCCATGGTCGGAGGATATTTCGGCGCCCACTACGCGCTGAAGCTGCCGCAGGCCTGGGTGCGCTGGTTCGTCATCCTCGTCGGCGCAGGCATGAGCGCGTATTTCTTTGTGAGGGCGTACTGAAGGAGGAGAAAGATCAGCCCCAGATCAACCCGGATCTGCACGGATCGAGTGGACCCTGCGTGCTCACCCCATCCGTGATGATCCGTGGAAATCTGTGGCTGTTCTTCTGCTCACCAGCGCGGTTATTGCATCGGCGCGGAGCAGTGCTCGTGCACGATGAGCCACTTGCCTTCCTGCTTTTGCCAGATCACGGTCCAGCGGAAGGTACCCAGCTCGCGCTTACCGGACGCCGTGGTCATGTCGGACTTGATGGTGGCCGTGCCCCAGACGTATTCGCCGGCGGCGTGGATCTGGGCGTCGTCATTCACCTCGAACTTGGCGGCCTTATAGTCGCCGAATTCCTTCTTCACTCCGGCAGCGTATTCGTCCCAGCTGTCGTATTTCAGCGGCGCGAGGTCGAAGAAGGTGTGCTGGCCCTTGGCATAGAACTGGGCGACGTTGTCAGGATTGATCGTGGCCCAGCCATCCCAGATTTTCTGCATGAGGGCTTTGTCAGGGCCGGGACCGGACATCTTTTTTGACTTCTGCGCCAGGCTCGGAAGGCTGAGCATGAGAATGCAAAGCAGCAGGGTGAGAAGACGTTTCTGCATTGGATTTCCTCCCGGCGGGATTCTCGCACAGCAAGGGGAAAGTAAAAAGGACAATGAGCGTCAGGCCCGGCCGCGGACCTTGGCCCACCACCAGCGGACACCCACGAACAGGAAGCGCCAGTCATGGAAAAATTCGGGTTCTTTGCGCTCGAAGGCATGTCCGATGAACTGCAATGCCCAGCCAAAAACGAACAGGCCGAGCGCGTAGATCCAGAACGGGTGGAAGAAGAATCCGGCAATCGCCAACAACGCGGAGAGGAGGATGGTCGGGATGCCGAGGGTGTGGCAGGCGCGGTTGACCGGATGTTGGTGGCTGGTGGAATATTGGGCAATCCACTGTTCGCTGGTGCGGTTACCCAACATGGGTGGGAATCATACACCCTTCCGGCTCCCTGAATGGTGTGGTATGATCTCTAGTATGACCAATAGTAAGTCGAGTGTGCATACCCGGCGACGCGGGATCAGACGGGCCTCCAGATCATCGAGGCAGAGGAAGCTCAAGAAAACCTTCTCGCTTTCGCCGGAGTCAGTGGATTTCCTGAAGCGGCTGGCAAAGGCCTATCATTCCGACTCCGAGGCCCTGGATGCGCTCATCCGAGAAAAGGAGTCGCAGGCAAAGAAGGAGCGCATCGATGCTGCGATCATGCACTACTACGACTCGATGAGCGAGGAAGAGCGGGAAGAAAACCGCGCCTGGGGAGAGTTCGCAGAGTCCCAATTCCCGACGGAGTAGACGGAAACGACAGACGGCAAACAACCGCAGAGGGGAGAGATCTGGTATGTCAAGCTCCCGACCGACCCACCGGACAAGCAGCCCCGGCCTGTGGTAGTAGTGTCGCGGGACGCAAGAAATCTCAATCCCAAGGCGAATACGGTATTGGTTGTCCCGCTTTCGACCAGCGTGACCAGAGACGTCCCAACTCATTTGTATTTGGCACCAGGCCAAACGGGAATTGAGGGCTCTGTTCTCAAGGCCGAAGATGTGACAGTAGTGCGCAAGAGCAGTCTGGTCGAGCCTCGCAGCAAGCTCCGTAACCTCAGCAATTCCCAGGTTTGCGAACTGGCGGAGAAGATCAAGATTGCCATGGGCTGCTGATGGCGGCTGGTATACCCACGCGATAAGCCAGTCGCTGGCATGTCAACGGAACACAGATAAGTATGACCCCTAGAGCTGCGGAATTAACGACCACCATGAAACTCATGTCTTTCTTTCTACTTGCGATGACGATCGCAACCGCCCAATCCCAATCTACTCCCCCAAAAGGTGGCTTCGTCCCGGATGAGAAAACAGCAATTGCTGTCGGTGTAGCAGTGCTGATCCCAATTTATAGAAGCAGCCAGATCAAACGGGAACAACCGTTCGTTGCTACCCTCAAGGAAGATGTTTGGACGGTACATGGAACCTTGCCCCGAGGCCACGGAGACGAGGTAATTGCTGGAGGAGTTGCAACCGTTACTCTTCAAGAGAGTGACGGCAAGATTCTGGAAGTCTGGCATGGCAAGTAACCGCGCAATGAAGCTGCGTCGCCCTGGTTTGACCATCTTCCTTGGCGCACGCTAGAATAGCTGCGTTTGCCTGTAGCTGCGGTTCCGCTCTGGAGCCGCCCGCCATGGTTGCTGAGAGCGCCGACGCGGAAAACAGCAAGCACAGAGAAATCAGCAGGTTCCCCGGAACGCGCGGGTGCGCGTCCGGTATCGATTTGGACGGAGGCATAGGTATGTACGCGGTCATCCGCGCCGGTGGCAAGCAGTACCGGGTGGCGCCCGGCGATGTAATACGTGTGGAGAGCCTGAACACCGGCACCGACGGCAAGGTTGAGTTCGGCGACATCCTGGCGGTCTCCGGCGGAGAAGGGCAGATCGGCAAGCCGCAGGCGGACAGCCACGTGGTTGGCCAGGTGGTGGAGCAGGGCCGCGCCGACAAGATCCTCGTCTTCCACTACAAGCGCAAAAAGCAGTACAAGAAGCTGCGCGGCCACCGGCAGGCATTTACCGCAGTGCGCATCACCGAAATCGCCTTCGACGGACAGAAGTTCACCGCGCCTGAGCTTCCGAAGAAGGAACCGAAGCCGAAGAAGGCGGCACCGGCCGAAGTCGAGGCGCCCAAAGTCGAGACGAAAGCCGCGGCTCCGCACAAGAAAGCCGCCAAGAAGCCGGCAGCGAAGAAGGCTGCTCCGAAGAAAAAGACGTAGCAAACCCCGACAACTGGGAACCAACATCTGAGAACCGAGAACTGATTTTATGGCACATAAAAAAGGACAAGGCACTTCACGCAACGGGCGCGATTCTAATGCGCAGCGTTTGGGCTTCAAGGCTTTCGGCGGGCAACTGGTCCCCGGCGGAACCATCATCGTCCGGCAGCGAGGCACGCGGGTGAAGCCTGGCTTGAACGTCGGTCGCGGCAAAGATGACACGCTTTTCGCCAAAATCACCGGACGCATCAAGTTTCTCGACAAGGGCGGCATGGGGAAGTTCGTCATGATCGAGCCGGTCGAGGCGAAGTAAGCGTTCTAAGATCAATGCAGAGGCCGCGTTCGCCTGGCGGCCTGGGGCCTCGGCTTCGGCCGGGGCTTTTGTGTTGCTGCCTCGCTTGGCTCGGTGGACAGGCGAGAGCCTGCCCTGAGCGAAGTCTAAGGGCGCCTGTCCCTACCTGAGTTTTCATGTTTATTGATGAGGCCACAATTCGTGTGAAGGCCGGCGACGGCGGGAATGGCTGCCTTGCCTTCCGGCGGGAGAAGTTTGTCCCGCGCGGGGGGCCCTCGGGCGGAGACGGCGGCAAGGGTGGCGATGTCATCATGGAGTCCAGCGAACGCCACAATACCCTGGTGCATTTCCGTTTCAATCCGGAATACAAAGCGGAGCGGGGACGGCACGGCGAGGGCTCCAACCGCACCGGACGCGAAGGCGTGGACGTGATCTTGAAAGTGCCGGTCGGCACCATCGTCTACGACGCGGAGACGGGCGAGAAGGTGCACGACTTCTCCCATGCGGATGAGCGCATTGTGATCGCCCGGGGCGGCCGCGGCGGACGGGGCAATGCTCAGTTTGCGACTTCGACCCACCAGGCGCCACGCGAGCACGAACCGGGCCGGCCGGGCGAGGAGCGCACGTTTCGGCTGGAGCTGAAGTTGCTGGCCGACGTGGGGCTCGTGGGGTTTCCCAATGTGGGCAAGTCCACCCTGATCTCGCGCATCTCCGCAGCGCGGCCGAAGATCGCGGACTATCCGTTTACCACGCTGCAGCCGAACCTGGGCGTGGTGGCGGTGGGCAAACCTCCGGAGGAGAAGAGTTTTGTCGTGGCCGATATTCCCGGGCTGATTGAAGGCGCCCACTCGGGCGCAGGCCTCGGCACACAGTTCCTGCGGCACATCGAGCGCACGCGGTTGCTGGTGCACCTGGTGGATGTTTCCGATGCCAGCGGGCGTCCGGACCCGGTGAAGGATGCTCAAGTGATTACCGGAGAGCTGGAGAGCTTTGGCGCGGGCCTGGTGCAGAAGCCCGTGATCATGGTGGCCTCGAAAATCGACGTGGCCAACAAAGACAAGCTGACGAAGCTGAAGAAGTACTGCAAGAAAGAAGGGCTGGAGCTGTTCCCAATCTCCGCGGTCACCGGTAAGGGGATCGACGAGTTGAAGTACGCGATGGCAGAAAAGGTCGAGCAAGTACGTCTGCCCAAACAAAGTACCGAGCACCATGTACCGAGTACCGAGTGAAGACCTCTCACCAAAACGGACGCAACGCAGGAGAAGCTGACAAGCTAAAGGCGACCCCTGAGGGGGTCGCCTTTTGTTTTCACTCAGTACTCGGTACTAAGTATTCGGTACGGTCAGGCATCTGGAATCTGCGTGCCGTGCTGGAAGTGGTACTGCAGGATTTTGGCGGCTAAGGCCGGGTGCATGGTGGGCGCCTCGGGCTTCAAGGCACGGACTACTTCACCGCGGCACACCACCTCGGCGGCCGACAACCCTGCAATTTCCGCGGGCAGCACAAGGTTGATCTCGAGCTGCGCATTGGGGGGAATCATTTCCTCCGCCCGGAACAGCATGCCCGAGCGGCTGATGTTTTCAGTGGTGCCTTGGCGCCAGTCGTTTTCTCCGAGCAGGCGGTATTTCAGTGGCAAGTGAAGATTGAAGCGTTGCGCGCGGAAGGGAGACAACCTCTCCCGCCGCCGGATTGCAGCTTGGGCAGCCAAACGAGCAGACATCGGAACCTCCTGGGGAAGGGCTGTATCGAGCATCTCCCGCACCTTGGCCTTCAAGGCGGGGAGGGTAAAGGGCTTCTGGAGCAGGGTGATGCCCGCGTCCAGCGTGCCGTTGTGACCGACCGCATTCTCGGTGTAGCCCGACATGTAGAGCACACGGGTTTCGAACCGCTCCGAGGTGATGCGTTGGGCCAGTTCGCGCCCGTTCATTCCCGGCATGATGACGTCGGTCAACAGCAGATGAATGGGGCCTGGATGAGCTTCAGAAACTTGAATGGCTGCGGCGCCATCCGCCGCTTCGAGCACGGTATACCCCTGTTTGCGCAGATACTGCAAAGTGAGCAAACGCAGGTTGGCTTCGTCCTCGACCAGCAAAATGGTCTCGACATTCTGATGGGAGTTGTTGATGGCAACGGTGGCTTCGGCCTCGGCGACCTCCCCGGTAGCGCTGATACGCGGCAAGTAAATCTTGAAGGTGGTGCCCTTGCTGGGCTCGCTGTAGACCCAGACGTAGCCGCCGCTCTGCTTGATGATGCCGTACACGGTGGAAAGCCCCAAACCGGTGCCCTTGGTTCCCTTGGTGGTGAAGAAGGGCTCGAAGATGTGGCTTTGGGTCTCGGCATCCATGCCCGTGCCGGTGTCGCTGATGGCGAGCATGATGTAATCGCCGGGCTGCACCGGGGCATGGAAGCGGGCGTAGTTTTCGTCGAGCGTGACATTGGCCGTCTCGATCGTGAGCTTGCCACCGTGGGGCATGGCATCACGAGCATTGACCGCCAGATTCATGATGACCTGCTCGATCTGGCCGGGATCGGCTTTGACCGCGCCGATGTCCGCGCTGGGCACCATGACCAGGTCAATGTCCTCGCCAATCAAGCGGGTGAGCATTTTCAGGTTTTCAGTGACCACCGCGTTCAGGTCTACCACCCTGGGCGCCAGCATCTGCTTGCGGCTGAAAGCCAGCAGTTGCCGGGTTAGCGAGGTCGCACGCTCGGCGGCGCTGGCGATCTCCTGGGCCGGTCCGCGAAGCTCTTGGTTGGAACCGATGCGGTCGAGCAGGAACTCGCAGTAGCCGGAGATCACCATCAGCAGGTTGTTGAAGTCGTGCGCAATGCCGCCGGCGAGCCGGCCGATGGCTTCCATCTTCTGCGATTGGCGGAGTTGCTGTTCCAGGGCGCGGTGCTCAGTCACGTCTTCGCTGAAAAGCTCGAAGAAGATAGCGTTCCCTTCTCCACGGATGGCGCGCCCGGAGAGGCGTACGACGGTGGAGCTGCCGTCCTTGCGCGCCCATTCGGCGACCAGCCCATGAAATTTCTCGAGCGATCGGAAGTAGTCGGCCAGCAGAAACCATTGCTGCGAGTCGGCATAAAGATTGGGCAAACTGTTGCCGACCAGCTCCGCCGCCGAGTCATATCCCAGCATGCTGACAAAGGCGGGATTGACGCCGAGGAGAATGCCCGCGGAATCACACCGGCAGACACCGTAGGGAGCGTTAGTCACCAGCGAACGGAAGTTGAGTTCGGAGCGGCGCAGGCCTTCCTGGGCGGAGCGCAGCGCCGCATTGAACCAGCAGATCAGCACAGCCACTACCACAAACAGCGTGAGATGTATGATGGCGTTGCGATATTGGGATGGGGACTGCTGGCCGGTGAGCGAGAAATAGGCACTGACGGTGAGCGCGAACGAGGTGGCTACCAGGCCGGGCTTCCAGCCGCCATACCAGGCGCTGACCATGATGGCCACGGCAAACACCACCAGCCGGCTTTCCACTACATCGGAGAGCATGAGCGCCGGGATCAGTGCCAGCGTGATGCTAAGGATGGCCACGCCGTAACGCAGGACAGGAGCCCGTGTAGCGGGGACGTAGCGGGTGCGGAGAAGGGGGAGCTTCACTCGCATAACTAAATCCTAGTTCCGGAACGGGATACCCGCGAGTTACGGGAGTTCATTCGCGGGCCGCCCGAACGGCGCTGTCCGGGGGGCCGATGGCGTGTGGCCAACTGGCACGCACGATTGCACCCTGGACAATCCCAGGTGGGAATCTCTTCCGGCACCCAGAACTGCGGCAATTAGCCGGCAAAAACTCGCACAATTATGGATGAAGCATGAACATCGGACTTTTCGGGGGAACTTTCGATCCCATCCATCATGGACACATGGCGCTGGCCCACGCGGCGCGGGAGCGCTTTGAGCTTGGCTGTGTCTATTTTGTTGCGGCGAATATTCCACCGCATAAGCAGCGGCAGCCGATGGCGTCGTACTTCCATCGTTATGCCATGGTGGTGCTGTCGACCATGGGGGAGAAGGCGTTCGTGCCCTCCCTGCTGGAGGCGCCGGGAGAGGCTGTGACCCATCCGGCCGGCGGAAAGAGCCGCCAGCATGCCGTGCCAGGGGCAAACTACAGCATCGACACGGTGCGGCGGCTCAAGGAGACTTTGAAGAAGAGCGATCGCTTGTTCTTCCTGATGGGGATTGACGCCTTCCAGGACATTGCCAAGTGGCACCAACCGGAGGCCTTGTTCCGGGAGTGCGAGTTTATCGTGGCCAGCCGTCCGGGCTATTCTCTGGCGGACGTGGCCAATGCGCTGCCGGAGCGCCTGCGCCCTGCGCCGGCGGTGACCAAGCCGTTCAAAAAGCAACCCGCCAGAGGCGACCTGGTGCTGCGGGGCGCGACCGTGCACCTGCTGGAGAATGTCCATCAGCCGGTATCGGCGACGGCGATCCGCGACGCGGTCGCGGCAAAGAAGGCATTGGGAAGGTTCGTGAATCCGGCAGTGGGAGAGTACATCAAGAAGATGGGGCTGTATCAGTCGCCGGTCGTCAGTCGTCAGCCTCAGCTACAATCAAATGACTAGCTGATGACCGAGGACTGACGACTGACGACCGCATGAAGAAAAACGATTTGAAGCGACAGGTAGCCGAAGCCATCAACGCCTGCCAGGAAAAGAAGGCGGAAGAAATCACCATACTGGAACTGGAGAAGGGGTCGGGGGCATTCACCGACTACTTCGTGGTGTGCAGCGGGACCAATCCCCGGCAGATTCAGGCCATCTCCGACGAAGTGGAGGAGCGCCTGGAGAGGGCCGGGCTGCGCCCCACTCACGTCGAGGGCTACAAGCAGGCGGAATGGGTGCTGCTCGATTACGTGGATTTCGTGGTGCACGTCTTCTCGGAAAAATCGCGCAAGTACTACGACCTCGAACGCTTGTGGAAGTCAGCGAAGAAATTGGAACCGGCGGACCTGGCGGTGGCCCCAGCCAAGCGGTCAGCACGAGCAACTCGGAAGAGAGCCTAGCCGGGCCGCTTGGAATGTCCTCCGGAAAACATTCCCCACGGAGTGGACAAAGAACAGATTCCACCTGTGTCTCTGTGGTGAACTCTGGCTTCCGCGAATGAGCGCTGAACCATCCAACCCGCAATGGGGTGCTTCGTACCGCTTGGTGGCGGCGGAGAAGTGGAAAGCGAAGTCGGCGGCCATGGGCCGCGCTGTCACCGACGCCCTGGTAGCTTACGCTCATCCGCGGCCGGGAATGGCAGTGCTCGATCTGGCCAGCGGCACCGGCGAACCGGCGATCAGTCTGGCTTCGAAAGTCGGGGCGGAAGGTCATGTCACGGCCCTCGACCTCAGCGCGGATCTCTTGAAAATCGCCGAAGAGCGCGCCCGCCAGCGCGGATTCACGAACGTCTCCACAAGCCAGGCGGACGCGCATCATCCGCAGTTTCCGGATGCCAGCTTCGACCTGGTCACCTGCCGCTTTGGCGTGATGTTCTTTTCCGACCCCGGTCGGGCACTGTGCGAGACCCATCGTGTGCTGAAACCGGGGGGCCGGGCCTGTTTCCTGGCATGGGGCCCGTTCGAGCAACCCTACTGGTCGAGCACTATGGGCGTGGTGCACAAGCATGTGGGAGGCCCGATCATGGCGCCCGGTGGTCCCAACATGTTCCGCTTTGCCGAGCCGGGAAGTTTGTCGGCGGCGCTGCGGCAAGCCGGATTCCGCACCGTGGAAGAGGAAACCCGGACGCTGCCCTGGACCTGGCCGGGCAGTGTGGAAGAGGTTTGGGAGTATGCGCAGGCCGTCTCGACGCCCTTTCGCCCCATGCTGGAGCGGGTCCCGGCGGAGCAATGGGACCAGGTGAACGCCGACGTGCATGCGGCGGTTCGGCAATTCGTGGATGGCGCCAGCGTGAAATTCGGTGCGGTGGTGGTGCTGGCAGCAGGGAGTCGTTAACGCAGTGTCGAGTGATTCCTGAGTGTCCTTTGTGTCCTCTGTGGTTAAATCCGGGGTGTGAAGCTTACCGTTGCATGGATCGGGAAGACCAAAGAGCCAGCCATCCAGGCCCTGACAGATGAGTATTTGAAGCGGTTAGTTCGCTATGCGGACGTCGAAAGTCTTGCCCTTAAGGACGAGTCGGCGCTGATGCAATTGCAGCGCCGGGCTCGAGCAACTTTGGTGCTCCTGGATGGATCCGGCAAACAGCTTTCCTCCGAGGAACTGGCGAAGTTCCTGGGCGAACACCAAGTCCGCAATCCGTTGCCGCTTCTGTTCGCGGTCGGCCCGGCGGACGGGTTCAGCGATGAGACGCGGAAAGCTGCGTCCAGGCTGCTGTCGCTGGGCAAGATGACTCTGGCGCATGAGCTGGCGCGCGTCGTCCTGCTGGAGCAACTCTATCGCGCATTCACTATTCTAAAGGGGCATCCTTACCACCTCGGGCACTGAGGAAATCAGGCGTGTACCTTGGTGATCTGACGCTGCCGTTGGCGCTGCTTTAGAGTCGGAGCCATGCCGAGCATTTCTAGTCAACAAGGATCTGTCTCATGAAAAATCCCATGGAAGTATTGCGGACGAAAGAGCAGGAGTTGGCCAGAGTCAGGAAAGAAGTTGAAGCCCTCCGCGTCACCGTGCGGCTACTGGGAGATGAAGGCGCCGCTCTTGGCGAGTCGAAGAAAGAGATGCAGCCGGTGGTGGAGATGCCCTAGGCGGCACCGCATTACCGGGTAACAGTCGCCTGATAGCTGACGGCTTGCCAGCGCCCGTTGCGTTTCACCCAAACCCGGGTGAAGCGATAGGGCCCGCTGAAGTCCTCCCCCAGTTCGCTTCCCTTCACCTCTGCACGCGCGGTCACCACCGCAGTGTTGCCGTAGAGGCGGACGACCATCTCCGAGATCTCGATCGAATCATAGTGCAACTGAGCGCCCTTACGGGCCGCGACGGTATCGGCTTTGGTGACCACTGCGCCCAGCGGGCCAATACCGACGTAGTTGTCCGCCAGCGTGCGCTCGACGAACGACACGTCTCGCCGGATGGCAGCCTCCTTCGATTGCCGTTCCAGATCCATGACCTCGCGAATCGCCTCCTGGTCGTGGGTTGCGGAGGAATTCTGCGGACGAGCCGAAAGGGTTGCGGGCAGATTGAGCAGGAGCGCCAACACCAGGGCAGTACGAGTCATGCCGAGACCTCCAACAAAGTGCCGCGGACACAAACCGACCTGCGGTAGTGTACGCAGGATAAGACGCCCGAGTTCCCCGGAAAACTAACCGGTACTCACCCGGTCGGGCCGCGGATGACGGGGGACGTCGGCACCACCTTCTGCCTGGTACTGCTCTGATTCATTTCCGATCAGCACCTTCTGCCTATGTCCCCTCGCGTGCCACGGCGAAACAGGTACAATCAAGGCTTCCCATATGCAGGACATTCGTCGCGGCCTGATCATCGTGAATACCGGCCCGGGCAAGGGGAAGACCACGGCCGCCATGGGCACGGCCCTGCGGGCGGTGGGACAAGGCATGCGGGTGCTCATGCTCCAGTTCATAAAGGGTTCCTGGCAATACGGAGAACTGGATGCGGTGCAGGCGTTTGGCGACAAGTTCATCATGAAACAGATGGGACGCGGGTTCGTGAAGGTTGGAACCGGGAAACCCGACCCCGAAGACGTGCGACTGGTCGAGGAAGCCTGGGCCGAAGCTGAGAAGGCCATCCACTCCGGCAAGTGGGACTTGGTGATCCTGGACGAGATCAACTACGCCATCAGCTACGGTATGCTTGATCCCGCCAAGGTGGTGGAGAGTCTGAAGAAAAGGCCGGAGATGGTACACGTCATCTTGACGGGGCGGAACGCGCATCCGACAATTGTCGAACTCGCCGACACCGTCACCGAAATGCGCGAGTTGAAGCACGCCTACCAGAAGGGCGTGATGGCACAGAAGGGGATCGAGTACTGATTGTGTAATTTTGCAATTGGGTAATTTTGTGATTTGAAAGCCATCTTGGCGGACCGTTTTCAGTTGCAAAATTACCCGATTACACAATTACTCAATTTCATGGCCTGGTTCAAGCGACAAGCCGGTGAGCTGGATACCTCGGGCGAGAAGAAGGTCCGCACCGAGGGGCTGTGGGTGAAGTGTGATGATTGCCGTCAGATCATCTGGAAAAAGGACCTGGAAGAGAACCTGAACGTCTGTCCCAAGTGCGACAAGCACTTCCGCATCGACGCGCGCGCGCGGCTGGCCCAGCTGCTGGATGACAATCTCTACGAAGTGTTCGACTCTAACCTGGTTTCGACCGATCCGCTGAAATTCGTTGACCTGAAGGCATACTCGTCGCGCCTCAAGCGGGCCCAGGCCGATACCGGGCTGAAGGACGCGGTCATCAATGCCCGCGGCAAGCTGAACGGGCGCCCAGTGATCGTGAGTGCCATGGAATACGCGTTCATCGGGGGGAGCATGGGGGCAGTGGTCGGCGAGGCGATCACCCGGGCCATCGAGCAGGCCACCGACACCAAGGCGCCCATCATTATCGTTTCCGCTTCCGGCGGCGCGCGCATGATGGAAGGCGTGATCAGCCTGATGCAACTGGCCAAAATCTCAGCCGCGCTGGCGCGTCTGGATGAAGCCAAGATCCCGTACATTTCGGTGCTGACCGATCCCACCACCGGCGGCGTCACCGCCTCCTTCGCCATGCTGGGCGACTTGAATATCGCTGAGCCCGGTGCTCTGATTGGCTTTGCCGGGCCACGGGTGATCGAGCAAACCATCCGGCAGAAGCTGCCACAAGGTTTCCAGCGCAGCGAGTTCCTGCTCGAGCACGGCATGCTGGACGCGGTAGTGCCTCGCAAACAGCTCAAGCCGTACATCGCACGGGCGCTGGAATTCATGGCGGCGTAGCCACCGGCGCCCTCAGACCTCGGATTTCAGCAAACCTGTGAATCCACGGCGTTCCCACTTCGACCCGCTCCCGTTGCGTTCTAATGCGCGGAACTCGAATCCGCGGGGGCCGAATTGATAATCTGAGAGTTTGAAGGCCGAGGTCTGAGGTCTGAGGTCTGACGTCCGAGGTCCGATGTCCTATTTAACCGCTGTCGAGCGCATGTACGCGCTGGGCCACGAGTTGGCCCAGACGCCGTCGCACAAGTTTGACCTGGCGCACATGCGGGTGCTGTTGGGCGCGTTGGACCATCCGGAGGGGCGGTTTCCCGGCGTGCTGATTGCCGGCACCAACGGCAAGGGCTCGACGGCAGCCACGCTGGCCGCAATTCTTCGAGCTTCCGGTGTCCGCAGTGGGCTGTACACGTCTCCCCACCTGATGCGGATCAATGAGCGCATTCGAATCAATGGCGAAGAAATCAGCGACGACGATTTTGCCCTGCTGCACGATGTTGTGGATCGAACTGCCGAACGACTGGTGGGAGAGGGCGAATTGCCTTGGCATCCCAGCTTCTTTGAAATGCTGACCGCCATTGCCTTCGAGTACTTTGCGCAACGCAAGATCGAGATAGCAGTGCTCGAGGTTGGCATGGGTGGGCGCCTCGACGCCACCAACGTGATCAAGCCGCGGGTGAGCGTGATCACCGATATTTCCCTCGACCATCAGAAATTCCTGGGCAACACGGTGGCGGAAATCGCCCGCGAGAAGGCCGGGATTATCCGGCAGGGCGGCGTGGTGGTAACGCTGCCGCAACAGCCCCAGGCTAACGATGTGATTGGGAATACGATTCTCGACCTCGGAGCACACGGGGTCAGCGCGGTACCGTATGTCCCACCGGTGTCGCCCGCGAGTGCCGAGTACCTGGTACCGAGTAGCGAGAGAGCGACCTCCGTCAGCAATTGCGTCCCTGGGGCGCGAAATTCAGCCGCGGAGCGGCGAGAGAATGCCGCCCACGGCGTAAGCCGTGGGTCAGAGCCTGACCAGACAGAAGCCCCGGAGGGGCGGCAGAGCCTTGGCACGAATTCGTCCGGCTACGTTTCCCGATATCCCCTGCAGGTCATGGGCAAAGAAATCCTGGTCGAGACGCCACTGGTCGGTCGTCACCAGTTGCGCAATGTCGCGCTGGCCATTGCCGCCGCCGAGCAATTGAGCAAGCAAGGATTTGCAATCACGCCCGAATCCATCGAACGAGGCATTCGGGAAACGCGCTGGCCAGGCCGGTTTCAGGTCATTCCCGCGAACCTTCCTGCCGCCTCGGCTGTCCGAACCATCCCTACCCCGGAGATTGTGCTCGATGTAGCGCACAATCCCGCTGGCGCCTGGGCGCTGCGCTCGACTCTCTCGGCCTGCTACCACGACCGGCCCTTGTCGTTCGTTTTCGGGGCCATGCGCGACAAGGCCATCGGGGAGATCGCCGAGATTCTTTTCCCGCTGGCGGAGCGCGTGATTGCCACGCGCGCCGATAACCCAAGGTCGGCCACGCCCGACGAGATTCGCGAAGCCGCCGCCCGCACCTCAACCGACATCGAGGACGCGCCCGATGTGGCGTCGGCGGTGGAGCGGGCACGGGCCCTGGCTGGGCCAAAAGGCGTAGTGGTTATTACCGGATCGATATACATTGTAGGAGAGGCGATGCGCCAGTTGGGGGTTCGCATCTAAGAAACGTGCAGGATTTCCAGACATCCGCGGAGACCGAAACTAACCCGAAGATTGTTGAGCTGCGTTCGACCCGGACGGGTTCCTTCGACTCCGCTCAGGACCGGCCCCAACCCGTCTCCACACGCCGCTACGGCTGGCTCAGCCGGCTGCGTTCGTACTTCATCCTGGATCCACTCATCTGGCTTTATACGGTGTTGCTTGGGCCGGTGGCCGTCCCGGTATCGCTTTTTGGCGAGAAAGAGCGCATTCTGCACGACTTCGCGCGGGCATGGTCCTGGATGATCATGAAGACGATCTCTTCGCCGGTGAGAGTGACCGGCCTGGAGAGGGTCGACACCTCCAAGCCACACCTGTACGCCGTGAATCATGCTTCCGCGCTCGATATCCCCGTGCTGTATGTGCACTTGCCATTCCAGTTCCGGATCATGTTCAAAAAGGAACTGCTTTCGTATCCGGTAATCGGTTGGCACCTGAAACGGTCGGGGCAGGTGTGCATCAATCAGCAGAATCCGGCGTCGTCGATTGCGAGCATCCGCTCCGCGGTGAAGAGTTTGCAGGGCGGCATGCCTCTGGTGATCTTTCCCGAAGGCGGCCGCACGCCCGACGGCGAGATCAAGCCCTTCATGCCAGGAGCATTTTTCCTGGCGATCAAGGCGCAGGTGGACATCGTGCCGGTCGCGCTGGTGGGGACCTATGAGCTGCTGCCGATGAACACCTATCACATCAAGTGCCGCCCGCTGGAGATGCGCGTGGGTGCACCGATCTCGACCGCGGGGCTGAAGGGGCACGATATCGAAGAGCTGTCAGCAAAGGTGCAGCGGGCGGTGGAGCATTTGTACGACTCGAACCCGACCAAGGAAACCGAGTGGACCACACCCGGCGCTACGAAAACACTCTAGTCATAATTCTGTTTTTCACTTGGGGCACGGTCTTCCTCGACCGCATGTCCCAGTTATACCTCGCCCCGTACTTCGCATCCGAGTTCCATCTCACTAACGAACAGATCGGCCTGCTGGCTTCGGTTTTGGCGATTTGCTGGGCAGGTTCCACTTTCCTGTTTGGCGCCTTGTCGGACCGCTTCGGACGGCGGCGGATCCTGATCCCGGCGGTCTTCCTTTTCTCGGCGCTTTCCTGGGTCACCGGGATGGCGCGCAGTTTCGAGCAGCTTCTGCTGATCCGCGCGCTGATGGGCGTGGCGGAGGGCCCGTGCTGGTCGGTCATCACGGCACTGATCGAAGAATCTTCCCCGCCCGAGCGCCGCGGACGCAACGTCGGTGCCGTGGTTAGCGCGGCAGCTCTGGTCGGCCTGGCTGTGGCGCCGGTCCTCACCACGCAAATAGCGTCGCGCGTGGGTTGGCGTTGGGCATTTTTTGTGGCGGGCATTCCGGGAATCATGCTGGGCCTGTTGATCTGGAAGTTCGTCAAAGAGCCGCAAGGAAATGCCGGCATCAGCGCCCACCGCGGCGCGACCTTACGCCACTATCTTTCCGTCTTGCGCTTCCGCAATGTCTGGCTGGCATGTCTGGGCTCAGCAGGATTCATGACCTGGCTCTTCCTCCTGAACGTGTTTGCGCCCCTCTATATCACCGAAGTCGCCCACCAGCCGGCGACGACGGCCGGGTTTCTGCTCGGAGCTACCGGGCTGGGAAGCTTTGTCCTGGGATTCCTGTTGCCTTCGCTTTCCGACCAAATTGGTCGCAAGAAGTTGCTGTTCTTCCTTTCCGTGTTGTCCACGGCGGTGCCACTCGCGCTGCTGATTCCGGTGCTTTATGGACATCTATGGACGCTGGCAGGGATTCTGTTTGTGGCCAACGGCGGCCAGGCGATCGCCTCGCTGATCATCGTGCTAGTGCCCGCGGAAAGCGCACCTGCAGGCTTCGCCGCCACGGCGATCGGATTGGTTACGCTGGTCGGTGAGATCATGGGCGCCACGGCCGCTCCCGCGCTGGGCGGAGCACTGGCGGAACAATTCGGCTTGGGGACGACGCTGTGGCTGTCAGCGGGGGGCATGGCTTTTCTATTCTTGGTAACGCTGCTCTTGACTGAGACGAGGCCCCGATCCATTCCTTCTCAGTGATCAGAGTTGGTTTTCGGACGAACCTTCAGAGCGGAACGCATTAGGAAATAAGAAAGGGTTTGGCTAGCTGCGAACAAACCAGCAGTAACAAGCCCCCCGATCCCCGTGAGTTCGCTGACATCGCTACTGGTTGGTGACCGTTGCCAGTACGGTAAGCCGACGAACCACCAAACCACCTGGGACAGCACAAAGAGCGCGAAACCGGCCAGAAGTTGAGCGATCCACCGGCTTACGTGTCGCATAAGTGCCCCCAGACAGTTCTACGAAAGACATCGCTTGGAGGTTCCGGAGCCCGGGCGAATGGAGCCATCAGGTTGCAGGGAAGCCCAGGGGCAAGCAACAAAAGCGGGGCGTGCCCATTCGTTATCTGTCCTCCCGTTAGGAGGGACTCAACTGTCCTGGCGATTGAGATCCTGCGCGCTAGAAAACCGAAATCAGCCATCCAGCAACCGCCCCACCCAGCACCAGCCAGGTCGAACTGACGCGAAACCGAAAAAGCAACAGCGCCGCCACTGCGGCAATAAACATCGTTGGGAGATTGACGAAGGCTGTCCTGCCGATCTGCACGGTTACGGCCGCAATCAGCCCCAGGGAGGCCGCGTTCAGACCGTCGAGAAACACGCCGAGCGGAGCCGAGCCGCGAAGCCGCGCCAGGAGCGGCGCCGTGAGTGCCACGAAAGCAAAAGCCGGGAAGAAGATACCCACGGTTGCCACCGCGGCGCCCCTTGGGCCGGCCATCAGGTAGCCCAGGAAGGTCGCGGTAGTAAAAACCGGGCCGGGAGTGACCTGCCCCACCGCCACGGCGTCAAGCAACTGGCCGGCTGTGATCCAGTGGCGTTGTTCCACAAGTTCGGATTGGAGGAAGGCAAGCAGCACATATCCGCTGCCAAACAACACCGAACCCACTTTGGCCATGACGAGGAAGAGTTTTCCCAGGGCCACCGATGCGGCTGGCGAGTCGGACGCCAAGGCAAAGAGCGGAATTGGAGCTAGGGCGCGGATGCGCCGCGGCCAGTTTCTTCCTTGCTGTACCACCACGGCCGCAGCCGCCACTCCGAAGAGCACGGTCAGTTCGTAGACTCCAACCAAGCTGAGAAGTGCGGCAAGGAATGCCAATGTTTGGAGCCAACGCGACTTGAGCGCAGATCGCTTGAGAACCACCAGCGCCTGCAGCACGATGACGACTACCACCGGCTTTACCCCAACCAGCACGCCTTGCATAGCCGGCAGGCTGCCGAATTTCGTGTAGGCCCAGGCGATTCCGGTCACCATCACTGCGGCGGGCAGAATGAAACACACACCGGCGGTCAATAAGCCCGGCCATCCGGCGCGCCTGTGCCCAATGTGGATGGCCATTTCGGTGGAATTTGGGCCGGGAATCAGGTTGCAGGCGCTGATCAGGTCGAGAAATTCCTGATCGCTGAGCCACTGGCGCCGGCTGACCACTTGTTCGCGCATGATGGCAAGATGCGCGGCGGGTCCTCCGAATGCGGTGGTACCCAACCGCAGAAAAAGAGTTGCCAACTCCCGCAACTCACGGGAGCGTCCGCTGTGCCCAATGGTGGGTTTCACGCTGGTCGTCAAGGGTTTGTCCTACGGTCGAGGCGGAGGCGGGGCTGTGAACTGTGAAATATCCGCCAAGCCAAAGGTCTGCTCGATGCCCCCGATGGTCTTCTCCGCATCCTCGAAACCATCTGCGCCGAACATTTTGTGCTCAATGTCTTCGAAGTGGTCGGAGATTTCGTCCAACTGCTTCGCGGTGAGGCTTTGCTTCCACGCCGGGAAAACGATGGTGTCCTCCCGCGCCGCGTGGTTCTGGTACATCAGAACGAAGCCTTGGATGGCGCGAGCCAGAGGCTCGGAATGCTGGCTGGCGATTCTCGGCCCGCTGGTCACGGCCAGCATGTAGTCGGTAATTTCACGGCCACGATGGTGCTGCGCCACCAGGATGTCGGGATACTTGGCGGCTTCGCCTTTCATCTTCCGGACAATCGGAAAGATGCGCTGCTCCTCCAGCATTTTCTCGTGATAGTCCTCGCCGAAAGTGCGGAACAGTTGGGCAGCTTTGTGGAGCGCGGCCGCATCAATCGAACCGGACTGCTGGCGGATCTTGTCCGCAAGTTCGGCGTAAATGAGCAGGGCGCGGCGCAACACGCCATGTTCCCGCATCAGGTCTTCGGTCGCGGCAACCTCGGGTTCGGTCTTGCTTTCGGCTCCTAGAAGCGCAACTGGGGCGATGAGGGTTGCAGCGGTCGTGGTGACAGTCTTAACGAGCAATTCACGCCGGGTGGGGTGGGACATAGCTTCCTCCGGATACGTATTCATAAGCCTACCCCAATCCTCCTGGGTTTGACCCTCCTGTGCCACTCCAATAAACTGAAAAGATTCAGCCAGCTACAGGTTTCGATCTATGTCCGACAGCATTCATGTAAAGCTCCCCGACGGCAGCACCAAAGAAGTCCCCAAGGGCACCACCGCCCTCGACATCGCCAAGTCCATCGGCCAGCGCCTGGCCGACGCCGCACTTGCGGCCAAGACCAACGGCGATCTCATTGACTTAACCCGGCCTCTGGAAAAAGACACTCCCCTCCGCATCCTCACCGAAAAAGATCCCGAAGCTCTGGAAGTCTACCGGCATTCTTCGGCGCACTTGCTGGCGGCGGCGGTGCTGGAACTTTTTCCTGAGACCAAGCTTGGCCACGGCCCCGCGACCGAGAGTGGGTTCTTTTACGACTTCTACCGGCCGACTCCGTTTACCGCGGAAGACTTGCAGAAGATCGAAAAGAAGATGCAGGAACTGGTGCAGCAGAATATTCCCTATGCCCGCGAGTTTCTGCCTCGCGACCAGGGTCTGGAGGAGTTCAAAAAAGAAGGCGACTTCATGAAGTGCCACTTCATCGAGCAGTTCACCAAGCCCAATGAAAAGATTTCGATTTATCGGACCGGGAAGTTCACTGACTTCTGCCGCGGCCCGCATGTGCCGTCGACCGGCAAGATCAAGGCCTTCAAGCTGCTGAACATCGCCGGCGCGTATTGGCTCGGCGACGAAAAGAACCCACAACTGCAGCGCATCTACGGGACTTCGTTTTTCTCCAAGAAAGATCTCGACGAGTACTTGCACAAGCAGGAAGAAGCCAAGAAACGCGACCATCGCGTGCTCGGCCAGCAGCTCGATCTGTTCTCCATCCAGGAACTCGCCGGGCCGGGGCTGATTTTCTGGCATCCCAAGGGCGGCATCATCCGCAAAGAGATGGAAGACTGGATGCGCAACGAGTACATCCGCCGCGGCTACTCGCTGGTATACACGCCGCACGTCGCGCGGCGGCAGTTGTGGCAGACCTCGGGACACGAGGGCTACTACGTGCAGAACATGTTCGACGTCATGGAGCTCGATGACGCCGAATACCGCATGAAGCCAATGAACTGCCCGTTCCACATCCTCATCTATAAAGATTCGCTCAAGTCGTATCGTGACCTGCCGGTACGCCTGGGCGAACTGGGAACGGTCTATCGCTACGAACGCTCTGGCGTGATGCATGGGCTAATGCGCGTCCGCGGATTTACCCAGGATGATGCCCACATCTTCTGCACGCCAGAACAGATTGAGGATGAAATCGCAGGCTGCCTGGATTTTGCTCTCGATGTGCTGAAGGATTTCGGCTTCGATCAATTCCAGACTGAGCTTTCGACCTGGAACCCGCAGGACCGCCAGAACTTCGTGGGCAGCGAAGATCAGTGGAACCTGGCGACGCGGTCGCTGGAGAACGTGCTCCAGCGCCGCAAAATCGAATACAAGACCATGCCCGGGGAAGCCGCGTTCTACGGACCGAAGATCGACATCAAGCTGGTGGACGCGATCGGCCGGCTGTGGCAGCTCTCCACCGTGCAGTTCGATTTCAACCTGCCGCAGCGCTTCGGCCTGGAGTATGTCGCAGAGGACGGCTCGCGCAAGCAACCGCTGATGGTGCACCGCGCGCTGTACGGGTCGGTGGAACGCTTCTTTGGCGTGCTGATTGAGCATTACGCCGGCGCGTTCCCGGTTTGGCTCTCACCGGTGCAGGCGGTGATGATTCCCATCAGTGAGCGCCACGCCGACTATGCCAACCAAGTCGCCGATCAGCTGAAAGCCATCGGCGTGCGTGTACACGTGGATGCCCGCAACGAAAAAATGAACGCCAAGATCCGCGAGCACGCCATGCAGAAAGTCCCGTTCCTGCTGGTCATGGGCGACAAAGAAGCCGAAGCCGGTAAGGTGAACGTCCGCACCCGGGGGAAAGAGAAGACCGAAGACATGCCCGCGGAGGAGTTCGTGGAGAAGATCAGGAAGCTGATTGCGGAGAAAAGCCCGACGTTGTAGCGGCAATGATCACTTAGGGACAGCCGCCTCGGCTGTCCCGGCGGGCGTTTTCTTTCGTTTCCCAGCCTGGGAAGACATCGGCACTTCCGAGACTTTCTTCCTCGTAGTCTGCCCGTACAATGGGAGGTTACCTCGCTCTGCCCGGTGGACAGCCGAGGGCGGCCGTCCCTACGTGATTGATGATCATCGGCGTTATCTCTGACACCCACGGCCTGCTCCGCCCAGAGGCCATCGCCGCGCTGCATGGCTCCGACCACATCATTCACGCCGGCGACATCGGCGACCCGGAAATTCTGGGCAAGCTGGGGAAGATTGCTCCGGTGACGGCCGTGCGAGGGAATGTGGATCGCGGAGCCTGGGCGAAGAAGATTCCGGCCACCGACGTACTTGAGGCAGACAGAGTTTCGATCTACGTGCTACACGTCCTGCAAGAACTGGATCTGAAACCCGAGGCGGCGGAATTCGCGGCTGTGGTTTGCGGGCACAGCCACCGACCTCATCAGGAGATCAGGCGTGGCGTGCTGTATTTCAATCCGGGCAGCGCTGGGCCGCGGCGGTTTCGTTTGCCGGTGACCGTGGGCAGGTTAACGGTCAGTGCCGGGAAGGTGAGTGGCGCGATTATTGAATTGGAGCTCTAACCCACCACGCACCCAAGGTTTTCGCCCGCCGCTTCTTTTACAATCCCAAGCAATGTCCACCCAGTTCCGACTCGAGGCCGCCAGTGGTTCGGCGCGCGCCGGGCGCCTGATTACGCCACATGGTGACGTCGAAACGCCCGTCTTCATGCCGGTGGGAACCCTGGCGTCCGTGAAGAGCGTGTCCCAGGACATCCTTGAAGAGCTGGGCGTACAGATCTTGCTGGGAAATACCTACCACCTCTATCTCCGGCCGGGAGTCGAACAAGTCCGGCAGTTGGGCGGGCTGCATCGCTTCATGTCTTGGCCCCGCGCCATCTTGACCGACTCCGGCGGTTTCCAGGTTTTCAGCCTCAATGATCTCCGCAAAGTCACCGAAGAGGGCGTCACCTTCCGCTCGCATTTGGACGGCTCCTCGCACTTCTTCAGCCCGGAGAGCGCCACGGCGGCACAGATCGGGCTCGGCGCGGATATCATCATGGCGTTTGATGAGTGCACGGAGTTTCCGGCAGAAGCTTCCCGCACTCGAGCTTCCATGGAGCTGACCCTGCGCTGGGCGGAGCGCAGCAAAAAGTATTTCGAAGACCACAAAGAAGAAGTACCGTGGGGCAAGAACCACGTAGGCCCGGACGCCCCCGTCCGGGCGCGTGAGCGCCGCTTGCCGACGACTGCCGACCTCCCCTCGGCTAGGCAGGTGAGGACACCTGCCCCTACGTGGGCTGGGCAGACCCAGGCCCTATTCGGCATCGTGCAGGGCGGCATGGATCACCAACTGAGGAAAGAATCCACCGAGCGCACCATCGAAATCGGCTTCCCCGGCTACGCCATTGGAGGGCTCAGCGTCGGCGAGCCTCGAGCCCTGACCCGCGAGATTGTCGAATCCACGATCGAGCACCTGCCCACAGACCAGCCTCGCTATCTGATGGGTGTCGGCACCCCAGAGGAGATCGTTGAATATGCCAAACTCGGCATCGACATGATGGATTGCGTCCTGCCCACCCGCGCCGCCCGGCACGGATTGCTGTTTACGTCCGAAGGCAAAATCTCGATCAAACAGGCCCGTTATGCTGGCGACCAGGAGCCGCTCGACCCCAATTGTACATGCCGGGTCTGTCAGCGTTACTCGCGTGCTTACCTGCGGCACCTGTATGCCTCTAACGAGGTGCTGGCGCAAGTCCTGAACACGGTCCACAACCTGAGCTTCTACCTTGACACCATGCGGTTGGTGCGTCATTCTATTGAACTTGGGACATAGGTCCGTTCTCTTTCTGAGGTGTGGTCTCGACCGAAACCCTAGCTCGGCATTCCCGGTTCGTGCCTGGAGCTAAAGGATATCCGGCCTGAATACACGAGAACTCCCGCGGTAACATGCACAGGGCCAGAGCGCTGCAAGGCGTGGGCCAGGTTGTGAGTGAGACAGGTCTGCAGGGTTTCATGAGCGCACAACATCTGTTGGCAATACAAAGCAGTGGCGGGATGGGATGGCTGGGGTTCGCCCCCCTCATCTTCATTTTTGCCATCTTCTATTTTCTGCTGATCATGCCGCAGCAGCGCCGCCAGAAGAAATGGCAAGCCATGCTGGCTGAGTTGAAGACGGGCGATAAGGTCGTCACCAGCGGCGGTTTGCGCGGCACGATTGTGGCTCTCAAGGATGATTATGTCCACCTGCGGGTGCCGCCGGACAATCTGAGGATCGAAGTCACCCGGGGCTCGGTGGTCTCGGTGGGCTCGGGCGAGGAAGTGACCACCAAGTGATAGCAGGGCCACCGGCCTGATGAGGACGGGCGGGGACCCTTGGCCTCCACAAACCGGGTTTGAGATTGAGTAAGGGCAGTCATCCATGAACAAGAATCTGGGCTGGAAATTAATACTGATTATCGCCACGCTGCTGTTCTTTCTGTTCGGCATCATTGGCATCCCGAGCAACTGGTCCGGGCAGGGGCTGCTGGCCGCCATGACCGACCGCATCCACCTGGGGCTGGATCTCAAGGGTGGAACTCACCTGATCCTGCAGGTACAGGTGAACGACGCAGTCAAGGTCGAATCCGACAATGCGATGGAGCGGCTGAAGGAAGACCTGCGCACCCATAAGATCAGCTACACCGAAATCACCGCGCCCGATCCCGTAAATAGTCCCGATAAGATCGTGATCAAGGGCATTCCGCCGGAATCGACCTCCGACCTGCGGTCTATCGTCAGCGATCGCCTGCCCGAGTACGATGCAAACTCTGGTGCGGAGAATTCCTGGGTCATCTCCATGAAGCCGCAGTCGCTGGCCGAATTGAAGAACCGCGCCGTCGCCCAGGCCATTGAGACCATCCGCAATCGCATTGACCAGCTCGGCGTCACCGAGCCCGTGATTCAGGAGCACGGCCTGGGGCAGTACCAGATTCTGGTGCAGTTGCCCGGCGTGGATGACCCCGCGCGGGTGAAGGAAATCATGCAGTCCACCGCTATGTTGGAGATCCGGCAGGCGGTGGGCGGACCGTATTCCAGTGAGCAGGACGCCCTGCAGCAGCACGGCGGAGTGTTGCCGCCGGATACGGTGCTGATGCGAGGCAAGAACATCGGTACCCAGGCTACCGACACCGGTGAGCAGTGGTATCTGGTGTCGCGGTCCTCGGCAGTGACCGGGCGCGATCTGCGCACGGCAGAGCCCGGCCGGGATGAGAACGGCGTGCCGGACGTGCGCTTCACCTTGACCGGAGAAGGCGGACGGCGGTTCTTCACCTTTACCTCCGCGCACGTCGGCGAAGACCTGGCGGTGGTGCTCGACAATAAGGTGCAGGAAAAGGCCGTCATCAAGGAACCGATTCACGATACCGGTGTAATCAACGGGCGCTTCACCGAGCAGGAGGCCAAAGACCTGGCCATGATTCTGCGCTCGGGCGCGCTCCCCGCCGGCATCAAGTACCTGGAAGAGCGCACCGTGGGCCCCTCCCTGGGAACGGACTCCATCCGCGCCGGGGTCACCGCCGCTGTGATCGGTATGCTGGCGGTGCTCGTCTTCATGCTGGTGTACTATCACGGGGCCGGGATCAATGCGGACGTGGCCCTGATCCTGAACCTGATCATCCTGCTGGGGTTCCTGGGCTACAGCGGAGCAACCCTTACCTTGCCGGGAATAGCTGGAGTGATATTAACGGTCGGTATGGGCGTAGACTCCAATGTGCTGATCTTTGAACGCATCCGGGAAGAGTTACGCAACGGCAAGACGCCGCCTTCCGCGGTGGAGCAGGGCTTCGGCCACGCCTGGATCACCATCGTTGACACCCACGTGACGACCATCGTGACAGCGGCCATCCTGTTTATCTTCGGAACCGGGCCGGTGAAAGGATTCGCGGTCACACTGACCTTTGGTCTGGCAGCGAACTTGTTCACCGCGGTGTTCGTGTCGCGCGTGATTTTTGACTACATCCTGAGCCGCAAACAGAGGGGCGAGGCGCTGAGTCTTGGCTAGAGCACCGAGGCCGATCCTGAGTACCGAGTGAGCACAAGTAAAGGGGTTTTGAAAGCGTGGAATTATTTCGCAATCCGAACATAGATTTTCTCGGGAAAAAGTGGTATTTTCTCGCCTTTTCCCTGGTCTTTAGCGTGGCGGGCGTTGTTTCCATGCTGTTCTGGCATGGGATCCCGTTGGGCATCGACTTCCGGGGGGGCACGCTGGTCGAGGTGAAGTTCACCCACGCTCCGGATGACAACGCCATTCGGGCTGCCATGGATCGCGCCAGCCTGCAGCATGCCAGGATTCAGCGCTTCGGGGCCGCCGCCAACAATGAGGTGCTGATTGATCTCTCGATCCAGGAGACCAGCGAACAGGCGCTGGATCGGGGCAAGACCCAGATCATTAATGCTCTGGAGTCGAACGCCCCGGCGGGCAAACTGGATCTGAATAACGCCAGCTCTTTGACATTGGCCAATTACCTGTTGGACAAGGACCCGCTACATGCCGGCACCGACGCCAACCAACGTTACACCGCCCAGGCCCAAAACATAGTCAATGAGCGCGACAAGGTCAGGGGCGGGGCGCTGAGTTCGTTCGACGACCTCAAAGGCGTCGTGGAACCGGCGGTGCTCGCTTCCTTGCCCGACGGCTTCTTTCTTTCCGATTTTGGGGTGCGCAATGTTAGCATCGTGGGCCCACAGGTCGGCCAGCAGTTGCAGACCCAGGCCAAGCTGGCGGTACTGTACTCGCTGGCCGGCATGCTGGTGTATCTGGCGTTCCGCTTTGAATGGATTTACGGTGTCGCCGCCGTGGTCACCGTGTTTCACGATACCTTGATCACGGTGGGTGCGTTTTCCCTGATGAACAAGGAGATTTCGCTGACCGTGATCGCGGCGATTTTGACCCTGATCGGGTACTCGAACAACGACACCATCGTGGTCTTTGATCGCATCCGCGAGAATTTGAAGTTGATGCGCCGCGAGAAGCTCTCGGACATCGTCAATCGCAGCATTAACCAGACCCTGAGCCGGACCATCTTGACGGCGGGTTTAACATTCCTGACGGTACTGGCTTTGTTTCTTTTCGGCGGCGAAGTGCTTCACGGCTTCTCCTTCGCCCTGGTGATTGGCATCCTGATCGGCACCTATTCGTCGATTGCCATTGCAGCGCCGATCCTGGTGGCATACCAGGATTGGCGGGTCGGCCGGGGCACACGGCCGGTGATCGGTGGCGGAGGGACGGGAAAGCCATCAGCAGGGAATGGCAAGGGAGCTAAGCCTGGCCCCGGACGAGGGTCAGACCAAGTCTCTAAGGCCGGAGCAACCCGTTGATTATAAAGGCTTAAAATGCAAGCAGGGAGAAGCAGTCGGGCACGATTGGAAGGGTTAGATCTTGGGAGCAAACAGGATGTGGGCGGTGTCTAAAGGTACGTAGGGTCTGTGTCGGGGAGAAAACCTTATGTTTGAAGACAGCCTAATCGAGTCCGGTGGAAGGCTTAGAACGAAGCGCGGTGCGACCACGCTTCTTTCCTTTGTGTTGCAGGTGTTCCTGATCGGGGTTCTGATCCTGATCCCGCTGCTGTACACCGATGCCTTACCCAAGCAGCAGTTGATGACCTTCCTGGTGGCGCCGCCACCTCCGCCACCCCCTCCACCACCCCCAGCAGCAGCCCCTGTCAGGGTGGTCAAGCAGATTCAGAGCGATATCGTCAACGGGCAATTGCGCACCCCCACCAAGATTCCCGAGAAAGTACAGATGATTAAGGAAGAAGAGGCGCCACCGCCAATGATGGCGACCGGCGGCGTAGTTGGAGGCGTGCCGGGAGGCGTGCCGGGCGGGCAGATGGGCGGCGTCATTGGCGGCATCATCAGCTCCACCCCGGTGGCGGTGCCCAGGGTAGCCACTCCGCAGCGGGTGCGGGTATCCCAGGGCGTGTCGCAAGGTTTGCTGATTCGCAAAGTGCAACCGGTGTATCCTCCTCTGGCGCGGCAAGCCCGCATCCAAGGCAACGTGGTGCTGCAGGCCGAGATCAGCAAGGACGGGACCATCGAGAACCTGCGCTTGATGAGCGGCCATCCCATGCTGGCGCCGTCCGCCATCGAAGCGGTGAAGCAATGGCGATACAAGCCCTACTTCCTGAACGGCGAGCCGGTGGAAGTGGAGACTCAGATTACGGTGATTTTCTCGCTGTCCGGAGGCTAAACTCTCTGGCAGCCAGTGATAAAGGTTGAGAAAGAGTTCGTGGCGGTGCCTTCCCCCATCCCACCTTTGGCTCGGCCCGGGAGCGGGGCGTTTGCAGCACAGTAAAGGCTCCCCACCAATTCGGCGCCGGGACGTTGTTTGCGACGTCTCGCTTCGGTGCCAGACGCCGGGTCCGGTTCCCGGTGTCTAATCTCATTAGCAATAGAACGGTTCTGTATTTCGACGAGTTCCGAGGAGGGAAAAGCAACTCATGTTCGCAGCCAATTTAGCAGCACTCACTCTTAGTCACATGTCCGCAGCCGCCGTGTTCTTTCAGGAGGCTGTGGGTTGGGACCCGATTTCGCTATGGCACCAGATGGGGTATCTGGCGAGAGCCGTGGTCGTTATCCTGTTCATCATGTCGGGTTGGTCGATCGGTGTGATGATTGACCGCTGGATGGCCTTCAGCGCGGCCCGAAAGCAGTCGCGCTCGTTCGCTCCCGCGGTCGCCGGCGCCCTGCGCGATGGCAAGATCGACGAGGCCATCAAGGTGGCCGAGCGCAACAAGAAGAGCCACCTGGCGAAGGTGGTTACCGCTGGCTTGATGGAGTTTCGTGCCCATCAGGACAGCAGCGACATCCCGGGCGAGACCATCGAGGCCTCCAAGCGCGCCCTGGAACGCACCGAAGCCATCGTCCACGCAGAGTTAAAGCGCGGACTGGGCGGACTGGCCACCATCGGCTCGACAGCCCCGTTCGTCGGGCTGTTCGGCACCGTGGTCGGCATTCTCAACGCGTTTAAGGGCATCTCGCAGGAAAAGGCCACCGGTCTGGCAGCCGTCGCCGGCGGTATCGCGGAAGCCCTGGTCACCACGGCGGTGGGCTTGTTCGTCGCCATCCCCGCCGTGATGATGTTCAACTACCTGACTGGCCGCGTGGAAGCGTTCGACGTGGAGATGGATAACTCCTCGAGCGAACTGATTGACTACTTCCTCAAGCGGCGGAACGTGGGAGTGCGCCGGTCCTAACGCGGGATCAGGCTTGCGATCATGAGTTGCTGGTTCGGCGCCGGGCCTGGACCCGGCGCCGGCCCCAAGGCTTCGAGGCGTAAGCCATCGGCAGGAAAGGCGCAGTCCAGCGCGCAGGAGAAGAAAACCCTATGGCATTAGCGAAGCGAAACGAAGGCGCCAAGGTAAACTCCGACATCAACGTCACTCCCATGGTGGACGTGATGCTGGTGCTGCTCATCATCTTCATGGTGGTCACGCCCATGTTGCAGAAGGGCGTCAGCGTAGACTTGGCGAAAGTAAATAACCCCACACCAATGCAGGATGCCGACAAGGAAGACGCGCTGGTCATTGCGGTCATGCGCGACGGGAAGGTCTACTTCGGTAATGACCAGATCGCACCCGACCAGTTGACCGGCAAGATCAAGGACAAGCTGGCCAACAAGGGGGACAAGACCGTGTACGTGCGCGCCGATGCCCGGGCCAAGTTTGGCTCCGTGGTTGAGGTCGTCGATAATGTGCGGGCAGCCGGTGTGGATGATCTAGGTCTGCTCACGGATCAGAGAAAGACGGCAGCGCCGTCGGCGCCAAAGGGCGGGCAATAGGAGATCGATATGGGAATGGCACTGGGCCCGAGCGGGGGCCAAAACGCGAACATTAACGTGACACCGCTCATTGACGTGCTGCTGGTGCTGCTGATCATCTTCATGGTGATCACGCCGCTGACGCCCAAGGGGCTGGATGCGCTGGTACCCCAGCCGCCGCCGCCCAATGCGCCCAAGAACAACACCCCCGACCGCACCATCATTGTGCAGTTGATCGATCGCGGTCCGGGACAGACTCCGGCCCTCAAGATCAACCAGGATGACGTGACCTGGGAGACGCTGGAAGGACGCCTGGCCGACATCTACAAGACGCGCGCCGAAAAGGTGATGTTCGTGAAAGGCGACAACAATGTGCCATTCGCCGACGTCGCCGACGTGATTGACATCGCGCACGCCGCGGGTGTGGACAAGGTCGGGCTGATCACCGCCAAGATCGAGGCCGGCGGCTAGAAGCGGCGGGAGTCGTCAGCTGGCATGACCGTTGCGATCGGCGAATGCGGCCCGGCGATCAATGACGGTCAACTTGGCAGACGGTAAGGTCGTCGGCGGAACCGGCTGCGTCGGCCCAAGGGATTTCTTCGCAAGGGAGCTCATAATCTCATGACAAAAAGCGTGCGAGTGCTGGCATTGATAGCGGTCGGCCTGGCGCTGTTTTTCACCCTGGGCTGCAACAAGCTGAAGGCGCGAGATCAACTCAACAAGGGCGTGCAAGCCTACAAGAATGCCAAGTATGAGGAAGCCATCGGTCACTTTCAGCAGGCTGTGTCCATGGACCCCAGCCTGATCAACGCCCGCCTCTACCTGGCCACCGCCTACGCCCAGCAGTACATTCCCGGCGCCGACACCGAAGACAACAACCGTCTGGGGCAGGAGGCCATCGACGAATACAAGTCCGTCCTGGAACGCGACCCCAAGAACATCAACAGCATCAAGGGCATTGCCTACCTCTACCTGCAGATGAAGAAGTTCGAGGATTCCAAGACCTTTTACCGCAAGGCCATCACCGCAGACCCCAATGATCCCGAGCCCTACTACTCGGTCGCCGTCATCGACTGGACGCAAACCTACCAGCCTCGCATGGAAGAACGTGCCAAGCTGGGGCTCAAGCCGGAAGAGCCGCTCAAAGACAAGAAAGTCTGTGAGCTGCTCAAGGAGAAGAATACGGTGAACATCCAGGATGGCATCACCAACCTGGAGAAAGCCCTCCAGTTGCGTCCCGATTATGACGACGCCATGGCCTACATGAACCTGATGTACCGCGAGCGCGCTGACGTGCAGTGCGACGACCCCGAAGCCCGCGCCGCCGACTTGAAGGCAGCCGACGATTGGGTGGACAAAACCATGGCTACCAAGAAGGCCAAAGCCGAGAAACAACCCGGAGCCCAGGGCATCACCCTGGATCAAAGCAAGTAGTTTTCTCCCTCCTCAGACCCAGCCCCTTCCGCAAGGAAGGGGCTTTTTGCTGCAGGCGTTCAGACCTCAGCTGGTCGTCCCGAGCGACGTCCGAGGCGCGGCGAGGGCGAGTCCAGGGACCTTGTGTTGCGCCGGGTACGGCTCACGTTCCCACCTGGTCTTGGCCAAGGTCTGAGGTCCGAGGTCTGACGCCCGGTTCCCCGTCACCGCGTGTAGAGCAGCACGTCGGGATGCTGGAACTCCTGCTGTACACGCGGATGCGAGCGCAGAATCAGGTTCTCCATCGTCTGGGTAGTCGGATCCAGTCCCGTGGGCGTTTCGGCGTAGCTTAAGATCAGCCAGATGCGCCGATATTGCGGCTCGGAGCGCTCCAGTTGAGCTGTGTCGGGCTTTTCCACGAAATCGAGGAAGGTAATCCGCTCTTCACGGTGCGGGTACAAGACAACCGGCGTGGGCGCGCCCATGAGGGAGTGGTAGTACTCGTAGGGCATGCGTCCCATGGCAATTTGAAAGATCACGGCATCGCCGGGGCGCGCCTGGCTGAGCACGGATTGCGTGGCTCCTCGCCAATCGTCGCGGTGCAGGTCAAAATCCTGCTGATAGTAAGACATGGTTCCGCGCAGCGACAGAGCGGCGAAGATCAGCAGGGCAGGCGCCAGCAGCCAGGCAGGGCGCACCCGAGCCAGTCCTGCGGCCGCCAGCAGCAGCAGCGCGGGCAGGCAGAAGAGGAAATAGCGTGGCAGGAACAACGGCCGGGCGAACGACACGGCCAGCGTCAGCAGCACCGGGAATAGCAGCCAGAGCAACAGAAAGCGATACCGCCAGGCGTCCCAGGATACCCGTCGCGCCGTCTGTCCCAGACCTGCCCACAAAGCTGCTCCGCAGGCGAGAACGTAGGCGACCAGCAGCAGAGGACCGGCGCTTCCCGTCAGCCGGAGCGCAAAGTCCCATAACTCCTTGAGCCCCGGCCGCTGCACCCAGCGCAGCGGCCCGGCCCCGGTGGTAGCCACAAAAATTGCAATCGGCGACACCGCCAACGCGATCCAGAGCCAGTCTTTCCTGGTCGCGTCTGGAACGGCTTCGCGATCCAGAAGACGCAGCGCGAGCCATTGCGCCAGCAATAACAACCCGGAAAAGAAGTGGGCGTAAACCGCCAGTGCGCTGATCAGAACGTAGGCCATGCGATTGCGCCGCGAGGGACTCTCCACCGCCTTCAGGAAGTACAGGCTGGAGAGCACGCACAGAAGCAGCATCAGGGAATAGCTGCGCGCCTCCTGCGAATAGCGGACAGCGTAAGCATTGACCGCCAACAAGATTGCAGCGATCAGTCCGGTGCGCGAGTCAAATAGCCGCCTGCCCAGCAAGTGGAGCGCGGGGACGGCAGCCAGCGCGAACCCGACCGAAAGGCCGCGGATGAAAGCTTCGCTCTGCCCGAAGTGCAGCCAACCGCGCAGCAGCAGGTAGTAAAGAGACATGTTGGCTTCCCGGCGCCACAGGATGCGGGCAAAGTTCCGCCAATCCAGCCGCGCGATGGCGACGCTCACGCCCTCGTCGAACCAGAAACTCTTGGCGGCAATGGCATGGAAATAAAGCAGTGCCGCGACAGCGGTGATCAGGCCGAGGGCGCCCACCTCCAGCGTCGCCAAGGCATGCCCCCGGGGACGAGGGCGAGATGCCCCTGCGACAGCCGGCCGGCCGCCGGCGCTACGGGAGGAAGCCGTTGCGTCCACGATGGATTGCTATAGTATCGCGAACCAGGAAATCTTGTTTTACAAATGAACATCGTTCAGTATAATGAACGTTGTTCACTATGAACGCGATTCTACGCCGGAAACAGCACAAGGCCGAACTCAAGACGCAAATCCTCGCGGCGGCCCGCGAGATCTTTGTGCGCGACGGCTACGAGAGCTTCTCCATGCGCAAGCTGGCGCAGCGCATCGACTACTCACCGGGCAGCATCTACCTCCACTTCAAGAACAAGGAAGAGCTCTTCGAATCGCTGGTGGAGGAGAGTTTCGACCGGCTGCTGCGAGCGCTTAACCGCCTCAAGAACGGGCACGCGCACCAGGACCCCGTTGCCAAACTCAAGACGGGCCTCCGGGCTTACATTGATTTCGGGTTGCGAAACCCCAACGATTACCGCTTTGCTTTCTTGTTGCGGCGGCCGCTGCAACGCCGCCCTTACAAGGTGCATCCTGCGTTCGACGTGATGCGCTACCTGGTGGGTCGCTGCGTGGAAGAGAAGCGTTTTCGCCCGGTGGACGTCGAATCCACGAGCCAGGCCTTGTGGGCGGCGATCCACGGCATTACCTCATTGCTGATTCAAAGACCCACCTTCCCCTGGGTGGCAAGAAGACAGCTCATCGACCAGGTCATCAACAATGCGGTCGACAGCCTGATGCTACGGCCAGATCAGGAGGAAGAAACAGGAGTAAGCCATGCACAGCCCAGTGGCGTCTAAAGAGCCTCAACTGCAAGAAGCCGGCGGCAGAGCAGTTCAACTGCGCGCGTCCAATGCGCGTTCCTGGCTATGGCTGGCGATTGCAGCAGGATTGCTTCTGTTCGCCAATGGGGCTGACAACATTTGGCTGGCGGCATGGCTGGCGCCGCTGTTCCTGCTGAGGTTTGTGCGCCGGCAACCCGTCTGGGTCGGGGCGCTGGTGGCCTACTTGCTGTTGATCGCCACCTTCATGTTCCAGTTCCGCGGGATGGTGCCGATTCCGGGCGTGGGCTATTACATCTTCCTGGTGACTTACGGGGTTCCGCTGGTGTTGCCCTACCTGGTGGACCGGCTCCTGTCCCCTAGGCTCGAAGGCCTACCGGGTACCCTGGTTTTCCCGACAGCTTTCGTCGTGACTGAGTACCTGGTCTCGCTCGGTCCCTATGGCAGCTGGTGCTCGGTGGCGTACACCCAGTTTGGCAATTTGGCGCTGCTGCAACTGCTCTCAGTCACCGGACTCTGGGGTGTGACATTCCTGGTCACTTGGTTTGCCGCGATGGGCAACTGGTTGTGGGAAGAAGGACTGGGCTCAAGACGGGCCCGGGCGGGGCTTGTAACCTATGGCGCAATCTTGCTGGCTGTGGTGCTGCTGGGCGGGATGAGACTGGCATTGTTTCCGCCGTCAGCCCAAACCGTGAGGGTAGCCTCGATTTCCAGGAGAAAGGTTCAGCCACAGCCGAGTGATATTACGTGGCGGCATCTGCTGGCCAACCAGACCACACCCGCAGAACTGGAAGAAGTCCGAGCCGGCGCCAACGCAGTGGACAGTGATCTGCTGGCCCGGGCCGAGCGCGAGGCCCAGGCCGGCGCCAAGATCGTGTTCTGGGGCGAGGGCAATGCTCCGGTCTTGAAGGAAGACGAGCCAGCCTTACTCGCACGTGGCCGTGAGCTGGCAGCGAAGTACCAGATGTACCTGGGCATGGCGCTGGCCACGTGGAATCAAGGACAACATCAGCCGCTGGAGAACAAGCTGGTGCTGATCAAGCCCGACGGGCAGGTGGCGTGGGAGTATTTCAAGGCGCGTCCCGTCCCCGGTGGAGAAGCGGCCATCTCTATTACCAAAGACGGCAAGCTGCGCAGCCTGGACACGCCGTACGGGCGAATCAGTTCGGTGATCTGCTTCGATGCGGATTTCCCCCAGCTTCTGGCGCAAGCGGGCGCTCTGGGCGCGGATGTGCTGCTCGATCCTTCCAACGATTGGCGGGCCATCGATCCCTGGCACACCCAGATGGCAAGCTTCCGCGCCATCGAGCAGGGATTCAACCTGGTCCGCCACACCAGCCAGGGGCTGGCAGCCGCGTATGACTACCAGGGGCACCGGCTAGCCGCCATGGACCACTACCAGGCCGCCGACCAGGCCATGGTCGCGCAGGTGCCCACAAAGGGCGTGCGGACGATCTACTCGCGGCTGGGCGATTGGTTTGCCTGGGTGTGCATGGTCGGCCTGGCGGGATTCGTGGTTGGCAGCCGGCGGACGTTCGTTCGTCGTTAGAAGCAGTTCCCGGTTAGCAGTTCCCGGTTCTCAGTCCAAAATCTCCGAAGTCCAGTAGAATTGGGCGTTGGGCGCCACTCTGCCAAGCCCTCCTAGCATGTTCAAGAAGATTTTGATAGCCAACCGAGGAGAGATTGCGGTGCGCGTGATCCGCGCCTGCCGCGAGCTGGGGATTACCTCGGTCGCCGTGTTTTCTGACGTGGACCGGGCATCGCTGCATGTTCGCAAGGCAGATGAGGCTTACCACATCGGCCCGCCCGCCGCGGCGGAATCCTACCTCAACATCAGCAAGATTCTGGGTGTAGCGAAGCTCAGCGGCGCCGACGCCATTCATCCCGGCTACGGCTTCCTCGCCGAAAATGCCGAGTTTGCCCAAGCCTGTGACGAGGCCGGTGTGAAGTTCATCGGGCCGACGGCGGCCTCCATGGAGATGATGGGCTCCAAAACCCGCGCGCGGCAGGAGATGGAAAAAGCCGGCGTGCCGCTCGTGCCGGGAACCTCCCACGGCCTGGAGTCGGCCGAGCACGCCGAAGAGGTAGCGGCCACTATCGGGTATCCGGTGATGCTCAAGGCGGCGGCCGGCGGCGGCGGCAAAGGCATGCGCCTGGTGCATTCGCGGGAGGAACTCAAGTCCGCGCTCGAGGGGGCCCAGAGCGAGGCCCTCCGCTCGTTTGGCGACGGCGAAATTTACATCGAGAAGGCCATTGTCAATCCGCGGCACATCGAGATGCAGGTGCTGGCCGATGAGCACGGCAACACCGTGTATCTCGGCGAACGCGAGTGCTCCATCCAGCGCCGGCATCAGAAGGTGCTGGAGGAATCTCCTTCGCCGATTGTCGGTCCGGAGATGCGGCAGCGGATGGGCGAGATCGCGGTGCGTGTGGCCCAGGCGGCAAAGTACACCAACGCCGGCACGGTCGAGTTCCTGGTTGATCAGGAGAAGAACTTCTACTTTCTGGAGATGAACACGCGTTTGCAGGTGGAGCACCCGGTGACCGAACTGATCACCGGTCTGGACCTCGTGCATCTGCAGATTCGCATTGCCTCCGGCGAAAAGCTGCCGTTCACGCAGGAAGATGTTCGCATCCGCGGGCATGCGATCGAATGCCGCATCTATGCCGAGGATCCCGACAACAATTACTTTCCCAGTCCGGGGACGATTACCCTGCTGTTGGCACCATCGGGACCGGGAATCCGACGGGATAGTGGCATGTACGAGGGTTGGAAAGTGCCCATTGAGTACGATCCCCTGCTGGCCAAGCTGATTGGATATGGAACCGACCGGCCTCAGGCAATTTCCCGGCTAGTGCGGGCTCTGAACGAGTACTTCGTGGGGGGCATCAAGACCAACATCTCGCTCTTCCGGCGGATCCTGGGCGACGCAGACTTTGAAGCGGGGAGGTTCGACACCGGCTACCTCGATCGCCTTCTGAAGACAAAGCCTCCCGAAGTGAAGGAGGATGCGGATGTGGCGGCGATTGCGGCAGGGCTATTCACAGTCCTCGAACCGGCTCCGGCGGCAGCGAACGGAAGATGCTCTGCAAGTGGAACGACGAACGCTTCAGCCGCCTCCGGTTGGAGGAAAGCAGCAAGGACAGAAGCACTGCGATGACCTACGACGTCATCATCGACGGCAAGAGTTACCGGCTGCAGCTGGACCGGACCGACGGACGCTGGCTATGTCGCCTGGATGGCCGCGAGGTACAGATGGATGCCGTGCTGACGCGGCGTGACGTACTTTCCGTACTGGTCGACGGCAAAGCGTACGAAATCAAACGCGAGCGTACGGCGACCGACCTGCACCTGTGGGTGGGCAGCGCTCGTTACGCCGCCGAATTGCGCGATCCACGCTCTCTTCGCGGGCGCAAGGATGGCGCCGGCGGCGAGAAGGGCCCGAGAAAGCTGATTGCCCCCATGCCCGGCAAAGTCGTGCGATTGCTGGTGGCGGAAAAGGCGGAAGTCGAAGCTGGGCAGGGCGTGCTGGTGGTGGAAGCGATGAAGATGCAGAACGAGATCAGGTCGCCCAAGAAGGGCACGGTTCAAAAGCTGGTAGCCGCCGAGGGCGCGAATGTCAATGCCGGGGATGTACTGGCCATTGTGGAATGAGGTGCCAGCGGCTCATCACTTTCAATCCTGGTCCCAGCCACCCGCTCCAGCCTCATTTCGCTGCGCCGGTACTCTCCAGGATTCGCTCCGCCAGGTAGTTCTCCACTTTAGCTTGATCGCGCAAAACCTCGTAGTAGGCGGCCTTCAGGAGTTGCTCCCTGCGATCGCGCAGCTGGCTGCGGATGGCTTGCTGCACCCGGGGGTCGGCCAACTCCCGCTGGCCTGCGGGTTCCTTGGCGATCAGCTTCACGATACGGAAGCCGATCAGTTGGCGGCTGATGGGGTTCGTGATGATGATGATTGGACTGTATTGGCCCGGCTTCAACTTGGCCACCGTATCCCGGGTGGCGGGGTCGGTATTTTTCAGAGAGGACTCAGGGGTGAAACCCAGGTCGCCGCCACTGGCGGACGTCTCGGTGTCTTCGGAATAGGTCATGGCCAGGGTTCCGAAGTCATCGCCGCTGTCCAGACGATTCACGATCATCTGGATCTTCTTGCGGGCGTCGGTTTCGTTCTGGGCCTTGTCTTGCGTGTGGACCTGAGGATTTGGCCCCGGGGTCACGAAGATCTGCGCCAAATGGTACTGCGGCTCAATCAGGTTGAACTCCGACTTGTGCTCGTTGTAGTAGTTGGAAATATCCTGGTCAGAAACATTGATCTTGGAAGTGACTTCCTTGTTCAGAACTTTATCGACCGTGAGGGAGCGTCGGATATCGCGCTTAAAGTCGTCGGCGGTAATCTTCTTCTCCTTGAGCCTCGCCTCGAACTGTTCCGTGGTGTAGGGCGACTTGATCTCGCTCAGCTTGCGCTCTACTTCCTCATCCGTAGCCAGCAAGCCGAGCTTGGCGGCGCGGCGCATGAGGATCTCGTTGTCGATCAACTCGCGCAGGATGCTGAGGCGAAGGCTGGTGGCCTGCTCGCCCACGGGCTGCTGGTCGGAACCGGTGGTCTGGTTCTGATAGTACTTCTCCACGTCGGCACGATAGATCTTCTGACCGTCGACGGTGGCGGCTACGTCGTCACCGGGCTTGCCGGAAGTGCAACCGGCGCAGGCGGCCAGAACAAGTAAGACGGGGAACCCGATCACAAGCTGGTACAATCGCGAAATTTTTTTCAATCCATCCTCCCCCGAAACCGGTCGATGGGATCTTGGACAGCCTGTCGCAGCACGTTTGCTATCACTTGCTCGGCTGCTGCTTGGACTCGACGGGCGCGGGTGCAGCCGTGGGGTGTGTCGGGACCGGCACTCCGGCCTGCTCCAGGGCACGATCAAGCACGGCGCGGAGTTCCTCGATCGGAAGCGCTCCGTCCACTTGCTGCCCGTTGACAAACAGGGTGGGGGTGGCGCTCACGTTGAGCAGTTGCCCCTCGCGCACCGAAGCCTTCACCGCATCGTCATTCTGCGCCTTGATGCAGGCCTGCAGTTTGGGCACGTCCAGGCCGTGTTTCACCCCCTGCAGCAGCACCAATTTGTCGAGCGCCGCGAACTGGCCGTCGCGGTTCTTCTCCGAGTTGATTTCCTTCTGGTTGCTGTGAATGTAGTCGGCAAATTCCCAATAAGCATCGTTGTTCTGCGAGCCCAGGCAGTTGGCGTCCACGGCCGCATGGGAGGCCCAGGGGTGGATTTCAGAAAGGGGAAAATCCTTGTAGATGAAAACCACGCGGTCCCCGTACTCCTTCAGGATTTCCGGAAACAGGGTCTGGTGCATGCGCGAGCAGAAGGGGCACTCGAAGTCGTCGTAGTTGACCGCCACCACCTTGGCATCCTTGTTGCCACGCGTGGGCCGCCCGCCGGTGTCAATTTTCTTCATCAGCTCAGCGTAGGGATCCTTGCTGAGGTCAAGCTTGGTCATGCGGATCAGGGTCTTGCCATCCTTGGAAAGCAGGAAGTCGTAGGTCTGCTTCTTGTCGCCACCATCCAAGGTGATGGAGACGGTATCGTAATTGGGAAACTCGCTCACCTTGAGGGGGCTCATGGTGATCTTCACGTCCGCCGGAATCTTGTAATACGCCCGCACCTGATTTTCGACACGTTTAGCCACGTCGGGAGGCGCTGACTGCGCGGAACAACCCAGACAAATCAGCAGCAGCACAAGGATGGAACGTCGGAAAAGCGTCACTAGAAACCGCCTGTACATTGAGGGTAAACAAAAATTATCTCACACGGGCGTCATTTACCGGGAACCGGTGAAGCGTGGATGCCCCGTTGCCGAAGATCGGCGATCAGAAATTGCCGATCTGCATCTCGTTTGCAAACCCTCCCATCCCCGTAAATTCGCTTTTTCTTCGCTGTCGTGTTATTCTTTCCACAGCTTTGTGACGAACAACACTTACGACTGCCCAGCCCGTAGGTGTACGCTACGAGGGTTCTCATACCCTAAATTCTGAGAGAGGCAGCACTCATATGGCGGACGAACGGACAAAAGCGATTGATCTGGCATTTGCCACGATCGAAAAGCAGTTTGGCAAGGGTTCCATCATGCGGCTGGGGTCGAAGGAAGCCATCGTTCCCATCGCGGTCATCCCCACCGGGGCAATCTCGTTTGACGCCGCGCTGGGCGTCGGCGGTTTCCCGCGCGGGCGCGTAGTCGAAATCTTCGGTCCGGAGTCCTCGGGCAAGACCACCATCGCCCTGCAGGTGATCGCCCAGGCGCAGAAAACCGGCGGTTTGGCGGCGTTTGTGGATGCCGAGCACGCGCTCGATCCCGGCTACGCCAAGAAGCTCGGCGTGGACGTGGACAACTTGCTGGTCTCGCAGCCCGACTATGGCGAGCAGGCGCTGGAGATTACCGAAACCCTGGTGCGCTCGGGCGCGATCGACGTGCTGGTGGTGGATTCAGTCGCCGCCCTCGTGCCCAAGGCCGAACTCGACGGCGAGATGGGCGACAGCCACATGGGCCTGCAAGCCCGGCTGATGTCCCAGGCGCTGCGCAAGCTCACCGGAACCGTTTCCAAGTCGCGCACCTGCCTGATCTTCATCAACCAGATTCGCGAGAAGATCGGGGTGATGTTCGGCAACCCCGAGACCACCACCGGAGGCCGCGCCCTTAAGTTCTACTCCTCGGTGCGCGTGGACATCCGCCGCATTGCCGCCATCAAGGAAGGCGACCAGGTGATTGGGTCGCGCACCAAGGTCAAGATCGTAAAGAACAAAGTGGCCGCCCCCTTCCGCGAGTCGGAATTCGACATTCTCTACGGAGAAGGCATCTCGCGCGAAGGCGACCTGCTTGACCTGGCGGTGACTCACGGCCTGCTGGAAAAATCCGGCGCTTGGTTCAGCTACAAGGGTGAGCGCATCGGCCAGGGACGCGAGAACGCACGCCAGTTCCTGAAGGACAACCAGGACACCTACGCCAAGCTGGACGCTGAAGTGCGGAAGGAACTGGGGCTGACGCCAGCCGCAACCCCGACTGCAGCAGCGCAGACTCCGCCAACAACCGCCCGCGTCACGACCATGCCCACGGGCACAGACACAGCCAAGATACCGGCAAGGCGATAGCTTTTCACTGCTGTCATCCCGAGCGAAGCGAGGGACCTGGGTTCTTGCCGGCAGTGGTGCCACAGCCAGCTAACACCTAGGTCCCTCGCTCCGCTCGGGATGACAATGCTTGGCTGGATGACAACGCTGATGAATAACCGTGGTTATCTGTGATGAGGACAATTCCTACCAGGAGTGATTATGCGGGGCGACAAGCACTACTACGTTTACATTCTGACCAATCCTTCGCGCACGCTATACACCGGAATTACCAATAATCTCCGCCGCCGAGTGGAGGAACACAAGCAGAAACTGGTTCCAGGTTTCACTGCCAAGTACAACATCCATCGGCTCGTGCATTTCGAGGTGTTCGAAGACGTGCGCAATGCCATCGAACGCGAGAAAAGGATCAAGAACTGGACGCGCGCGAAGCGCGTAGCGTTGGTCGAGTCCAAGAATCCAAAATGGGACGATTTGACCAGGGAGTGGGTCACGCCGGAAAAGATCCGCTTTACTCCGCCCGCGGCATAAACCTAGGTCCCTCGCTCCGCTCGGGATGACAGTGCCTAAATTAAAGGGGGTAGTGGCTGAATCTGGCCAAATTCAGCCACTACGTGCACGCCTTACGCCTTGCTTCCAGCCCGGAGCAGGTCCATAATGCTCGACGCTGCCGTCCGCCTCCCCTCCGCAGTTGGCCTGGAGATCATGCCATGACTTTACTCCGATGGTTCGCATTTCTGGGGATTCTGCTCTGCTGTGCCCTGGCCTTCGCCCAGGCAGACCCTTCCGCTGGCAGCGTCCATCTGACCTTCACGCCCATTGACGTGCCGGGGTCCGGCTATACGATCGTTTGGGGGATCAATAAGGCAGGAGACATGGTCGGCAACTACGGCCAGAACATAAATACCGATTCTCACGGTTTTCTGCTGCACGACGGGAACTTCACCCTGTTTGATTACCCTGGGCAGGACATGACCGTGGCTGCCGGGATCAACGATGCGGGATTGATCGTGGGGTGGGGGCAGGTGGGTCTCAACGCGGTCGGTTTTACCTACGATGGGACGAACTTTACCACGATTCAGGATGGCAACAACACCACCTATGCCGACGGGATCAACAATGCCGGCAACATTGTGGGCGCGTTTGGTTCGCCGGGCGTCACGCGGGGATTCGTGCTTCGCGGGGGGAAGTTCAAAACCCTGTCTCCACCGCCGGGGGGATGGGGTACCGTGGGCGCTTCCGGCATCAACAATTTAGGGGAGGTGGCGGGCTGGTATACGGGTGCGACCACCAACGGATTTGCTTTCAAGCATGGCAAATACCAGACCATCACGTTCCCTGGATCTGGCGTTGGGCAAACCGTAGCTTTGGGCATCAATGACAACGGAATCATCGTGGGTTGGTTTGAAGGATGTTTCTCCGGCTGCTACGATTACGCCTTCGCCTATAAGAACGGAAAGTACATCTCATTTAGCTACCCCGGTGCGTATGGGACTTTTGCCACCGGGATCAACGCCTCGGGACAGATTGTGGGGGAGTACCGAGTCTCGGAGTCCAACGCCATCGATCATGGCTTTGTAACTAGCCCCATCACGCCCGCGGATTTCGACCGGCCTGGCTGCTGCGTGAGCGCGCCGGAAGTACATCACTGAGATCCTTGAAATGCGGCGGATGATGGAACAACCCATCCGCCGCTTCTCCCTCCTACTAGTTGCTAAGGCTTAATCCAGGGCGTAATCCAGTCGCTAATGAACCCTTGCGGCCCGAGGTGGCTGGTTTGTCCCGTAAACCAGTAGATAAGCTGCGTTGCCACCTTCTGTTGCGCGGTGTAGGTGGGATGGGTGTAGTCACCCCAGTACGTTTCATAGCCAGGGCTGGGATCGCCATGGCGGAAATCGAAAGCGTGGTTGCAAACGCCGGTTTGCCCATTACACCAAGCTAAGCCGTTGCCGGGACTCTGTACGTTTGGCAAGGCCCACAGATACGGTCCCCAGTCGAACCAGGGAGCGCCGCCCTGGGTGTTGGGGGTCGGATTGTAATGCACGTCGCCGGCCGGGTCGTTGGGGGAGACGGTAATTCCGGCGTCCTGATTGATCTGGGCGACGATCAGCCGCTGCACCGAAAATCCGGACTCATATGCGTAGGGCTCCGGGCTAAGACAGCCATCCGTCAAGCCCGGCGGATTGGAACCACAGCGGCGGTGCGAAGCAGCCAAAAACCCCGGGTTCGCTAAGACCCGCGAAAATTACTATGTCGCCCGTGGCGTGTCAATCGCAACCTAAGTGACTGCTTCTGCATTGCCTTCCCAGGCGCCGCCGACTAGAATTCTCTGTACCTCCAGCCAGACCAGTTTTGCCGTCCATCTAACGTGGAAGAGGCCGATTGAAAAAAACCATCGCCATCTATCCCGGCTCGTTCGATCCTCCGACCAACGGCCATCTGGATTTGATCGCGCGCGGGAGCAAGATTTTCGATGAGCTGATCGTGGCCATCCTGCGCAATGCCGATAAATCTCCGCTGTTCAGCCTGGCCGAGCGCCGCTTGATGCTCGAGAACCTGACCGACGACTTCAAGAATGTGCGGGTGGACACCTTCGACGGGCTGACCGTGGAATACGCGGCCCGGGTCGGAGCCAACGCGATGCTGCGCGGCATCCGCGCCATCAGCGATTATGAATACGAGCTCCAGATGGCGCTGATGAATCGCAAATTGCACCCTGAGTTGGAAGCCGTGTTCATGATGCCAGCGGAGCAGTACTCCTACATCAGCTCCCGGCTGGTGCGCGAGGTCGCGCAACTGGGCGGCTCCATCAAAGATCTGGTTCCGGAGATGGTGGAACAGCGGCTGAAAGAGAAACTCGATCCGGCCATCAAACTACAGCACGCCAGAAAACCGAAGGCAGGCAGACGATGACTCCAGTTACAGAAGCAACGCCGGCAGTAAAACTCACCGACCGCATCAACCGCATCGAACCCTCCGCCACCATGGCGGTTGTGGCGGAAGCCGACAAACTGCGCCAGCAGGGCATTGACGTGGTGGACTTCGGCGCCGGCGAGCCCCACTTTGCCACGCCCCAGCACATCAAAGATGCCGCCATCGCGGCCATCCAGGCCAACTTCACCAAGTACACGGCGGTGGGCGGGACGGCGGAACTGCGCGATGCCATCGTGCACCGCCACGCGGTGGACTTCGACTCCGACTACCGCCGCGAGGAAGCCGTTGCCTCCACCGGCGGCAAGCACGCCTTGTTCAACGCCATCCAGGTGCTGGTGGATCACGGCGACGAAGTCATTCTGCCCGTGCCCTACTGGGTCTCGTTCAAGGACATCGTCCGCTATGCCGGAGGCAATTGTGTTTTGCTCGAAACCGATGAAGCCCAGGGGTTCCGCGTCACCGCTGAGATGATCGAGCGCCTGGTGACTCCGCGCACCAAGCTCATCATTTTGAACTCGCCGTGCAACCCATCTGGGGCAGTGATGTCGCCCGACGACCTCACCGAAGTGGTGCGCATGGCCACGCAGCGCGGCATCTGGGTCGTTTCCGACGAGTGCTACGTCTATCTCAACTACACCGGCAAGCGTTTTTCGGTGGGCTCGTTGCGCGAATACCGCGACCGCATGGTGATCATCGGATCGCTTTCGAAGACTTATGCCATGACCGGCTGGCGGTTGGGCTACGCCCTGGCCCCGGCGCAAATCATTAGCGCCATGACCAAGCTGCAGGGCCAGTCCACGTCGAATCCCACGTCGATCGTGCAGAAGGCCGCCGTGGCCGCGCTGAAGGGCCCGCAGCAGTGCGTGCTCGACATGCGTGCGGAGTACATCCAGCTGCGCGATCACGTAGTGAACGGGCTGCGTGCCATCCCGGGCGTGAAATGCACGTTGCCGGAAGGCGCGTTTTACGCCTATCCCGACGTTTCTGCGTTCTTCGGGCGCGGCGGGGTCAAGTCCGCCTCCGATATCGCTGGAAAGCTGCTGCGCGAAGCGCACGTGGCCACGGTGCCGGGGGAAGGCTTCGGGACCGCCGAGCATATTCGGGTCTCCTACGCCACCTCGATCGCGGAACTCAACCGTGGGCTGGAGCGTATGCGGAAATTCCTGGGAGCTTTGTAGCCTGGGATCGCCTTCGGGTTTCCTGTGTCCTCCGTGGTTAATTGACCTGGAGATTGTTCCAGGCAGTCGCGCCGAGGTTTAAGCTTCTAACCAGCGGGCCGCAGCTGGCCTGCGCTCCCCGTTCTCCATGAGCGAACTGTACCCGTTTCTGATGGCGCCCTCCTTCGACCCCCGTCCCTGGGGCACGCTGGATCTGTCGCCGATTTATCCCAACCACCGGTTTGAGGAGAAAATTGGCGAGTCGTGGTTAACGGCCGACCGTTGCCAAGTGGCAAACGGCCCGCTCAAAGGAAAGTCGCTGGCCGAGTTGAGTTCGCAGTATGGTAGAGAGCTGGTTGGAGATGCGCCTCAGGATCCGAACCGTTTCCCGCTATTGCTGAAGTTTCTTTTCCCCAACGACAAACTCTCGGTGCAGGTCCATCCCGATGACGAGGCCGCGCGGCGCGCCGGTGAGCCCTGGGGGAAGACAGAATGCTGGTATGTAGTCCAAGCCAAGCCGGGCGCGCAGGTGGCGCTGGGCTTGAAGCCGGGCGTGACGCGAGCCGAACTGGAGCAAGCGATCCACGAAAAGCGTGCCGAGGAATTGCTGAACTGGGTAAACGTGTATCCCGGCGAAATGATCTATCTGGCCGGGGGCACGGTGCACACTTTAGGCGCGGGCTCGATTCTGGTAGAAACCCAACAGCAGTCGGACACCACCTATCGCTTGTACGACTATGGCCGTCCCCGCGAACTGCACCTGAAGCAAGGGCTGGCTGCGGTGAAGGAGCGAACCGCAGCCGGGAGAGTGATCCGCCCGGCACCCTCGCAAATGAACGGGGGCAGCAACCGCTACTCACCATTGATTTCCGCTCCCCACTTCGTGGTGGAAATGTTCGAGCTGAAACAACCTCACGATTTCAAGACCAAGGACGACTCCGGCAAGAGTTCGGTGCAAATCATGGTGGCCACTGAGGGGTGCGGGGTAGTCGAGGCACAAGGCATGGAACCCGTCACCTTGGCCAAAGGCGATGCCGTCGTGGTGCCTGCGGCTCTGGGCGAATTTCGCGTCCGCCCGCAGTGGGCCGTCGAGTTTCTGAAGGCGACGGTGCCCGGCGAGAACTTGACTGAGCCGGCGATCCGGGCGTAAACCCAGTCCCAGGTCTGCTATAAAGATTCGTGTCGCTCCGTGTGAATTCGTGGCAAAAAAGATTCCCCATTTCTATCCCGTAATTCTCGCCGGTGGACGCGGCACGCGTTTCTGGCCGCTGAGCCGCAAACGCCGCGCCAAGCAACTGCTGGCCCTCGACGGCAAGCGGACCATGATCCGCCAGACTGTGGCGCGCCTGCTGCCGGTCGCTCCGGCCCGACACTTCTGGGTCATCACCAATGAGGATTTGAAGCGCGAGGTAACCCGTCAACTTCCACGGCTGGATAAACGGCAGATCGTTGCCGAACCGGCAGGACGCAACACCGCACCGGCCATTGGGCTGGCCGCGTTTCTCCTGCTCCGAAGCGATCCCGATGCGGTAATCGGCATGTTTCCTTCGGACCATGTGATCAGCAATGAAAAACGCTATCGCCAGGTTCTGGAGAAGGGCCTTGAGATTGCCGCTGCCGGGGAGAACATCGTGGTTCTGGGCATCCCTCCCACGCGCGCCGAGACCGGCTACGGCTACATTGAAGCCGGATCGAGGTTCGATGGCGGCGATGTGCTGCGCGTACGCCGGTTCACCGAGAAACCGGACGCCGAGCGCGCCGCCGGTTTCCTGGCGGCAGGAAATTATTTCTGGAACAGTGGCATGTTCCTGTGGAGCGCCAGCACTCTGGCCAATGCGCTCTGCGAGCATCTGCCCGGGACTGCGTCTGTCCTGGAACAAATTGCTGCTACGTTCGGCACGCGCAAGTTCGGCGCCACGTTTCGCAAGCTCTACCCCAAGTGCGAAAACATCAGCATTGACTACGCGGTGCTCGAACCCCGCTCGGCCAAGGGAGAGCAGGGCTCCAGGATCTTCTGTGTGCCCGCTGATTTTGGATGGAACGATCTCGGCTCCTGGACGGCCTTGTACGAACATCACGTCTCCAAACGACAGCCGCCGGATGGCAACCTGGTCTGCGCCGAAAGTCGCTTCGCCCTGGACTCCGACGGGAATTACATCCACGCGCCGGGAAAATTTGTTGCGGCCGTCGGGGTGCACAACCTGGTCGTAGTCGAAACTGGGGACGCGCTGCTGATCACCACCCGGGAACGGGCGCAGGACGTAGGCAAAGTTGTGAAGTATCTGGACGAAAAAAAGCTGCACAAGTTGGTATGAAACAGTCGCCAGCCATCAGTCATCAGGAAAAGGGCTGACGACTGCAGACTGACGACCGGCGACTGCTCCATGGACATCAAGTTCGGCACCGACGGCTGGCGCGGCATAATTGCGGATGACTTTACGTTCGATAACGTGCGCCGCGTCGCGGGCGCCATCGCGGCGTATGTTTTGAAGCACGAAGATCCGAGCCATGGCGTCGTGGTTGGCTATGACACGCGCTTTGCCTCGCCGCGCGCCGCGCGGGTAGCCGCGGAGGTGCTCGCGGCAGCGGGCATTCCCGTCAAGCTGGCCAACGATTACACGCCCACGCCCGCGATTTCACTCGCGGTCAAGAATGGCGGCACAGCCGGCGGCGTGGTCATCACATCCAGCCATAACCCGTGGAACTGGAACGGCGTCAAGTTCAAAGGCAAGTTCGGCGGCTCGGCCACACCCGCCATCATGAAGGTGATCGAGGACGAGGTTCGCGCGGGTACCATGCCCCACGGCCAGGCCGCCCGCATCGAAGAGGTAGATCTCAAGCCGCCATACGTCGAAAGGATCTGTCAGTTCGCAGACCTGGACCTGATCACCAAGGCTAACTTTAGGTTCGCCGTGGACTCAATGCACGGCTCCGGGCGTGGTGTCTTGGCAGGAATCTTCCGCGAACGCGGGATCGCCCATGTTGCCATCCGCCAGGAACTCAATCCTCTCTTCCCCGGCATCAATCCCGAACCCATCGAGCCGCACGTAGCCTTGTTGCAGCAGACCGTCGTGCAGCAGGGCTGTCACGCGGGTCTCGCGACCGACGGCGACGCCGACCGCATCGGCGCCGTTGCCGAAGACGGCAGCTTTGTGGATGCGCACAAGATTTTTTCTGTCCTGTTGCGTTGGCTGCTGGAGCGCAAGCAGTGGCCCGGGGACGTGGTACGAGCTTTCAATACCACACGTATGGTGGACCGCATTGCCGCCCGGCACGGCCGCAGACTGCACGAGTGCTCCATCGGCTTCAAGTACATTGCCGACCTGATGATGGAGCGCGAGATCGTGATGGGCGGAGAAGAGTCCGGCGGCCTTGGCTATTCGCGCTTTTTGCCGGAGCGCGACGGTATCTTGAACGCGCTTCTTCTCGCCAACGTCATGGCCGAAGAGCGCAAGCCCCTGGGCCAGTTGGTAGCCGATCTGCAGCGCGAATACGGCCCGCACTTCTACGGCCGCCTCGACTTGCACATCCCGGATGAGGTGAAGCAGGCTACCATCCAACGCGCCCGCTCCGAGAACACCAAACGTTTGGGGAACTATTCCGTCTTAAGCAAGGAAGACCTCGATGGAGTGAAGTTTTTTCTAGATGCGCCCACGCCGCATAAGGGTGCGGAAGCCTGGGTGCTGTTTCGCGCTTCGGGCACCGAGCCGCTGCTGCGCGTGTATGCCGAAGCCGCATCGCCCGAACTGGTCAGCGAGATTCTGTCCAGCGCCGAGACTTTCGTAGACCAGGCCGCATAATCCGGCGCAGTTCGGGCGGGTCTGGTAACCTAGAGACAAGCCGCCAACCGAAGGTTCGCTGCACCTTCGAGAGTCGCATTTATACGCCGCAGAATACGATAATGACTGCATCTGGTCTGATAAGTAACTGAAAATGAGCGCGGCCACCGCCACCACGATAACTCCAACCGATTCGCCCGAAGCGCGGCGTTACAACCGCATCAAGCGCTGGCTGGGGATTGCCGACTTCGGCCTGGGCCTCGTCCTGCTGTTGCTGCTGCTCGCCACGGGATGGACCGGGACTCTGCGCGACCTCGCCTACCACGGGGTTTCTCAGAGCTACAGCTTGGCGGTGTTTCTGTATGTGCTCATGCTGATGGCGATTGGCAAGCTACTAGGGCTGGCACTGGATTACTACGGCTTCCGCCTTGAGCACCGCTTCCATCTCTCCAACCAGAAGCTGAGATCCTGGATTTGGGACCAATGCAAGGGCTTCCTTGTGGGTGTGGTCCTGGCGGGGATCGTGGTGGAGCTGCTCTACTTCATCATTCGCCAGGCCCCGCAATACTGGTGGCTGATCGCCTGGGCAGCGTTCCTGGTACTGTTCGTGCTGCTCGCCCAACTGGCTCCGGTCGTTCTCTTTCCCATTTTCTACAAGTTTGAGCCGCTGCAAGATGAGGAACTCAAGGGACGCCTGGTGAAGCTCAGCGAGCGGGCCGGGACGCGGGTGCGGGGCGTGTACAAGTGGAAGCTGTCGGAAAAGAGCAAGAAGGCGAACGCCGCGCTGACTGGACTCGGCAATACCCGCCGCATCATCCTGGCGGACACGCTGCTCGAAAACTACTCTCCCGACGAGATTGAGGCCGTGCTCGCCCACGAACTGGGACACCATGTGCACAAGCACATTGCCAAGAGCATCGCGGTGCAGGCCGGGATCACGTTCGTTGGATTCTGGGCGGCGAACTGGGTGCTGCACTATGCCGTCGAGCGCTGGCACATGTTCGAGACGCTCTCCGATTTCGCCAACTTGCCTTTGCTGGTGCTGGTTTCGACGGTGCTCTCGTTCCTGGTGTTGCCGGCGATGAATGCCTACTCGCGCTTCAATGAACGCCAGGCCGACCGCTATGCGTTCCGCTCGATTGCCGGCGTGGAACCGTTCGTCTCCGCGATGAACAGGCTTGCCGACCAGAACCTCGCAGAGCGCTCGCCCTCAAAGTGGGTCGAGTGGTACTTCCACTCCCATCCGTCAATTTCCCGTCGCCTGCAAGCGGCGGAGGCGTGGGCGAAACAGGACAGTGGCGCCCGCCGGTAGCGACTCGTCCCTAGCCCTTCCTGATGATTTCCTCCACTCTGCGCAAGTCTTCTTCCGTGTCCACTCCAACGGTGTCGTAAGGCGTTTCGGCTACGCGAATGGGAATCCCGTTCTCCAAAAACCTCAACTGCTCAAGCCGCTCGCTGCGCTCCAGGGATGACTCGGGCAGGGACACAAACTGATCGAGCGCCGGCTTGCGGTAGGCGTAGAAGCCCAGGTGCTTGAAGTAGCGGGGCTGGCCGCCGTCGCGATCGTACGGAATGGCAGCGCGCGAGAAGTATAGCGCCCGCCCAGTCGCATCGGCCACAACCTTCACAGCGTTGGGATTGTGGACGTCGGCGGGCGCGGCGGGAGTCTTGAGCGTCCCCACCTGAACCTGCGCACCGCCCATCACTTGCAGAAGGCTTGCGATGTGTTCCGGCCGGGTCAGGGGCTCATCGCCTTGCACGTTGATATAAACATCCGCCGCCACCTGAGTGGCGATTTCGTGTACCCGCTCCGTGCCGCTGCGGTGCGCGGTCGACGTCATGCGCGCGTTCCAGTCGTTCCGCCGGCATACCTGCAGAATCTCGTCTGAGTCGGTGGCGATGATCACATCCGCGAGCAGCGGCGAGGAGCGCACGGCGTTATACACGCGCCCGATCAGTGGCTGTCCGGCAATCTCGCGCAGCATTTTTCGCGCCAGCCGGGTAGAAGCCAGCCTGGCTGGAATGACGGCTATGGCTTTCATGGAGCTTACAGTTTCATGGTTCTGCGTGCGGGTTGCAATAGCTGGCCCGCAAGCGCTCCGCTTTGCTGCGTCGCGCCGTTTAGCGGACTTCCCGAACCTCCAAGGGCCACTTGTTCGTCTGCCGGGCAGTGGGCGTGGACACCTCAGTAGTTTGCGGGGATTGACCTTGCTCCTCGGACAATAGGGGAATGATGGCGCGGAGCGCCTCGATCTCCCGCCGAACCCGCAGGATTTCCTTCTCTTTTTGCCGCAGAACCGCGTAGGCGTCTTTCATGGGGGCTCTCGCCGTGAAAGTAGTGGGTTACATTTACATCCAAAACCCGCAAAGTGCAATTGTGAATTATTTGCAAAAGATCACGGCACTGCCGCGGGGCCTAACTGGGAAAGTGGAAGTACACATCCTGCTGCGAGGAAATGGCTTTGCCGTCTATGGTGGCGGGCGTGAAGCGCCAGTTGCGCACCGCAGCTAGTACTCTTTCTTCGATACCGTAACCCAGGGGCTGTACCACCTTCGTCTCCACCACAGTACCGTGGTCGTCGATGGTGACCTCCACAATGACGCTGCCTTCCACGCCGGGAGGGATCTCCGACCGGGGAATCATGGGATCCGGGAAGACCACCGGCAAAGCAGGTCTCACCTCATGTCCGGTGAGCGGGCCTTGCAGCACCGATCCGAACGGGGAGCCAGCACGGACCGCTTCGCTTGCCGGCTCGGCAGCGGGCTTCTTCTTCACGGGAAAGTCGTTCCGGACACGCCGCTGCGGTGCTTTCGCTGGCGCGGGAAACCACATTGGCTCCCGGGCTTGATCCGCAGAAGCGGGTAGAGAATCGGCCGCTCCCGGGCGGGACAGTTGTACCAGTTGCGTGGATGTTCCCCGGTTTCCGTATGCGATCGAGATCGGAGTTACAAAGATTGCGGGCGCTGGTCGCGCCAGCAGATAGACGACCACGCAGTGAATCGTCAGCGACACGAGATGGGATCGAACCCAACTACGACTCGAGCGCTGTGGCTGCGTGAACATCGTCGCCATCCCCAATCCTTTGCAATAGGCAAAGCTTACCACCAACCCCGCGGCCCATGACCAGGTACTGTTGACGTTGGCCGGTTGGAGCGGTCAGGGGTTGACTTGCCAGCCCGATTCGCCTGTGCAAAGTTTTTCAACTGGACAGAGCCCTAGGATCGGAACTAGCTCGCCTGCCCGTGAGGGTCGAATGTTTCCTGTAAACGTAACCTGTCAGTCCTTGACCAGCGGGGTTGCCGACCCCCGCTTTCTCTTTGCCTCTTTGTGTAGGGCTGGCCCACGCCTTACACTTCTAGCTCGCGTGCGTCCAACATGGTAAAGATTCCGCAGGAGGGACCTTGAAGAAGTTGCCCATCGCTGCCGCAGTTTGCATTCTGCTTGCCATCTCCGTTCTCGCCAAGGGTGAAACCCAACCAGAAGAGAAAGTGCTCCCCAGGATCGCCGACAAGACCAGGCAGATGCGGCCGCTGGCAGGTTTCTTCCCGCTCTACTGGGATGAGCGCCAGGGCAAGATCTGGCTTGAAATTAGTAGATGGGACACCGAGTTCCTCTACCTGGATTCCCTTCCCGCCGGCATTGGTTCCAACGATATCGGACTGGATCGCGGCCAGTTGGGCGAGGGCCGCGTGGTCAAGTTCCAGCGCGTCGGTCCCAAGGTCCTGCTCGTCCAGGTCAACTACAGTTTCCGGGCCTCAAGCCAGAATCCCGCCGAGCAGCGGGCTGTGGCAGATGCCTTTGCCCAATCCGTCCTGTGGGGCTTTGAAGTGGCTGCGGAAGACAGCGGAAGTGCGCTGGTTGATGCCACTCCCTTCTTCCTGAACGACGCCCATCACGTGGCCGAGACGTTGAAGCAAACCAAGCAAGGAACGTTCAGAGTCGAGCCTTCCCGCTCCGCCCTCTATCTCGCCAACACTAAGAATTTCCCTCAAAACACCGAAGTCGAGGCGACCCTCACCTTTGTCGGCGACGAGCCCGGCAAGTTCGTGCAGGATGTGACCCCCGACCCGCGCGCCATCACCGTGCGCGAGCACTATTCCCTGGTGCAGCTTCCCGATGGCAACTACCGTCCCCGCGAATTTGATCCACGGGCTGGGTTCTACGCTACCACCTACCAGGATTACAGCGCGCCCATCGGGGCGACGTTCGTGAAGCAATTCATTGCTCGCCACCGCCTGCAGAAGAAGGACCCCACCGCCGCTGTGAGTGAACCCGTCAAGCCTATCGTGTATTACCTCGATCCCGGCGCTCCCCAGCCCATCCGCTCCGCGCTGCTGGAGGGCGCTGGGTGGTGGAACCAGGCCTTCGAGGCAGCTGGCTACCGCAACGCGTTCCGCGTCGAAATGCTGCCCCCCGATGTCGATCCCCTGGACGTCCGCTACAACGTGATCGAGTGGGTTCATCGTTACACTCGCGGCTGGTCCTACGGCAGCACGGTGGTCGATCCCCGCACCGGAGAGATCATCCAGGGCCACGTCTCGCTCGGTTCTCTGCGCGCACACCAGGACTACCTCATTCTCGAAGGCTTGCTCTCGCCCCACAAGAAAGGCCAGCCTGACGATCCGCACCTTTTGCAAACCGTGCTGGCGCGCCTGCGCCAGCTTTCCGCGCATGAAGTCGGACACACCTTGGGCCTCATGCACAACTACATTGCCAGCACCGAAGGCCGCGCCTCGGTCATGGACTATCCGCATCCGCTGGTGAAGATCGGCAGTGACGGCTCGCTCGACCTCAGTGACGCCTACGCCACCGGCATCGGCGAGTGGGACAAGGTTGCGATCCAGTACGGGTACTCCGATTTCGCACCCGGAACCGACGAAAAAACCGCGCTCAACGAAATCATCCAGAAGGCCCGCATGCGCGGCCTCATTTTCCTCACCGATCAAGATGCGCGTCCCCCGGGAAGCGCCCACCCCCAGACTCACTTATGGGACAACGGGAAAAACGCAGTCGACGAACTGGAACGTGTACTCGCAGTTCGCGCTCGCGCTCTCGATCAGTTCTCCGAGGCGGCCATCCGCGAAGGCGCTCCGATGGCGCTGCTCGAAGACACTCTGGTTCCGGTCTACCTGTTTCACCGCTACCAGACCGAGGCGGCCGTCAAGGTGATCGGTGGGCAGACCTACACTTACGCCCTGCGGGGGGACGGGCAGACCCCGACCACGCCGGTCCCAGCTGCCGAACAGCGCCGTGCCCTCGATACTGTCCTGAAAACGATCGCGCCGGAGACGCTCGCCGTACCTGACAGGATTGCCGCTTTAATACCACCGCACCCCGCCGGCTACGAACGCACTCGCGAGAGCTTCAACATCCACACCGGAATGACTTTCGATCCCCTCGCCGCGGCGGAAACCGCGGCTCACCAAACTATCTCTCTCTTGCTCGAGCCCGAACGCGCCGCGCGTCTGGTTTCCTATCACGGGCAAGATCCCAGCCAGTTAGGCCTCGGAGAAGTGCTGGATCGCCTCCTCGCTGCGACTTGGAAATCCAAAGCTTCTTCCGACAAGCTTGCGGCTGTCCAGCGCTCCATTGCCGATGTAGCCCTGAATGACGTCATGGCTCTTGCCGCCAATGAGCACGCCGCCACCGAAGTTCGGGCCATGGCTTGGCTCAAACTGATGGAACTGAAAGATCGGCTGACGGCGCAGGCCCCATCCGCTGGCGATGAGCAGCAACGTGCGCACCTGCTCTTTGCCGCTGCACAAATCCGCAGGTTCGAACAGGAGCCGGCACAAGTTCTGAAGTCCACTGATCCGCTCGCTCCTCCGCCCGGGGCCCCCATCGGTTCACTGGATGGTGACGATCTGGATTATTGAAGCGCGTGTCGCCAAATCCGGTAGACCCTGCCCGCTTCACAGCGTCGTGATGTGAGAACTGTTGCGGTTTCTCTTGTTCCTCGCGCGCGGAAGCGCTAACACTCGCGGTGGTGGCTCGGAGATTCCTGCTGCTTGTCCACTTTGTTTCCCTCTTGTATTTGTTCCTGACATCACCGGAATTTTTTCTAAAATTCATAGGAGCGGATTAGCTTTCCCACACTTTCTGGGAGAGCTCAACTGCGATCTTTAGTCTTGTTGTGGCCAGCAGGCGTCCCTACCCGCCTCATTCTTCACCGCTCGCGATGGCCCGCGCACAAAAGGCTCCCCGCGCGGGATTGGCCACCAACCTGCCCCTCCAAGGGCAACTACTTTCTGCGCTTTCCGAGCTGTAGAGGGTGAAACAAACAGGAGATTCACAGTATGAAAAGCATGAGGATTGCTGTCTTTGCAGTGTTAGCTTTGTCACTTTGTCTGCCGGTTGTTCTTTCTGCGCAGGAGGTGGCCTCACTCACCGGAGTGGTTAGCGATAAGACCGGAGCCGTGCTCCCGGGCGCCACGCTCAAGTTGCTGGATACCCGAACCAATACCAGCTATGAAGCCACTGCCAATTCTCTCGGGTCGTATGTATTCGTGAAACTGCCTCCCGGGCCGGGCTACAGGCTCACCGTTACCAAAGATGGTTTTGATTCTGTCACCATTTCAGACATTTACCTTGGCGTTCAATCCACACGCACGCAGAACGTGCAATTACAGGTGGGCACGGTAACGCAGAGTGTCGAGGTGTCGGCGATCGGGCAAGGCGTCACGCTTGACACCACCGATGCCACCATCGGCAACAACTTCGATATGCGCAGCGTGCACGAGTTGCCCATTCAAGTGCGCGATTCGCCAGCCGCTCTCCTCCGCTTGCAGCCGGGCGTGGTCGACGCCGTCACCAGCGACGACCCCAATGCCAGCCGCGACGGCGCCGTCACCGGCGCCCGCTCTGATCAGGGCAACATTACCCTAGATGGCCTGGACGTCAACGACTTCGCCACCGGTCAGGCTTTTTCCACGGTCGGCAACGCTCCCGTGGATTCTATCCAGGAATTCCGCGGCGAGACCGCCAATCCCCTGGCGGCCAGCGGGCGCGGCAGCGGCGCCCAGATTACCTTGACCACCAAGAGCGGTACCAACACCTGGCATGGCTCTGCCTATGAGTACCACCGCAACACCGTCACGGAGGCTAACACCTTCTTCAATAACCGCGACGGACTGCCCCGGACCAAACTCATCCGCAACCAGTTTGGCGCTGATCTCGGCGGCCCCATCCTCAAGGACAAGCTATTCTTCTTCTTTGACTACCAGGGCAGACGCGATGCCCGCGAGGATTCCGTATTGACCATCGTGCCCCTGGACGGCTTCCGCAACGGCGGAGTTTCTTACGTCAACAACACCGCAGGCTGCACCAGCCAGAGCCGTATCAACACCCAGCCGGGTTGCATCACCACATTGACAGCCGCGGACCTGGCGTTGATTGATCCGCAGCACGTGGGTCCCAATGCTGATCTGCTGAGCTTTATCAACAGCCGCTATCCCCGCGCCAACGATTTGACGGTGGGCGATGGTGTCAATACGGGAGGCTTTCGCTTTAACTCTCCCGTCGGCCGCAGCGCCAACGACTACGTCACCCGCATTGACTACAACCTTTCCAGCAAGATGAAACTATTTGGCCGCTTCAGCATTCTGCGCGACAACGGGGGCGACGACGTGAACTTCTCAGCCCCGATCCAGTTCCCCGGCGATCCCGTGACCCACACCATCGTGGATACCAGCTATTCCTGGGTCGTAGGACACACCTGGACCATCAGCAACAATAAGATCAACCAGTTTGTCTTCGGAGAGACTCGCTCCCAGCTCAACTTCCCGACCTTGTTTAACCCCACTGGGACCACTAACTACCAGAACTTCGGGCCTATCACCAGCCCCTTCTCGCAGCAGCAGTCCCAGCACCGCATCATCCCCGTCCCCATCATCCGCGATGACTTCACCTACGTGCGTGGAACTCACACCATTCAAGTAGGTGCCACTTTCAAGCCCATCAAGACCCAGAGCAACCAGGTGAACGACTTCAACTTCGTTAGCCTCGGTCTGGGAGGAGCAATCAACAACCTGAACGCCAGCCTGCGCCCGCTGGACATCTTGCAGGACCCCATCACCCAGAACCTTTGGGACAGCGCCTTCACCTTTGATCTGGGAAGGTTCGGGCTTATCGGGAGCAATTTCAATAATGGCGTGGATCTGCAGCCTTTGCCGCAAGGCAGCGGCTCAATTCGCGATTACCGTTATTACGAGACTGAGGCCTACCTCCAGGATACCTGGCGCATGCGCACGGATCTGACCATGACCTACGGGTTGCGCTACCAGTACTACTCGGTGCCCTACGAAGCGCACGGGTTCGAGGCGATCCCCAATCTGGGCTTTGATGACGTCTTCAACCCGCGCGTCCTGCTGGGTCCGCAGGGGATTCCTGGGCCGTTGCCGATTACGACCTACGATCTTGCCGGCAAGCCAAACCACGGCCCGGGCTTCTACCACCCGGACTGGAGGGATTTCGCGCCTCGGCTCAGCTTCGCCTACAACCCCTCGAAGTCCGACGGCTTTCTGGGACGGTTGCTGGGTGATCGCAAGACAGTGATTCGTGCGGGTGCAGGTGTGGTTTTTGATCATCCCGTCACCAACGCGCTCAACTTCGTACAGAACCAGGTTTCGTATCTCTTCCAGAATGCCTCCGCCACGTCCTTCGGCGCCGCCGGCGATCCCGCGGGGTCTCTGCTGAACGATCCGCGCTTCACCGCGCTGAATGAGCTGCCCCCGTTAACCCCACCCGCTCCCATCACCCGCCCTTTCGCGCCCTTTGTGGATGAGAACGGTCCCTTTGGCACGGCGGCGCAGCAAGCCAACTACGCCATTGACCCCAACCTCAAGACTCCTTACTCCATGATGTATACCTTCGGCATTCAGCGGGAACTTCCGGGGAGCTTCGTGGTGGAAGCCAATTACTTTGCCCGCCTCGGACGGCGCTTGCTGGCCCAGTCCGATGCCGGCCAGGTTGTGAACTTCAAAGACCCGGCTTCCGGACAATTCCTGGCCAACGCGTTTGCCTCGCTCTCCCGCCAGGTGCGCGCCAACCCGACCGCACCGGTGACGGCGCAGCCGTTCTTCGAGAACCAGATTCCGGCCGCCATTGGGGTCGACTGCGCCACCGCGTTCGGCGAGAGTTGCTCACAGTTCATCGTGGATAACCTCGGCGTCCTGGTTGCCAGGGGAGATATGGGAGACGTGGTGCAAGCGCTATCGAACGGCCTGCTGACGCCCGGTGTCGGTCTTGCGCCACAATTCGTCACCGATGCCTACATCACCAACAAGTCTTCTTCCAGCTACAACGGCTTGTTGCTCACTTTGCACAAGAAGCCGTCTCACAACGTCCAGTTTGACTTCAACTACACCTACTCGCATTCCATCGACAACGTCTCGTCACCCGCCAACAACGTCTTTGGGCAAACCGCGGGCTTCTCGGGCGGATTGATCTGCGACGTCAGCAATCTCCGTGTGTGTCGCGGCAACTCGGATTTCGATGTCACTCACTCCATCACCGTGAACGGCATCTACGATCTGCCGGTTGGACACGGGCAGCGTTTTGGCGGGAATATCTCCGGGTGGCTCAACCAGATCATCGGAGGCTGGCAGATCGCGGGAATCCAGACCTGGCGCACCGGCTTTGCCTTCACCACCACCGCCAATGCGTTCCCCATCAGTTTCTTTGGCAACGTTCCTGCCGTCTTCGACGGGAACACCGGGGCCCTCAGGACGGATGTCCACACCGATCCGGCCACTGGCGCGCTGCAGTTGTTTGCCGACCCGACGACTGCCAGAGGCGCCTTCAGCGGCCCCCTCGGGTTGCAGGCCGGCAGCCGCAACAACCTGCGAGGGCCGCGGTTCTCCAACCTCGACCTCGCATTCAGCAAACATTTCCCCATCCGGGAGCGGTTCGGGCTGGAGTTCCGCGCCGAAGCCTACAACGCATTCAACCACCCCAATTTCGGATTGCCCGGCGTGATCAACGCCAATATCGGCACCGCCGATATCACCAACCCTGGCCAGTTTGGTGTGATCACTACCACGGCCTCCGACCCGCGCGAATTCCAGTTCGCTCTGCGGTTTGATTTCTGATTCTGGGAGTTAGCCTTGCAGGGCCGGTCGATTGACCGGCCCATTTTTTTGGCCTGTTTCCGCCTGGACACACTGTCTGCGCAACGCCACAAATCCACCTCGGATTAATTCCCATAGCTAGCCCATAATCAGCAACATAGCCTTTGGTTCCTGGCCTGCCATTCTCTTGGCGTAACGCACAGGAGGTGGCGGCGATGAAACGGACCGAGGGCAGATCGAAGGCTTACAGAGTCGCCGAGGCAATGCTGCTTGCCCTAGCTCTGACGGCAAGCCGCATGGCGGCCGCGCAGAGCGCGAAGTCCGACAGCAGCCCCTTTCGCGTTCCGCCCCCTCGCCACGTGCTGATCAGCATCCCCGACCGCAAGCTGGCCGTGCTCGAAGACGGCAAAGTGATTCGCACTTTCCCGGTCGCGGTCGGTGCCGCCATGAGTCCCAGTCCGGCGGGCGAGTTTCACATCGTCCATCGCGTGACCGATCCGACTTATTACCACTCCGGCGTGATCATCCCTCCCGGCCCCGACAACCCGGTCGGCACCCGTTGGGTCGGCCTCAGCCAGAAAGGCTATGGGATTCACGGAACCAACGAGCCCAGGTCCATCGGCAAGGCCCGGTCCCACGGCTGCATTCGCATGCGCAATCGCGATGTCGAACAGTTCTTCACCATGGTTAGCGTGGGCGACACGGTGGAGATTCGGTCCGAGCGGGACGAGCAAACGGCAGAGGTCTTCGGAACCAAAGCCGACACCACGGCGGGAGCGGTTGCCCAGGTGCAGGGCCCGGACGCCGCCGCGGGCGGCGAGCAGTAGCCCGAAACAAGTTCATATGGAGGACGCAATGCAACTCGCAATCACAGCTATGGCAGTCATCGCCGGAATGGTCTTCTCCCTGGCGATCGCACTTCTAGTCGAGGAACTGATCTTCGGCAAAGTCTTCCGGGCGTTTTTTGTCCGGCAGGCGGTTCCAGTCAAGTCTGAGCACAAGCGCTGAGGCGCAGAAGGAGAACCACCATGTTGTTTCTCAAGTACTCCCTGGTGTGGGGCGGCATCGGGATGATCCTGATTGCCGTCGCGATGCTTACCTATGATCTCTACCTCACCATGCAATACCGGCGGGCGCAGACCGCAGCCGGCCCTGAACCTCTTCCCCCACTCCCTCAAATTCGCTGGCGAAGCGCGCTGGCCCTGGCCTTGCTGGCCTGGGGGCCGATCCTGCTGTCGCTCGGCATCGTCGTAGTCCCTAGTGGAATGGCCGGAGTCCGGGTCAGCCAGACCAAGGGCACGCTGGCCGGCACGCTCTATCCGGGCATTCACTTCGTCACCCCGCTGGCCGAGAATGTCTCCCTGTTCGACACCCGCGACCAGTTGTTTACAACCGGCGCAATGGAAGAGCCTGGCAAGACGCCGTCTGCGGCTGGGACTAAGCTCGAACCGCTCAATGTTCAAGCCAAGGAAGGACTCACCCTCGGGCTCTCCATCACGGTGCGTTATCGCCTCGACGCCAAGCGATTGGATTCCATCCAGGCCAACCTGCCCCTGCCGGTGGAAAAAGAGATCGTGCCATCGGTGGTCACCACGGCGTGGCGGGAGATTGTTCCCAACTACACCGTGCGCGACGTTTTCGCCGCCAAACGCGAGGAGGTCCGCAAACGCGCGGCCGACATCATCAGTCAGAAGCTGGGTGCCGACGGCATCATCGTGAAAGAGGTTATGCTCCGCGACATCCAGCTCCCGCCTGAATACGCCAAGGGTCTGGAAAATCTGCTGCTCAAGGAGCAGGAGAACGACCAGATGGGAGTGCAAACCGAAATCCAGCAAAAACAGGTAAGGCTCTCGGAACTGGAAGCGGAAGCGGCCAAGGTGCAGCAGGTGAAGCAGGCCGAAGGCCAGGCCCAGGTGCGCGTCCTCGAAGCCAAGGGTGAAGCCGATGCCATGCAGTACACCCTGCCGCTGAAAGAAAAACAGATTCAGCAGTCACGACTGGAGGCCGAAGCCCGCAAGGAAGCGACGGTGAAAAACGCAGAAGCGATGGCCGAAGCCAAGGTGATCGACAGCAAGGCCGAGATGGAGCGCCGCAAATTGCTCGCCGAAGCCGAGGCTGATCGCATCCGAGTAACCGCCGTGGCTGATGCCGAGCGCATGAAAAGTGAAGGCGAAGTCCTCAAACAGAATCCCCTGCTGATCAACAAAATTGTCGCCGAGCGGCTCTCTGACAAGCTGCAAATCATGATGGTGCCCTCGGACGGAAAATTCTTCTTCGCCAACGACGTGCTGCGCAGCATGAACATGGCGAACCATGCCAGCCAGGCGGAGGAGCCACAGACCCCGCCACAGAATTGAGGCTTTCATTGCCGGAAACTCTCATTGGCGTCATTCTTCGGAAGTCGGCGCTTCCTCAGGATGACGCCATCGGTTCACAGGTCGGGTTATGACGAGCGCCAACTACAACGCGGTTTATAATGCGCCCATCCCGCCGATGCCGATTTCGCCGTCACGCTGGCTGCGCGTCGCCTGTCCCCTGCTGCTTGCCGCCTTGTTCCTGGCTACCACTGTGGCGCGCGCGACCGACTGGACCGGTCCCGAAGAGCAGTTGGCCCACAAGATCGCGGCCGTGACCGGTCCGGGAGCAGTCGCCTTCGACGCCACCAACCGCTCCTCGCTGACCAAGGCTGATTTTGACGACATCCGTCGCGGCCTCCTCGTCCAGCTTGCCGCCCTGGGCCTGCGCTTTGTCAACGCTGATCAGGCGGCCGCCACCATACAGGTCACCCTTTCCGAAGACCAGCGGAATTACATCTGGGTGGCAGAGATTCATCAAGGCACCAACCAGCCGGCAGTGGTGATGGCCTCCCTCCCGCGCCCGGACGCCCCACCCCCCCTGCACGAGCCTGCCGGGCTGGTTCTGCGCAAGGCCCTGCTCTGGTCGCAACAAGATCGCATCCTCGACGCTGCCGTGCTCGATGGCAGCCCATCCCACCTGGTGGTGCTTGATCCCAACCAGGTCGCGCTGTACCGATTTCAAGACAGCCGCTGGCAGCCCGAGCAGTCGTTGCCGATCACGCACGCGCGTCCCTGGCCACGCGATCTCCGCGGACGCCTCGTGTTGCGCCACGACCACCTCTTCGATGCGTACCTGCCGGGATTCTTCTGCCGAAGTGCGGCGACAGCGCCGCTCACCCTCACCTGCTACCCAAGTGACGACCCTTGGCCGCTGGGGACTGATCAGTTCAGCCTGAGTGCGTTCTTCACTCCGGCACGAAACTATTTCACCGGCGCGCTGGCGCCAGGACTCGGCAAGCAGACTACGGTGCCCGCGTTTTACTCTGCAGCCCTGCTTCCGCGAGAAAAATACACGCTGGGACTATTTGCCGCGGTGGACGGCCAGGTCCACCTGCTGGACGGCATCACCGATCGCGCCGCGGGAAAGCTGGGCTGGGGAAGCGACATTGCCGGTGTCAAAAGTAATTGTGGTTCCGGCTGGCAGGTGCTGGCGACGCGAAGCGGCGACGACCCCAACGACGCGGTCCGCGCCTACGAGTTTCCCGATCGCGAGCCCGTTGCGGTCAGCCAGCCGGTAGATTTTGCCGGCAACATCACGGCGCTGTGGGCCGAGTCTACAGGCGGTGGTGCCGTGGCAGTGTCCCATAATTTGGAAACGGGGAGATATGAGGCGTTTCGCCTTACCATTACTTGCGGCCAGTAGCCTGCTTCTGGTTGTCGCGGCCAGCGCTGCCACGCGTCCGCACTATGGCGGGATTTTGCGCGTCGCGCTGCGCGCCGCCCCCACGTCTCTCGACCCTGCCGATGCGAATCAAGCCGATTCTCTCGCACGCAGGAATATCTCGCGCCTGATGTTCGACACCCTGGTCACCCTCGATAATCGCGGCGGGCCCCAACCTTCCCTGGCGACCTCCTGGGAAGCGGAGCCCGGCAACCAGCGTTGGCACGTCTATCTACGTCGCGACCTCAGCTTTCATGATGGAACCGCGCTCACCTCCGACGCCGTGGCGGCCTCGCTGCGCGCGGCCAATCCCAACTGGAAAGTATTCCCCCTGGGCGACGCCGTGGTCGTTGTATGCGATTCTCCTGATTCCAACCTCCCGGCCGAGTTGGCCCTGCCGCGCAATGGGATCGCCAAGCGCGATGGCAAACTGCTCGGCACCGGGCCGTTCGCCGTCGCCGACTGGCAGCCCGGGAAGAAGTTGACCCTCACCGCCCGCGACGACTATTGGGGTGGCCGCCCGTTTGTTGACTCCATTGAGATTGAGATGGGCAAGAGTTTTCGCGATCAGATGATCTCATTCGACCTGGGGAAAACCGACCTGATCGAGGTTGCGCCCGAACAAGCGCGCCGCGCCGCCATGGAGAATCGCAGCAGCGTGCAGAGCTCCGCCCCCCTGGAACTCATGGCGCTGGTGTTCGCCCGCGATCGCCAGTCCGCCGAAGAAGGTCGACTTCGCCAGGCTCTGGCGCTCGGCATTGACCGTGTTGCCATGAACACCGTGTTGCTGCAAGGCGGAGGCGAACCCGCGGGCGGACTCCTGCCCAACTGGATGTCCGGCTACGCCTTTCTCTTTCCAACGGATGTCAACCTGCCGCAGGCCCGCCAAGTCCGCGGCGATCTGCACCAAGCCTCTTTGTGGACTCTGGGCTACGATTCGGCGGACTCCGTGGCCCGTGTGGTGGCGGAAAGAGCCGCACTCAACGCGCGCGACGCCGGCCTCAGCGTGCAGCTCACAGCCTCCAACTCGGCTGACCTCCGCCTGGTCCGCGTACCCCTCGTTTCCCTCGATGCCCCGGTCGCTCTCGCGAACCTGGCCACGGCTCTGGGACTGCCACAGCCGAAGTTTCCCGGTGATTCCGTTGACAGCCTCTACGCGGCAGAGACCGCCTTGCTCGACTCTCAGCGCGTGATTCCCTTGCTGCATGTGCGCGTGGCCGCGGGCATCGGGCCCCCGGTCAAGAACTGGACTGCCCACGCCGATGGGATCTGGCCTTTGCAGGATGTCTGGCTGAGCACGGAGAAGCCATGAGCTTTCGCCGCAAACTCCTCGCGGTGTTCGCACTGACGGTCTTTCTGTCGGTGGTGGCAGTTACGTGGATCGTATCCGCGGTCACCCGTCGAGCCTTCGAGCGCTCGAACGAGGAGCGCACCATGGCCCTGATCGCCCAGTTCCGCCGTGAGTTCAACCGCCGCGGCGAGGAGGTGGTGCGGCGCGTCCAGGCCATTGCCGCCAGCGATGCCACCACCCGCATGGCGCTCGCGCTCAGCCACGGCGCTCCCGACTATGGCGCCTACCTGGCGGAAGCTAAGACCATCGCCGACAACCAGCAGCTGGATTTCCTGGAGGTCGTGGATAGCCAGGGAACGATCATCTCCTCCGCCCAGTGGCCCGCCAAGTTCGGCTATAAGGAAAACTCCTTACCCCCAACGCAGCCAACCTCCAAAGGCGCGTTTCTGCGGCGCGAGGATCTGCCCGATGGCGCCGCTTTGAGCCTCTCTGCCATCGGCGAGGTGAATCTTGGCGACAAGGCGCTGTACGTAATCGGCGGCCAGCGCATAGACAAAGATTTTCTCGGCAGCCTGGAGCTCCCGGCCGGAATGCGTGCCATGTTCTACCAGAATTTCGCCACGGGATTTTCGCCCCCGTTCCTGATTGATCCCTCGGGAACAGTGCAGCAGCCCGACCGCATGGCGCCGCTGGTGGAACGAGTCCAGCAACAGAGGCAGGAGACCACCGAGCTCATTCACTGGTCGTCCGATGCCGCCGACGATGAGACCGTCCACGCGATTCCCCTGGCCGGGCAGGACAACCAGCTACTGGGAATCCTTCTGGTGGGCAACTCGCGGCGTCCCTACGTCGAACTGAGGCAGCGCATCCGTTCCGCCGCGTTGCTGGTGGGAGGCAGCGGTATTCTGCTCGCGATTCTGCTCAGCGGCTGGGCTGCCTCTCGGGTCACTCGCCCTGTCGAACAGCTGGCAGCCGCTGCCCGCGAAGTTGCTGCTGGCAACTGGAACACCCAGGTGGAGGTCAGCTCCTCCGACGAGTTCGGGGAACTGGCGGAGTCGTTCAACCGTATGACCCACGAATTACTGGACCAGAAGGAACGCCTGGTGCAGACCGAGCGTGTGGCAGCGTGGCGGGAACTGGCGCGACGCCTCGCCCACGAACTGAAAAACCCGCTGTTCCCCCTGCAATTGACGGTCGAGAATCTGATCCGGGCGCGCGAGCAGACTCCCGAACAGTTTGAAGAAGTGCTGCGCGAAAGCTCCTCCACGCTGCTCGCGGAAATCTCCAATCTGAAGGCCATCATCTCCCGCTTCAGCGAGTTCTCCAAAATGCCGCAGCCGCAGTTTCAGCGCGTGCAATTGAATGAAGTCGTGGCCAACGTGTCCCGGCTTTTCCAGGCACAGCTGCGCGCGCCCGATCGCGCCACGATCGATTGCCAGTTGCAGCTGGCCGAGCCCATGGAACCCATCGCTGCCGATCCCGAGCTGCTGCATCGGGCTATCTCGAATCTTGTGCTCAATGCCATGGATGCCATGCCGCAGGGCGGTACGCTCAAGCTGCGCACCTACCAGCAGGAGGACCGTGCTTATGTCGAAATCTCAGACACCGGAGCCGGCCTCACCTCGGAAGAGTGCGAGCGCCTGTTCACGCCCTACTACACCAGCAAGGAGCACGGCACGGGGCTTGGGCTGGCGATCGTGCAGTCGGTGGTGAGCGATCACGGAGGCAGAATCAGCGTGCAAAGCCAGGCCGGGCACGGTACAACATTTGTGATTGGGTTGCCGCGTAAGGCGGCAATTAGCAGTTAGCAATTAGTCCTTCGATTTTCGTGCAGGGTCGGAACGACAATGCAGACCACCAGAGGGGGTTAAGGCCGTACACACCTGTGTGGAGTAACACAGTTGAGCATTGACTTCATAAGTATAGTTAAACATGATGACTAAGCGTGTAATACTGTTAACCACTGCCATCGTGCTGTCACTTGCCGTGACCGCAGCCCTGTACGGATGGTACTCGCATAAGGAGGCACGAGCCCTCATTCGTGATGTCAGTGACTTGAGCCACGCTCAGGATCGTGCAGCAATCTTCAGCAGACTTAGGCATAAGTACGGAAACAGAATGAATCCTGGCACGTCGTGTACTAGGGAGTGGTGCTATTACGTGATCAGCATCAATAATCGCGCCCTGGCATTTCTCCGACTAATTCCTTATACAGAGCTTAAGGCGTATATCCAGCTGCATGAGGATGACCCTTCTGGCGCGTCGCTGGAGTACAGGACTGCACTTGCACAGGGCATAAGCCCTGTCGTCCTGATTCAAGACGACTTTGAGGGCGGCACGGAGCCTTACGTTAACCCCCACGATTCCGACGGCGAGGCGGTCACGAATGGGCTTGTGGTCATCAATGCTACCACCCCGGAGGCCATCAGGAAGCGTGCCTTTGCGCTGAACATCGACTGTCTGACGCGGTTAGGAGGATGTCGGGACGGAAGAGATCTTCTTCCCGGTATCTGGTGAGCGACTTTCATAGTGGCTAGTGGCTAACTGCTAAGTGCTGTTTCAGGAGCTCCGGGTGCCGCCCAAAGCCAATCTGCTGGTTGTTGATGACGAAGCCAACACTCTGGCGTCGCTCTCTCGCGCTTTTCGCCTCGCCGGCCACGAAGCCACCGTCTGCGACAACGCCGCCAAGGCGCTCGAACTGGCCAAGGCACAGAATTTCGATCTCATCTTCTCTGACGTGGTCATGCCCGGCAAAGACGGCCTGTCCCTGCTCGAGGATCTTAAGGCGCAAGGCGTCACCACGCCAGTGGTCATGATGTCGGGCCAGGCCCACATCGAGATGGCGGTGCGGGCTACTCGGCTCGGGGCGCTTGATTTCCTGGAGAAACCCATCTCCAGCGAGAAGCTGCTGCTCACGGTCGAGAACGCTCTCAGGCTGCAGCGCCTGGAGTCGGAGAACCGCCAGCTTCGGCAGCGCCTGGGCAAGCACGAAATCGTCTGGAACGGCGATGCCATGCGCAAGATCATGGCCCAGGTGGAACGGGTGGCTGCCAGCGAGACCCGCGTCTGCATCCTGGGAGAAACCGGCACCGGCAAGGAACTCGTCGCTCGCACCTTGCATGAGCGTAGCCCGCGCGCCGCCGGGCCATTCGTGACTCTGAACTGCGCCGCCGTCCCCGCGGAACTGATCGAATCTGAACTCTTCGGCCACGAGAAGGGATCCTTTACCGGGGCCGCCGGCCGCCACCTGGGAAAATTCGAGCAGGCGGAGCACGGCACCATTTTCCTGGACGAAATCGGCGACATGCCCTTGCCCATGCAAGCCAAGCTGCTGCGCGTGCTCGAAGAAGGAGAAGTCGAACGCATCGGCGGGGAGAAGCCCGTCCCGGTAGACGTGCGCGTGATCGTCGCCACCCATCGCAACCTCGAGACCCTGGTGGGCGAGAGCAAGTTCCGCCAGGATCTGTTTCACCGCGTCTATGTCTTCCCGCTGGTGCTGCCCCCGTTGCGCGAACGCCGCGAAGACGTCCCGGCGCTGGTGGAGCACTTCGCCCGCCAAGTCTGGGCGCAGAATAGCTGGAAGCCCATTCCCTTCGCACCAGATGCGATTGAAGAACTCCAGGCCTACTCTTGGCCGGGCAACGTCCGAGAACTGCGCAACGTGGTGGAGCGGCTGATGCTGCTGGCCACTGAAGGAGAAGTAAGGCTCGACACCGTGCGTCTTGCCTTGCCGCAAACCGTCGCTACCCCGGCTTCCCTGGGCTCGGGGCCGCTGGCTGACCGGGTCCAGAGTTTTGAACGCGAGGCCATCCTCGCGGAACTCAAACGCCACAACTACCACATCACCAATGCCGCCAAGGCCCTCGGCCTGGAGCGCAGTCACCTCTACAAGAAAGCCGAGCAACTGGGGATTGATATTCAAAAGCAGCGCCGGGAAGAGGATCCTTCCGGTACTGCCTGACGCTTTTCCCGGATGCTACAATCAAGCAGTCCCATGGGCAGTAAACGCGCGCATTTCGCGGTTGTGCTGTGCCTGCTGCTGGCAACTCAACTCCAGGCGGCCAAGCCCAAGCCGCTGTCGAACCGCGTCTCTGCCATTCTGTCCGACTCCGACCTCACCCGCGGCTTCTGGGGCATCGAAGTTGTCTCGCTCAAGACCGGCAAGGTCCTCTACTCACAGAATCCGGACAAGCTGTTCACTCCCGCGTCCAACACCAAGCTGTTCACCACTGCGGCTGCGCTGGCGCTGATCGGACCGGATTACAGCTTTCGCACCACCGTCGAAACCACCGGGACACTCGATAAACACGGCCGCCTCACCGGCGACCTGGTGCTCGTGGGACGCGGTGATCCCAACCTTTCCGGCCGCGAACTGCCTTACGCGCTGCGCACCCAGCGTAACGACCATCCCATTCGCGTCCTGGAACAACTGGCCGACGCGCTGGTGCAGCAAGGCGTCAAGTACGTGGATGGCGACATCGTCGCCGATGATTCCTACTTTGCCTTCGAACGCTACGGCGAAGGCTGGAGCCAGGATGATCTGGTCTGGGCCGACGGCGCGCCCGTTTCCGCGCTCACCATCAACGACAACGTGGTTTTCGTGAGCATCCTGCCTGCCGACCGGGCCGGGGAGCGCGCATTCGTCAGCATTACTCCGTTTGCGGATTACTACCACATTGACAACCGCATCATCACCACGCCCTCGGGCACCGGCCGCAAAATCTTCATCAATCGCGAGCCCGGTTCAACGCAACTGACGCTCTGGGGCAACATGCCGCTCGACGATGCCGGAGCCAACGAGGCCCTGGCCATTGAAGATCCCGCGGAATTCGCGGCGGAGCTGTTCCGCCAGTTGCTGGAGACCCGCGGCATCGTGGTCTATGGCCGCCAGCGCACTCGCCACACCGAACTGGCCAGCCTGTCGACGTTCACCGTGACCGCGACGGCGCCCGCCCGCGGCGGCGACGAACCGGCGCGGAATTTACCCAACCAGCCGCTAGTGCTGGCCAGCAACCAGTCCAAGCCGCTGATCGACGATCTGCACGTAATCAACAAGGTCAGCCAGAATCTGCATGCGGAAATCCTGCTGCGCCTTCTGGGGCGAGAGAAAGGCACCGCAGGCACGGTGGAAGGCGGGCTCGAAGTGCTGCGCGGTTTCCTGAACCGCGCCGGTGTGCCCGCCGACCAGTACGCTTTCTACGATGGCTCAGGACTCTCCCGCCAGAACCTGGCCACGCCCCACGCGATCGTACAGCTTCTCAGCTACGCCGCGTCGCAGCCATGGGGCACGAGCTTTCGTGACACTCTGCCTCTGGCCGGTGTGGACGGTTCGCTCGCCGAGCGCTTCAAGAACCTCCTGGTGCAAGGCCGGGTTTACGGCAAGACCGGTTCCCTGGGGGGGGTCAAGACGCTCTCCGGGTACGCCACTACCGACAGCGGTGACCAAGTCGCGTTTTCCATCCTCTCCAACAACTTCAACCTGCCCGACAAACGCGTCACCGACACCATCGACAGCATCGTCGGGGCCATCCTGAACGATGGTGCTAAGTCGAAGTAGGTTGGGAGCCATCATCTATCTCTCCCACTCGACCGCGCAACGCTTCTTGCGCTGCCGCGTCACCGGCATGATGCCTTTAGGGCGGTTGGTGTAATCGCTGATTACAACAATTACTCCGATTAACCCCGTCACTCGCCCAGAATCGTTGGCAAGGATTTCGCCGAGCTGCCTGGGTACAGGTACACTTGCAAGTGATGAGGAAGCTCCGATTCCTGGTATCTCTTCACACCCGCGAGAACGATTTCCAAGTGGCACAAGCCCAAAACGCAGAAGATACCGCGCACAAACTAGGAAGCGATGCGGAGATCGTTTTTGCCGATAACGATGCGGTAAATCAGAGCACGCAACTTTTAAGAGCAATCCAAAGCCGGGTTGAGTCCCGTCCCGATGCGATTGTGGTGGAACCGGTCGGGAGCGCGGCCCTGCCGCAGGTGGCCCGGGCCGCCAGCGCCGCCGGAATCGGTTGGGCGGTCCTGAACCGGAGGCCGGATTACTTGTCGGATCTCCGGACGGCGGCAACCGCACCCATCTTTGCTGTCAGTTCCGATCACCTCGAAATTGGACGCATTCAAGGAAGACAATTCGCAAGATTGCTGCCCGGAGGCGGTTCTGTTCTGTACATTGAAGGACCTTCGCAAAGTCTTTCGGCCCGTGAACGTACGACCGGGATGCTGGAGACGAAGCCGTCGAATATTCAAGTGAGGATGCTGAAGGCACAGTGGACAGAAGAAAGCGCCCTGCGGGCGATCCGGTCCTGGCTGAAACTGGCCACTTCTCAAAGTGCGCTAACTAATCTGGTCGGCGCGCAGGATGATTCGATGGCCATGGGCGCTCGCAAGGCTTTTCAGGAGATCACCAACGAAGCAGAGCGGTCCCGATGGCTGTGCTTACCTTTTACCGGATGTGATGGTCAGCCCGCGACGGGCCAAGCCTGGTTACGCGAAAAATGGCTCACGGCGACAATTTACATTCCACCGCTTACCGGACAGGCGATGGAGATTCTCGCAAAAGCGATTCAAGACAGGACCCAACCACCTGAACATTCCTTGACCACGTCCTTCTCGGTTCCTCCCCTCGAATCATTGGTTCCGCGAAACCCCTAGGTATTCAAACGATGGCGGGGTTGTTCACGGCAGCCTTTCCACCGTCCACGTATGGCAGCTTGATTGCCGACAAATTACACTCATTGACCCGGTTGTGAGTGTAGTCGCTGTTAAACAACAGTTACTCACGGGTTCCTCCAGATAAGCCCGCCATCCCGTGTGATTCCCGGGGGTTGTGATCCAGGTCACTGCCGGCCGGCTGCGAAATGATGCGAACATGGGCCGCGCGGGCTGGAAACAGCCCTGCTCAAGCTGTTTGCAATTGACGCCAGGCGGGGCGCGAAGGATAATGCCCGGAGTCACGGTTCCCTTCCCCGCCAGGCTATTCGGAGGCAGGTTATAAGATCCCTTCGCAACGGCACGTTGCTTCTAATCGCTTTGGTCCTGAGCGTTCCGCCGATTCTGGCGCAATTGGGTTCAATCGACCGCAATGCCGGGTCGGTTATCACTGGGGCGAACTTGACCTTCACCACCATTGATGTGCCGGGGGCGGGTGTCACCGCTGCCTACGGTATCAACTCGGCAGGAGATGTGGTGGGTATTTATGCCACGGACATTAACGCGGCCCACAAGCACGGTTTCCTCCTACGCAGCGGATCTTTCAGCTACATTGACTATCCGGCGGCTTACGCCACTTTTGCGTACGGCATAAATGACTCTGGCCTGGTGGTTGGCTCCGCCCAGTTCGATGGAGGAACAACCGCTCGTGGATTCACTTATGATGGGGTCACTTTCACCCCCATCAGAGTCAAGGGCAAGACTGTGACCATCACCTACGGGATCGATAACGGTGCCGATGTTGTGGGTGGCGATGGAAACATCTACAGCACTACGGGCTTTGCGCTGCTCGGCGGCAGGCTCAAGAATCTTAATGTTCCGGGACAATATGTTTATGTCTTTGCGTCCGGTATCAATAACATCGGCAATATTGTAGGGTGGGCCGACTCCAATGGTTTTCTGTGTCGTGGTGGTAGTTGCCGGCTCATAGAGATTTCGGGAGCGAACCAGACCTCCGCCCAGGGCATCAATGACAGCAACGTGATTGTGGGCTGGTATGCGTCAAGTAGCTGCGTGTGCGCGTTCGCTCAGAGGAATGGAAGGTATATCTCGTTCAGCTACCCAGGCGCGGCAGGAACATTCGCCGATGGCATCAACGTTGCCGGACAGGTAGTGGGGCAATACACATTCGATTACCAGACCTATCACGGCTTCGTGACAAGCCCCATTTTCTGATGTAGACCCTGAGGTGTCGTTCCTGAATCAAGGTCATAAGAACTGGTCACCCTTGTGCGATTCGGGTCGCGGCAGATGGGTCGGACATCTTTCACCTGCCGCAACCCTTAGTCACGGTTACCTCTGTATCCAGGGCAGCACGAATGGAGAGCCTAGTTTTGTGGGGTCCGGGTCTTTACCAATGAACCGTACCAGTTGGTTGGCCACCTTGTCCGCTGCCGATGCGGTCGGGTGAGTGAAGTCACCCCAGTAGTGAGTCTGATCCTTGGGATCACCGTGACGAAAGTCTAGTTGATCCGACGGACACAGACCGAATCCTTGGCCGTTGCACCAGACCAATTGGTCAAAGCTGCGAGGGGTTGGGCCAGCAGCCCAGAGATACGGCCCCCAGTCGAACCAAGGCGCGCCGCCCGGCACGTTGGGATTGGGATTGTAATGCACGTCGCCGATATAGGGGTCCGGCGGATTCGTGATACCCGCGTCCTGGTTGATCTGCGCCACGATCGCGCGCTGCACGGCAAAGCCTTCCTCGTAGGCGTAGGGCTCGGGGCTAAGGCATCCGTCCGTCCCTCCGGTCGGGTTCTGTGCGTATCCACCATAGATTCGGCTGGTAATGAACACCTGTTGCAGATTGGGATACCGTGACAGCCCGGTTGAGTCGCCATCGATAGTCAGCTTGCAACACCGGAGATAGCGCAGGATGTCGCCTAGATACTGCTCTGACAGCTAGGCATCCGGCAGGAACGTTGGGTCCCCAGGCACGCAATGCATCCCTTTAAGGTCGCATCGCGGGTAGGAGGTGGAACTCTTTATGAAGATCGCCTGCACCTGATTCTCGCTGTATCCGTTCCGGGCCAGGTCGTCGTGGACGCGGACATAATTGCACTGCGAATCGGTCGAACTTGAGTGGTCAAAGGTGCAGTCATTGTGCTGGGCATAGTATCCGAACGGCGTCGGGTCCCATTTGTCCAGAGTCTGTGATCCAAAGGCGCCGTTGAACACCACCACGTGATCGCCCACCAGCTTCGGGTTGGGGGCCGGGGGATAGACCATGTACAGGAAAGACTGTTGAGGGACACCGTCCCCACCCTTGCTAGTTACCTGGTTCCAGGGAGGCATACCGTCGGGGTTGCCGAGGTTTTCGCAGAGCGTAGCGCAGGGCTGCCCCTGGAGGTGATATTGGCGGGTATCTTGCTTGTCCCAGATGTCGATTTGTCCGAAACTGTGCAGCTATGGGAGACGAGGGAGTTGCCCCTAGTGCAAGTGTGATTGGACGATTGATAGTTGGCGAAGAATTGCTATTATACCAACAACGCTCAAAAGTGGCATATTTATAAGATGAGTTATCGGCTGATCTTATCCCAGGAGCAAAGGCAGAGTAGTCGCGCTGGACACCTGCGAGGAAGGATATCTTCGCGCCCGAACCGCCAGGCTGACGCCACCTCCGAACAGCGGTGGATCGGTGCGGTACAACTCACCGTCTCGCTGCATGCAGACCGTCTGCCCATTGAACTTCTGAGGGAATTTCACCGCATCCCGCGCCCCGCAGCACAAGTACAGCGAGAGCAGGTCGCAGAACTGCAACACGTCTACCAGGACGAGGATCTCTTCCAACCCGCGGTTTTGCCGGCGTGAAAGCTGTTGCTGCCGTTCCGCCTCGCGCTCCAGAAAATCATGCACGGCAGCGCCATCCTCAGGTGTGTCCTCGACCGATTGCAGCCGCCAGCGCCCCAGGCGGCAAAAATGCTCACTCACCAGGATGCCGCCGATCGCCGACTCCTGCCGTGCCCGCTCAATCGAGTCCGTCCACGCTCGCAGGAAATCCTTCAGCGCCATCTCGAAGAATGAAAGTGGACGTCCCCGGCCATTCAGGTTCGGAGCGCGGTCAAACGCAGCCCAGCCCTCGTCATGCAGGGCAATGGCCTGCACCACGTCAGCATCCAGAGGGGGAAACTGGGGCGAACGGATGCGGGCGGCCAGATCCCCGGCCAGCGCCGCATGATCCGGCTGCGCCACCAGCCACCAGTCGCTGGCCGCTTGCCGCTGCGTGCCCAGAACCGCATCCCAGGCAGATATGGGCGCAGTCGGGTGCCCTTGCGCGTGATTTTCAGGGAGCGAGTTGAGGGGATAGAGAACCATGAGCACCAGCAATTAGCATTTAGCCACGAAGCGCCGGGTTGTTTGGCAGGACCGCAGGGACCAAGTGCTAAGTGCTAATTGCTGCCCTACCGCCGCGGGCGACTTCTTGCTTGCCGCTCCCGCACCGCTCCAATCGCCCCGGGGCCGGTGCCGGTAGGCGGTTTGCGCATTCCTTCCAGCAGATCCTTCAGGACCACGGCGTTGTTGCGCTCTTCATTTTTCGATGCGAACAGCAGCGTCAACCTCTTGCGCTGGTCGGCCAAGTGGTAGAGTTCGTCCAGCGCGGTCGCGGCCTCGGGGCGCGCCAGTTCCTTCATATAGCGCTTACGAAACGCCACCCACGCCTCGGGACGCGCATGAAACCAGTGCCGTAACGCGTCCGAGGGTGCCAGGTCGCGCAGCCAGGCGTCGACTGCCGCTCGAGCCTTGGTCAGGCCTCGCGGCCATAGCCGATCTACCAGCACCCGCGTGCCGTCGGCCCGCGCCGCTTTCTCGTACACTCGTTTGATCGCAACTGGCATCGCTTCTCGTATTATTGTACGTCTGGATGATGTCTGAGCACGAAGAAGAGGTCGCACCGCTTTGATACTCCACCAACCAAGAATCAAGAATCTAAGAAGTGTCTCTCTGAGCCTCTGTGCTTCTGTGGTGATTGGTTTGCTTTCCCTGGCTGCCTGCACGGCCGAACGTCGCAAAAGTGACGCTGAACTCGGGCTCACTCCCCAGCAATCGGCCGGGCGCATAGTGTATGACGCGTATTGCGATCGCTGCCACGAACCCTACTCTTCCCGCGGCAAGCAGGGGCCCAGCCTCAAGGGAATATTCAAGAGGTCGTTTTTGCCGCTCAGCGGCTTACCGGCCAACGACGAGCGCGTCGCTGAGATCGTCAAGTTCGGCCGCAGCAAAATGCCCGGCTACGGACAGACGCTGACCCAGCAACAGGTTGAGGACCTGCTGGTTTACCTGCACACCCTGTGAGCGCAGCAGCCAAACGACGGCCGCTTGGACTAAGCAACGCTTTGGGCGCATTGAACGTCTTAGAATGGAGTTCCGACCATGAGCGCGACCCTCCCCGCTTTCCGTGCCCCTTCCGCCTTCGAGCGTGTCTTCAATCGTGTCTATGGAATCCTGGTCGGCTGCGGTTTGGGCTTTTCTCACAGCTACCTGCTGCAAGTGCGCGGTCGAAAGAGTGGGCGGATTTACTCCACGCCTGTTGACCTGCTGGAGCTCGACGGCAAGCATTTCCTGGTCGCTCCACGGGGCCGGACGCAATGGGTCCGCAACGCCGAAGCGGCGGGCGAAGTGATTCTGAAAAGGGGAAGAAGCCGGCAGAGTTTCCGCCTGCGTCCCCTCTCCGACGCCGAGAAGCCCGGGATCCTCAAAGCCTATCTGGACGCTTTCAAGCGCGAGGTGCAGCGCTACTTTCCCCTGCCCGCAGGCTCCCCGGCCCAGGCGTTTGCTGATCTCGCCCAGAGCTACCCTGCTTTCGAGCTGCTTCCCCTTTGAGCCATGTCGCCGCGACCGGCACCTTGGTTCTAGCCTGACCGTAACTTTCCTCGGCGCACCGTCCGTCTCATACTGCGGGAATGGTTGAGTGGGTCTTGCTTGATTTCCTGTGGCGGGTCGCACTTGGGCTGGGGGCTGTGCTCGGCCTGATCGCGATTGTCGGCCTCGGGATCCCGCAGCGCAAGTTGCGCGCCATCCGTCATCGCGTTCCCGATTAGGGAACGCGCCCCCTGACTTTCCGGCTAATTACTTCTATTTTCCCCTAGGATTGTTGATGCGGTCCTCGTCTGATCGTGGCTTGGTGTCATTTGACTCCGTTCGAGGGCGCATGAGATATTGGCTCGCTTTCCGTCTCTCAAACCAAAGGATAATCGCACGAACCCTGGAGCCGTCTCTCTACAATGGTTCGCCTCATTCCTAAGGATGTCAGTTTCTTCGCCATGTTCTCCGACATGGCGGACAACTTGATCTCTGGCGCGCAGGTTCTGGTGAATCTGTTTGCCGACTTTCGCGACGTCGAGAAAAGTACGATCGAGGTCAAGCGCATCGAGCACGTCGGCGATGACATGACCCATGACATCCTGACCAAGCTGAACCAGACGTTTATTACGCCGTTCGATCGCGAGGATATGCACCGGCTGGCTTCATCGCTGGACGATGTGCTGGATTTCATGAACTCCGCCGCCGACCGGATTACCTTGTATAAGATCACGAACCCACCCCGCGCGGCCGGGGAATTGGCGAAGGTGATCCTGGAGCAGACCCAGGAAATCGGTCACGCTGTGTCACTCCTTCGCAAGAACGGGGACGTGTTGGGCCATTGTGTGGAAATCAATCGCCTGGAGAATGATGCCGACAAGATATCCCGCGAGGCCATCGCCCGGCTGTTTGAGTATGAAAAGGATCCCATCAACCTGATCAAGATCAAAGAGCTGATCGAAGTCCTGGAAATGGCCACTGACAAGGCTGAGGATGTGGCCAATGTACTGGAAACCGTGGTTCTGAAAAGCACCTGAGTCCCGGCAATACAGGAAGCCCGCTGGTGAAAGCTGATCTCCTGCTACTCATCATTACTGTCCTGATGGCCTTGACGTTCGACTTCCTGAACGGATTCCACGACGCGGCCAACAGCATCGCAACCGTAGTTTCCACCCGTGTGCTGTCCCCCAGGCTGGCTGTGCTATGGGCAGCCTTCTTTAATTTCGTGGCCGCCTTTTTTCTGGGAACCGCAGTCGCCAAAACCATTGGCAGCGGCATGATTCACATCGAGTCGGTTACCCAGTATGTGGTGATTGCCGGCCTGATGGGCGCAATCGTCTGGGACCTGCTTACCTGGTGGTGGGGATTACCGACGTCTTCCTCGCACGCCTTGATCGGAGGCTACGCCGGAGCCGCGGTCATGCGATCCGGATTCAGGGTGATTCTTGCCTCGGGCTGGACCAAAACGCTCATCTTTATTGTGGTCGCCCCCATCATGGGGCTGGTGCTCGGACTCACCCTGATGGTTGCCGTCTTCTGGCTATTGCGGAACAAAGCGCCGCAACGGATTGATGTGTGGTTTCGCAAGCTCCAGTTGCTCTCGGCTGCGGCCTACAGCCTGGGGCACGGCGGCAATGACGCGCAAAAAACTATGGGGATCGTGGCTGGTGCGCTCTACAGTGCGAAAATCCTCACTGCGGCGGAACTGGCTGGCGACTGGGGACGCTTTCACTGGCCTATCATTCTCGCGGCACATGCTTCCATCGCCCTGGGCACCTACCTCGGGGGATGGCGGATTGTTCACACCATGGGTTCGCGCATTACCAAGCTACGGCCTGTCGGAGGGTTCTGCGCCGAAACCGCAGGCGCGATCACGCTTTGGTCTACCGCACTGGCGGGAATTCCAGTGAGCACCACGCATACCATCACCGGCGCCATCGTAGGCGTGGGGGCTACCACCAGGCTTTCTGCGGTGCGTTGGGGCGTGGCCCGCCGGATTGTTTGGGCCTGGGTTCTGACCATTCCCGCTTCCGCAGCGGTGGCCGCGTTTGTGTACTGGGCGATCAGCCTCGTCAAGCCCGGCGCATAAGCATGGGGCACGGGCCCGAAGCCCGAATCGGGAGACCGGAACGGTACAATGACGGCGTGCACGCCGCCACCAATCCAGACCTATCCAGCAAGACAGCCGCTCCAGATCGAGCATACAGCTTGCGGCAGCGGTTGCTGTTGGCCCTGATCAGCTGGGCAGGATTTCTCGCCATTCGCCTCATCGGCCCCACCCTACGTTTCGCAATTTCCTGGGAGGACGGTGCGCCCGGAAGTTTGGAAAAACGTCCCGTCATCTATTCCTTCTGGCACCGCTGCGTGTTTCCCGCCGCGTATCTCTGGCGCAACCTGAACATCCGGGTCATGACCAGCCAGAGCTTCGATGGCGAGTACATCGCGCGCATCATCCAGAAGTTTGGCTTTGTGCCGGTGCGGGGATCGAGCAGCCGGGGCGCGGTCCGCGCCCTGCTGGGCATGCGCCGCGACACGGAAGAAGGCTGGACGGTGGCCTTCACCATCGACGGTCCACGCGGTCCCCGCTATGTGGCCAAGCCCGGCCCGGTGCTCCTCGCGCGCTCCACCGGTGTGCCCATGTCGGTCTTTCACATGGCGGTGGACCATGCCTGGGTGCTGGACACCTGGGACCAGTTCATGGTTCCCAAGCCGTTCTCGCGGGTGCTGATGCGGGTGGCGACGGAGACGCGCGTGCCGGCGGAGGCTGATGATACGCAGATGGAGTGCCTTCACCGCGAGCTGCAGGCCGCGCTCGACCGCGTGCGCGAGTTTGCGGAAGCAAACGTGGGAAAAGTCGGGCGCGAGTTCGCTATCTTCCACGGAAATTCCTGAGCCCCGAGTGCTGTCCTCAATTCCCGCGTTGACTTCTCATCGTGGCGGGATTAGATTTTTCGAGTCGTTTGTTCTTTCCCAACTTCATTTGGTTCGCGCGCCCTCATCGCCGTGATGAGGAATGGGAAGCGGGTGAGAATCCCGCGCTGCCGCGCAACTGTGAGCGAGGAAATGACAGCCGGCCACTGGGTGATCCTGGGAAGGCCGGCTGTAGTCGTCGGACGGAACTCGTCCTGACTCGCGAAGCCAGGAGACCGGCGCGAACCGCCATCACCAACCCCTTTTCGCGTGACAAAAGGAGGAGTGCATGCGGTTCTCTCGGATTTTCGTTTCCACGTTGCTGCTGCTGGCGGCCGCCTCGGCCACTGAACTCAAGCTGAGGGTCCTCGATCCCAGCTCGGCCGCAGTAGCCGGGGCCCAAGTCGAATTGCTACAACAAAACACACTCGTCAGCGTCACTACCACATCGGTGGAAGGACTGGCGGTGTTTCACAACGCTGATCATGGACCCTATCGCGTGCGAGTCCTGGCCCCTGGCTTTGCTCCCCTGGCGACCGACGACGTCTCCCCTTCCGCCTCTCCCACCACCGTCCGGCTTCGCCTGTCCCCTGCCTCGGAAACCGTGGTGGTAAGCGCAACCCGTGGCCCGGTCCCGAGTAACGCCGCCGGAGCGGTCGTCGAAAGCCTAAGCGCCGGACAACTCCAGACCATGCGCCCGGTCGCGACCAATGAAGCCCTGCGGTTGCTGCCGGGCACGGTCATCGAAACCGCTGGACAGCGCGGCGGTCTCTCTTCCCTTTTTGTCCGTGGAGGCGACTCACGCTACACCAAGGTGATCGTTGACGGCGTCCCGGTCAACGAGTCGGGCGGCACCTTCGACTTCGGAGTAGTCCCGGTCAGCCAAACCGATCGCATGGAGTTTGTGCGCGGTGCGCAGAGCACCCTCTACGGCTCCGACGCCATGACCGGTGTCGTGCAGATGTGGACACGCGCTGGCAGCACTCCCGTTCCGGAGCTGCGCTTCGGCGCCGACGGAGGAAACTTCAATACCGCGAATGGATACGCATCCCTGGCGGGAGCGCACGGCCCCTTCGACTACAACCTGTTCGGCGACCAGTTCAACACCACCGGGCAGGGCGTCAATGACGACTATTCGAATTCCCTTCAGGGCGCAAACGTGGGTGTAGCCTTCAGTGATCGCGTCTCCTTCCGCGTACGCGTTCGCCATTCGAACAACCGCACCGGCGTTTCCGGAGCGTGGGATTTCAATGGGGCTCCCCTCGAGCCGCCGGACTCCGATCAATGGGCCCGCCAAAACAACCTGCTGGGGAGCGCCGAACTCACCGTGGCCGGCCCTTCCCGGTGGCAACATCGTTTCACCGGCTTCGAATACAGCCACCAGCGCACCAACGTGGACGTCTTTGCCGACCCCGGCAGAGTCTTCGATTTCCCCACACATGCCATTGCCGACATCAACCGCGCCGGATTTGAGTACCAGGGCGACTACCAGGCACGCAGCTGGGCCCGCACCACCGTGGGATACCAGTTCGAGGATGAAAACGGTTTCGTCGGCGACCTGGATTTTCCGCCCTTGGTTCACGGCCTGCGCCTGAACCATGCAGTCTACGGGCAGCAGTTACTCACCCTGGGAAGGGTTTCGCTGGTTCTAGGAGCCCGCTTCGTCCACAATCAGACTTTCGGCAACAAAGCTGTGCCTCGGGCGGCGCTCAGCCTTCAGGTGCTGAAAGGGGGCGCTGTATTTTCCGGCACACAGCTGCGCTTTTCCTATGCCACTGGGATCAAAGAACCGCGCCTGGAGGAATCCTTCGCTCGCGGCCAGGGCATCATTCCCAACCCTGACCTGAAAGCCGAAGAGAACCGTGCCTTCGAGGCCGGACTGCAACAGAGCTTCTTCGGAGGCAAGTATGCGTTCACCGCAACCTACTACAACAACCTCTTCCGCAACCAGATTGATTTCGCCATTCTCGACCCGGTGACCTTCACCGGCCAGTACGAGAACATAGACAAGTCCATTGCCCACGGCGCCGAACTCGAATTGCATGCCCGCCCGTGGTCGCGGCTATCGCTGGATGCCGGCTACAACTACACCTCCACCCAGATTCTCCAGCAGCCCTTCGCCTTTGACCCTCTCCACGAGCCCGGACAGCCCTTGCTGCGCCGCCCCAGGCACTCCGGTAGCTTGCTTCTCACCTGGCTCGGCAGCCGTTGGGGAGGAAACTTAGGTGGAAGCTTTGTCGGTCGGCGGCCGGACTCTGACTTCTCCGGATTCGGCATCACCCACGCGGCTGGTTACGCTCGCGTGGATGTCGGCGGATGGTATGCCCTGAACTCGCGAATGACCGCCTATGTGAATGTCGAGAATGTACTGGACAAGAGATACAACGAGGTGGTCGGCTATCCGGCTCTGGGAGCCAATTTTCGGGCGGGAATGCGTTTCCGGCTGGGCGGGGAATAGCGCCGCACCCAACCGGTCTTTCCCGGTAGACGCGACGATCTCGGAGGGTTCACGGCCGCTCAGCGCTGGCGGGAGACGACTCGGCGCTTGGGCGTACTCTCTAAGGAAGTTGGCTGTGCATCGGACTGCGGGCCGTTGTGGTGGTTGCCTCCCTCGCACGCCATCGCGATGGGCAGCGCCGCCGCCGACTTTGTCCCCTGGTACTTGCTGCGCGCCACCATCAACTTTTCCAGTTCCTGGGCGCTCAGCGGATTTTGCCGCCCCAGTAGATGCGTGACCAGGGCAATCTGAGCAAAGTGCTCGACCGTCTCCATCTTCATGTAAGCGTGATGCAGGGTGTCGCCGTAGGCCACCACCCCGTGATTGGACATCAGGATAGCGTCATACTCCGGGATCAGCGGCGCCAGCGCGTCGGTCAACTCCGGCGTACCCGGCGTGCCGTACCTGGCCAGCGGGATCGACCCCAGCCCGATGACTACCTCGCAGACCAACGGTTGGTTCAACGCCAGACCGGCAGCGGCAAACCCGGTCGCCGTTGGCGGATGGGCGTGCACAATGCCGTGTACGTCCGGGCGCAGCTTGTAAATCATCAGGTGCATCGCGATCTCACTGGAAACGTTGCGGCGGCCCCCAAGCCGGTGTCCGTCCATGTCCACGATTACCAGATCAGCAGGACGCATCAGGCTCTTGCTCATGGCCGTGGGTGTGGCCAGGATGCGGTGCTTATCCAGGCGGACGGAAAGATTGCCATCCGTGGCCGCCACAAAGCCGCGCTCGTGCAACATCTTGCCCCAGAGGACAATTTCGCGCCGAGATTGACGTTCGTTAGGCATAGGATCGAGAGCGGCCGGGGAGCAAATCCGCCTGCGGTTGCCGTATGGTACCGCACCCGCTTGGGTGGAGACAACGACGTTTCAGACTTTCGTCGGAGTTTTTCGCGTTGCCGCCTTGACCGGAAAGGGCACTCTACCCCTGCCCGGCCTGGACGGACTCTATAATCAAGCCCCGTGCTGGTTTCCGAATTCCATTATGAGCTCCCGGACGGACTGATTGCCCAGGAACCGCTGCCCGATCGTGCGGCTTCGCGGCTACTGCACCTGGACCGGGTGTCAGGAAAGTTGTGCGATCGAACCTTTCGCGAGTTCCCCAAACTGCTGCGACCGGACGACCTGGTTGTGTTCAACAACACCCGAGTGTTTCCCGCCCGGCTGTATGGGCGTAGAAGCGGTTCCAAGGCCCAGGCGATAAGTCCGCAAAACCCGGCGGCACGGGACTTCCTCAAGGGCCGAGTGGAGATACTGCTCACCCGGCAACTGTCCGAGCTGCCCGTCGAGTGGGAATGCCTGGTGCATCCGGGCCGGAAGATTGGGGTTGGGGAACGCCTCTTCTTTGGCGAGCACGATGAACTGCAGGCGGTGGTGACAGCCCGCAGCAGTTTTGGGGAGCGGCACATCCGGTTCGATCCGGTGCCCGATTTCTTCGCCCTGGTCGAGCGCCTCGGGCACGTTCCACTGCCTCCGTATATTGCGCGAGAGGACCGTCCCGCAGACCGCGACCGCTATCAGACCATCTACGCGCGCGAGCGTGGCTCGGTGGCCGCGCCAACCGCCGGCCTGCACTTTACGCCGGAGATCCTCGCGCAGATGGGAGAACGAGGGATTGAAACGGCCGAGGTCACGCTGCACGTGGGCCTGGGCACATTTCAGCCGGTGCGGGTGGAACGGGTGGAAGAGCACAAGCTTCACCAGGAGTGGTATTGCATTCCGGCGGAGACGGCCGCGAAAATCAACACTGCTCTGGACGCCGCGCGTCGGGTCGTGGCCGTGGGGACCACCACGGTGCGTACTTTGGAGAACAGTGCGCGGCAATCGGGCAGAGTGCAGCCCGGCAGCGGCGAGGCGGATATCTTCATCCACCCGGGTTTTGAATTTCGCGTGGTGGGCGCCCTGCTCACCAACTTTCATCTGCCCCGATCCACCCTGCTTATGCTCGTCTGTGCGTTCGGCGGAAAAGAGCGAGTGCTGGAGGCCTGCCGCCACGCGGTCGCACAGAGGTACCGCTTTTATTCCTATGGGGATTGCATGTTCCTGGTCTGAGGAGCAGCACTTGGCACTTGGCACTTAGCCGTTCGGCTCTTGATTGGTACGACTGAAGACCTCAGGGGGCCAAATGCTAATTGCTAACTGCTGAGTGCTGGAAGTTTGGCGATATACTATGCCCCGCGGGGTGAGACATGGGCACACAAGCAATGTCTAAGCAGGTCTCGGTTCAGGATTTTCTTACGGAGTTGCGGAAATTTCCCGAGCCGGTTTTCAACGGCACCAATCAGATCATTCGTTTTCTTGAGAATATGACGGTGTCCCCTGACACCCTGACGCCGTACTTGTGCTGGGATCGCCAGCACTACACCCGGAACCTGATCGACAAGACGCCGCTTTACGAGTTGATCGCCATTTGCTGGGAAGTCGGCCAGGCGAGTTCGGTGCACAACCATCGCGACCAGAACTGCTGGATGGCGGTACCGATTGGGCGGCTGCTGGTGGAGAATTATCGGACGATCTCGCAAGACGTCGAACAAGGTCGGTGCAAGCTGGAGGCCACCGATACGGTGGAGATGAACCCCGGCCATCCCTGCGCCGTGGATCCCAATCAGCCCGTCCACCGCGTGTTCAACCCTCGCGAGTTCAATCAGCGGGCAGTCAGCCTGCACGTTTATTCGCGGCCGTTCGACCGCTGCGTGGTCTATTCGCCGGAACAGGGCACCTGCGGCGAGATCCAGCTTCACTACAACACCGAGTACGGAAAGAAAGTCAAAATATAGCAGCCAGCCCTCAGCATTCAGCCCCTCGAGCTTGTCTGCAGAAATCGTGCTCGGCTACTATCTCCATCGGCTGAATGCTGATTGCTGATTGCTTCCTCCTGCTAAACTTACCTCTTGCCTCCCAGAAACAAATCAGCGACTTTGCCCGCGGAAGGCGCTCCCGCTGCGCCAAAACCTACTTCTGCCCCAAAGCCCCACGCCCTCCCCAAAGACAAGGGCCGCATTTTCCTGATGGACGCCATGTCCTTCATCTTCCGCGCCTATCACGCCATGGCGCGACAGCGGGGCATGTCCACCAAGACGGGGCTGCCCACCGCGGCCACCTATGTGTTCGTCAACATGCTGCGCAAGTTGCGCGAAGACTTTGCTCCCGAGTACCTGGCGGCGGTGTTCGACGTAGCCGCACCCACCTTCCGTGATCAGCAAGCCGAAGCCATGCCCGCGCTGCGCAAGTTCGACGCCAAGACGCAAACCTTTCAGGAAGTGGAGTACGCCGGCTACAAGGCCACCCGCGCGGAGATGCCCGGCGACCTGGCGCAGCAGTTGCCCTACATCCGCCGGGCGCTGGAGGCATATCGCATTCCGATCCTCGAATCGAAGGGTTACGAAGCCGATGACGTCATCGGCACGCTGGCACGCAAAGCAGCGGAGAGATCGTATGGCGTGTACGTGGTTTCCAACGATAAAGACATGATGCAGTTGGTGGATGACCGCGTGCAGGTGCTGAATCCGCCCAAGGACAACCTCATCTGCGACGTCGCCAAAGTAGAAGAGATCCTGGGCGTGCCGCCTGAACGTGTGGTGGATGTGATGGCGCTGCGCGGCGACAGCGTTGACAACATTCCAGGCGCGCCCGGCATCGGCGACAAAGGTTCGGTTGAACTCATCAAGCGCTTCGGGACCGTGGAAGCTGCACTCGATCACGCGGCCGAGATCGAGAAAAAAACCTATCGTGAGTCGCTGCAAAACAATCGCGACGCTGTGTTGCTAAGCAAGAAGTTGGCGACTATCAGCACCGATGTGCCGATTGAGCTGGACGTAAACGCGATGAAGACCGGGGAGCCTGATCTCGAGGTTCTGCGCACCCTGTTTACCGAACTGGAGTTCACATCGCTGCTGAAAGAACTGTTGCCCGTGGTGGAGGTGGGCGAGGCGCACTACGCTGAGGCCAAGTCAGCGGAAGACGTGGAGGCGGTGCTGAAAGCCGTTTCCGCCGGGGCCGCGCTGGCGGTGGCAGTGGAAGCAGAAGAGGTTTCTGCCGCTGAGGAAGAAGAACCCGAAGTGCAGGAACCGGAAACCGGCATGCTGCCGCTGAGCGAAGAATCTGCCCCAGCAACACAAGCGGCGCCGCAGATCGCCATTTCTGCAGTGCCCGGCGCGGCGGTCAGGATCTCCGCCGAGGCCGAAGACGCGAGATCCCGTCTGCTTTCCGCGCTCGCGAACGAACACCTGCCCAAGGCTATCCACGATTACAAGTTGGCCATCCACGTTCTGGAGCAGCAGGGCATCACGTTGCGTGGGGTGCAACATGATCCCATGCTCTATTCCTACCTGCTCGATCCGACTTATTCTTCGCACCGACTCGCGGAAGTGGCGCTGCGGCGGCTCAATCTGAAGCTGAGCGGGACGCTGCCGGAGTCGGCGGACATCACCGGGCGCCTGGCGACGGCACTGCACCATGAGGTCCAACAGGCAGGACTCCTCAAGTTGTACGACGAGATCGACCTGCCCCTGGTGCCCGTGCTGGCCCGCATGGAGCAGGCGGGGGTAAAGATCGATCGCCACGCGCTGGGCGAAATGTCGTCCCGGCTCGAGCGCGAAATTGAAGTCAAGGCGCGCGAGATTTACCAGCATGCCGGCTGCGAGTTCAATATCAGTTCACCCCGGCAGCTCGGCGACGTGCTCTTCAACAAGCTGAACCTGCCCAAGCCGGTGAAGTATGGCAAAGGCAAGACCATTTCAACCGCGGTAGACGTGCTGGAAGGGTTGGCCGAAACACATCCCGTGCCGCGGCTGGTGCTGGAGTACCGGCAACTGTCCAAGCTCAAATCAACTTACGTGGATGCGCTGCCCGCGCTGCTGAACCCCGCGACCGGACGCCTGCACACCACGTTCGGCCAGACGGGCACGGCCACCGGAAGGTTGTCGTCGGCTAATCCCAATTTGCAGAACATCCCTATCCGGACCGAACTGGGCCGCGAGATTCGCGCCGCCTTCACCGCCGAGTCCGGGCACGTGATCTTATCAGCAGATTATTCGCAGATCGAGCTGCGCCTGCTGGCACATTTCTCCAACGACCCGCTGCTGGTCGAAGCCTACCGGCGCGGCGACGACATTCACACCCTGACGGCTTCGCAAGTATTCGGCGTGCCGCCGCTCATGGTGACCGCCGACCATCGCCGCCAGGCCAAGGTGGTTAATTTCGGGATTGTGTACGGGCTCTCGGCGTTCGGGCTGTCGCAGAACCTGGGCATCGAGCCGAGCGAGGCCAAACAGTTCATCAATGCTTATTTTGAGAGGTATGGCGGTGTGCGCAAGTTCATTGATGCCACGCTGGAAGAAGCGCGTCGCGAGCAGAAGGTCAGGACGCTGTTCGGACGGATACGGCCGATCCCCGACATCAACAGCAAGAATCCCAACTTGCGCGGCTTCGCCGAGCGTACCGCGGTGAACACACCTTTGCAGGGGACGGCGGCGGATCTGATCAAGCTGGCTATGATCCGCATTGATGCTGCCCTGCGCGATCGCGGGCTGAAATCCCGCATGACTCTTCAGGTGCACGACGAACTGGTATTCGAAGTGCCGGAGGCGGAAATTGAAGTGATGAAATCTCTAGTGCGGGAGTACATGGAAAAAGTCCATCTATTGACCGTGCCCTTGCTAGTGGAGATTGGCGTGGGGCCGAACTGGCGGGACTTAGAGTAAGAAACCCTTCACCACAGAGACACAGAGGAGGCAGAAGAAGAATCATTCTTTGCCCGGCGTCTGTCTCTCCGCTGCTTCCCGCAACATCCGCTTGTCCCGAGCATGCGCGATCCTTCTGGCGCGCAGAATACGGCGCAGGTAAATCCAGTAGAAGAACCACAGCAGCGTGCCCACCGCCACTGCCAACAGGGCGAGGTCCCAGAGGGCAGCGAGGCTGCTGAAGAAATTAGTCATCCCCGTCAACCACCCACTGTAAGCGGTTTCCCGTCTACTTCAAACAGTGTGGGCAACAACTCTCCCGCCTTCCCGAAATATGCGTCGCTGAAAGAGGAGCGGTTGCTAGGCTCTTCCGGGCCGACGTAAACCGCGCGTGCGTGATGGCGGACGTAGGCTACGAAACTGGCGGCCGGCTCGACCACTCCGGACGTTCCGATCGCCATGAACAGGGTGCAGCCTTCCAGCGCGTCGTAAATACGCTCCATCTCGAAGGGCGTCTCCCCAAACCAGCAGATGTGCGGGCGGATTGTCCCGCCGCAGTCACAGCGGGGCAATGCCGCCGGCGGATCATACGTGCCGCTGTCGGCGAATGGCGGCCGGTTGCAGGAATCGCAGCGGCTCTTGAAGAGTTCTCCGTGCATGTGTACGACGCGCTGTGCACCCGCCTGCTCATGCAGGTTGTCCACGTTCTGTGTGCAGAGGAAGAAACGGTCGCCCAGCGCCTGTTCAAGCCTTGCCAGGGCAAGGTGGGCAGGATTGGGCTTGGCTTCCCCGGCGACGCGACGGCGCATGGAGTAGAACTCCCATACCAGGCGGGGATCGCGTTGCCACGCGTACGGCGAGGCGACTTCCTCGATGCGGTAGTTGCGCCACAGGCCACCGGCCCCGCGGAAGGTAGGAATGCCGCTTTCCGCGCTCACCCCGGCTCCGGTGAGGATGAAGACGCGGTCGGATGGGGTGAGCCGGAGCATCGTTTATCACGTAACCACAGCGGACAGTGAGCACGGACGAAATTGTCGAGCTTCACTTGGCTTGGACGGTCGAGAGCCTGCCATGAGCGAAGCCGAAGGGCGACCGTCCCTACGCATTTTGGTTAGCTCCCCAGCGTCTGTTTAATGCGCTCGGCAATAACTCCCGCGATCCGCCGCATCTTTTCTTCTGATTCCGCCTCCACCATCACTCTCGCCAGCGCCTCGGTCCCGGAGTAGCGAACCACCACCCGTCCGTTACCGTCCAGTTCGCGCTGGGCGCCGTCGATGGCGCGCTGGATTTCCGGGACCTGGGCAAACGGCGTTTTCTCCCGTACCCGGATGTTCTGAATGATCTGCGGAAAAACCTTCAGATCAGACACCAGGTCGGCGAGCGGACGCCCGCTGCGTGCCATGATCTCCATCACTCGCAAGGCTGTGAGCAGTCCATCCCCGGTGGTGGCTTCGCCGTCGCGGAAGATGATGTGCCCGGATTGTTCTCCGCCCAGGGTGGCGCCGCTCTTCTGCATGTCCTCGAGCACGTACTTGTCGCCCACGTTGGCGCGCAGCATGCGAATGCCGGAATTGCGCAAGGCAATCTCCAGCCCCATGTTTGACATGGTGGTGGCCACGACGGTCGCACCCGCCAGCACTCCGCGCGCCTGCATATCGCGGGCGGCCAGCAGAAGCACAGCGTCACCGTTGACCACCCGGCCGTTGGCGTCGCTGAACAGGGCACGATCGGCATCTCCGTCGAAGGTCACACCCAGGTCAAACTGCCCCTTCTTTGCCGCTACCGCCTTCGCCAGCGTTTCAGCGTGCAGCGCGCCGCAATTTTCGTTGATATTCTTGCCGTCTGGCGCCGCGCTAAGAAAAGTCGCCTGCACGCCGCAGGCGCGGAACAATTCGGGGGCTTCGGCGGTGGCCGCGCCGTTGGCGCAATCCACCAGCACTCGCAGGCAGCTCAGATCGGTTTTCACATTGCTCGCGAGCCATTCAATATAGGCGTGACGCAGGCTGGCTTCTCCGGGCAGGCTGGGCGCGGGTTTCGAGGCCGGAACTGACTCGGACTGGGGGTTCTGCAGCAGTGCGAAGATTTCCTGCTCGATGGCCAGTTCGTGCGCATCGGGCAGCTTGTAGCCATCGCCGGAAAACACTTTGATGCCGTTGTCGGTCCAGGGATTGTGCGACGCCGAGATAACGACGCCCGCCGCATAGTTCCGGGAGCGCGCCAGGTAGGCGACCCCGGGCGTGGTAATGATCCCGGCGCTGTGTACCTCCACTCCCGCGGAAGCCAGGCCAAGCGTGACTCGGTCGGCGATCCAGGAACTCGACTCGCGCGTGTCCTGGCCGATCACCGCCCGCGCCTGCCGGTTCGTACGCACCAGATCGTGGCCAAGCGCGCGTCCGATCAGGTAGGTGCTTTCCAGAGTGAGCGGAAATTCGCCAGCCACGCCGCGAATGCCATCGGTTCCGAACAGCTGTCGCGTCTGCAAAGTCATCCTGCTTACGGGCTAGTGCCCTGTGCTCCCGGCCGAAGGCTTCGCCATAATCACTGTCACCCGGATGGGAACTGGGCGCACTAACTGGACCAGAGGATCGGGAACGTACGCGTGCGTAACAAAGGTGCCGTGCTCCATGGTCCCGCTGACGTCAATGGGGTCGGTGATCGCCGCCTCGACCGCCTCCACCCGCTTTTGCGGTCCCGTGATGGTGACAGTTGGCGGCTCTGTGACCACGCGCTCGATGCGGTATCCACCCGCGAAAGTCCCGATCACGCGCGGCCGGACCTCCACCTGGCGGGTAAGACGGGTATCAAAAGTAAGGTGAAGCTGGCCGGGAATCACCTGTACCACCTCGAGGTCATACGGCGCGTGAATGTTGCGTCCGGTCAGGTCAAAGGTGCGCTCCCCGGGTCCGGTATGAGCCAGATCAATCTCCACGTGAACATCGGATGGCTGCAGCCGGTGAATGGTGCGCTCCGGCCCGCGCACACGGATCTGCGCCTGGGGGAGGTGTTCAGAACTGATCTCCAGGTTCTCCGGAATGTTATGGAATTCAATGGGTACGTCGACGGGAATTTCCGACATGGGATCGCGCGCTACCGCCAGCCACAGACCCACGGCCAGCGCCAGCGAGATCAGTTTCAGGCCCAGATTGTGCAGCACGTAACGATGGAGGAAGTCGGCCATGGCTAGTCGTTCGCTCCCGAATCCACGCGGGAGTCGGCGGTGCGTGGCAAGGCCCGCAGGCTCTCGGGTTCCGTATCGAGGGCGGCGCTCCCGTTGGTGATCGGCGTGGGTAGCGTCGATGGCGGCACGTAGCGACGCAACAGTCCGCCCAGACGTTCGCGCAGTTGCTCAACGGTGAGGTCGCGCTCGATTTTTCCCGCCACCGCCAGGCTAATGGCTCCGGTTTCTTCGGAAACGATCACAGCGATGGCATCCGTTTCCTCGGTGATCCCGATGCCGGCGCGATGGCGTGTGCCCAGCTGCGTGGACAGAACCGGGTTCATGGAAAGCGGCAGGAAACAGGCCGCCGCGGCAATGCGGTCTCTCTGGATGATCACGGCGCCGTCATGCAGCGGAGCGCTGGGACGAAACACTGTGGCCAACAGGTCGTAGGAAAGATGCGCATCGAGCGGCACGCCGCTTTCGATGTAGGTGCGCAGTCCGATTTCGCGCTCGATCACAATCAGGGCACCCGTCTGGTTCTGGGCAAAAAGATTGGCCGCGAGCACAATGTCATCGTACACGTCGCCTTCGGACGCGCTTCCGCGGCTGAGGGTAAGCCTGCGGCCGAGCCGCGCCAGCACCTGCCGGATCTCGGACTGGAAGACCACGATCAGGGCAAACACCGCGTACGGAAGCAGGGTGCTGATCAGCCAGTTCAGCGTGGACAACTCACCCAGGCGGGAGAAATAAAAAGCGAGCGCCAGCGCTACCACGCCCACCAGCATGAGCGCGGCCCGCGTGCCCTTTACCAGGGCCAGGAACTCGTAGATGACGACCGCGACCAGCAGAATATCGATGATGGAGATCACCGACACGTGTGGCCACGGCGCTAGGAACTGCGTCAACCCGAAACCTCTTTCCAGGAAATGGCCCGACTTGCTCGACCGCTAGCCCCATTGTAATCCAGTATTTGGGCGCACAAGCGGTTACGGAAGGGACGAGTCCGCGGCCGTCGGCCAGCGTGATTAGCACCGGGCGGTCCCTAGGTCGTTCGTTTCTTCACCGTGGCGGTCAGCCCACCATGCGCCAGGCGGGCGGAGATTTCGTCCCCGGCTTTCACCCGCACCGCATCCTTCAAGAGCTTCCCTGAGGAATCAAATACCAGGGCGTAACCGCGCTCCAGGATGGCGACGGGAGATAGGGCTTCGATCTGGCCGGCAAGCTGGTCAAGGCGCGACTTTCGTTCGAGCAGCCGGGTCTTCATGGCGGCGGCGAGCGCAGCGACGCGCGCGGCGAGTTCCTGGCGAATGCCGGCCAGCCGGCGGCGGACATCATAGTGACGCACCGCGGCGGCTGCCATCTCCCAACGCCTGCGATGCTGCTCCAATTTCTGACGCTCCGCCCGCTCCAACCGGTAGAGCAAGTCGTCGAGCTTCTGCTGTCGCTGGTGGATGGCCTCCATCATGCGGGCGAACGCGCCATGCTGGGCGAGTTCGGTCAGCGCTTGCCGCCCCATGAGCAGCCGGTAACGCATAGCGCGGGCCAGGCGTTGGTGCAAGCCTTCAGCTTGCTCCTCGATTTCCTCGCGAGAGCGGATCACTAACTCCGCGGCAGCCGAGGGCGTAGGCGCGCGCAGATCCGCGACGAAATCCAGAATGGTGAAGTCGGTTTCGTGGCCCACGGCTGAGATGATCGGGATATGAGATTCGGCAATCGCCCGTGCCAGAGCTTCGTGGTTGAAGGCCGCCAGGTCCTCGGCAGAACCTCCGCCACGCGCCACGATAATGACATCCACAGTGCGCGCCTTGTTGAAGTAACGAACCCCGGCGCTCACTTCGAGCGGCGCCGCTTCCCCCTGCACCTGGGCGGGAAAGATCAGGATGTTCGCGGTGTGATGCCGGCGGTGCAGAATATTCAGAATGTCGCGCAGCGCCGCGGCTTGCGGAGAGGTGACGATGCCGATGCGGCGAGGCAGAGTGGGGATCGGCTTTTTGCGGGCAGTGTCGAACAGACCCTCGGCTTCCAGCTTGGCTTTGAGCTGCTCAAACGCGATTTGCAGCGCGCCCGCACCCTTGGGTTCCAGATACTCAGCCGAAATCTGCAGTTCGCCACGGTCCTCGTAAATGGTCACACGGCCCCGCACCACCACCTGCATGCCGTCTTCGGGACGAAACCGCAGCAGGCGTGCCGATGAGCGGAACATCACAATACGGATTTGCGAGTTCTGATCTTTGAGTGTGAAGTAGAGATGTCCCGAATCATGGGCGCGGAAATTGGAGATCTCGCCTTCCACCCAAGCGTCGGAGTACTCGCGCTCGATGTGGGTGCGGACCGCTGTGACCAACTCGCGCACCGTCCAGATGCGACGGCCGGGCAGCTTGAAACTGAAGTCGAGTTGGTCGGCGGAGGACATTGGGGGGCAGTTTACCGCAGACGGCACTTACATCTAGCACTCGGCATTTAGCCCCTGGAGCGCGCTGCCGTTTATCGAGGATGGTCAGCTCGTTGGATTAATAAGAGCCGCTGTTGAGGAGGCCATCCACGGCTGCCTCAACCTTCTCGAAAGGTTGGTCCGGACCCGGCGCAGGCTGCAGTCGTCCCCGACGATCGATCAGAAAAATCGCCGGGTAACGCGCTATGTCTCGATAGAAGTTGGGGACGCTCCCACTGATCGTGAGAAGGGGGTAACTCACCGGGACCTGTGCCACATATTTCCGTTGCCGATCGGCGTCTTCGTCCGACAGCCCGAACACAATGAAGCCCTGCGCCTTCCGCTGTTGGTATAACCGGTCAAGTTTCGGCATCTCCTCCCGGCAGGGCCCGCACCAGGTCGCCCAGATATTGACAAGCACGACCTTGCCCTTCTGATCTCCCAGGCGCTGGGTCTTCCCGAGAAGATCCAGGGTCTCGAAGGGCGGCGCGGGCACGTCCCGCATCGCCAGGTTGCGGGACTGCTTCGAGCGGGTGATGCCGTCGCTCACCGGCTTCCAAGCGAGACCCAGCGAGAGAATCGCGAGGGTGAGACCTACTTTCGCGGACAGGGAAAGCGCGTGCCGGCAGCGGTCCCTTATGGCGAGGGCGAGGGTGACGACAAAGGGCACCGTCATCGCGAGAGTCGAAAGGGAGAGACGAAAGAGCCAATCCTTTTCAAGATCGGCACTGAACCGGCTCAGGGTCGCATAGACGACCACATACAAGAAAAGGGCTGCCAGCGGCGACAGAATACCGGCGATGAGCACACGGTATTTGGACAGTTTGGTCATTCACCGGTAGGACTTCGAAAGCAGTCACTCAGTGTACCGTCAGGCTCGCCCGCTCGCAAACGCTGTGAAGTGATCTTCATCCGGAGCGCCCCGAATCGGTATTCGATACTTGACCGGCATTGCCGAAATTTCCCTTAATTCGCCAAGTGCCAGGTGCTAGCGCCGCAGGCGGCTGATCACATACAGCACCACCGAAAGCACCACGCTGAGAATTATGGACGTCACAATTGGGAAATAGATCGTGGTGTTCTTGCCGCGATAGATGATGTCGCCCGGAAGGCGGCCCAGAGGAAGATTGGTGCGGCCAAACAGGATAAGCACCAGTCCGACTACGACCAGGATTGCACCGAAAAACAGCAGCATTCTGCCCAGTTCGGCCATTGGGAAAAAGTGTAAATCAGAGCGCGTCCTCATCCCTTTGTGTCTCGGTGGCCGTTGTCGGTCTGTAGTGCAAAGTACTTGACAGATATAGTTCGCGCGGGTATCCTGGCCACCATGCTGGAGTCCAGGCCCCATCGCCCACGTCGTCGCCCCAGACATGGCCACTCTGCGCCTGCGGGTGCCATCGACGACCTGCGTTTCATACGCGAGACCATGGAACGTTCCTCGGCGTTCACCGCCGTGCCGGGTTGGGGGCAGGTGGCGATGGGTGCCACTGCCTTTGCGACCGCTTGGATCGCCGCGCGCCAAGCCTCTTCTTCGATGTGGCTGCAGGTGTGGCTGGCAGACGCGGCCATCGCCTCTGCCATCGCAGTGGTGGCTGCCCAGCGCAAAGCTCAGCGGGCAGGATCGCCGCTCATCAGCGGGCCGGCCCGGAAGTTCGCCGTCGCCTTCTTGCCTCCGATCGCGGTCGGCGCGCTGCTGACACCCGTGCTCTATGGCGCAGGCCTGGTCCGTATCCTGCCGGCCGTGTGGTTGCTGCTCTATGGCGCCGGAGTAACTACGGGAGGCGCATTTTCAGTCAGCCTCGTCCCGGTGATGGGAGTTTGCTTCATGGGAACCGGTGTGCTGGCGCTGCTGGCGCCTGCGGCCTGGGGCAACATCTTCATGGCGGCGGGATTTGGCGGGCTCCACTCGATCTTCGGAGTTCTGATCGCAAGGAGGCACGGTGGGTAGGCCGGCGATGCGAGATCGAGCAACCCATCGGCCCGAGGAAACGGCCCCGGTGCGAAGAGCGCAGCCAGTTCCGGCGGCGGAGTTGCCGGAGCTCGATCGGATGATCCACGAACGCATGCGCCTGGGCATCGTCAGCGCGCTGGCCACCAACGAGTCGTTGAGCTTTAACGATCTCAAGCACCTGCTCAAAACCACCGACGGGAACCTGAGCGTTCACGCCCGCAAACTGGAAGACGCCGACTACATCCGCTGCACCAAGTTCTTCGAGGGGCGCGTTCCGCGGACGGAGTACCGCTTGACCCCCGCCGGCCGCAAAGCGCTTGAGGACTATCTGAAGCAGATGGAAGAATTCATCCGGATTACGCGGGAGCAATAGGAACGTACAGCCCATCGAACAAGTAGCACCGGCGTCCCCTGCCTGAGATCCGCGGCCAAGCCGTCGCGAGCGGCTCTGACAAAA
>JAIQFP010000011.1:0-2500 GCA_020073165.1 Terriglobia bacterium | reverse complement strand
TTCCGAATGGGGAAACCCACGGGGGTAAAACCTCCGTACGGCCCGATGAATCCATAGTCGGGCACGAGCAAACCCAGGGAAGTGAACCATCTCAGTACCTGGAGGAAAAGAAAGAAACCTCGATTGCGAAAGTAGTGGCGAGCGAAATCGCAAGAGCCTAAACCTGTTCCACCCTCGGGTGTGACAGGGGTTGTAGGGTCTGCAACAGTAGAGTTACCAATCCGGTCGTTAGTCGAAGTCCTCTGGAAAGAGGAGCCACAGAGTGTGATAGCCACGTAGGCGAAAACGAACCGGACTCGAAGCAGATACCTGAGTACCGCGGGGCACGAGAAACCCTGCGGGAAGCTACGGGGACCATCCCGTAAGGCTAAATACGTTCTTCTGACCGATAGTGAACCAGTACCGTGAGGGAAAGGTGAAAAGAACCCCTGCGAGGGGAGTGAAATAGTACCTGAAACCGTGTGCCTACAAACGGTGGGAGGACTATGTCCACGCAAGTGGAAATTGTCTGACCGCGTGCCTATTGCATAATGAGCCGGCTAGTTATTCTTGTCAGCAAGGTTAAGCGTAAGCGAGCCGCAGCGAAAGCGAGTCCTAATAGGGCGACAAAGTTGGCAGGAATAGACGCGAAGCGGGATGATCTACCCTTGGCCAGGCTGAAAGTAGGGTAAAACCTACTGGAGGGCCGAACGGGTGTTTGTTGAAAAAAGCTCCGATGAGCTGAGGGTAGGGGTGAAAGGCTAATCAAATTCCGTGATAGCTCGTTCTCTCCGAAATAGCTTTAGGGCTAGCCTCGTGTGATTTGTCGTGGTGGTAGAGAACTGAATGGACTATGGGGCTTTCCAGCTTACAGAATCCAATCAAACTTCGAATGCCATAGAACAACCAACACGGGAGTCAGACGGCGGGGGCTAAGCTTCGTCGTCGAGAGGAAAACAGTCCAGATCGCCTGCTAAGGTCCCCAAATCCAAGCTAAGTGGGAAAGGAAGTCGGAACGCCCAGACAGCCAGGAGGTTGGCTTAGAAGCAGCCATCCTTTAAAGAAAGCGTAATAGCTCACTGGTCAAGCGGTCCGGTGCCGACAATTTAACGGGGCTCAAGCTTGGTACCGAAGCAGCGAATGCATCCCTTCATTGGGGTGCGTGGTAGGAGAGCATTCTCAACAGTTTGAAGCTAGACTGAAAAGACTGGTTGACGGTTGAGAAGAGACCCTGCCGGCATAAGTAGCGATAACGGAGGTGGGAACCCTCCGCGCCGAAAGTCTAAGGTTTCCTGAGAAAGGTTAATCCGCTCAGGGTCAGGCGGTACCTAAGGCGAGGCCGAAAGGCGTAGCCGATGGATTTCCGGTTAACATTCCGGACCTCCCTTGTGTTCGTTATCACGATGGGGTGACGCAGGAGGATAAGCAGGCCGTCCTATGGCTATGACGGTCGATGCGTGTAAGGTGTCTCTGGTAGGCAAATCCGCCAGGGAGTTATCACTGAGACGCAAAGCAGTACCCCGTATGGGGGAAAGCTGCCGATTCCACGCTGCCAAGAAAAACCTCTAAGGAGAACGTAAGGGAACCGTACCTCAAACCGACACAGGTAGACGAGGAGAATATCCAAAGGCGCTCGTGAGAACGCTTGTTAAGGAACTCGGCAAATTAGACCCGTAACTTCGGGAGAAGGGTCGCCTCACTAGGGTGTTAAAGCCCGAAGAGGCCGCAGAGAAATGCGCACTGCGACTGTTTAACAAAAACACAGGTCTCTGCAAAGTCGAAAACGACGTATAGGGGCTGACGCCTGCCCGGTGCTGGAAGGTTAAAGGGAGAGGTTAGCCGCAAGGCAAAGCTTCGAACTGAAGCCCCAGTGAACGGCGGCCGTAACTATAACGGTCCTAAGGTAGCGAAATTCCTTGTCGGGTAAGTTCCGACCTGCACGAATGGCGTAACGAAAGTGCGACTGTCTTAATGAGCGACACGGCGAACTTGTAGTGCCGGTGAAGATGCCGGTTGCCCGCAACTAGACGGAAAGACCCCGTGCACCTTTACTACACCTTTACTATGAACTATGGCCCTTGCTGCGCAGGATAGGTGGGAGGCTTTGATTCCAGGCTCTCGGGCTTGGAGGAGCCAACGGTGAGATACCACCCTGCGAGATCTGTGGTTCTAACCTACTCCCGTAAACCGGGAGAGGGACATAGTAAGGCGGGTAGTTTGACTGGGGCGGTCGCCTCCTAAACAGTAACGGAGGCGCGCGAAGCTACGCTCAGGCTGTTTGGAAATCAGCCGACGAGTGCAAAAGCATAAGCGTGGTTGACTGCGAGTCCTACAAGACGAGCAGGTACGAAAGTAGGCTTTAGTGATCCGGTGGTTCTGCATGGAAGGGCCATCGCTCAACGGATAAAAGGTACGCCGGGGATAACAGGCTGATCGGAGCCAAGAGTTCATATCGACGCTCCGGTTTGGCACCTCGATGTCGGCTCATCGCATCCTGGAGCTGTAGAAGGTTCCAAGGGTT
>JAIQFP010000010.1 GCA_020073165.1 Terriglobia bacterium | reverse complement strand
ATACCGCCGTAGCCACACATACCCGGTCTCGCGCGCGATCCCGTAGCGCTCACACAACTCCGTCATCGTCTGCTCATCCCGTTCATAGTCAACAACGAACCGGACCTTCTCTTCCATCACACTGCTCGCTCTCCATGGCATGTGCCAGGTTGTACCTCGCACCCGCCATGCGTTGCAGTGTCAGGAATGTCCCCGGTTCATTCTGTCAGGCATGTGCCCGGTCTGTACCGTCCCGGGCACCCCCCCTCCCCCCGATCTTTTGGAATCATGGATTTAGGGCGCCATCACATGCAAAATCAATGAATCCAAAGGGCTTGCACAATATCTTGGAAACACGGCACTTAGCACTCGGTACCCTAGCAGCCAGCCACTAGCTGTCGGCTACCAAGAGGCAGGCGACCGGGTACACGGCCCCTTATTTCCAGTATGGCAGGTTGGGTGGGGAGAATGGGACATGGGCGGGGAGTTTATATTCCGCGCGGAATGAGGGGGTTGGGGAGAATTGGGTGGGTTTGGGGGGCTTGACAGAGTTAAGAGCTGGGAGTTGGTGTGGGCCAACCCCTGGGCCGGATCACCCGCCATCCTAGAATAATTCGATCTTCAAAGACATATCTGTCTCCACCTGCTCAAGCCGTCGATTGTATTCGTCAACTATCGCCCTGAGGGTTGAGAAGAAGTCTTGCTGCTGCTGGGTAGACATTTCGATCACGTTTTGGGTGATGAAGTCTTCAATCGAGAGAACTGAGACGCGATCGCCTATGCCGGCAATGTCCGCATAGATGGTCGCCTTTTCGATATAGCGTTTGGGAACCAATAGAACAGGATGGACCCCTGTTTCAACATTCTGCTTGCATCGCGCCACCGCTTCCTTGCCGTCGGTGGCTGTCACGTGATAGCTAACGTCTCTCAGTGGGAAGTCACCCGAACGGCGTGTCGGCGCGTCAGCCGCATGTCCCGGGTGGTTAGGAACCTCCATTCCTGGGTATCTGCGCTGCAGCTTCGCACCTACCAAGTGTTGTTCGACAACCCCGCCGGAGCGGCCCCTCGCCTTGTCCAGAATCGAAGCTATCCAGAACCCAGAAGATTGCTGGCGGTCGCATCACCTTCAGAGGTTGGGATTGAGCGAATTGCGTGCGCCTCCCTCTCTAGTTGGTTGGAATACCATTGCGAATAACGATGCCAGCGAGCTTGTCTCCGTCTACGAGCGCAATAGAAGGCTTCGATTCGTGCCGCGCTTCAGCGAAGGCCGCTCGCGTGAAGTGGCTGGTCGTAACGAATACGCCTTTGGCCGTCGTGCTCAAAGCCCCCCTGAAGTTGTTGATTTCAGGGCTACCGACCGCGTGACGCCACCTCTTCACTTGGGCCTGGACGTGAGTTCCGGCGAAGAACTCATTCTGCTCGTCCACATAGGCGTTCACATCTATTCCTCCGTCTCCTGAGACTCGCGTGACAGAGACCTTCACGAATCCACTCCGTTCGAGTACGAGCTTGATGAAGTGTTCGAAGTCGTATGGTGTGAACTGGAAGAGCCGCACTCGCACAGCTTCGAGATCCACTGGTGTCGGTCCTTCTTCCTCACGACCTTGCGGAAGAGGTGCCACTTCACGCTCTAAGGCGGCCAGGGGATCGTTCCGGCGCGACTCAGCCAGAAGCGATGCGGAAATGGATGGTGCATCTTCGATGGGAACGACCTCGGGCTGGTCGTGGATGCGAAATTCGAATAACCACACCTTCCGCAGAGTTCCTTTCGTATCGGCTTGGTTTTCCTGATAGTGACGCAGCAGTTCCAGCAGACCGAGGAACCTGTACGTTTGTCGCCCAATATTGGTGAATCCAAAGAACGGCGTCGGAACTGCATACTGCTCTACGAGCCGTTTGTTCCGACCAGCTAGTGCCTGGTCTCCTTCTCGGCCCTGCGCCGTGTAAATGAGAATGCTTCCTTCGATCCTGTCATGGTATGGATTCTCACTCAGGAGCTTACCTGAATCCTCGGCAGCGGTCATGATCGCGACGTGTCTGATATTGCGGCTGGAATCCAAAGAAGGCCGGATTCCACCAAGGTTCTCCAAATCGAGGGAGAATCGAATCTGGTCATTCGTATAGGTTTCACCGACTTTGAAAAATGTGACCTTGTTCATTTGCTGCGCTAATTCCGACAAGCTATCTTGTCATCGAGAAGCTCCCACGTTTGCGTGCCTCGCCAAGACAAGGTGCACGCTCCTCTGCCCTTCACCCACCCGAGCGTACCTGGAGTCAGGCAGGTGTGATGGCGGTGCAAGTCACGGTGGCTCGCTTTACGCGGCCAAGCCTGCTCCGTTCGCGTCGTGCTAAGTCGATGAGGATCGAAATACCCACCAGCTTGTCCTGCAGGCGGAGTACCGTTTTTTGCGAAGGGTTTCCGCCCACCTCCGCGGTTCCTACATCTTGCGCCAGCAGCTGTAACAGATGTCTAAGCTCGCGTTCTGTAATTTCAACACTGTGTGTTCGACTTCTGTGGTCCAATCTGGGCATTTCGAAACCCTCGAGGTTGTTAGTGATCAAGCCCGGGATGGCGTCCTTCAAGGTCCCCGGGCTGCGCCTTTTGCGTGAGGAAGTCATCTTCGGGGATTCCCCGCATTGCCGCTGTCGGACAAATACTTGTTCTGCAACGACTCAAACCCCCTGGCTCGATATTGATGGCCATGCCAGAAGTCCCCGTCCATGAAAATCGCAAGCCCTTTGCTGGGTATGACGAAGTCTGGCTTGCCGGGGAGATTGGTGTCGCAGATGCGGAATGAGCGAAGCCCAGCTCGTCGGAGAGCCTTGCCGAAGATCTTCTCCGGCTCGGTATTCCGGCTCTTCACGCGGCCCATCGCTGCAGACACCTGAGCAGCAGGGCGTGAGGGCGCTCGCCCCGCAGGACGCACTGGAGCAGTCGTCATCGTATGAATGAGTTTCTCTGCTGCTATAGTGTCGTTAGTTCATGACGGCGTCAAGCATGAAACCAACTGGTCATTATGGGAGGGTGCCGAACGCAGCTCAATTCTTGGATCTGAGATCAGAAGCCTTCTTGTGCTCACGGACTTGAGCGTAGCTAACCGCTAGTTCGGTTCCCAGCCTGACTTTCTCCCCGTAGTCACTGACTGGTTCATTGTCGAGCGTCCCGAACACAAGCCTCTTTTCGTCATCGCACCGCTGAACTCGCACCCACATCCACTCGCCGATTCCAGTAGTTTCGTCGGGGAACTCTATCTTGACGTAGTCACCACGCTCGTACGTGGCCATTTCTAGGCTCCTCAAGCTTTGATTTTACTGCAATGCCGGCTGCCCAAGGCGCGCTATTGTCGAGTGACCCCCCTTACTTTTGTCCATGGTCAGTGCCCTTCGCTTGGTTGCGCTCCAGATTCTGCTCGAAGATGCGGCGGGCCTCTGGAGTCGCCAGCAGGGGAGCGCGGTGGTAGCAACTGAAGGTAATGAAGTGCAGATTGCGTGTTTCTTGAAACCGCTTCAGTCCCCAGGGCACGGGTGGCAGGATATACACAAGTCCCGCGCGGCGCTGTGACCGGTGAACACCCCCGCCCTGTCTCTCCACAGAACGGAGAGACAAGGACGGGGCACCCTCATTCATACAAGGAAGTGCAGATGGCGTCTCTTGAAACCGTTCAGTCCCCAGGGCACGAGTGACAGAATATACACAAGTCCCAGGCGGCGCTGTGAACCGGTGAACACCCCCGCCCTGTCTCTCCAAAGAACGGAGAGACAAGGACGGGGCACCCTCGAGACTCGTATTACTCGACCCCGGAAAGAAGTAAACTGGGAGCAGATGCCTCTCCTGGTCTCCCGCCTTCGCCGCTGGTTTGCCATAGTCGCCATTGCCGCTGTGCTGGTGGTTGCGGGAACCTATTTTTATGCGCGCTGGCGGGTGCGCAACGCGCTCAAGGACGTCCCGGGCAAGCTGGGCATCGAGATCCAGCAGACCGCGCAGGGCTTCACCGTCTCCCGCTCCGAAGAAGGACGCACCCTCTTCAAGGTGCAGGCCAGCAAAGCCATCCAGTTGAAGCAGGGCGGAATTACCGAGCTGCACGATGTGGCCATCACGCTGTACGGACGCGATTCCAGCCGCTTTGACCAGATCTACGGCGACGACTTTACCTACAACCCGCAAACTGGAGACGTCACCGCCCAGGGCGAAGTCCAGATTGACCTCGAAGCCAATCCCGAAGGCATCAGCAACCCCGACCAGTCTCCGCCCAAGGAGCTGAAGAATCCCATTCACCTCAAGACCAGCGGCCTGGTCTTCAACCAGAAATCCGGCAACGCCTACACCAAGGAGAAAGCCGAGTTCCGCATCCCGGAGGCCAACGGAACGGCCGTAGGCGTGAACTACGTGGCCAAAACCAACGTGCTCACCTTGCAGTCGCAGGTGAACATCAACTTCACCGGATCGGCTCCGTCGAACTTGACGGCGACACACGGCAGCATCACCAAGACTCCGCGTGCCGTGGTGCTCGAGCAGCCGCGCCTGCAGAGTGCAACGCAACGCTCACAGGCGGATCAGGCGACGCTGTTCCTGCGTCCCGATAACACCCTGGATCACCTCCTGGCCAAAGGCAATGTGCAGATTGATTCGCAGGGTCCACAACCGTCGCACGCCCGCTCCCAGCAGCTGGAACTCTTCATGCAGCAGCAGCCGCGCGACACTCTGCGCACTGCTATCTTCACCGGCGACGTCCACATCGAGACCTCCAGCAACCAGCCGATACAGGGCGACGCGGGACGCGTGGTGATGGACTTCACCGGCAAGAACCTGGTCTCCAAGGTGCACGCCGAGGAGAACGTCAAGCTGCTACAGCATCAGCCGCCGAGTTCGCCCTCAGCCAGCGCCCAGGACCTCGAGCTCAACGCCCCGATCGTGGACTTCTTCCTGGCCGCAGGCCGCCACCTTCAGCGTGCGGAAACCTCGGCCGCGGCGCAGATCGCCATCCGCCCCATCGGGCCCGGCGTGACCCAGCAAACGCTGGTCACCGCCGGCAAGTTCGAGGCCCACTTCGATGCCCTGGGACAGCTCAGCTCCATCCATGGTGCGCCCGACGCCCGTATCGTCACCAGCACTGCCGGTCAGCCCGACCGTGTCAGCACCAGCCAGACGCTCGACGTCGCCTTTCGCCAAGGACATGGCATTGAGTCCATCGTGCAGCAGGGCAACGTCGCCTACGTAGATGGTGACCGCAAGGCCTGGGCCGACCGCGGTCGCTACACGCCCGCCGACCTGATGCTGGTGATGACCGGTTCGCCCCGGGTGACAGAAGGCGGCATGACCACCACCTCCCGTACCATGCGCCTGAACCGCGCTACGGGTGATGCTTTCGCCGATGGCGACGTCAAGAGCACCTACAGCGACTTGAAGCCGCAACCCGGCGGCGCGCTGCTGGCCTCGTCAGCCCCCATCCACGTCACCGCCCGTAATATGACTGCCCACCGCACGCCCGCGGTCGCGCTCTACACCGGCGATGCCCGCCTTTGGCAAGATGCCAACATCGTCGAGGCGCCTTCCATCCAGTTCGACCGCGACCATCGGTCGGTTGTGGCCCAGGAGTCACCGGGGCACCCCGTCTCCACCGTGTTGGTCCAGACCGGGAAGGACGGCAAGACGACGCCGACTACCATCACCTCGGCCCGTCTGACCTACACGGATAGCGAACGTAAGGCACACTTCGAAGGCGGGGTACGGGCCGAAGGGTCCGATGTGACCATAACCTCCCGCCAGGCGGACGTCTTTCTCCAAGCTCGCACGCAAGCACCTCAAGATCAGGGAGTTGCGGGGCCAGGAAGGATCGACCACATGGTGGCGCAAGGCCAGGTCGTGGTAGTTCAGCCCACCCGCCGGGCGACGGGGGATCAGCTGGTTTATACCGCTGCCAGCGACCAGTTCGTCATGACGGGCGGACCGCCTAGCATTTTTGATGCCGAACGGGGCAAGATTACCGGGGTTTCGTTGACTTTCTTTAGGCACGATGATAGGGTTCTGGTTGAAGGCGACTCCTCATCCCCCACAGTTACACACACGCGAGTGGCACGTTAAATGCGCACGCTGGCGACCGACGAAATCGGCAAGTCCTATCGCGGCCGCCGGGTTGTAAACGGGGTCAGCCTCCGCGTGCAGCAGGGCGAAGTCGTTGGTTTACTTGGACCTAACGGCGCCGGCAAGACTACCTCCTTCTACGCCATTGTGGGCCTGATACCCCCCGACACAGGCCGGGTCCTCATCGACGACGAGGACATTACCGACGTGCCCATGTATCTGCGGGCCCGCCAGTACGGCATCAGTTATCTCCCTCAAGAGGCTTCGGTGTTTCGCAAGCTGACCGTCGAGGAGAATGTCCTGGCGGTGCTGGAGGCGCAACCTCTGTCCTGGCATGAGCGCCGGGAGAAGATGGAGAAGCTGATCGATCAGTTGGGGCTGGAGCATATCCGCCTGAATCGCGGGTACGCCCTATCCGGGGGGGAGCGGCGGCGGGTGGAGATTGCCCGCGCCCTGTGCATCAACCCCACCTTTATTTTGCTGGATGAACCGTTTTCCGGGATCGACCCCATTGCCGTGCTTGACTTGCAGAAGATCATCAGCGATCTGAAGGCGGGCGGCATCGGGGTGCTGATCACCGATCACAACGTGCGCGAGACGCTTTCGGTCACAGACCGCGCGTACATCATTAATGAAGGGCGCATCTTCCGTCAGGGGACGCCGGAGCAGTTAGGCAGCGACCCTGAGGTGCGGAGGGTATACCTGGGCGAGAGTTTCTCGCTGGTGTAGGAAATCAGTCGTTAGTCGCCGGTCGTTGGTCCTTGGCAAGTCGCCGATGACGAATGGCGAATGACGAACGACTGAGCGGTGAAAGAGATCAGTCGTTGGTTGTTGGGCCTTGGTCGTTAGCCAACTGGTTTGGGTGACGAGATTGCAGGCCAACGACCAACGACTAGCGACCAACGACTATGGTTTTGTTGCAGCCCAAGTTGCAGCTGAGAGTTTCGCAGAGACAGATCCTGACCCCGGGCCTGGTCCAGATGGTCAGCGTCCTGGCGCTCAACAAGCTTGAGCTGCGGGACATGATTACCGCCGAAATGGTGGAGAACCCGGTACTGGAAGAGCTGGAAGACTCCGTTCCTCTGCTGGATGACGTTGACCGCAAGGAAGAAGACCGCGACCGTCCCGCCGCAACCCCCGAAGAAAACCCGATCGCTGCCGTCGAAAAGAAAGATCCCTTCGAGGAAATTGATTTCGGCTCGTTTTTCCAGGACTACCTCGACCCTGGCTATCGCAGCCCGGGTGAGATGGAGGAGATCGAGCGGCCTTCGTTCGAAAACTTTCTCTCCAAGCCCAGCAACCTGACTGACCACCTGACCTGGCAACTGGGAGCGCTCCCGGTAAGACCGCCAGTGCGCGAGGCTGCCGAGTTGATCATTGGCAACCTGAGCGAAGATGGATACCTGATCGCCAGCGACGAAGAGTTGCTGGGCGTGGCGCCACCTGCTCCTCCTGAGGTGGACGCGGCCATCGCGGAGGGCGTGGTCAAGGCAGCTGCCGCGCTCGGCCTAACCACCGACGTGGATGACGCCCTGGCCGAACCTGTGCCATCTACGGAATGGAGTCCCTCCGGCCAAGCTTCAGAAGATTTCGGCCATGCGGCAGCCACTGCCGTCGCGCCTGCCATGGAGGCAGCCATCGCTGAACCGCCTGCCCCAGAGCCGCCACCCGAACCGGTACCTGCGGTGGCTCCGCACCCAACATTTCAGCCCAGCTTCAATCTCGGCGAGCTGCACGAAGCCATCGAACTGGTCCGGCAGATGGATCCGTCCGGAGTCGGCTGCCGCGACCTGCGCGAATGCCTGCTCTACCAGCTGCGCTATCATCAGCAGCACCTCGCGGAGCACAAGAACGGCAACGGCACCGCCCAAGTGCTTGCCGATGCCGTCGCCGTCGTGGACCACCACCTGCACGCCTTGCAGCTCAAGCAGCACAAGGAAATTGGCAAAGCCATCGGGCGCCCGATCGAGGCGGTGCAGCAAGCCCTGGAGTACATCCGGACCCTCGATCCCCGTCCCGGCCTGCGCTACAACAAGGTCCAGCCCCGCCTCATCGAGCCCGATGTCGCGTTCGTCAAGCACGGCGATGAGTGGCTGGTCATCATGAACGAGGAGGATGTCCCGCAGCTCCGCTTGAATCCCGCTTACAAGCGCCTGCTGAGCCGCGACACCCAGGATAAAGACACCCGCAACTACGTCAAAGAACGTTACAAGTCCGCCATCCAGCTCATCAAGAACATCGAACAACGCAAGCAGACCATCATGAAGGTCTGCTACTCCATCGTGGCACGCCAGCAGGATTTCCTGGAACGAGGCATTGACTACCTGCTGCCCATGATGATCAAGGAGGTGGCCGAAGAAATCGGCGTGCATCCTTCCACCGTTTCCCGAGCGGTGGCCAACAAGTACGCCCACACCCCGCAGGGCGTATTCGAACTGCGTTACTTCTTCAGCGAGAGCGTGAACGGCCCCGAGGGCAGCAACACCTCGTTGCTTATCCTCAAGCGCCGGGTCAAGAAACTCATCGAGGAAGAAGATCCCGCCCGGCCGTTGACCGACGAGCAGATCACCCGCATCCTCCAGTCGCAGGGTATCCAGGTCACTCGCCGCACGGTTGCGAAGTACCGGGAAGACATGCGCATCCCGAGCACCCACCAGCGCAGAGTGAAGAAGTAGCAACACCGGTTGTGCCCAGCAGTGAACGAACTTTTTGGAGGGCGCACAATGAACGTGGAATACACCGGAAGGCAGTACGAAATCACTCCCGCCATCCGCAAGGAAGTAGAAACCGGCCTCAACAAAATCCGCAAAATCTTATCCGATAAGTTTGAAACCAAGGTGATCCTCGCCGTAGAGAAGCACCGCCACAAGGCCGAGATCACCATCAGCCCGCGCAACGGGCCCATTGTCGGGCTCGCGCAAGCGGGTGACATGAAATCGGCGGTGAACCAGGCCCTCGAACACCTGGAGAAACAGGCTGTCAAGTACAAGACCCGCTGGCGCACCAAGAAGCGCCAGGCGGGACGCAAGTTCAACGGCAATGCAGGCCAGGAGGAACTTCAGACCGCGGTCGGCATCAGTGAAGACACTGCCGTGCCCATTGTGGTGCACAAGTTTCCCGCGGTCGCCAAAACGACTGAGGTCCACCTGGTACACTCCGACGATGCCGTAGCCTTGCGTCCCATGACCCTGGAGGAAGCCATCAAGGAAGCCCACTTCCGCGACCGCGACGTCTTCGTCTTCCGCGACCCCAAGGGCAAGGTAATGGTGTTGCACCGCACGCGGGATGGAAAAATGGAGTTGATCGAAGCGCCTTAGAAACAGTCGTCAGGCATCAGCCTTCGGGGCACGCGTGAGCGTGCCCCGTTTGTTAACACTCAAATCTTCGTCAGTAATCAGAGTGTGCGCGAGGTGAAGGTGCTGGCTTCTAGCACGGGCAGCACACCTTGAATTCTAGTGCCCGAACCGCTGGACGAGAAAACCGACGAGAGCACCGCCTACTGCTCCCAGGCCGAGGATGGGTGCGTAAGACTTGGTAATGATCGCGTCAGCCAGGCTCAGCAACAGGCCGATGAACAGCCCTACCGCCCAGCCCGGCCAACCCAGCTGCACTGCTCCAATGACGAATCCGATGGAAAAGCGGTTGATAAAGGCTCCCGCGAGCGCAGACCGCTTGTCGGGGAAGCTCAAGGGCAGCATCAGGAGAATGTCGAGCAGCCCAAACACCAGGCCCGCGATGATCCCCAGCATGAGTCGCGACATGCGGGACAGCGTAGCACGGCCGGGCCGCACTACCAAGCATGTTTGACTCGTCTCAGCGCTTGCCTCCTGCGGCTTGCGCCAGGGCGCGGCGGGTCATGACCTCAGCCAGGTGCTGGCGGTATTCGGTGGAAGCGAAGTAATCGCCCAGGACTTCGACGCCGTCGGCCGCGTGGGTGGCGGCGTCAGCGAAAGCGGTTGTGGGTTTGCCGCGTAGGGCGTTCTCCACCTTGGTGGCCCGATAGGCGATCTCGGAGACGCCGGTAATCCCGACCACGGCGTTGTCAATCTTTCCTCCGGACATCTTCAAGCGGACAGCAATCCCGACTACCGCGTAGCCCGAAGCCGGGTGGTGGAACTTCTTGTAGGCGGTCCCTTCGCCCGGGGTTCTGGGCACGCGAATCTCGGTGAGGATTTCGTCGTTGTGCAACTGGGTGGAGAACATTCCGGTAAAGAACTTGGTGGCCGGGATGACGCGCTCGCCTTTCCGGCTGTGCACGACAAGTTCGGCATCAAGCGCGAGGACAGCCGCGGGATAGTCGGCGGAGGGATGGGCCTGGGCCAGCGAGCCTCCGATGGTGCCGCGATTGCGTACCTGGGTATCGCCGATCTCGGTGGCGGTCTGGGCTAATAGAGGCGAGGAACGCAGCAGGAGTTTCGAAGCGGCGACTTCCCCGTGGGTGGTCATGGCGCCGATGAGGATCTGGTCCCCGGACTCGCGGATGTACGCGAGACCTCCGATGCGGCCGATGTCCACCAGCATGGAGGGCTGCGCCAGGCGCAGCTTCATGGCGGGCAGCAGGCTGTGGCCGCCGGCGAGCACTTTGGCGTCCTCGCGCGAGGCGAGGAGGTCGAGCGCTTCGCTCAGGGTGCGTGGCGATTCGTAGTCGAAGTTGGCCGGGATCATGGACGCCTCCGGGTGGATGACTTGCTGGCTTTCTCCGAACTGTTTCGCTTCGCTCGGGATGACAGTTCGGGAGGTAGCGGTTCCATCCCGCCGCTTTGAGCGCTGGTGATGGCCTTCCAGACCCGCTCGGGCTTCAGCGGCATGTCAATATGGCGAACTCCCAGCGAGGAAAGCGCGTCGCAGACGGCATTGACCATGCACGGAGTGGAGGCGATGGTCCCAGCTTCGCCGACTCCTTTCACCCCCATCGGATTCACGGGCGACGGCGTGACCGTGCGGTCGAGAGTGAATTCCGGGAAGAAGTGGGCCTTGGGAATCACGTAGTCCATGAACGAGCCGGTAATGAGTTGGCCGTCTTCGTTGTAGATCAGCTCTTCCCACATGGCCTGGCCCATGCCCTGGGCGATGCCGCCGTGAATCTGTCCGTCGACGATCAGCGGGTTGATGACGTTGCCGCAGTCGTCCACACCAACGTACTTGTCGATCTTCACTTCGCCGGTTTCGGCGTCCACTTCGACGGAGGCGATGTGGGTGCCGAACGGGAAGGTGAAGTTCGGCGGCTCGAAGAAGTGCGTGGCTTCCAGACCGGGCTCGAATCCGGCGGGAATGCTGTGTGCAGTATAGGCAGCCATCACCAGTTCGCCGAAGGAGATGGACTTCTTGCCTCCCTTGGCGCTAAGCCGGCCGCGACCGATGGTGATGTCGGCGGCCTTGCAGCCTAACAAGTGCGCGGCGAGCGCGGACATCTTGGCCTTGAGCTTCTGGGTAGCCATGAAAGCGGCAGTGCCTCCGACGGCGGTGCCGCGGCTGCCGAAGGTGCCGATGCCATAGGGCACGGCGAGCGTATCTCCGTGGATGACGTTGACGTCGCCGGGATCAATACCCAGTTCGTCGGCGATAAGTTGGGCGAACGTGGTTTCTTCCCCCTGTCCATGCGGCGAGGCTCCGGTCAGCAGCGTGACTTTCCCGGTAGGCTCGATGCGCACCGTGCCGCTCTCCCAGCCTCCGGCAGGCGTGGCTGCAGAGGGACCGATGGCGCAAATCTCCACATAGGTGGAGACACCGACACCATAGTACTTGCCGTTCTTCAACCCAGCTTTCTGCCGCTTGCGCAGAGCGTCGTATCCGGCAAGTTTGAGGGCTTTGTTGAGAGCTTCTTGATACTTGGCCGAATCGTAGGTCAGGCCAGTGATCGTGGTGAACGGGAATTCCTTTGGTTGTGGCAGATTTTTTTGCCGGAAAGCGACCGGGTCCATGCCCAGCTCGTGCGCGCCAATATCCATGATGCGCTCGACGTTGTAGGTGGCCTCGGGGCGGCCAGCGCCGCGGTAAGCGTCGGTGGACATCTTGTTGGTGAAGACGCCGACGATGTCAATTCGGATGGCAGGAATTTTGTAGCAGCCCGCGTGCATCAGCGCCGTAAGCTGTGGGATCAGCGGGGTCAGGAGCTGGTGGTAGGCGCCGAGATCGGCCAGGATGCGGGCGCGCAGGCCGAGGATGGTGCCGTCTTTCTTGAGCGCGAGTTCAACATCGTTGATGGTGTCGCGGCCATGAATGGTAGCGAGAAAATTCTCGCGGCGGCCTTCATTCCACTTCACCGGGCGGCTGAGTTTCATGGACAGCCAGGGGACGATGCCTTCCTCCCCATAGACGTTGAGTTTGCTGCCAAAGCCTCCACCGACCTCAGGGGTGATGACACGAACGGCAGTCTCCGGAAGGCCAACCATCACCGAGATTTGCGTCTTGAGCAGGTGTGGAATCTGCGTGGAAGACCAAACCGTCAACCGATTCTCACCGGGCAGATATTCGGCGAGCACGGCGCGGGGCTCCATGGCAATGGGAGCCAGGCGCTGGTTGATCATGCGCTGGCTGACAACCTTGTCAGCCTTCTTGAAAGCAGTTTCGATGTCGCCGCCCTTCAGGGTGTGGGTGAAAGCCTGGTTGCTCTTGAATTGATCGTGGACGTAAGCGGTGTCGCTGCTGAGCGCCTTTTCCATGTCAGTGACGACCGGGAGCGGCTCGTAATCCACTTCGACCAGCTCGGCGGCATCGCTGGCGGTGTAAATATCTTCGGCGACAATGGCGGCGACGGGTTCGCCAAGGTAACGTACGCGACCGGTACCCAACACCGGGTGGCGGGGGACCTTGAGGTCCGGCATCTGCATGGCGCAGGGGACGGGGCCGACGGCAGAGGTGTCTTCGCCGGTGAAGACGGCCACCACTCCGGGCAGGGCGCGGGCCGCGTCGGTGCGGATGGCTTTGATTTCAGCATGGGCGTGGGGTGAGCGCACCAGCACGCAGTACACCATCCCAGCCATCTTGAGGTCGTCAGTGTAGTGGCTAATGCCCTGGATGAGGCGCGGGTCTTCCTTGCGCTTGAGCTTCTTGCCCACCCAGTGGGCGGCTTTGCTGTTGGAGGAAGCTTTTCCATTCTTGGCCATGGCTCACCTCGCTCCCGCGCGGGCCGTAGCGCGCTTTGACATTTTTTTGGAGGCGTTTCTCACGGCGGCGACGATGTGCTGGTAGCCGGTGCAGCGGCAGAGGTTCCCGTTGATGCCCGCGCGGATTTCGCTGTCGGACGGGTTGGGATGGTGCTCCAGCAGATCATGCGAGCACATGATCATGCCGGGAGTGCAGAAGCCGCATTGCAGGCCGTGTTCCTCCCAGAACCCCTCCTGAATGGGGTGCAGCTTGTCGCCGTCGGCCAGGCCTTCCACCGTGGTGACCTTGCGGCCGTCGGCCTGCACGGCCAACACGGTGCAAGACTTAACGGCGCGGCCGTCCAGCAGCACGGTGCAGGCCCCGCACAAGGAAGTCTCGCATCCGACGTGCGTGCCAGTAAGCCCGGCGACTTCGCGCAGGAAGTGCACCAGCAGCAAGCGCGGCTCAACCGCAGCGCGCCGGTCTGCTCCATTGACTTTGATTGTGACGTTCTTCTTCATATGTCCCCGTATGAAAGGCAAGGTTCGGGCGGAAGTTTGTCGAGGCGGGCAACGATATCAAAAGAGGTGGCGGGAAGACAAGAGACAGCGCTCAGGACCGAGTACCGGGTACCGAGTACCTGGAAAGAAACCGCTGACAACCGCGATCTGAATCTATCTAGCTCTTCGCTCTTCGTCCTGACGGTTCACTTCACGTCCGACACTTTGCCGTTCACGAAGGTGATCTTCAGGTCTTTATAGACGTAGATCTTCTTCGTGCCCAGGTTGACGATCTTCTCCGGCTTGCCAAGAGCGCCCACCACCTGATCAATAGTTTGGCCGATTTCGATGGTCGGGGGTTCGGACGGCGCCGCCTCATTCTGTGGCGGCCCCTGATCGGCTTGGGCGTCCTGTCCTTGCTGGCCTTGCTGTCCCTGTTGGTCCTGTCCCTGTCCGCTGTCGTCAATGGTGAGGACCTGGGCCATCACGTCTTGCACCTGGGGAACGCTGGCTTTCTCCAGGTAACCCTTCTCGAATTGGAAGGTGATTTCGGACTTGTAAAACGTGGGCGGATTAACCCCATTGCAGGAATCGCAATCCAGGAGTTGCAACGAGATCTTCTCCTTCGGTACGTTGACTTCGAGCTTAGAGGGATACACTTTTTCGCCGACGTTGAAATAGCGCGAGACCGACTTCACCATTGCCAGGCAGAAGCCATTGGGGCCCTTAAGAGTGCCGCCCTGGTATTTTGCCGGGCACATGGCTACGCTGGTCGGCTGCACCGCGAGGATTCCGGCTTTCTGGACCACCAGCACAGTGCCGGGTTCGATGATGGTGGGCCCGTTGGCGTCCGCGCCGGTCTTGACGAAGTTGTATTGTGCTTGCAACTGCTCCGCCAGGGACGGCGGGGCGTTCTGCGCGATCACCGGCCAGGGTACGACATTAATCACCAGCACAGCAAGAAGCTGCGTGGCGTTGGCAAATCCCCGTCGCATGGATGGAATCCTCCTGGGAAACGGGCTTTCGTAGTGGACACAAGTTCCCTGCGTGATCGGGGGAGGGCACGCTCCGGGAAAGTCCTGGATGCCTTCCGGCGAAAGCACGAAAACTGCTTCCGCCGGAAGGTATTGCTTCTACTGGTTGTCCGCACCCTGGCCGGCGGCGGTGACCTGCTGTTCGGCCTGTTCCGCCTCCTGCTGCTGCGCCTGTAAATCGGAGTCAACACTGGCGTCGGCGGTGGGTTCGGGAACCTCACCCGGCGTGGTGGTGGTGTCGGGTGCCGCCGGCAGACCGCTCTTGCCCTGGTTCTCCGCCAGCGTCTTGAGTCCGGCATCCATCGTCTGGTGGAAGCTGTTGTACATCTCCTGCAAGTCGCTGACATCCACCTGTCCGTTGGTGCCCACGGCGCAGTCTTCCTTCTTGCTGGCATTGACGGTCACGCTGACTTTGTTGTCGTCACCGGCCGTATCACTGGTTCTGGTGATCACGTCCCCTGGAGTCAGCCCGCACTCATTGCCACCGTCGTCGGTGATATCCAGATTGCTGGACACCAGGAAAACGGTGAAGTTCGGATCCAGCGCCTTTGGGGTTTCGTCGCCGCTGCCGCCGGATTGCTGGCCCCCGGAAGAGGCGGCCGCATTCTGCTCCGCTTCGAGCTCCTGCTTCACCTCGTCCGAGATCGATTGCTTGACCTCTTTAGGAATCGGAGTACCGCCGTCGCCTCCCGCTGGCCCCGCCAGCGAAGCGTACAGCTCGGTCCACTGCGGGAAAACACCGGAATTCTGGCGAGCCTCATAGGCCTGCCGGAGTTGTTCCGAGAACATGTAGTCCGTCAGCCACGGAGAGGCCGAGGGATACGAGGGATACGGCCGGTAGTAATAGTTGTAGGAGTTGTACCAGGGATCCTGGTAGTAGCCCCAGCGGTAGTACGCCGGCCCCGGCCAGGGACGATAAGCCCACTGGTAATAGGCTGGGCGGTAGTAGTAGGCCGGCGCATAACCGTAATAGGGGTGTCCGCGCCAGTAATAGGAGCGATAGGCGTACGCGTAGCGGCGTCCGCCATAGTAGTAGCTGCGCTGCACATACGCGCGGCCACCGCGACGCAGGTAGGGGCGTTCCATGTAGCCGCGGCCCCGCCCCATGCTGACGATGCGGTGCCCGTTGCGCTCGGTCACAACTGTCCGGCCGTGCATGCCGTTATGAATGACCATTCCCTTGGTCTGAATGGTGCGTACCTTCCCGTCCGGACGGTAGGCAACGGTCTTGTTGCCGACGTGAACGGTCCGGTCCGGTTTACGTGCGGCAGCCCTGGCGTTGGCGTTGCCGCCGCGATTGTTGGCCCCGCCACGAGCATTGGCATTGGCGCCGTTGGCGCCGCCCGAACGGTTAGCGTTGCCGCCGCCAGCGTTTCGCCCGGCGTTGGCATTGGCTCCGCCCGAACGGTTGGCATTGCCGCCTGTAGCGTTACGGCCTGCAGCCGAGTTGTTTGTGCCCATCCGGTTGGCATTCGTGCCACCAGCGCTTGACCGATTGGCATTCATGTTGCCGGCGTTCGAACGGTTGGCATTGGCTGTTCCGCTGTTGCGATTCATCCCCCCAGCCTGGGATCCGGACCCTCCTCCTTGCGACCGGTTGGTCCCGGTGGAGGTTGACGAGGAGCGCTGCCCCATCCCCGAATTGCTTCTGCCCGCCGACGAACTGGACGAGCGTGATGCGCTGGGCGGTGGCGCCTGGTGTTGCGGTTGGTGCGGCGGCGGCGCGCTCTGGTGCGGCGGCGGCGGCGCCGCCGGCTTATTTTGCTTCTTCTGACTCCAGCCGAGTGTGGAAACCATCACCACGGCCAGCACCAACACTGACCATCGGATAGTGGTCTTTCTTGCATTGCTATCGAACTTCATCGTCCATCCTCCCCAGAATTTTCCGAGAAATTCAAAATCATGCCGTATGAAGACTTACCAATTGCATGTCGCCTGTTTTTCTGCCGCGAGAGTGTACCCCTTTTTCGAACCCTCGGCACGGGATATTTGTGCGCGGGTCTCGCCCATGGTTTTACGCCGCCAGCGCCGTTCCGAATTGCAGCCCTCCCATCCGTCGACCTGCAAGTGACGGAAACAGAATACAGTTAAGGGGGGAAAGCCCACTTGTGTCCGGACAGAGTCCCGGGCACCATGGCACGGTGCCAATCCAAGTCTCCCCGGCGGCAGTTGTACGGGCGCTTCGGGGAGTGATAGCATTCCCGTTTCCGGGAAGACGGTGTGCTCCCCCGCACTCCGCCGGATGCATCCGGGATCGCCCTCCACCACGTATTGCGTACAAACGCAGGGAAAACTGTCATGCCCCTTCGAAATCCTCGGATCACACCCGGACTTGAGCGAGGGCAGCCGGGCGTGACACCGGAGGAGCGGCGCGCCCTGGACGAGCAGTTCAGCCTGGCCTACGAGGAATTGCGCCGCCTGGCCAGCAGCGTGCGGAGAGGCGACCCCAGCGCCACCCTCAACCCCACGGCTTTGGTCAACGAAGCCTGGTTGAAGCTGGCGAACTCGCCCCATCTGGCTTCGACCTCCCGTCTGCATTTCAAGCGGATCGCCGCCCGCGCCATGCGCCAGCTGTTGATCGAGGCAGCCCGGCGCCGGAAAGCACATAAACGGGGCGGCGATGGTGAATTCAGCCTGGTTACGTTCGACGAGTCCCTCGCACCCGCGGCAGCGTGCGGAAATGACTTGCTGGCCTTGGACACCGCTCTGGAGGAGCTCGCGCGGGTTCAACCGCGCCAGGCCCTGATGGTTGAAAATCGGTTCTTCGGCGGTCTCGACATCAGCGAAACGGCGGCGTTGCTGGATGTATCGGAGGCTACCGTGCTCCGCGACTGGCGGGCAGCCAAGGCATGGCTGGCCCATGAACTGCGGAAGACGCACTGACCGGCCGCACTTGTCCGCCACCTCAGGGAGTGAAGATGGACAGCACCCGCTGGGAGCGAATTCAGGCCCTGTTCCACGACGCGGCGGACCTCCCGGCGCCCGAGCAACGGGTCTTCCTGCGGGCTGCGTGCGGGAGTGATCAGGAGCTTCTGGCGGACGTCCTGGTCCTGTTGGAGGAAGACGCCCGAGGCGGTTCCCTGCTGGATCGCAATGTGGCCCAGGTCGCTCACGAGATGCTCGACCAGGGCGTTCCCGCGCCCCCTGCCTTCAAGGAAATCGGCCCCTACCGAATCAAGGAGGTATTGGGTGAGGGTGGGATGGGCGTGGTCTACCTCGCCGAGCGCGACGACCTGGGCAACCGGGTCGCGATCAAGATCCTGCGCGATGCCTGGCTCTCTCCTGCGCGCCGCGAACGCTTTGCCAGCGAACAGCGGACACTGGCGCAGCTCAATCATCCCGGCATCGCGCGGCTTTACGATGCCGACACGCTGGCCGACGGAACCCCATGGTTTGCCATGGAGTACGTGGAGGGGGTACCGCTCACCGAATACTGCCGCCAGAACGATTGCCCGCTCGAAGCGCGACTGCGCTTGTTTCGCACAGTGTGCGAAGCGGTGCAGTACGCCCACCAGCATACGGTCATCCACCGCGATTTGAAGCCCTCGAACATCCTGGTGAAACCCGACGGAACTCTCCGATTGCTCGACTTCGGAATCGCCAAGCAACTGGAGAGTCTGGACGCGCCCGCCGACCAGACGCTGACGGGGTTACGGCTCATGACCCCGGCCTATGCAGCGCCGGAGCAAATCCGCGGCGACCGCATGGGGATGCACAGTGATGTCTATTCCCTGGGCGTCATTCTCTATGAAATGCTGACCGGACAACTCCCCTTCGACTTCTCCAACCTCACCCCGGGGGAATGCGAAGCGGTCGTTGTGGAGCGCGAAGCGGCGAAGCCTTCAGCCGTCGTCAAGCAACTGAGCGAGACGGGGAACGCCAGTGCGCATGTCCCTTCGGCCAGTAAGACGTCCTGGGCCGACCTGGACGTGCTGTGCCTCACGGCCATGCACAAGGATCTGGAAAGGCGCTACCGCTCGGTGGAAGCGCTGATCCGGGATGTTGACCACTACCTGAACGGCGAACCACTGGAAGCGCGGCCCGACAGCGTGCGTTACCGCCTGGGCAAGTTCGTCCGGCGGAACCGGCGTGCGGTGTCGGCCGCGGTTTTGGTGTTCACCGTCGTCGTCGGTCTGGTGGTGTTCTTCACCGTACGGCTGGCCCGGGCGCGGAATGTGGCTCAGGCGGAAGCGTCGCGGACACAGCGCATCCAGCACTTCATGATGAACCTGTTTCAAGGCGGAGATGAGGCGGCCGGACCCGCCGACAGCCTGCGGGTGGTGAGTTTGCTGGATCGAGGCGTGCAGGAAGCTCACGCTCTGGAGAAAGACCCCCACGTGCAGGCCGAACTCTATGAGACTCTGGGAAAGATCTACCAGAAGCTGGGCAAGTTCGATCAGGCGGATGCGTTGCTGCGCTCCGCTCTTGACCAGCGCAAGAAGCTTCTCGGTCCTAGCAACCCGGAGGTGGCCGAGAGCGAGGTCGCTCTCGGCCTGCTGCGGGCCGACCAGGCTCGTTATGAGGAAGCCGAGCAGTTGGTCCGAGAGGGGCTGGAGATGAGCCGGCGCACCCTGCCGCCGAACCACCCGGCGGTGGCGAAAGCGACCTTTGCTCTGGGCAAAGTGCTGGAAGACCGTGGCAATTACGACCAGGCGATTCGATCTCTCGATGAGGCCGTGCAGCTGCAATCGGAGCCTGGCGCCCCCACTACCGATCTCGCTGCCAGCCTGTCCGAGCTGGCCAATACGCAGTTCTACGCCGGCCATTACGATACGTCAGATTCTCTCAACCAGCGCGTGCTGGCCATGAACCGCGCGCTCTATGGGGAGCGCCACCCGCTGGTCGCCGATACCTTGATCAATCTGGGCGCCATCCAGTTCCAGTTGGGCCATTACAAAGAGTCCGAGCAGTTCAACCGGCAGGCGCTGGAGATCATCCAGTCCTGGTACGGCAAAGACCATCCCGAGACGGCCGACACCATGACCATCCTCGGGCAGTCGCTCACCTTCCAGCAACGCTATGACGAGGCGGCAACCCTGCTGCAGCAATCGCTGGCCATTCTGGAAAAATTCTACGGCCCGGTCCACCCTCGTGTCGCCTTTGCGCTCAACGAACTGGGGAACCTGGCGATACGGCAGGGAAAACTGGATGACGCGGAAGCGTATTTCACGCGCGTGATCAGCATTTATCGTTCGGTATACGGCGACAAGCACTATCTGATCGGCATTGCACAGTCGAATTTGGGAGGCGTGTACGCCGAACGGAAGGAGTATGTTCGGGCCGAACGGCTGTTCCGGGAGGCGCTCCAGACCTACGCCCAGACGCTTCGACCCGATCACTTCAGCGTGGGCGTCTCCCGGATCAGGCTCGGGGGCGCGCTCCTCGGTCAGCACCGCTACGCAGAGGCGGAGGTGGAGAGCCTGGCCGGCTACGAGATTTTGAGCAAGCAGACCAGCCCCACGGTGAAGTGGCTGCAGACCGCGTGCAAAGACCTGGCCGAAGAGTACGACGCGCTGAAGCAACCCGGGAAAGCAGCCAGGTTTCGCGCCGAACTGGCCGCCCCCGCGTCTAAAAGCGGGGAAGTTGCCCGCAAGAAGTGACGAACTAGCCTGCCCACCAGCGCGTGTGCTTACACCCCCGCCCCCCACTCCGCCTGGCGATGGTCACCGTAGCTCACAGCGTAGAGCACCAGTTCCACGCGGCTGGAGATACCGAGCTTGTCGAAGATGCGGAAGAGATATTTCTTGACGGTGTGTTCGCTGAGGCGGAGTTCCTGGGCGACGTCGCGATTGCTGAGTCCGTCCGCAACCAGTGCTACCACTTGCTCTTCGCGGGGCGTGAGCAGCTTCATTCCCTTGGCATTCACCACGCGCAGCGATGGCACGTGCGTCACTGCATCCAGCAGATACTGCAGTTGCTCATTGTTGGCCCAGACCTGGCCGCGATGGACGATGTGGATGCACTTGCACAAAAGCCGGAACGGGTACTCGGCAAAACAGAACAGGCCTTTGACCCCGGAGCGGAAGGCGCTGACCACCAGCTCCGCATCATAAGAATCCAGCAGCACGATCTTGGCGATCTCGGGATGGAGCAAGTGCAAGCGTCGAACGATGGTCAGGTCGGGGCGGCCATCCTTCTTGCGCTCCAGGTTCAGCACCGCCACCTGCACCTCCGCCGAGTTGGCGGCGATCATGATCTCGTTGATGTCCATGGGGCACGCCGTCACATGGAATTCAGGACGACGGCGTAGGGCGCCCACCAGAAGCTGGGATTGCATTTGGTTGGAATCGGCAACCAGCACGCCGATGGGGTGCGACGAGGTGGCGCTTGCAGATTCCACAGACACCTCCTAAGACCCGAGTTCCAGATCAACGCTCGTGCAGTATATGCAACGCACCGTGACAATCTAAGCGACCAGTGTCACTGATTTCTGTGACGTTCCCACATTGCAACCGGCCTCCATTGTTGTGGAAAACTCGGACTCTGCTGCTTTTTGAACAGGGTCAACTTGCACGGGGAATGATGCAATTCTCTGAAGCTAAAGCCGAAACTTCCGCATTCTTGAACGTTGACTTGTGAGTAACCAGAGGGGGATTGGGCGATTGCAAGTCCACTTTGGTAGACAGCACCAAGGAAGCATGACAGGAAACTTCGCGGGAACACTTGCAATCGGTGGCACATGCCCACCAAAGCATCCCCTAGACAACGTCGCGGGGAGAGAGTCCCACGAGCCCGGAGCGGGAGCAAAACCGCACGTGCGATCTTGCCTACATTCGTAGGCAGCACTTCCCATGTCTTGTGGCGGTGTGCGACTAAAGGTAAGTTGCGACCAGCACATTGAAATCCTGATGCAGTTGGAAGCCCGGTGAAAGACGCGGGCTGCGGGCAAGATGAGAAGGGCTCTGACATTTACGGTTCTGGCTCTTGCCTGTTGTGTGGTGCAGGCTTTGGTGGAGGCTGTAGCCCAGGAAGAACGGCCAAGGGTAGCCATAGGGAACGCTGGGTCAACAGCAACCCCGAAACCCGGAGTAGCGGACGGCGCATGGAGTCCAGCCCTGACGGGGGAACGCCGCCCGCTTTACCGGTTGTGCGAGAGTCGTACGGTGGAAGCTGTGGCCCAGGAAGAACGGCCAAGGGTAGCCATAGGGAACGCTGGGTCAACGGCAGCCACAAAGCCCGGAACAGCGGACGGCGCATGGAGTCCAGCCTTGACGGGGGAGCGCCGTCCGCTTTACCGGTTGCGCAAGAGTGATGTGCTGGAGGTCAGCTTTACCTTCGCCCCCGAGTTCAATCAGACCGTCACCGTGCAACCCGACGGCTTCATTGCGCTCAAGGGATTGGACGAGCTGTACGCCGAGGGGGCGACACTGGCCGAGGTGCGGGCAACGATCGCTGCCGCCTACGCGGCTACGTTGCACGACCCGGAGATCACGGTCGTCCTGAAGGACTTTGACAAGCCGTACTTCATTGCCGGCGGTGAGGTGACGCGCCCCGGCAAGTACGAACTTCGCGGTGACACGACAGTGACGGAAGCGGTGGCGATTGCAGGGGGCCTAAACGGCCAGGCCAAACACTCGCAGGTCGTGGTATTCCGGCGAGTGACGAACGAACTGGTCGAGACCCATGTACTCAACCTGAAACGAATGCTGAACTCACGGAATGTGGCAGAAGACATCCACCTCAGGCCTGGCGACCTGGTGTATGTGCCGCAGAATACGATCTCGAAGATTCGGCGGTATCTGCCCAGTCCCAACCTCAGCATGTACTGGAACCCCTCCCAGTTTTGAAGTGAAAAGTGAAAATGAGGGGAGACGTTGGCTTGGACACTCATGGACTGGAGTTCTTCCGACGACGGTCCTTTGTGCAGGGTTGAATCCCTGCCCCTCCCCTAAATCGCAGCCCGGGTGGCGGCCGTCGGCCGCAAGTGATTCCGTATGCCGGAAGAACTTAGCCTGATTCGAAGGTCAGTCTCGGTGAACCCCTTCACCCTGCGAGATCTTCTGGCGGTGTTATTCCGGCAACGGCGGTTGGTCTTGATTTCCTTCGTCGGGATTTTTCTCGCGGCTCTTCTGTATGGGCTGATTGCGCCCTCCTACCAATCACAAATGAAAGTGCTGGTGCAGAAGGGCCGTGTGGACCCGGCAGTTTCGCCGGCGCCAACCCAGTCGCCGCAGTTCGAACGCCAGGAGGTAACCGAGGAAGAGTTGAACTCTGAGGTAGAACTGCTGCGTGACGAAGAAATACTGGGCAGCGTGGCGCAGAGTTCGGGGTTGGCGGAGCAAGGGGGCTTCTGGTCGCGATGGCGGCGCGAGAACAAAGCGGTGAGGCTGGCGCGGGCGGTGCGGCAGCTTGGCCAACGCCTGCAAGTGGAGCCGGTGCGGAAGACGCGGTTGATCGCGGTGACCTATGCGTCTTCCGATCCGGCCCAGCCTGTCAAGGTGCTCCGTTGCCTGGCCAACGCGTACCTGGAGAGGCATCTGCAATTGCGCCGGCCATCGGGGGAATCAGACTTTTTTGAGCAGCAAATGACGGAGGCGCGCCGGGGACTGGAGACCGCGGAACTTCAGCTGATGGATTTCACCAGCGCAGAAGGGGTGGTTTCTGCGCCCTTGCAGCGGGACCTCGCCCTGCAAAAGCTGAGCGACGCTGAGGCCAACGACCAGCAGGTACGGCTGGCCATCGCCGAAACCAAGCAGCGGGCTCAAGCGCTGGAATCAAAGCTGCCCTCGCTTCCAGAGAAGATCACGACGCAGGTGCGCACTTCCGACAACCCGCAACTCCTGGAGAAAATGAAGTCCCGGTTGCTGGAGTTGAAGCTGAAGCGCACCGAACTGCTGACCAAGTTCGAGCCTACCTACCGGCTGGTGCGCGAGGTGGACGAACAGATCTCGGAAACGGAAGCGGCCATCGCCAATGAAGATCTGAGGCCACTGCAGGAACAGACCATCGAGCACGAACCCACCCACCAATGGGCCAAGGGGGAATTGATCAAGGCGCAGGTGGAGTTGAGCGCCCTGGAATCGCGGGCGATGGCCGGCAGCTTGCTCTTGGCCAAGAACCGCGCCGCGGCCGACAAGTTGGGGAATCACGCGATCACGCAGCAGGACCTGCTGCGCAATGTGAAAGCAGCCGAAGAAAAGTACCTCCTCTATGCCAACAAACGCGAGGAGGCGCGGATCGGGGACGCCCTGGACGAACGCGGCATCCTGAACGTGACGATTGCCGAACAACCCACGCTGCCGGTGTTGCCGGTGCGCTCGGCCTGGACCTACGGCCTGGTGGGCTTGGCGTTGGCCGGGACCGTGAGTACCAGCCTGGCGTTCGCGGCCGACTATTTGGACCCGGCGTTTCGTACGCCCGAGGAGGTCGTGGTGTACCTGGGCGCTCCGGTGCTGGCGTCGCTGCCACGGAGGAGCGCATGAGTTCAACCGCGGAAGTGCTGCACATAACCGCGCAGCCCGGCATCCTCGAGACAACAGCGGACGAGTCCAAGACCTCGTTCATCCCGCGGACTCGTGCGTTTTGGAATTGTGACCAGTTCGCGGAGGAGCAGATCCGCCACCTGGTGCGGCAAGTCTTTTGTCCGGGGTGGCCCCGGCCCGCGCGCCAGGTAGTGATCAGCGCGGTGGATCAGGAAACCGATATTACGGGACTCTGCATGCAGGTGACGCAGGCCCTGGCCCAGCAGATTACGGGAAACATTTGCGTAGTGGAGGCAAGCCTGCGAACCCGGGGGTTGGAAAACAGTTTTGGGAGGAGCACCAGCGACCCAGTCTGTGGTCAGCTAAGACGTGGCTCGTTGCGGGAGTCCTCCCGCCAGATTAGTGAGAAGTTGTGGCAAGCGCCGCTGTCGGCTTCGACCGGAGAAGGAAAGTATGGCTTGTCGGTGCCGTGGCTGCGTGATCGATTGGCACAATTGCGCCGCGACTTTGAATACACCGTGCTCTGCGCTCCGCCGGCCGTGCTTTCAAGCCAGGCGGCGCTTCTGGGGCACTTGAGTGATGGCGTCATTCTGGTGCTGGAAGCGAACTCTACCCGCCGCATGGCGGCGCGTAAAGCGAAGGACTTGCTGCAGGCGGCGAATGCGCGGCTGCTGGGGACGGTCTTGAGCGAGAGAACATTTCCGATTCCAGAGGGAATCTATCGGAGGTTGTAGTTTTCTGGTTTTCTCTGTGTCTCTGTGGTGAGACTTGATGTGGAAAAAGGGCCGAAAATGGGGTTGGGACTCAAGTAGCGAAGCTGTGGCCGGGAGAGCAGCAGTCCGATGACCGCGCTCCCGGCCCTGTTGGCGCCGCAGAACCTGGAGCCGGCGCAGTGGTACGCGATCCTGACTCGTTACCGGTTCGAACGGAAAGTAATCGCCCAACTTGCCAGGAAAGAGGTACAGACCTTCCTTCCGCTGCTGGACGAAGTCCATCGCTGGAGCGACCGCCGCCAGACTTTGCAGATTCCGCTCTTCCCGGGCTATGCGTTTGTGTGCCTGGAGCTGTCTTCCCCCGCGCGTCTGGACGTCCTGCGCACTGAAGGAGTCCTGCGGTTCGTCACTTTTGGGGGAGACCCCACCGCCGTTCCGGGCAAACAAATCGAAGATCTGAAGAAACTGCTGTCACACAAGGTCCCGTGCTCGCTGCATGCATTTCTCACGCTGGGGCGACGGGTGCGGATTCGCGGCGGTTGCCTCGACGGCCTAGAGGGAATCCTGGAACAGAACGAGGAGAAGAGTCTCGTCATCTCCATCGAGTCCATCCAGCGCTCGGTAGCCATCAAGATTGAAGGTTATGAACTGGAACTGATCTGAAGTGTCCCCTCCTGCCGTCATCGAACCCGAAAGCCCCCGACGCCGAACCCCGCCTGCCCCCCGGGTGATGCCGGTCGCACCGCCAGTGGCCGGTATTCCGCGCAAGAAGCCGCACTCCGCCGGTCTGGATGGGCGTTTCTGGGTGGCAGGAGAAGCACCGGAACCTCCTCACCCGAGAAGCAGGCGGGATGCTCTGGAAACGTTAGCGGAGGCTGTGCTACCCAGGCCTTCCGTGGCCGGGCAACGCGCCCGCCTTGCCTCCCGGGTGATGGCGGATTTCGTGGTAGTGCTCGCCAGCTTCGCCGCCGCCAGCCATCTGCGGGTGTTGCTTGAGTTCGTGATTCGCCGCGAACTGTCGGTGTTGTTGCGGTCTCCTCTTTTCCCAATCGCTTGCCTGGGACCGCTGCTGCTGCAGGGCGCAGTGCTCACGCTGCTGGGTTACTCGGAGCGGCTCTATCGGCTGGACCTGGTGCGCTTGCCCGGCGAGGAACGATTCATTGTGGCCAAGGTGGTGACCTGGTCCTCGCTCCTGCTCGCCACAGCGATCTCCCTTGGAATCGACGAAATGTCGCTGGGGGCGCTGATGGCGAGCGCGCCGCTCAATTATCTGGGCATGCTGGGGTGGAGACAGTGGCGGCGAAAGGCCGCTGGGGTGCCCGCCGGGAAGATGCGCAACGTGCTCATCGTAGGAACCGGGAGGCGTGCCCGGGAAGTGGCGGCACACCTGGAGCAGCACCCCGTATTAGGCCGTGCGGTGCGGGGATTCCTGGTGGAAGACGGACCTGTGGGCGGCGACGTACTCGGTATCCTGGAGGATCTGCCCCGGGTGGCGCTGGCGGAATTTGTGGACGAGGTGCTGCTGGCCATCCCGGAGCGTCGCGACCTGGCGCGGCGCGTGATCCGCGAAGCCCGCTTGAATCGGCTGGATGTGAAGATCGTCCCTGACCTGTTCGGGTTTCAGGTACGGCCCGCGACCCTGGAGAATTTTGGCAATGTCCCCGTCCTCACGCTGTACGAGGAACCCATCCCCGCCTTCGGCCTGTTTCTGAAGCGCGCCTTCGATGTGGTTGGATCGGCAATCGGATTGGTGGCCTTGACGCCGGTGCTGGCCACCATCGCACTCGCCATCAAGCTGGACTCGGCCGGGCGGGTATTGTACCGGGCGCCGCGCGTAGGCAGGAAGGGACGAGGATTTCTCTGCTGCAAGTTCCGCACCATGGTCACAGAGGCCGACAAGCTCAAAGCTCAACTGCGCGCCAGCAACGAGCGGGAAGGACCGTTCTTCAAAATCGCGGATGATCCGCGCATCACGCGCGTCGGACGGTTCCTGCGCCGCTACAGTCTGGATGAAATCCCGCAACTGTGGAATGTGCTTCGTGGCGAGATGAGCCTGGTGGGGCCACGTCCGCATCCTCTGGACGATTTCGAACACTACAACCTGGAAGACCTGCGTCGGCTGGACGTCACTCCGGGTATCACCGGGTTGTGGCAGGTCACGGCGCGGCGTGATCCGTCGTTTGAACGCAATATGGCGCTGGACCTGGAGTACATCGAGGACTGGAACCTGTGGATGGATCTGCGGATTCTGTACCGCACCGTCTCCGTGGTGTTGCAAGGAAGCGGGGCGTGAGGATTTTTCGGGAGGTTCTTCTTATGCGCTTTCATACCAAGGAACCTGAAGCTATGGTCGTTCCGAATTACGCGTGGCGATTCCTGCCGCCGTCGGTCGCGTCGCGGCTCAAATCCTGGTTGTTCCATCCGCTGACGGCCGTTGAGAAAGCAGCTGGACACCTGACGACGCTTGTCACGCGCAAAGTACACGCCGCGCTGTTGAAAGCCGCAGGGCTGCCTGATCCCCATGGACGTCACAGCTAAGCTGAGCGGACGATTTTCCGCGCCTGATCTGGCGTGTTCGGCGGCTGTGGCCGCGGTGCGTCCTCTGCACGCGCTGCTGGCGGCGCCTTCCCTGCTCTTCCTGACGACACTGGCGATCATGCTGTTTCGCCCCCCGGATTTGCAGTTCTATTCCCTAGACCGGGTGGCGTTCGGGCTGCTGGTTTTCGTGGTGCTGCTGCGCGTGCTGGTGCTGCAGCAATCCTTGCGGGTGACCGACCCGGTGACTTGGCCCATGCTGGCGCTGCTGCTGTTGACGCTCTATGGAGTCGCGGTGCAACCGTATGACCCCCAGAACTGGAGCCTGTTTGCCGCTAAATGGGTGGTGCCGTTCGCTCTATTTCACCTGGCCGGACTGGTGTTCGAAGACGCCGCCTCCTTGCGTAAGTTTGAGACCTTCGCCTTGATTGTGCTGGCCTATCTGAGCCTCACCGCCGTCTTTTTTCTGTTGGGGGCGAAGGAACTTATCTTTCCGCGCTACATCCTGGATGAGACTTTGGGAATCCATTCCGACCGGGCACGCGGACCCTTCCTCCAGGCGGTCGCCAATGGAGTGACGTTAAACGTGCTCGGCTTGCTGGCGCTGAACTCATTCCGGCGCGGACGCCTGCGGGGAATCGCGGCGGCGGCATTCCTGATCGCGCTGCCGTTCGCCGTCCTGGCCACCAGGACCCGGGCGGTGTGGCTGTCCTTCGCCGGCTCCGTCCTGGGCGTGCTTCTGATCTCTTCGAGCCCACGGCTGCGGCGCGCATGCCTTGCTCTGGCAAGCGCGGGCTTGGTGGCATTGCTGGCTGCCGCCAGTCTCGGCGGGTTAAGCAGTTCGCTCGGAGATCGCCTGGAAGACCGCTCCCCAGTGGAGTACCGCATGGTGGTGTATGAAGCCGGCTGGCAGATGCTCCTCGACAAGCCGCTTACGGGGTGGGGTGCCCGCAGCATGCAGCCCGAACTGCAGAAACGAATCAGCGGGTTTCATCAGGATGCGTTCTTCATGCACAACACCTATCTTGAGGTCTTGGTGGAGCACGGCCTGCTCGGTTGGGTTCTCTATGTGTGGATGGTGATCGGTCTTTTCCGGCTCGGGCGAAGGCGGTACACGCCGCAAGGTCTCTCGAACGGCAGTTTCCTGGATGGACCGTTCCGTTCGCTGTGGCCGATCCTGGTGATCGTGTACCTGGTGAACGCCAGTTTCGTGGTGATGAACTACCAGTTCGTGAATGGACTGCTGTTCACGCTGGCGGGAATGCTGGCGGCACAGAATCGACGCGCGGAAGCTGGAGGCCATGTCCTCGCGAGCTGAAGCGGCCGGCGTGCTGACCGCGCCGGCGGTTGGGTTGCCGGATTCATCGAGGCGCGTAAACCCGGATTCCAGCAGCGGCAGAACCTCGGTACCGGAGTTTTCGGCCGGGGAATCGCTTTCCCATCTGGCCACCACCGGGGCCGGCTATCTTGCGGTGCGCTACGGATTGGGCGTGCTGGTCAGCCTGGGCAACATGCTGGTGTTGACCTGGTGGATTGGCCCGCATGCCTACGGGCTTTTCGTGACCGCCGTCAGCCTGGTCGCGTTCCTGGCGAGCCTGGGGCGAGCCGGAGTGGACACCTACCTGGTGCGGAGCGAAGCTGCGCCGGACCAGCGAATCTATGCCGTAGCGACAACCCTGATTTTGGCCGTGTCAGTAGGGTTGGTGGTGGCCGGTGCAGGGTTGGCCCCTTTGCTCGTGCGCTGGTACGGAAGCCGCGAGTTCGTGGCCCCGTACCTGGTACTGCTTTGCAATCTCCCGATCGTTGGCTTGACGGGCGTGCCTACGGCCAAGCTGGAGCGGGAGCTCAACTTCCGCACGGTAGCGGGGATTGAATTAGGAGGACAAACCATCGGGCTGGTGCTATCGCTGGCGTTAGCTTGGTCGGGGATGGGCGTGTGGGCGCCAGTTGCCGGGCAAGTAGCTTGGCAGGCCTTCCTCCTGGTTGCCGCCTATTGGGCCGCGCGGCTGCTTCCCCGGCTCCGGTTCGACTTGGGTGAGGCGCGAAGGATGCTGTCGTTTGGCATCGGAGTGACCGCCTCGATGCGCGCCTGGCAGTTGCGGACCCTGGTCAACCCGCTGCTGGTAGGGCGGTTCGCCGGGGCTGAGGGCGTGGCGTTCGTGGGATTGGCAATCCGCATCGCTGAAGCGTTGGGATCGGTGCGGCTGGCGGCGGGCCGCTTGGCGATTGCGGCGCTGGCACGCTTGCAGGACCGGCGGGAGGAGTTTCGACGCGCGCTGCAGCGTGCGCTCTTTCTGCAGATCATGACGCTGGGCCCATTGCTCTGCGGGTTTGCGCTGCTCGGGCCCCTTGTCGTACGCCATGTGCTCGGGGTGAGATGGATACCGAGTTTGGCGGTGTTTCCATTTGTTGCCGCTGGCGTGCTGGTGAATTCGATCTACAACCTGCAGGCCTCGGCGCTGTTCGTGATCGGACGGCAGTGGCTGGTGATGCGCTCCTACCTGGCCCACGTGACCCTGTTGGGGGCGGGAACACTGTTGCTGCTGCCGCGCCTCGGAATCGTCGGCTATGGCTGGGCCGAACTGCTGGCCTGCGTTGCCTATTTCATGATTCAGACTGGCCTGGCGCGTACGGCAGCGATTTCTTATCGCAAACTGATGCCGTGGCTCGCCATTTTTCTGGCGCTGGTTTTTGCGCCGATGGTGAGCCGGGGCTGGACCGCATTGCTGTGGCTGCCTCTGATCGGAGCCGCAGCAGCCTGGAAATGGCAACAGGCGCCGGCTGAGGAGCGCCTGCGCAACCTTATTGGGTTCGCCGCCGTGGGCAAACTCCAGCACCTCCGGAACTTCGCCGCCAAGACCCGGCGGCGCGGGTGGCCGTATCTGCTGGCGGTCGCGACATACAGCTTGCGCAGCCGGATTTACCGCACCCGGCTGAGGTTGCGTCGTGTTATCGGAATTCCCAACCGTTGGTGGCGCTACCCAGCGTGTCGCCGGCGACTTTCCTCCCTCGATCGCCGCAAGGCCGAAGACCACCTCGGGCCAGTGTTTCATTTCAGCACTGCGGATATTCCACGAATCATCCTCTCGATCCCGGAGGAGTTGCGGTGCAGAAGTATCACGCGGGCAAACGCAGTCATGGAGCACCGTTTTGCCTTTCGCGGCTGGGAGCAGAGATTTCCGGACGCGGTGGACTGGGGCGCCTGCCCAAACGGAAACATCTCCTGGCAGTGGGACTTCAACCGGCACGCGTTCTTTCTGACTCTGGCAACCTCTTACTACTACACGCGCGATACCCGCTATCTCACGAAGCTGGTCGAACTGTGGACGGATTGGATTGAGCGCAATCCGGCGGGCACCGGGGAGGCCTGGAAATGCCCGTTTGAGGTGGCGGCCCGGCTGCAGAACTGGATCTGGGCTTATTTCCTTTTGAGGGATTCGGGCGCGGTCAGCGACGAGTATCTCGAGAAGTTCGGCATTGGCCTGCGCGAACACGGAAGCTACCTCAATTCGAATCTCGAGTATCACTGGCCCAACAATCACCTCTTGCTCGAAGCCAAGGCGCTCTACGAATATGCGCTCCTGTTCCCGCAGTTCCGCGAGACGGAAAAATATCTCGTGCGCGCCGGGCGGGTGCTGCGGCGCGAGGTGCTGAGTCAGGTCTTGCCGGACGGGGTGCATTCCGAACTGTGCTCCATGTATCACCGCATCCTGGCCAGTGAGTTGGGCGAACTCGCGCTGCTTTGCCGACGCAACCGCACCCCTCTTACTCCCGCAGTCGAGCAGCGAGTGCGGCAGTTGGCGGAGTTTTCACGGGCCTTGTTGCGCGACGACGGCAGCATGCCGCTGTTGGGTGACTCGGCATTGGAAGACTTGCAGATTCGCTTCGAACTGACGCGGCAGGACTACTCCGATCTGAATTATTGGCTACGGCCACCGAATGAAGCCGCATCTGACCGCGGTGGCGTACCGGCGCCCGAGCTACGCATTTTTCCCGCTGCAGGGTATGCGTTCGTCCGCGGCGGCGAAGCCGCGCGTCGCTTTCATCTCACCTTCGACTTTGGCCGGTTCAGCCGCTGCGTCACCGCCAACCACGGTCACTGCGATGCGCTGAGCTTTGAACTGTACGCCGGCGGACGGGCGCTGGTGATCGATCCCGGAGTGTATCTGCCATGGAGCGTTGGAGGGCGCTGGGCGCGCTACTTCCGCGGTACTTCGGCGCACAACACCCTGGTCGTCGATGGGCGAGAGCAATCAGATCTGTGTGCTTACGCCGACGTGCAGCGGGAAGCGCGCACCCGGCTTCTGGGTTATTCCGTTACCGATGGCGCCGCCTCGGTTTCCGCCGAGTCCGCACCGCATTGGGCGTTGGAGGAAGAGGTTTGCCACCGTCGAGAAATCTGCTGCGATGCAGCCGGCACGCTGCATATTCGCGACCAGGTGATAGGCAGCGGGCAGCATCGCCTGGAATGGTCGTTCCATTTCGCTCCGGGTATTGAGGTACGGAAAACGGACGCCAGAACTTTGGTGGCGAAGCTTCATGGCGAAGAAGTCGACATACTCACCGTGAAGTCCCTTTCTTCCCATCAGCCCGATCTTACATTGGCCCGCGGCGAGACCGACCCACTGCGAGGCTGGGTGGCCCAGCATTCGTCCGAGGTGGTGCCGGCATACACGGCGGTATACGCCATGGATGAGGTATTGCCGCGTGAGATTGAGTTCCACTTTGAGTTGATCGGCGAAGCGCCAATGGAGAACGCGGCCTCATCTGCCGAAGAGCCGATGGCCAGCATCTGCGACCACGAACCAAGTCTCGTTTCCCCTCTGTGTTGACGTGACCTGATGTCCACGGTTGCCTATCTCACCAACCAGTTCCCTTCTCCGGTCGAGCCGTACGTAGTGGACGAAATCCGTGAACTCCGGTGTCGCGGCGTCAGAGTGCTCCCATGCAGCGCGTGGCGCGCTGAGGGTGCGGTGCTCGACGGTGAACTGGCAATCTTCGCCGCGGAAACTTTGTACCTGCAACCGCTGCGCCTGACACGGCTGCTGCGGGCGGCGTGGTTCTGCTTGCGGAAATTTACCTTGCTCGCGAGTTTCTTTGAGCGCGCACTGGTGCAGGGCAATGAGTCTCCAAAGCGGCGCGCACGGGCGCTGCTGCACACCTGTCTGGGCGTGTACTACGCGATGTTGCTTGAGGGTCGCGGCGTCGAGCACATCCATGTGCACCATGGGTACTTCGCCTCGTGGATCGCCATGGTCGCGGCGCGGGTGCTGGGCATCGGCTTCAGCATGACTCTGCATGGCTCCGACCTGCTGCTGCATAGCGCCTATCTCGACATCAAGCTGAAGAACTGTGCGTTCTGCCTGACCGTCTCCGAGTACAACCGGCGGCACATCCTGAAGCGTTACCCGGAGATTGAGCCGGGAAAAATCAGGGTGCAGCACATCGGCGTGGAGACCGGCGGGCACGTCTGTCTCCCTGCAAGGGTCCAGCCTGAGAAATCTTGCCTCGTCATGCTGGCCGTCGGGCGACTGCACTCGGTGAAGGACCATGCCTTTCTGGTGCGGGCCTGCCGCCGGCTGAGGGACCGCGGAATGAACCTGCTGTGCCTGATTGCGGGAGAAGGACCGGAGCGAGCATCCCTCGATCGGCTCATCAGCGAGTTAGGTCTGGAGAAAGAGGTGAGGCTCCTCGGTCACGTTCCCCGCCAGCAACTCGACCCCTACTACGCCATGGCCGACGTCGTAGTTCTCACCAGTCGCAGCGAAGGCATACCTCTGGTGCTGATGGAAGCCATGGCGCTGGTGAAAACCGTACTGGCGCCGGCTATCACGGGAATTCCGGAACTGGTGATGCACGGCAAAACCGGATTCCTCTACTCGATCAATTCAATGGACGATTTTGTGGCGCGAGTGGAGATGATTCACGGATCGGGGCCGGGCTTGCAACCGATTCGCCAGGCTGCGCGGCAGCACGTGCTGGAGCACTTCAACCGGGAGAGAAATCTCTCGCAATTCTGCGACTTCTTTGTCGCACAAGTTACAGCAACCAGTGAGAGCAACGTCCATGAGAGTCCTCTACTGCAATAAATACAACTTCCCTTTCAGCGGCACCGAGGTCTACCTGTTCGAGTTGATGGAGTTGATGCGCTCCCGGGGACATGACGTCGCGCTGTTCTCCATGGCCGACCCGCGCGGCAAGCCGACAGAGTACGACCGGCACTTCGTGCCGCACGTGGATTTCAAGGGCAGCCGCAGCCTGATGGGGCACGCGCGCCTAGCGGCGCATGCCATTTATTCCCGCGAGGCGCGCCGACGCTTGTGCCGAATGATCGACGAGTTCCGGCCGGATGTGGCCCACTTGCGCAACATCTATCACCACCTCTCACCCTCGATCTTGTGGGAACTGAAGGCGCAGGGAGTACCCGTTTTGTATCACGTGAACGACTTCAAGCTGCTCTGCCCCAGCTACAACATGGTGGCGAAGGGGAAGGCATGCGAGCTTTGCCGCGGCGGGCGGTTCTGGAGGGTAATGACTGAAGACTGTTACACCGGGCCGCACGGCTCGGCAGTGGTGCTGGCGGCGGAAGCCTACTTCCACCGCTGGTTGCGCACCTATGAGAAGTGCGTGGACCGCTTCCTGGCGCCCAGCCAATTCGTGAAAGTGCGGCTTATGCAGAATGGATGGGACGGGCGGAAAATCGATGTCCTCCCCCATTTTCAAGAGGTGCCAGAGCAGGCACCCCCGGCTCCGGACGCGGATGCCCCTATCCTTTATTTTGGGCGGCTGTCGGCAGAGAAGGGGCTGCCCGATCTTCTCCGGGCGATGCACCGGGTGCCTCACATCCGCCTGCTCATCGCGGGCGACGGGCCACAGCGGACCGAACTGGAGAGACTTGCACTGGGGTTGGGCCTGACGCGGGTGGACTTCCTAGGGCTTGTGCCGCCGACGGAACTCCAGCAACGGATCGGGGCGTCGCGCTTTACTGTCCTGCCGTCACACGCATACGAAACTCTGGGTAAGAGCATTCTCGAATCGTATGCGCAGGGGCGGGCGGTGATCGCTTCGGACCTCGGCTCGCGGCGGGAACTGGTGCACGAGGGCAAGACCGGATTGCTCTTCCGCCCGGGCAATGTCCAGGAACTAGCGGAAGCGATCTCCTTCCTTGCCGAGCGGCCCGGATTCGCGGCAGAAATGGGTGCGGCCGGCCGCGAACTGGTACGCCGGCGCCATTCGCCAGAGAGTCACGTCGTGGCGATAACGGCGCTCTACGAGCAACTGAGAGCGCAGAACAAACCAGCGGGTGGTGCGCGCAGCCTACAAGTGAAAGTGGCGTTTATCGGCGGGCGCGGCGTGGTTTCGAAGTACAGTGGAATCGAAGCCTACTACGAGGAAGTGGGGCAGCGCCTGACAGCGATGGGGCATGACGTAACCGTCTATTGCCGCAGCTATTTCACGCCCCCGCTGGAAGAGCACCACGGGATGTGGGTGTGTCGCCTGCCCACCATCCGGTCAAAACATCTGGAAACGCTGGTCCACACTTGTCTCAGCACAGTACACGCCTCCTTCAGCCGATGTGACATCGTGCACTACCACGCGCTGGGGCCGGCATTGTTTTCATTTATCCCACGCTTGTTTGGAAAAAAGACGGTAGTTACGGTGCAGGGTTTGGACTGGCAGCGCAAGAAGTGGGGACGAATCGCCGCCACGGTGCTGCGACTGGGGGAACAGGCCGCGGCCCGGCTTCCGAATGCGACCATGGTGGTGTCGCGAGTACTTGAGGAGCATTTCCGCACAACTTACCGGGCCGAGACCATTTATGTGCCGAATGGCACAACGATTCGGGAACGGCGCGCGGCTTCGCGGATTCTGGATTGGGACCTGGAACCGGGAAATTACATCCTTTATTTGGGGCGGCTCTCGCCAGAGAAGAATTGCCACCTGCTGGTCCAGGCTTACGAACACATTGACACCTCGGTGAAGCTGGTGATGGCGGGCGGATCGAGCTACTCGGACATCTACGCCGATGAACTTCGGCGTCACCAAGGTGACCGAATCAAAGTGCTCGACTGGATCTCTGGCAACGCACTCGAAGAACTGCTGACCAACGCTATGCTTTTCGTTCTTCCCTCCGACCTGGAAGGCATGTCGCTCGCTCTGCTGGACGCGATGGGCGCGGGCGTTTGCGTGCTCGCCAGTGATATCCCGGAGAACCGCGAAGCGGTGGAAGGTGCGGGATTCACCTTCAAGCGTGGTGACGTACACGACCTGGAGCGCATGCTGCGGCTGCTGATCGCCGATACTGAGGTGCGGGAAGAGGCCTCGCGCAAAGGCCAGGAGAGAGTACGCGAACGCTATCTGTGGCCCCGGATCGCGGAGCAGATTGAAGCCGTGTACGTCCGATTGCTGGGACAGGCAGAAGCGGATCGCCCTCCCCGGGGAACCGGCCCGGCCGAGCGTGACCATGCACGCGTGGCCTAGGTGTCTGCTGGTAATCGCGGCGCTTCTCGTCGGGGTGTGTCTGCATGTTTCTGCGGTGACCTATTACGTGAGTTCCAGCTGGGGCCGCGACACCAACCTCGGACTGGCGGGATCACCCTGGCAGACCCTCGCCCGGGTAAACCGGGCGCGTTTGCGGCCTGGGGACATCGTGCTATTCCGCCGCGGAGACCTGTGGCGCGAGACCTTGCGGCCAGGCTCTTCCGGAGCGGAGGGAAATGTCATCCGTTTTGGTGCGTACGGAACTGGACCCAAGCCAGTGATCAGCGGAAGCAACTCTGACTCCGGGCCGCTGGTGCGGGATATCGGCATCGACAACAACGAGCAGAGCCACGTCGTTTACGAAGACTTCGACCTGCGGAACGTGCGACACGGCCTGCGGCTCTATTCCTGGCGTGCGCAGGTCCGCGACGTGACCCTCCAGAACTGCAATGTGACCACCGGCCCAACCCAGCCGCACGGCACCATGTCGGCGGGCGTGTATGCCAGCGTGAACACTGGAAGCCTCTCGAGCATCACCATCCGCAATAACCGATTCATGCCGTATCCCACCGGGCTGGAACACTGGGGCGTGTACTTTGTGCGAGGGGTGAGCGATTTCACAATCGAAGCCAACCGCTTCGGTCCCGCGGGGGAAGACGCAATCACCATCTGGCACTCCGATCACGGGTTGATAGCGAACAATGCTGGCGGCGGCAATGGCGAAGACACCATTGACGTGAAGGACAGCCACGACGTGATCATCCGAGGCAACCGGGCGGAGAGCGACAGAGAGTACAACATCGTGGTGCATGGCGTAGATTCCGGCCGGCTGACTTACAACGTCACGGTGGAGAAGAACCAATGCCGCCAGGGCGGGCGGGGCGGGCATCTCGATGCCGGCATCGCCCTGCTCTTTGTCCGAGATTCAGCCGCGCGCGAAAACATGGTGGAGGGCGCATACGGCTCGGGAATCTTCGTATACGACGCCGGGACTGGGGGTGGAAATGAGATCTCCTTCAACGAGCTCCGCGGAAACGGGACAGGTCGGGCAACCAACGCGATCCGTTTGAAGGAAGTGTCGGAGATCAGTATCCACGACAACCATCTGGCTCCGGCTCCTCAGAGAGACGCGGCAGCCGTCCGGTAGGCGGTCAGCCGGGAAACACGAGACGTCCAAGCCTGGCCTGATCTTCTGGCACCCGCCAGCCGCTGCTTCCGCTCCGGAATTCTTGGGTAGTGGGCTTTTTTTAATTCAGTGAATGTCTTCTCTCCACTCTCGAAGGGCATTCCTTAAATCCTGGGCCTGTGTCTCAAACCCCTCGGCAGTTTCCAATAATTCCTTGCGCAGAGCGGGATCCTCTACCGGCAGCTTGTCGGCTTCTTGTCGTATTTGTGCAGCAACTGTGACTAGCTCCCGCACAGCCTCTTCCGCCTTTCGGATGCGATCTATTTGAGATTCCGTCATGCCGCTGCTTTATTCGTCGCCATATTTAATATTCCCATCAATTCCTCCAAACTCCAAGCGTGATCGGTGAGGCCGACCTCCATAAAACAGCCCACTGCTAATTTCTTGGGGCGGGAAGAACATTCCCGCCCTTTTTATTACAATTGCGGTCGGGCTGTAAGCCCGACTCGGAGCAAGACCGCAATTGCCCATGGAACAAACCATCCTGGTTACCGGAGGGGCCGGCTTCATCGGCTCGAACTTCATCCTGCAATGGATGGCGCAGGAAACCGCCAGGGTGGTCAATCTCGACAAACTCACCTACGCGGGCAATCTGCGGAACCTGGAGCGGGTTTCATCTGATCCGCGCTATTGCTTTGTGCATGGCGATGTGTGTGACCAGGACTTGGTGCGCAGCGTATTCGAGCGTCACCAGCCGCGCGCGGTGGTGCATTTCGCGGCAGAGAGTCACGTGGACCGCTCCATTCACGGTCCGGATGACTTCATTCGTACCAACGTGAACGGAACTTTCTGTTTGCTCGAGGCGGCACGGGCGCATTGGACGGCATTGTCGGAAAGCGATCGGCAGGCGTTCCGCTTTCTCCATGTCTCCACTGACGAAGTCTACGGATCGCTGGCCCCGAATGATCCGCCGTTTTGTGAATCCACGCCGTATGCTCCGAACAGCCCGTATTCGGCCTCCAAGGCAGCTTCCGACCACCTGGTGCGCGCCTATCATCACACTTACGGCCTGCCCACGCTGACCACCAACTGCTCCAATAATTACGGCCCGTACCAGTTTCCGGAAAAGCTGATTCCACTGATGATCCTGAACGCGCGCGCCGGTAAACCCCTGCCCGTGTATGGGGACGGCCAGAATGTTCGGGACTGGCTGTTCGTGGGGGATCACTGCGAGGCGGTGCGCGCCGTGCTGGCGCGCGGCCGAGTAGGAGAAACGTATAACATCGGTGGCTGGAACGAGAAACGGAATCTTGAGGTCGTGGAGACGCTCTGTTCGACGCTGGACGAACTTTGCCCTGACGATCCCGTGGTACCGCATCGAAAACTCATTAGTTTCGTGAAGGACCGTCCCGGCCACGACCGCCGTTATGCCATGGACGCGCGCAAGATCGAGCGCGAACTGGGGTGGAAGCCGCGCGAGACTTTTGAGAGCGGGATTCGGAAAACGATCGATTGGTACTTGCACCACGAGGACTGGGTGAAAGAAGTTACAGACGGCAACTACCGGCAGTGGATTGCCAACCACTACTCGACATAGCAGACTTCCGGCAAAATCGACAAGTCTCGAGGAGCCTGAATGGCGAAGCAGACCGCGCAGCAAGCATCGCGGTACAAAGGAATCATCCTGGCGGGCGGATCGGGGACGCGGCTCTATCCGGCGACCCACGCCGTGGGCAAGAGCCTGCTGCCGATATACGACAAACCGATGGTCTACTACCCACTCTCAACGCTCATGCTGGCGGGCATTCGAGACATCCTGGTGATTTCCACGCCCGAAGACACTCCAAGGTTCGAACAGTTGCTGGGAGATGGATCGCGCCTGGGGCTGCGGTTCCAGTACGCAGTGCAGGACAAGCCGGGCGGGATTGCGCAGGCTTTCCTGGTGGGCGAGAAGTTCGTCGGCTCTAGTTGCTGCGCGCTGGTGCTGGGAGACAACATTTTTTACGGTCACGATTTCGCCAGGGATCTGCTCCAAGCCACACACAAAACCAAGGGAGCGCAGATCTTCGCCTATCCGGTGCATGATCCGGAGCGATACGGCGTAGTAGAGTTCGATGCCGCCGGCAAGGCGCTACGCCTGGAGGAGAAGCCCAAGCAACCGAAGTCCCGCTACGCGGTGACCGGTCTTTATTTTTACGACAATGACGTTGTGAAGATCGCCAAGTCGCTGAAGCCGTCGGCCCGTGGCGAACTGGAGATCACGGATGTAAACAGAGCCTACCTGGAGCGCGGCCAGTTGGAAGTGGTGGTGATGGGCCGGGGCATGGCGTGGCTCGACACCGGCACGCACGAAGCGATGATGGAAGCAGCGCTGTTTATTCAGACGATTGAGCGGCGGCAGGGCCTGATGGTCGCCTGCCCGGAGGAGATCGCATTCCGCTACGGGTACATCAGCGCGGAACAACTGGAAGCGATCGGGAACTCCATGAAGATCAACAGCTACGGGACGTACCTGCTGCAGCTTCTTCGCGAAAGGATATTCTGAGTGGCGGCCGGGCAAGCAGGTGGCGCAGTCATGAAAGTCACGCAAACCTCGCTGGCGGGAATGCTCATTCTCGAACCCAGGGTTTTCGGCGACGATCGCGGATTCTTCCTGGAGAGCTACAACCAGCGAACTATGGCGGAGATTGGCATCGAGGAACAGTTCGTGCAGGACAATCACTCGTTCTCCGCACACAATGTAGTGCGTGGCCTGCACTACCAGGTGCAGCGTCCGCAGGGCAAGCTGGTGCGCGTCGTGGTGGGAGAGATTCTGGATGTGGCGGTAGACCTGCGTCGCAAGTCACCGACGTTCGGGCACTGGGAAGGAGTACGGCTCTCCGGCGAGAACCAGCGAATGGTCTGGATCCCCACCGGATTTGCACATGGATTCCGTATCATTTCCGAGGGTGCGCATGTGCTCTACAAGGCCACCGACTTCTACTTCCCCGAGTTCGAAAAGACCCTGGCCTGGAACGATCCCGATCTGAAGATTGATTGGCAATTGGATAGCGAGCCGATCATCTCGGCGAAGGACCGCGCCGGCACTCTCTTCACAAAAGCCGAAGTCTACGAATAGGACCTCAGGAGCGCATGCGAGTCACCATCTTTGGCGCCACTGGCCTGCTGGGTAAGGCATTGATGCGGGCTTGGAATGGCGATGAGGTGGTCGGACTCGGTTCCAAAGATGCGGACATTCGCGATTCCCGGCGCGTGATCGAAGTGCTGCAGCAGAGCCAGCCGGATTGGATCGTGCTGGCCGCGGCCTACACGGACGTCGACGGGTGCGAGGCGAACCGCGACTTGGCCTTCGAGGTGAACTGCCACGGGGCCGTGAATGTGGCGCGAGCGGCGAAGCAATCCGGTTCGCGCCTCCTCTTTCTCAGCACCGACTATGTCTTCGACGGCACAAAATCGACGCCGTATGAAACGAACGACGCGCGTGCTCCCCGCAGTGTTTACGGAAGGTCGAAGGCAGAGGCGGAAATCCAGATCAGCGAAGTTCTGCCGAACTGCTGCATCGCGCGGACGTCGTGGCTGTTCGGAATGGGAGGCCGATGCTTTCCGGACACGATTCTGAAACTGGCCGCCACCCGGCCGGAGATCGACGTAGTTGACGATCAACGAGGATCTCCAACTTACGCGCCTGACCTGGCGCGGGCGATTGTCCAACTCTGCCATCGCAGTGCCGAGGGCATCGTGCATGCGACCAATCGTGGCGAGTGTTCGTGGTTCGATTTTGCGCGGGAGATAGTGCGCGGCGCGGGATTGAACACCGTAGTGCATCCCACCACCAGCGCCAAGTTCGTGCGGCCTGCGGAACGCCCCAAATATTCGGTACTGTCTGACAGCAGTCTGGAGAAGTACGGCATCACGATGCCGACCTGGCAGGATGCCCTGCAGCGATACCTACGGGAGCGGGAGAAGTAGAGGAATCAAGCCATACAATTCCGCCGGGGGAAAAGTAACGCGATAATGCGATGTTTCGGCTCGAGCTGCGGTTAGCCAGGTCCTCCGGGAGAAAACATGGAGAGCTCGCACGATTCGGCCCACGCCCTCAAACGCCGCGATCCACAGAACGCCAAAGAAGACGATCGGCGCTCGCAACCGCGGACCGATACCGTTCTATCGCAAATCGAGGATGCCACCTACGCCATCCTGCGCAAGCACGAGAAGAAATCGGCGTAGGATAGCAGTCTCCTCATTCTCTCTACGGTTGCCGGCGGGACGCCGGCGCTACGGCTAATCCTCCCCAGCTGCCTTCTCCGTGGGACGGAACACTTCTTCCATGATCGCAGCTGACTCCGGATTCAGCGGCTGTAAACCGGCATCGCGGAGTTTCAGGTTCAGCGCCGGCACGTCCTTGGTCCTGATCTCCTGCCATCGGGTCAACTGCTGATCGAGGGCCTTATTCACCTCGTTGAAGGTAGCGACCTGCTGAGAGGTGGGTTCGATGTCAGCGCCGTCGACGGCGCCCAGCAAGGTGTAGAGCCCTTCATTCAGACGCGACAAGCTCCGGCCTTCGGGCGTGCTCAGGAAGCGCGCGCTGTAACCCCCTTCGACACCTTCGAGATCCGCCGCTTTCTTGTCCAGCGCGGCGATCGCTTCCGCTAAAGGCACTTTTCCGCCCTTATCTTTCAACGTTTTCAATTGCTGACGCAGGCCTTTGACTTGTTGCAGCGTCTTGTAGTCGTGGCTCATGGCTTCAGTTATTTTGGATTCCAGTTCGAACTGCTGTCGCAGGCCCTCCTGCGAGGTCTTCACTCGCGGGTCCATCTTGATAGTCAATGGCTGATTGTAGCTGCGGCCGTTGACCGTAAGCTTCACGGTGTATCGACCCGGAAGCACGCCAGGACCAAGCGGGTAGCGCGGAGTGTCGCGATAGATGGCGGAAATTGGATACTCGTGGTCGAGCGAATCCGGCGGCGGGTAATGCAGGTCCCAGACGAAGCGATGCATGCCGGGTTCGGTGGACAAAACTCGCGGTGGACGAATCCAGTAGGTGGGTATGTTCAGTTCTTTGGCATCGACCGGCTCGGGCTTGTCCGCGCGGGAGAAGCGCCGCACCAGTTTGCCGGACGCGTCGGAGATTTCTAGGGTCACCGGACTGGAAGCCGCGGACTTGAGGAAATAGTCGAGCATGGCGCCGTCCGGCGGATTCTGCCCGGCGGGTTCTTCCGGCGGCAACGGAGTATCGGTGTTGTTGTTGCGCCGCACCCGATAGGTCAATTGAGGAGCAAATAGATAGGCGTCAGACTCGGACACGCTGGCGCTGAGCTGGCGCAAGGGCGTGATGTTGTCCAGAATCCAGAAGGAGCGGCCGTGCGTCCCGACCACGATGTCGTCCTGATGGACGACCAGGTCGCGAATGGAGGTTGCAGGCAGGTTGAGTCGCAATGACTGCCAGTGGTCACCGTCATCGAAGGAGACATACACGCTGCGTTCGCTGCCGGCAAAGAGCAACCCTTTGCGTTCGGGATCTTCTCGCACTGTGTTAACGGGATCGTCAGGGAGGCCATTGACGATTTTCTGCCAGGTCTTCCCGCCATCATGGGTGCGGTAAATGTAGGGATGAAGATCGTCCACGCGGAAGCGGTTTACCGCGGCGTACGCGGTGGCGGTATCGAAGTGCGAGGCATCCATCTGGGCCAGCTTGCTCCAGGGCGTCAATTCCGGAGGGGTCACGTTCTGCCAGGTTCTTCCGCCGTCGCGCGTCACCTGGATGAAACCATCGTCGGTACCGGCCCAGATCAAGTTCACATCTTTGGGCGATGGAGCGATGGAATAGATCACGCCACGATGCTTCCCTTTCGCCGGATCGGATTCGACAAACACGCCGAGGCTGGGCGGCACGGCGGGATCTTCACGGGTCAGATCGGGGCTGATGATCTGCCAGCTGTTACCGCCATCGCTGGTCTTGAACAGGACATTCGAACCCAGGTACAGGAGGTGCGGGTCGGCGGCAGAAAAAATCAGCGGCGCGGTACGGTTGAAGCGGTATTGCCCGGTGCGCAAGACGACCGGAGAAACATCCTGGGTCTGGCCGGTCACGCGGTTGTACCGCGTCACCTTGCCGCCATAAATCATGTTGGGATCGAGCGGATCGGGCGCGACGTAGCCGTACTCCTCAACTCCGACCGGATACCACTCGCGAAAGGTGATCTCGCCAAAATCACTGCGGCTGGCGGTACCCACGCTGCCGCTCTCCTGCTGCCCGCCATACACCCAATAGGGGAACTGGTTGTCGGTGATGACGTGGTAGAACTGCGCCGTCGGCTGGTTGTACCACGAGCTCCAGGTTTGCCCGCCGTTCACGCTGATGGTGGCTCCCTGGTCCACGGCCAGCGCGATGATCTGCGGATTTTCCGGATTGATCCAGATGGTGTGATAGTCGTCCCCACCCGGTGCTCCCTTGATTGCGGTGAAAGTCTTTCCGGCGTCGGTCGAGCGATAGGTCGAGATGTTAGCGATGTACAGCGTATCCCGGTTTTTCGGATCGACGCGAACACAGGCAAAGTCATCGCCGCGTCCCCAGAGGCGCTCGTCAGCAGTGATGCGCTCCCAGCTTTCGCCGGCGTCGTCAGAACGATAGAGTCCGCCGAGCTTGGGTGAGTCCACAAGCGCGTAAATGCGATTGCCATCGCTGGGCGCAACCCCCAATCCGATGCGCCCCAACTGCTCCGTCCACGTGGGCAGGCCTTTGGTAAGTTGCCGCCAGGTGGCGCCGCCGTCCGTGGACTTGTAGAGCCCACTGCCCGGCCCGCTATAAGAATTGCCGGTGGTCCAGGGCGGACGGCGCGATGCCCACATTACGGCATAGACTGTCTGCGAATTCGTGGGATCGAAAGCGAGATCGATGGCGCCGGTATTTTCATCCTTGTAGAGAACTTTCTGCCAGGTGACGCCGCCATCCAGCGAACGGAAGACTCCTCGCTCCGCGTTGGGACCGTAGGGATGTCCCACCACTGCGACGAACAGGCGGTTCGGATCGTGGGGATCGACAAGGATTGCTCCGATCTGCTGTCCGTCCCGCAATCCGAGATGCTGCCAGCTGCGGCCACCGTCGCTGGACTTGTAGATGCCGTCGCCGGTGGAAAGGTCAGGCCGTCGCAGGCCCTCTCCGCTGCCCACATAGACGATGTCGGGATTGGAGGGTGCAACAGCAAGCGCACCGATGGAACCCGTGGGCTGATCGTCGAAGATCGGGTCCCAGGTGCGCCCGTAGTCGGTGCTCTTCCAGACTCCGCCATTGTTCGGCGCCATAAAGAAGACATTGGGCTGGCCGGGCACGCCGCTGATGGCCACGGTGCGGCCAGCGCGGAAGGGTCCGATCATCCGCCAATGCATGTCCTGATAAAGACCGGGATCAAAGGTTTGCGCGAAGCAGAGTGCGGTCGCACCTACAACCAGCAGACTCCACGACACAAAACGCCAAATGGCATTCAAGGGATTCCGCCTCCTGGAAGGAAGTAAGCATAAATCATCCGGGCCACCGCGGGCACGAAGGCCGGCGTGTTTTCCCGAGCGCGGAGGCTGGGTGATGTTGCCCACACCGGCGTGTGACCTGGGTCACAGACGGGGGTGCTTATTGGGAGCAGGATGGGTTGCGTTGCCGGAGGTGGCGGCCATGTTTGAGCCCTCCATGTTGGCTCTATACGCAGTGGGCGCGTTCTATGCCGTGCTGGGCGTGAGCCTGGCGTGCAAGGCCCGCAAACCGAGTTGCCGTACCTGTGCGTACTGGCAAGACTGCCTGGAAAAGCAGCTCGCGATCACAAGCACACCGCCCAAGCGTTGCTTGTAGAGAAGCCCCGTGCAACAGCATGGTCCGCTGGCGGCGACAGCCCTCCCCTTCTTCCGCCGCGCCGCTGCCAGCCGCTGAACCTTCCCCTGCGAAATCCACTCCTGCGGCTGCCGTGAGCGCGGGGCTAGACATTGACACCTCCTGACGTACTGGTGTGGGGCTTTGGCTTCGGAAAGAAGAGCGCTCACAGGGGAATGCAACCAAGTCGAAGATCCGTCCGCCAATAACGAATAGGAGTGTTGGCACGGTCAGTGGCTTCGTCTGCAGTCTACGAAATTGCCTACACGAAGGGCTAGAGGTGCAAGAAATGAAGATTGGTCGGGGAGAGAGGATTTGAACCTCCGACCCCCTGGTCCCGAACCAGGTGCTCTACCAGGCTGAGCCACTCCCCGACTGAGGCGGAAAAGGAAACGAGCGGCGGAACGCGCTGCGCGAAGAAACATAGCGCCCGCGGCGTCCAATTCCGCTGAAATTATAACATCCAGCCTGGGGCGGGACCGGGATTGGTCAAGCGAATCCCATGCCGCTGCGACTGTCGAGTGCCGCTTCGTGCTATCAATCCGTCCGCCGGACAAGAACCACCAGCGATTTCAGCTAGTATGATGTCTTCACTAGCACTGTTACCGCATGATCGCGCTGACCGCCGCAACTTTGTTTACGCCCTTGGAACGAATCGACCAGCCGCTGCTGCTGCTGGACGATGGCGCCGTCGTGGAGATCGCTTCGCGCCCCGCGCGGGAGGCGCCTTCAAACTGCCGGGTCGTGGATTTCGGCGATGCTGTCCTCGCTCCAGGCTTTGTTGATATTCATATTCATGGCGGCGCCGGGCACGACCTGATGGAGTCCGATCCCTCCGCGCTGCCTGCGGTGGAGCGGTTTGTGGCGCAGCATGGCGTGAGCAGCTACCTCCCTACCACCGTCACTGCGCCGCTGGATGCCACGCTGGCAGCGTTGGAGAACCTGGCCGACGCGATCGAGGCGGCAGAAACGAACCGCGAGAAAGGCGGCCTGCGGGCCCGTCCGCTCGGAATTCATCTGGAAGGGCCGTTCGTCAGCCATGCACGGCGCGGGGTGCATCCGCCGGAGCATTTGCTGCCACCCACTGTAAAGACGTTTGAACGCTTCTGGCAGGCGGCGCGAGGACATATTCGCATTTTGACCATTGCGCCCGAGCTGGACGGTGCGCTGGAGGTGATTCGCGAGGCATCTCGGCGTGGCGTGTGCGTCAGTCTGGGTCATTCGGATGCTGACCTTAGGACAACCCGGGCTGCGGTGGCTGCCGGCGCGCGGCACGCAACCCACACCTTTAATGCGATGCGGCCGCTTGGGCATCGCGACCCCGGTATTGTCGGGGAGGTGCTCACGAATTCGGAACTCACCGCGGACATCATTGCCGACGGGATTCACCTGGACCCGGCCATCGTGCAATTGTTCCTGCAGGCCAAGGGACCTGAGGCCGCCGTGCTCATCACCGACGCCACGGCCGCTACCGGAATGCCTGAGGGGCGATACCGTTTGGGATCTTTTGAAGTTGAGGTAAAGAATGGGAAGTGCCTGGCTGACGGCAAGCTGGCCGGCAGTGTGCTGACCATGGACGTCGCAGTTCGCAACGTAATGCAGTTCTCCCGATGGAGCTTGCAGGACGCGGTGCGCCTGGCCACGCGGAACCCCGTCCGGGTCAGCGATCTTGCCGGCCCGGGCACGCTGAAAGCAGGAGCCGCCGCTGACATTGTGGTGTTGGGCCCGGGAGGAGAAGTGAGATCGACGATTATCCGCGGCACAGGCCTCTGAAGCCACGCTTTGACTCTAGGAGCGACGATGGCCGACAAGGGCGGATTCGCCCACTACATGCTGAAAGAAATCTTCGAGCAGCCGCAGGCGTTGCGCGACACCATCGCGCCACGGGTCTCGCTCGAAGCCGGCGTGGTGCGACTGGAGGATGTCCACATCGGCAGCGAAGAGCTGCGCGCTCTGCGACGAATCAACATTGTGGCTTCAGGAACCAGTCGCCACGCTGGCATGGCCGGGCAGTTCATGATCCAGACATTGGTGGGCTTACCGGTCGATGTGGACTACGCCAGCGAGTTTGAATATCGCAATCCGCTGATCGGCGGTAGTGAACTCACTATCGTGATTACCCAATCCGGTGAGACCGCGGACACCACGGCCGCCCAGCGGGAGGCTCGGGCCAAAGGCTCGCGCACCATCGCCATCTCGAACGTGGTGGGCTCGACGATCGCACGTGAGGCCGACGGCGTGATCTACACCCAGGCGGGACCGGAGATCAGCATCGCCTCCACCAAGGCCTTTACCGCGCAGATGGCGGTGCTCTTCCTGTTCGCGGTGTACCTGGGGCAGGAGCGCGGCAACCTCGGCAAAGATCAGGTGCGGGGCTACATTCGTGAGCTGCTTGCGCTACCGGGCAAGCTCGAGAACATGCTGCGGTCGGCCCCGGACTGCGAGCGACTGGCCGACAAATATCACCAGGTGCAGGATTTTCTGTTCCTCGGACGCGCGATCCACTACCCGGTGGCGATGGATGGCGCGCTCAAGCTGAAGGAAGTTTCCTACGTTCACGCCGAGGGATATCCCACGGGCGAGGCCAAACACGGGCCCAATGCGTTGATTGACGAAAGCCTACCCGTGGTCATCATCGCCACCTGCGACCGCGACGACTCCGGTTCAGTCCTGCGCTATGAGAGGAACCTGGCCAACATCAAGGCCTTCAAGCAACAGTCGGGGCGCGTGATCGCGATTGCTACCACAGGCGATGAAGAGATACGCAGGCTGGCTGACCAGACCATATTCGTTCCCGCGACGCCGGAACTACTGTTACCGATCCTGGAGATTGTGCCGCTGCAACTGTTCGCCTATTACATGGCGCTGCGCCGAGGCCTGGATGTGGATCACCCGCGGAATCTGGTGAAGTCGGTGACGCGCGAGTAGCGGGTGGCTAATTCGGCTTGCGATTCTTGCTTTCCGAGAGATAGCGCAGCATCGCCGTCTCGGCGATGCCTTTGAATTTTTCCAGGAAGGACGCTTCCGCACTGAGCACGATGTCCTCGGGCGCTTTCTGCCGGATGCTCTGCCTGAGGCTGTCGCCCGCCTCGGATTCGTTGTTCATCACCTGCATGTAGAACCAGAGAAAGTGCCGCATCTGGTCGAGAGCTGACTTCAGCACCTGGAGCGAGTCCATTTCCGGCAGTTGGCTGAGCGCCTCCATCAGTTCCGGATCTCCGGGCGCTTCCATGGCGGCACAGTTCAACTGGCGCTGGATGGCGCGCAGGTCTTCGGTTACCCGCAGGATCCGGATGTGAATGTCATCGAGGTAGTCTTCGGTCGCCATAGTTCGAAGCCGTCCGACTCAAAAAGACACCTCAACATCTCACCCGGGCAGTGAAGCGGATAGATGTCCCACGTGCATGCGCTTTGGTAATTCACGCTGTTACTTTGGTATGAAAAGCGGCACCGGGCACAGGCTACGCGATACTTACGATCTTTGTGGGTGCTGAAAAGGCGCTCAGGACGCGGAGTTCGGGGACTTCGACGATACGCAGTCCACGGCACGGATTTTCCACCGCGCGAACCAGGGCCCGCGTCATTTGCTCAAGCGTAACCAGGCCCAGGCGGAGGGCACCGGCACGAGTAGCGGGAAACAGTTCCAGCAGACGGTACAGCGGCAACAGCACGTATGGCCAGCGGTGTCGCGGACCAAGGACGTACCACGGGCGGAGAATTGTGGCGTTCAAACCGCTGGCGCGAACCAGGGATTCGCACTCGGCCCTCACCTGGGTGTAGGCCTTCATCACCGGCGCCGGGTGAGCCACGCTGAGATAAACAAAATGCTGCACTCCCGCGTTGCCGGCCGCCCTCACCGCACCGCTGGCAGAGGCCAGATCCACGCTCCGGAACTGAGCTGCCTTCGCAGGACTGGGATGAGAGACTCCCACCAGCTGCACGAATGTGTCGGCCGGATGAATCTGTTCAGTGTAGGAAATGCCGTTCAACGCGTTGCCGAAAACGACCTGGCAGCCGGCCGGGAGCTTCGTCTCCGATCCGGGACGGACCAGCGCCCGTACCTGGTGACCACGTTCGAGAAGCCGGGTGATCAAAGGGCGTCCCAGATAACCTGTGCCGCCAGTAACAAACACACAACGTGGTCTCGCGTCCATGAATAACCTCGGTTTCCGGATACTGCCGGCCCTACACCTTAGTACGCAGCCAACGGTCTCACGGATTTTACCCGGACTCGATCTCTCGACCGGAGCTGGTCGGGACCTGGGCGTGCATTTTGCGAGAGTCGCAGGTGTGGAGATTTCGAGCATTTGTGATACAAACTCGCAGTGTCTCAACCCAGCCAGACCGGCCTGGTGCGCGCCATTGGACGCTGGAGCCTGGCCGCGCTCGTCGTGAACTCCGTCATCGGCAGCGGAATCTTCGGGCTGCCGTCTGTGATCGCCGGCCTGGTGGGGACGGCCAGCGTGTGGGCGGTGTTGGCCGCCGGCGCCGCCATCGGGATCATCATGGCGTGCTACGCCGAACTGGCGTCGCAATTCACGGAGGCAGGAGGACCCTACCTCTACGCTCGCACTGCCTTCGGACGGCTGGTGGGAATTGAGACTGGGTGGATGCTATGGCTCTCGCAGTTGGCCTCGCCGGCGGCCAACGCCAACCTGTTTGTGATTTATCTTGGCGAGTTCTGGCCGGGGGCAAAAGCCCCAGTGCCAAAATTCCTGATCTTGACTCTGCTGGTTGGCATTCTCACCTTCATCAACTACCGCGGGGTTCGCGCCGGTACCGAGGTCAGCAACGTGTTCACCGTTGCCAAGTTGGTGCCGCTCGCCGTCGTGATTGTGGGTGGGGCAATTTGCTTTTTTTCCACGCATGCCGGAACCAGCGTGGCTCGGGTGCCGAACCCAAGCGACTGGCCGAAGGCCATCCTGCTGCTGATGTTCGCCTACGGGGGATTCGAAACCGCGCTTACGCCGATGAGTGAGGCGAAGGATCCCCGCCGTGATGCGGTCTTCGGATTGTTTGTGGCACTTCTTACCTGCACGGTGGTCTACACCTTGATCCAGTGGTTGGTGGTCGGCCTGCTGGCGGATCCCGCCCACAGCGAGCGCCCGCTGGCCGACGTGGTCCGGCTTTTCCTGGGCACGAAAGGCGCGCAACTCATAGCAGTAGGAGCTCTGGTTTCCGTTTACGGTTATCTCAGCGCCAAAATCCTTGCTGTGCCGCGGGTCACCTACGCGCTGGCCGAAAAGGGAGACTTCCCCCGACTGTTCGGCGCGGTTCATCCCCGGTTCCACACACCGTATTTCTCGATTCTGGCTTTCGCCGCCGTCACCTGGTTGCTGGCACTCTTCGGCAGCTTCGCCTGGAATGTGACCCTGGCCGCGTTGTCGCGACTGTTCTATTACGGCATTGGCTGCGCCGCACTTCCCATGCTGCGAAGAAAACAACCGACGGCCGCCCTGTTCCGCCTCCCCGGCGGTTACGTATTCTCCGTCGCTGGGGTTCTGATCTGTTTGGCGCTGGTAACGCGGGTGGACCGGAGCGGATCGTTCATTCTGCTTGCGACCATCGTCGCTGCCCTGCTCAACTGGGTATGGGTCAGAAACCGCAAAGAGACTGGGGTCCGCGTCCCCTGATGTCCTTGTTGTCTGCCTGTTCGAAGTGCTAGGCTACGCCTTCTCATGAAGCAGCCAATCCTTGGGTTACTCCTACTCCTGTTTTTGTTGGTCCTGTCATGTTTCGCTCAGAAAACTCAGCCCCCAACCAAAGCGGAAAACTTCATCACGGAAAGCGATGTCGCCGTGCCTATGCGCGACGGGGTCGTGCTGCGTGCGGACATCCTGCGGCCGAGCGGGGACGTGCGTTTCCCCGTGCTCGTCTATCGCACGCCCTATGGCAAGGAGTTTGCTCTGCAGGAGTACACGACGTTTCACCATGCGGTGGAGCGCGGGTACGCGGTCGTGGTCGAGGATGTGCGCGGCCGGTACGCCTCGGCGGGAGAGTTTCGTCCTTACCAGAACGAGGGGCGGGATGGTTACGACACCATTGAGTGGGCGGCGCAGCAGCCCTGGTCGAATGGTGCGGTCGGGACGTTCGGGCTCTCGTATCCCGGCGCGGTGCAATGGCTGGCAGCAGTTGAGAATCCGCCGCACCTCAAGGCCATGGTGCCAGCGATGACGTTCTCCACGCCGCAGAATTTCTTTTATGCGGGTGGGACATGGGACATGTCGTGGATCGAGTGGATCTGGGACAACATTGCTCCCGACGCGCGTGTGAAGAGCAACCTGCCCGGCCCGCGGACCGAAGAAGAGGCAGAGGCGGCCTGGACGAAGGTCGCAGCGGGTATGCTGGCCACCTTGCCCCTGAGCCAACTTGAGGAACTGCGCGGCATCGCGCCCTACTACTACGACTGGCTCAGCCATCCACCCGAGGATCCCTGGTGGAACTGGTGCGAACTGCGCGGTACGTACGGCCAGACACACGCCGCGGTGCTGAATCTGTCCGGATGGTATGACGACAACTACGGGCCGGAAGGAGCGACGACGAATTTCGCGGGGCTGCTGCAATCGCGCGCGGGGGTGGCCGATCCGCGTACGCAGTTGCTCATCGGCCCCTGGGTGCATGGAGTTGCTTCCACCGGAAAAACCAGGTCTGGCGAGCGCGAGTTTGGGCCGGACGCGGCCCTCGATTATGACGAAGTCATCCTGCGCTGGATGGACCACTACTTGCGCGGTATGGACAACGGCGTGGGAGAACAAAATCCGGTCCGCTATTACGTGATGGGGGCAAACCAATGGCGGGAAAGCGCGGTGTGGCCGCCGCAGGCGAAGAGCCTCTCCTACTACCTGGATCATCCGGGAGATGGTGGCTTGTCCACGGAGGCGCCAGGAACGGCAGGGAAGCCTGCGCAATTCCTTTCCGATCCTGCCAATTCCGTGACCAACACTTACAGCGGGTCGGGCGCGCACGATTACCGGTATCTGGCCAAGCGCAACGACGTGCTGATGTTCGATTCTGCGAGCTTACCGGATGACATGGAGGTGGCCGGTCCGATCGAGGCGGTGATCTATCTGGCCTGCGACTGCCGCGACACTGACCTCTGGGTGCGGCTGCTTGATGTCGCGCCCGATGGGACCGCGTTCAACCTGATGAGCCCCGGCCTCGACGTGCTGCGCGCCAGCTATCGGGACCTGGAAAAAGGACGGCAGTTGCTCACGCCCGGCCAAATTTATGAATTGCGCCTCAAGAACTTGATCACCAGCAACGTCTTCTTGAAAGGGCACCGCATTCGTGTGCAGATTTCGGGCACCTTCTTTCCCAACTTCTCGCGTAACCTGCAGACCGGGGAATCGGAAGCAACTTCGTCCAAGATGCAGAAGGCGACCATGTCGATCTACACCGATCGTGAGCACCCTTCCCGCATAGTCCTGCCGATCGTGGCGCGCTGAGCGAGTGTGGCATTCTGGCATTCGATATAATCCCGCCATCCAGGAGGCCCCTTGCCTACCAAGAATCCACGCTGGTTGCTGCTTTTCTTACTCGTCTGCTCCTTGCCGCTGGCCGCTCAGCGGGATCCGGTCCTGAAGCAGGTTGACGTCCCGCATCGCTACTACTATCGCGAGATGTATCTGCCTCAGCTCACCACCGGGCCTAGCGCGCCGTCCTGGACGCCGGATTCGCGGGCCCTGGTGTACTCAATGGCGGGCTCGCTGTGGCGGCAGAAGCTGGACTCGACAGTGGCAGAACAGCTCACCGCCGGCGCGGGATACGATTACGAGCCCGATTGCTCCCCCGACGGGCACTGGATGATTTACGCGTCGTACCTGAAAGATGCCATCGAACTCTGGGCTCTCGATCTCCAAAGCCACCGAACCGTGCAGCTCACATCGGGCGGCGCCGTGAACGTCGATCCGCGCTTCTCGCCTGACGGCAAGCGGATTGTCTTCGTGTCCACATCATTCAACGGGCACTTCCACATCTTCCTGGGCGAGTTCAGCAATGGCGAGTTGAAGAACGTGCAGCGTCTGACGGGAGAGAACCATAGCGACCTGCCACGTTTCTACTACAGCCAGATTGATCACGAAATCAGTCCGGCATGGTCGCCCGATGGGTCGGAGATCGTCTATGTCTCCAACCGGGGACACATCTACGGTACCGGCGGCTTCTGGCGGATGAAGGCGCAGCCGGGCGCGGAAGCTCGTGAGATTCACTACGAAGAGACCACATGGAAAGTCCGGCCTGAGTTTTCACCCGACGGCAAGCGGTTGGTGTATGCGTCGTATCTGGGGCGGGCGTGGCACCAGCTCTGGGTGATTCCGTCGGAGGGCGGATATGCATTTCCTTTGTCCTACGGAGACTTCGACAACACCAATCCGCGCTGGTCGCCGGACAGCAAGCGGATCGCATTCATCTCCAATCGCACGGGCAATACGACACTCTGGACGCAGGAAGTCATGGGTGGCGCGCAAACCGAAGTTGCAGCGAAAGAGAGGCGCTACCTGAAGCCCATGGCGCAGCTCACGATCAAGGTGGTGGACGCGGCGGGACATCCCACCCCGGCGCGGATTTTCCTCACCGGAGAAGATGGCCGCGCCTATGCTCCGGACGATGCGTGGATTTACGCCGAGGACAACTTCATCCGCTCGGAAAGGCCTTTCGAGTCGCACTACTTCCATACCAAGGGAGAGGCAGAGGTAACGGTTCCGCCAGGACGCGTCGAGGTCGATGTTACGAAGGGCTTCGAGTATCGCTTCGCGAAGAAAAGCGTGCAGGTAGCTTCCGGCCAGCACGCGAGCGTGACCATCCAACTTAAGCCTCTGGACATTCCGGAACCGAGGAGCATTCACTGGGTCAGCGCCGATCTCCATGTGCACATGAATTACGGCGGTACCTATCGGAATACTCCAAAGAACCTGCTCGCGACCATGGCGGCGGAGAACCTGCCTATCCTTCAGGACCTGATCGTCAACAAAGAGCAGCGAATTCCCGATATCGCGTACTTCAGCACCAAGCCCGACCCGGCTTCGACTCCTACTAACCTCCTGCTCTACGGACAGGAATTCCACACCAGTTACTGGGGACATCTGGGCCTTCTGCATCTGACCAACAACTACCTGATTCCTGACTATGCGACTTACGCGTACACCGCCGCCGCGAGCATGGTCCCGACGAACGCGGACGTGGCGGACATGGCCCACGCCCAGCACGGCCTGGTGGGATACGTCCACCCCTTCGATTGGGCGCCCGATCCGTACACCGACCCCACGCTCACCCATGGCGAACCGGCGGACGTCGCGCTGGAACTGCCGGTGGATGTCGCTCTCGGCAAGGTGGACTACATCGAGGCGGTCGGTTTCAGCGATCACAAGTCCACCGCCGAGATCTGGTACCGGCTGCTGAATTGCGGATTTCATCTACCCACCGGGTCGGGCAGCGATGCCATGGCGAACTATGCTTCGCTGCGCGGTCCGATTGGATTGAATCGCGTGTATGCCGCCGTTTCGCCGGGTCCGCTGAACATAGATTCCTGGCTGAGTTCCCTCAAGCAGGGCCGGACATTTGCCACCAACGGGCCGCTGCTGGGATTCAAGCTGGCCGGCCGCCGGCCCGGAGACGACCTGAAGCTTCCGGCGGGAGAAAACAAGGTAAAGCTCATGGCGTGGATGCGTTCGTATGTTCCAGTCGAGCACCTGCAAGTGGTCTGCAACGGCGAGGTGGTGAAGGACCTGAAGCTCAGCGCGGACCGGCAGTCCGCCGACATAGAAGATACGATTCCCATCTCCCGCTCGGGCTGGTGCCTGCTGCGGGCTTTCAGCGATAAGTCAGAGTACCCGGTGCTGGATATCTATCCCTACGCGAGCACCAGCCCGATCTATGTAACGGTCGAAGGGTCGCCGGTGAAATCGGCGACAGATGCGGCGTTCTTTGGGGCCTGGATTGACCGGCTGATGGAGAAAGTCAAATCAGACAAGGGCTGGAACACGGGGGCGGAGAGGGAGTCGGTTCTATCTCTGCTGTCGCATGCCCGAAGCGTTTACATGCAGATGCAAAAGTGAGGGCAGTACCAGGGAGTTGTCGCATTGTGGAGATAGCGCCGGTGCCGCGGCTCGTGGTTGGCCTCATGGCTGGTGTCGAACTCTAACCCAAGGTAACTGTCGAAACATCGCCTCTCCACTCATTGGCCGGGTTGCAGTGTTAGTGCCCGAACACGACAAGGGTCAGTTCGTCTCCGGCACGCCCCCACCAAAGTACATTACTTCCGCATACTCGCGCCCAGTGGCATCACCGCCGGATTTTTTACAGATCATCTACAAACTGTTAACAAAAGCGTGACACGCCCCGGGCCGCTGCGCGGTATTTTGATTTTGCGCCTGGGCCCACGGCTCAGCCGTGACCAGGCGAGATTCTCAGCATCACGCGATTACTTCCGAATTGTCGGCCTCTCTGAGTCCGTCAAAATGTCATCCAGGCCACTCCGGCCATCCAGTTTTGAACCTTAACGATTGGAGATCGCATGTCTTTATCACAATTTACAAGTTCTACTCCTCAGGTCGAGTATGCTCTCGGCCATTCATCTCGGGAATTGGACCGTCTCAGTTTTCAGGGCGCTGTGTTCGCGCCGTTCACCCGACAGCTTTTCGCCCAGGCAGGGATAGAACCGGGGATGCGCGTCCTTGATGTCGGTAGCGGCAGCGGAGACGTGAGCTTTTTGGCGGCTGAACTGGTCGGGGAGGGCGGAAACGTCCTGGGGGTAGATCGGTCTGCGGACGCAGTGGACAGGGCCAGAGCTCGTGCCATTCGCCGCAACCATCCCAACGTTGAATTCGTCGTGGGCGATCCGGCTGCGATGCAGTTCGATCAGCCTTTTGACGCGATCGTCGGCCGCTTTGTGCTCATGTATCAGGACGATCCCGTCGAGAGTCTGAGAAGGATGACGGAACGCCTTCGTCCAGGTGGGTTGGTGGTGTTTCAGGAGTTGGCTTCGAGCGCATGCCGCTCCTGTCCTGCCGTTTCTGCTTATGATGAAGCCGCACGGTGGATGGGCGAAGCATTGCGCGGCAGCGGAGCCCGGCCCGAACTCGGGATGGAGATGCATTCGTTGTTCCTGGATTCCGGTTTGCCCGCGCCGGGCATGCGCATGGACGCCGTGGTCTCTGGCGAAGCGGAGAGTCCAGTCTACGATTTACTGGCCGAAGCGGTGCGAAGTTTGGTGCCCACTCTGCTAAAGCTCAACATTGTTTCGCCTGCGCACGTACAGATTGACAGCTTGGCGGATCGTATTCGCCAGGAGGTCGTGGCCAGACGAGCAGTTGTGGTGTCGTACGGTCTGGTCGGGGCCTGGGCCAGGAAACCGAACGCTTAGGAAACCGCGCCGTAATACCGCTTCAACCCCCATGGCATGAGGAGAGGTTGGTGCGGGGATTACAGTCATGCCGTGATCGGCAAACGGTAGAGATGCGATGAGTCAGACAGCAGGAAAAGCCCCAGGTCTCGAAAACCGCGAGACCTGGGGCACCCCCGTCTGGCTTGAACTAGAGTTGCGAATTGGGCGGGAGATGCGGGCCACCCGGCATGTACGTAACAAGGGATGGTCCTTCAAGCGAGCCAATTTCCGTTGACCTGGTAGAGACCGTAAGAGGAGAGACCTCTGTCTATGTAGACTTGAAGGAAGTGACGTTGGAGAAATTTGACGATGTCGTCGATAAAGAACTGAGAACGCGCCCGCAGCCGCTGGAATACGTCGGAGCAGACCGCGGCGTGCCGTGGTCACACGTTGCGAGCGCGATTGATGCTGTTAAGAAGCACGGTGCGGATGTTGTTCTTCTTACAGCCGTACCCCGCAGACGCGCGAAAGCCTACGCTCCTACTTCCGCTCCCTCCATCTCCAGCAGCGCCTGCTTGCGCTCCACGCCCCAGCGATAGCCTCCCATGTCGCCGTCCTCGCGGACCACGCGATGGCACGGAATGGCCACAGCCACCGGATTGGTCGCACAGGCTCGCGCCACGGCCCGGGATGCGGTTGGGCGTCCGATGGCCTTGGCCACAGCACCGTAGGAGCGCGTCGCGCCGAACGGAATGGACTGCAGACATGACCATACCCGGCGCTGGAACGCGGTCGCCTGAATATCGAGGGGAAGGGCCGCATTCAACTTCTGGCCACGCATCTGGCGCAACAGGTCTTCCCTCCAGGCCCGCATGGCCTGGTCATCACGACGGCGCACTGCGAACGGGAATTCGTGCTTCAACCCGTGCTCCAGTTCATCATCGGAATCGGCAAACTGGATGGCGCAAATGCCCTTGTCGGTGGCCGCGACCAGCATGCGTCCCAAAGGAGAATCCGCCAAGGTATAGCGGATCGGGGCTGCAATCGCTCCCCGGCGATACTTGTCGGGCGTCATGCCCAGCTGCGACGCGGTGCGCTCGTACAACCGGCTGCTGGAGCTATAACCCGCGTCGTACATGGCCCGCGTGACCGAATGCCCGGCCCGCAGATTGCGCTTCAACTGGTTCATGCGGCAGGAATCGGCATACGCCCGCGGGGTAACGCCGAGAACCGCCTTGAACGTCCGCTGCAGATGAAACGGGCTCTGGCGAAATTCCCGTCCCAACCGCGTCAGCGTGACCGGCTCGTCGAGATGTTGCTCGAGGTAGCGGCACACCGCCTTCACCAGCTCCGTGCGGGCACTGCCGCCGATCGCCCGGGGACGGCAGCGCAGGCAGGCACGGTAGCCCGCCTTTTCCGCCTCATCCGGCTTACCGAAGAAGGTCACGTTTTCGCGCCGCGGACGCTTGCTCGGGCAAGACGGGCGGCAGTACACGCCGGTCGAAGACACGGCGAACACGAACTTGCCGTCCTGGCCGGCGTCGCGGGCCATCACCGCCTGCCAGCGCTGGGATTGGTCGCTGCGCGCCATCTCGGAAGTCTCGGTCAGATTGAGTATCGCATTGGTTGTCATAATGACCAAAGGGTAAGGCCACCCTGCCGCACGGGCTATCCAGATCTTGCGGCCAAACCGTTTTTCTTGCGCTATGCTGGAGCCCGTGTGAAACAGATCCTGAGGCTCTTCGCCGCCGTACTCGGTTCAACCCTCTATATGATGAGCCAAGTCCCGCCGCCGTCGCATTGCGCCGCTTCCTCGTCGGAAATCGTGGCTGCGTATACATCCCGTGAGATCGAGCCAGACGCCGCCCATCCCGCATCCGACTGGCAAACGGCGACACCCGTCGTCTTCTGCTCCGACTGGCAGGGAAAGAATCCTGATTCCAGCCAGGAGACCCAGGTCCGTATTCTGTGGTCGCCGCGAACTCTGTACTTGCGCTTCCAGTGCCGTTACCGTGAGCTGCACGTGTTTGCCGACTCCGACCCGAACGGGCGCCGCGACCACCTGTGGGACCGGGATGTGGCCGAGGCTTTTCTGCAGCCCGACCCGTCGCGCGAGCGCTACTACAAGGAATTCGAGGTCAGCCCCAATGGAATGTGGATCGATCTGGAGATTTTTCCCGGCGGACTGGCGGACCTGAAGAGCGGTCTACGGCGCTCGGTAGTCTTAGACGAGAAATTCCACACCTGGGCTGCCGAACTTGCATTGCCCATGAAGGCACTGACCCTGCACTTCGATCCGAATTCGGTTTGGCGGGCCAACTTCTACCGCGTGGAAGGCACAAAGGAGCCGCGCACCTACATGGCATGGCAGCCGACAGGCACGCCGGAGCCGAATTTTCACGTGCCCGCAGCCTTCGGCAAACTGCGCTTCGCACCTGCCGCGCAGCCATGATGGACGCTGGTGACGCCGGAGGCGTAATCTGGACTCATCCATTCTTATGGGAGGGACTCTCTTGAAACAACGCACTGGTGTGTGTGTTATCGCTCTCTTGTTCTGCCTGCTACCCCTGCTGTTGTCTGCACAACAGGCGAAGCCTGGCATGCTCACCGCCGAGGAACTTAAACACGCGGTTCCGACAAACTTCTTCTTCGACGGCAAGACCGCCCCGGTGCAAATGCGGAACGCGGCGGGCTTCCGGGCAGCCGGCGGCAAGCTGGTCCTGGCCGCGCTGGTCGATACTTCGGGATACGCGACTGACATCGCCGAAAAATACCAGGGACTGCTGATCACCCAGGTCAAGCTCCACATCGAGGGCTCGGAGCTGGCGCCCGGGGCCTACGGATTCGGCTTCACCAAGGACGGCAAGTTCCTGGTGATGAACGTAGCTGTGGATGAAGTGCTCAGCGTCTCCGGCCAGACGGACGACAAGCTGGCCCATCCCGTACCGCTGAAAATCTCCGAAGAAGGTGGAGGGTATCGGCTGTACGCCGGCAAGAAGTGGGTGGCGCTGAAAGCAGAGTGATTCGGATAGAAGGCAGTGCCGGCGTTCCGCCGCCACCTTTGCAGAAAAAGCTTTGCCTGAACGGAGCCGAAACACCGGACCAGTACCAACTCTCAGTGCGTTAGCGGCTGTAGTGGCCCCATCACCACTGAAATTCCAGCCCGCTTGTGCAGTTCCCTGAGCAACGCCTGCGCCGCGTTCAGATAGGTCTTGTTGGAGTCAGAAGTGTCCGCCCAGACCGCGTTGTAAACGATCTGCGCCGCTTCCTTCAAATCGATGTGCAGGGCAGCTTCCAGCACATCCACCTGTTCCTGGAGGCGGTCGTAGCAGCCCTTGCACACCGCCGCCTCTTCGAAATTCTCCTGATGGTTCTCCGCCAGGCTGCAACGGAAGCTGGCGACGGCGTTAATTTGGGTGTGGGACGCGTAAACTTGCGCCTTGAACTCCCGCAGGAAACGCTCGCGTTCCTCTTCCAGAGCGGCAGGGTCAGGCAACTCGTCGGGCAAGGCAACTTTGACGGATTCGCAGGCAGCGGTCGGCGACACCCGTTCCATCGCTTTGCAAATCGGGCACTGCGCCAGATCAGCCGCGTAGTAAGTCTTGCACTTGGCGCAAGGCAATCCATAGCCCACGCGCCTGGGTGCTGGCTGCGCGGATGCTGCCAGGTCTTCCGGGACACGCTGCATCTCTCTCGGCTGTAGAACGGGAGGTGCGATCGTTTTCCCGCTCCCAGATTGCCCAGACGGTATTGAATTCATAGCATGACTCCTGAGTCCAATGGCGTGAAACATGCGCCCTGTGGCGGTAGTTCTGGGCTCATTCTAGGACCGGTTCTTGTGCTTGCCGACAGCACCGCAGTACATGCCCAGTTACCCGCCGGTTGGATGCCCATCCCTCGAATCAAGGCGTATTACCGGCTTTCATCAGCTTGAGCAACTCTTGCTTGCGTGCCTGGTACAGGTTCTGGCCCGGCTGAAGCTGAACGGCAGCCTCCAGTTCCGCCAGGGCGTGGTCATAGTCCCCCATGGTGATCAGGCAGGCGGCAAGGTAGTAATGATTGTCAGCGCTGGGTTCGAGACGCAGGGCCTCATGGAATTCCCTGGCGGCCGCGGCGTACTGTTGGGTCTCAAACAGGGCGGTTCCCAGGTAGTGGTGCGCCAAAGCCGAGTCTGGAGCGAGGGCCACCGCAATCCGCAGTTCGCGGAGCGCCTGGGTCTGCTTGCCTTGCAGCAGCAGCGCCTGCCCCAGCACGCGGTGCTCAGCCGCTGCGGTGGGATTTTGTGCAATAGCCAGTTGGAGTTCGGCCACGGCTGCGTCATAGTCCCGCTTGGCCATATACGCTTTGGCCATGCAGTCGTGGCCTCTTTGCCAACCCGGGTCCAGGTGCAGGAGCTCGCCAAATTCGGCGAGGGCAGAGTCGTAATCGCCCTTATCGCAGAGAGTGTCGCCCAGATTGCTTCGAATTGAAGCTTCCTCGGGAGCCAGGCGCTTGGCCTCGCGGTATTCGGCAATGGCGTCATCCAGTCTTCCCAGGTCGTGCAGCACCACGCCGAGATTGCTGTGAGCCTCCCAGAACTGCGGGTCCAGCACGATGGCCTTACGATAGGCGGCAGCCGCACCGGCGGCATCCCCCTTGGCGCGCAGTGTAATACCCATGTCGTAATAGGCCTCGGCGCTGTCGGGCTCGCGAGCCAGCGACTCCTGAAAGGCGTGCAGAGCCGCCAGGTACCGCTGGTTGGCGTACAGCCCGAGTCCGAGGTAGCGGTAGGCTTCCGCATTTTGCGGATCCATGCTCAGCGCGGTCCGGGCTTCCGCGATGGCATTGTCGCCGTCTTCATCGCGATAGAAGAGATAGGCCAGCTTGCTGTGCGTCTCCGAGGAACCCGGCACCAGCTTGTTGGAGCGGAAGAACTCGTCAAAGGCCTCGTCCAGATCATTGCGCTGCAACCGGACCGCGGCCAGGGCGAAGTGCAGGGCCGCGTTCTCGGAATCGTTCGTAAGCAGATCGCGCAGAATGGGCTCCGCTTCCTGATAACGTCTCAGGTGGACCAGTTCAGCAACCTTGGATACAACCGCCGGGCAGCCCGTTCGGCGATCTTCGGCAGGGGAAGCATGCAGCGCGCGCAGCGTCCGGATGAATGCCGGCTGGGCGCCCGCCGCCGCCAAAGCCTTCACCGCTTCCCCATCGGCCGCAAAGGCAATACCACGCCGTTGCGCCAACCGACTGAGCCGCGGGCTGGAGACTCCCCCCATCAGCCACGCCTGGAATTGGGTGCAGTCGAGGGGTTGGGGTTCCGCAAGGGCAGGAACCGCCAGCAAACCCACGAATGCAAGTGCCAGAGCCTTGCCCCGCACCATGACTCCTTGGCCTGCGGAATCGACCTCGAGGCCTGTCTGTTGGCAACATAGAATGGCGAGGTAACTGCCGGAAGGTCACGAAGGTAATAGCCGCAGAGCGTCACGACCTACGGAGAGGGTACTGCCGGCACCGGCGGGTCCAGGGGTTGGAACTGGCGGACCCCAGTGTGCAATTGTTTGCATCTTGACAGACGCCGCATCCGACCCAACAATGTCCTGCAGCGCCCGCCCCAGCCACTGGGCCCTGCTCCCCCTGCTACGTCAACGTCAGAGCTATGGCTGGATTGGCGCAGATTCGCGATTGCAGTATCGCTTCAGAGTCGAGTGACTGAATCTACATCGCATTTCGCGGTTCACGCGAATGCGACGAGCGAGGTCTCGATGAGAGTTTTGGTCCGCCTCAAGCGCCGGAACATGGAAAAGGCAGCGCGTTCGTGGGGGAAGTGGTGCACCCAGGCCATGCTCTTCGGCTTTGTTTCCATGGAGGAGTACTACAAGAGCGCCGTCCCCACCGCCGTGCTCGCCGGGAAAACGCTGTTGACCCGCGCCTATTGGAGCCAGGTAGGAGAAACCGGTTTTTGCTTTGAGAAAAGTGGGCGGACCATTCACATCTCGCATGACACAACACTGCAGCAACTCATTCACATGATCATCGATGTGGAATACGGGCACGCGTTGAGCCGCAGGGGACTGCCTCCCGAAGAACGAAAAGACTTTCTTATGCTGGCGCACGCCGAGGCCGACAAGTTCGTGACCCGTTCCAGCTTTCCGCAAAGCGTGCTGGCACCGTCCTGAATCTCTTAGTCCCCGACTGCGACTCCAGCGACTTCCGAGCGTTTGCGTCGTTTGCCGGATTCGCCGCTCTGCTGTAGAAGCTTCGTGACCAGCCCGGTCCAGCCCGTCTGGTGGCTCGCGCCCACCCCCGCGCCGGTATCACCGTTGAAGTATTCGTGAAAGAGAATCAGGTCGCGCCAATGGGGGTCGGTCTGAAACTTTTCCAGCCCGGTGAACACTGCCCGGCGTCCGTGCTCATCCTGCAAGAAAATCCGGGTCAGGCGGCGCGATAACTCTCCGGCAACTTCCCACAAGGTGAGCGTATTGCCGGAACGCGCGGGGAATTCGACTTTGAACTCATCCCCGAAGTAGTGATGGAACTTCTGCAACGATTCGATCAAAAGGTAGTTGACCGGGAACCAGATGGGCCCGCGCCAGTTAGAGTTTCCGCCGAAAAGGCCGGTGCTGGATTCCCCCGGCTCGTAGTCCACCCGGTGCTCCTTGCCTTCGACGGTCAGAACGTAGGGATGGCCGTGGTGGTACTTGGATAGGGCGCGGATCCCATAGGGGGACAGGAATTCCTGTTCGTCGAGCATGTACTGCAGAATGCGCCGCAATTGCTCGCGATTGGCGATGGAGAAAAGCCTTCTTTCTCCCTTGCCGCGGGTGCGCATGCACGCTGCGTTCTCGGTCAGGTCGGGGCGGTTCTCGATGAACCACTCCATACGGCGCTTGAAGCCAGGCAGCTTGTTCAGTAGTTCCGGCTCCAGGGTCTCGACTGCGAACAGTGGAATCAGTCCTACCATGCTGCGGATGCGCATAGGGAACTTACGGCCGTCGGGGAGCTTCAGGACGTCGTAGAAGAAGCCGTCCATGTCGTCCCACAGCCCCATGCCATCCGTACCGCGATGGCTCATGGCGTGCGCAATGTAGATGAAGTGTTCCCAGAACTTGCTGGCGACATCTTCGTAGGTGGAATCTTCGCTTGCCAGTTCCAGAGCGATGGCGAGCAGGTTGAGCGTATACATCGCCATCCAGCTGGTGCCGTCGGATTGCTCGATGTAGCCTCCGGTGGGCAAAGGCGCGCTGCGATCGAAGACACCAATGTTGTCCAGGCCCAGGAAGCCGCCCTGGAATATGTTCATGCCATCGGCGTCCTTGCGATTGACCCACCAGGTAAAGTTCAGCAGCAGCTTGTGAAAGATGCGCTTGAGGAAGGCCCGGTCGCCTTTGCCATTACGCTTCTTGTCGATCTTGTACACGCGCCACGCCGCCCAGGCATGCACCGGAGGGTTCACGTCTCCCAAGGCCCACTCGTAAGCGGCAAGCTGCCCGTTGGGATGCATGTACCACTCACGCAGCATGAGCACCAACTGCTCTTTAGCCAGGTCGCAATCCACGAGCGCCAGCGGGATGCAGTGAAACGCCAGGTCCCAGGCTGCATACCACGGGTATTCCCACTTATCGGGCATGGAGATGACGTCGGCGTTATAGAGGTGCGGCCACTCGTGGTTGCGACCGTGCACACGCTCTGCGGGGGGAGGAGGATTGCCGGGATCGCCCTCCAGCCACTGCTTGACCACGTAGTGATAAAACTGCTTCGACCAGAGCATGCCGGCGAATCCCTGCCGCATCACGTTGCGCGCGTCGGGAGAAAGCTCCTGCGGAATGATGGTGGCGTAGTATTCGTCCGCCTCACGCTGACGCAGCGCAAAGATGGCATCAAAGTCATCAAACGCAGGTTTGGTGATACCCGAGAAATCAATGTCGGTCAGGCGCAGGCGCACGGTCACGGTCTGGCCGGCAGGAATCTCCATTTGATAATGAGCAGCCGCTTTGGTGCCCATGGGCTCGGGTGTGACTGCGTTCTTGTCGCCGTGGACAACGTAATCGTTGATTCCATCCTTCACGCACAGGCAGCGGTTTTCGACTCCAAAGAGCCGCTTGGTGTTGGTTTCGTTCTCGGTGAACAGCACCTCGGGAGAGTTTTCGTAGTAGAGCCAGCGTTTGCCGTAGGTGGAATGATTCAATTCGATGGCCCCAGGGACCTGGCGCAGGTCGGGCCGCAGTTCATCGCTACCCCACGACCAGGTATTGCGGAACCAGACTGTCGGCAACAGGCGAAGGCGCGCCGTCTCGGGCCCACGATTCGCAGCCGTGATTTTGATCAGGATGTCTTCCGAGTCCCCCTTGGCATATTCGACGAATACATCGAAGTAGCGGTTACCATCGAAAACGCCAGTATCGAGCAACTCGTATTCCGGCTGGCCCCGGCCGCGACGCCGGTTCTCTTCCACCAGGTCGTCGTAGGGAAAAGCCGCCTGCGAGTACTTGTAGAGGTACTTCATGTAGGAGTGCGTGGGCGTGCTGTCGAGGTAGAAGTAGTACTCCTTCACGTCCTCGCCATGGTTGCCCTCGCTGCCGGTGAGTCCGAAGAGACGCTCCTTCAGGATGGGATCGCGCTCGTTCCACAGCGCCAACGCGAAGCAGATCATCTGGTGGCGGTCGCAAATGCCGGCCAGCCCGTCCTCGTTCCAGCGATAGGCGCGGGAGCGGGCGTGGTCGTGGGGAAAATACTCCCAGGCGTTGCCGAGAGGGCTGTAGTCCTCACGGACCGTACCCCAGGCACGTTCACTGAGGTAGGGGCCCCAGCGCTTCCAGTGCTTCTTGCGGTCGCGACATTCCGCCAGCCTGATCTCTTCTCTCGTCATCCCGGATCTCCTGTACCCGATTAGAAGCCGCGCAGCACCGGAAGTTTCAAGCTATCGCCTGAATCACTCATGGCCGCAAAATCATAGTCCCCGATGAACGGGTTGAGACTGCCGTCCGGAACTGGAATGCGGCCTTCGTGGAAGAAGAAACTGGCGAACTAGTAGCTTCTTCGCAGGCTACATGGCTAGGCGTGACGCATTTGCCCCGCACGCTGGGCAACTATGCATTTCCAGGACGATCCCGCCCAATCCCAACTCCGCCTGGCGCGCTTCCTTCGGGGTGGGCCCCTGAATCAGCTTCTCCGCATGCCGACTCATGGTTGCTCCACATTTCGGACAAATCATGGTTTTGCTCGCGGCGCTCATGCGAGTGCTCCTGCGGCCTTAGTCGAGAGCTACGTGTTCACGACCATAGCGTAATGTCTTTGCCATCCAGATCAGCTCTTTGAGGAACTTCTCAATCCGGCGCGGGTACGCTGAATCGAGCAGCGCGCCGTTGGCGTCGAAAACTTTCTGCACGGTGGAGAAGTTCACATCCCAGAAGATCGTCACCAGGCCCAGTTCGCGCAGGACCGGGAGCAGGTTCTCGATCACGCGTGCGCCTCCAAAGGCTCCCGCTGAAACGCCCACAATCCCGACCGCTTTGTGGATGTACTCTTTCAAGCAACTATCGAGCACGTGCTTGAGCAGCCCACAGTAGCCGTGGTTGTACTCAGGTGCGACGATGATCAGCGCGTCCGCACGATCCATGCTGGCGGCGAATTTGGCGTCCTTGATGGCTTCGCCGGCATCGCTGGTCGGAAGCGGCATCTGTGCGATGTCGATGAACTCGGTCTCGATGCCCCCTAGCTTGCCCAGTTCCTGCGACACCAGCTTCGCCGCCGGCAGGCTCATGCGTCCCTGGCGCGTAGTGCCCAGGATGACCGGGATGAACAGTGGCCGCTCGGAAGTCATGCCCCCTCCTCTTGCTTCCGCATTCTACCTTGCTGACTCCATGCGCCTCTCCAACCTGGCGCAAGCGTATCGCGCATGTGGGCACACCCGCGTTGCGGCCGCGGTGTTTCCTGGCAGATGCAGACGATTGATCCAGCCTGGGAATCCAAGGAAAGTTCAGATCAAGCCCCTCTTGCCGAAGAAACGGGCAAGCAGGCAGCACCCCGCCGCTTAGCTCTTGGAGCGAGCCCGCCGCTTTTGCTTCGGCCGGGGCTTTGCCAAACGGGCCTCGAGCTCAGCGATCCGTTTGCGCATGGCTTCCAGCTCGGAGCCCCGCTCCTTTGGACTTTCCGGAGACGGCGTCTGGCCCATGAAGCGCTTCATGGTTTCAATCGGTGACACCACGGTGGCGTGGAGGTCGCCCAACCGGCTCTGCACCGCGTCCTGCACCTTCTGGTAGGTGTCGAAGGCCGACTTCAGGTACCACATGATGAACTCCTGCCGGACCTGGTCGGACGCCACGATGAGCTGGCGCAGCAACTCAAGGGGCAACCCGGTCGGGCTGTCCTTGGCATCTTCAGTGATGATCTGGGTGAGGGTGACGCGGGTCAGATCCTCGCCGGTCTTGGCGTCCACCACCTGCACATCGGTCCCCTCGCGAACGAGTGCGGCAATGTCCTCCAGATTCACGTAGCGGCTGCCCGAGGTGTCATACAGCCTCCGGTTGCTGTATTTCTTGACGACGACTCTAGCTGGCTTCACAGCACCTATTATGGCACCGGCACGGCATTCTCCGCCGGGTGCCTGCGTGCGAGTTCCGTCCCGGAGTCGCAAATCACCCGCTTTGAAGGGAGTTCAAATCCGGGCAGAAACGTGCGATGGGGCAAAAGCGTGGCATCTGCTACTGTCGCGGCTGACGGAAGCATCCCTTAGAACTCGAAATACCCTTCCGTCCCTGTGGAACGACGAGGAGTCCCGTCGCTTCCCTCGGCCGGCAGTAAGCCCACGACCCCCCGCAGGGTTTCCCAGGCTGCTTCGGTCAGAGCCGGGTCTGCGCCGACCAGCTCACGAATCATCATCCACGCAGCCACGTTGAGTGCGCCCTCCGGCGGAGGCCCCATCGCCAGGGAGACGGAACATTGCGGGCAGAAACAGATCCGCCGGGCCGCCGATTTTTGCCGTGGCCTCACTCCCACCGTCTGCGCGAACATGTACACCGCAACGGATTTCTGTCCTGCCTCGATCTCCCGATTACAGCGAAGACAGTACAAATTTTCCAAGAGTGCTCCTGGCGGCCGGTGCGGCCCCAAAAAAAGATACTGTCTCCACGCCGTAACAGACGCAAGTATGTAAAGAGTTTCCTGCGAACGCGCTTCCCCAGCCGCGGCCAGACCGCAACCGGCTGTGGTAACCTGATCGTCCTTCATGCCAGTACAACGATTCATGGCGGCGCAGTTTCGCAAGCCCAGCGGGTGGTTCGGATCGCTGTTCTTTGGCCGTTTCATGAATCGCGTCAACCGCAAGATCATCGATTCCACCATTGCGCTCCTGGAACTCAGCCCCCAACATCATGTGCTCGAAATCGGCTTCGGCGGCGGCGTTTCGCTGTCAAGCGTCGCCGAGACTGTAAGCCGTGGCATGGTTACAGGGATCGATGTTTCCCCGGAGATGGTCCGCCAGGCTGAGCGCCGCTTCCAACGCCAAATCGCGGAAGGACGCATCCAGGTGCAACTCGGCAACGTGTCCCAGCTTCCCTTCCCCGAAGCCACGTTCGACCGCGTCTTCACCGTCAACACCATCTATTTCTGGCCTGATGCCCGGCAAGGGATCGCGGAGATCCACAGAGTCTTGAAGAATGGCGGCCGCGCGGCGATCTCGATCCGCTCTGGGGATAAGATGAAAAAATATGCCGTGACGAAATATGATTTTCGCCTTTTCTCCCCGGATGAGGTCGCCGACCTCATGCGCCAGGCAGGTTTCCGCGACATCCGCGTGGACCATCGTGACCGTGAGCATTGGTACGACCAGGTGGTTGTCCTCGGAACCCGCTGATGCTTGATCGAAACGAGTAACCCGCGTTCAGCGAATCCTTGCCCCAGAACCAAGCTGTGCTCTAGCCAGAAACCGACGCTATCGCGCACTCTAGTGCAATGAGCGCTGCTGGGAACCATGGGGATTTGCGTTTGACCACCACTCGGTCACGGCCTTCCCGGCCCTCTGCCGGATCCTTTCGGCTATCGCATCTTCGCAAATTGCGTGGATGCGAACAGGTTGCCGCCGTCTGCTATCGGGTCACCGCCAGGGGCATCGAATTCCTGCTGGTCCAGACCCGCGGCGGACGCTGGACGTTCCCCAAGGGTGGCACGGAGCCGGGCTTGACCCACGCCCAGGCCGCAGCCCTGGAGGCCTTCGAAGAGGCCGGAGTCCATGGCCGCATGGAGCAAGCTGCGTTTGCCCGCTACATTCGGCGCGAGCGTGGCCAAGCGAGGCGTACTGGTGCAAGAGCCGGTGGCAGATCGGGCCCGGACAATCTTGCCGTCCACGCTCATCTTTGTGAGGTATTACGGCTCGGCCCGCCGCAGGAGCGCAGGCGAAATCGCACCTGGTTTTCCGCCGAGAAGGCGAAGCACCGTTTACAAAAAGACCGCACTCCGGATGACGGGGCCGAACTCGTTCGCGTCGTCGACCGCGCCGTAACCCGCATCCAGCAGTTGTGCAGCGCAACCACCCAGACGAACGAGCTGCTGCACAACAATGGATCACAACCGGACGCGCTGCAGAAAGTGCCGTTCGAAGCTTTCGAAGCAGCGCGCGTTCATGGCCACTTGGAGCAAGCTGCTTTCCTCCGGTATATCCGTTTACGGAGTGACCACGCGCCAGGTGACACGGCCGGCGTCGCTCACGTGGTTGGGCGTGCCATAACCCGCATGCCCCAGTTGAGCGGAGGCTCTAGTGCAACGGTTCATAGACCGGAGAAAGTGCCGGTCATCGAAATCGACCAGCGCCGAGGAACAACGGGTGGCGCCAAGACTCCCGGAAACGGCACACCTAGTAAATGATGGTAGGCCCGAATGGACTCGAACCATCGACCTCTTCCGTGTCAAGGAAGCGCTCTAACCAGACTGAGCTACGGGCCTACACGCGAACGGCTGTGGTATCAATTCTACGGGCGGCGGGCAATTCCGGCAACGCTTGGCTCACGCCAAGTATGCGGAAATCACGGGCTGATCACGGGCTACCGGCGTTCCCGTCGCTGCGATACCTCAGCAGCATGCCCGCAAACAGCGTATACTGAAACTGCTTAACCTCGAAGACACTTCACCATGCTTGCGCCTTCGCGATTGAGAGATCCGGAGGCGTTTTCTGCGTATCGGCGAGTATCCCTCAGCAATTCGTTCTATGCCTGGGCCGGACGCGACTGCTGCAGAGCCGTACCTTTTGGCGAGGGGCATGAAGTTCATCTCGACGGCAACACTTACGCTCAACCAGCCAGCATGAACAGGAGCTAATTATGTCCGGAATCAACGGCGACAAATCCAGATTTCACCGGCAACGGAAGCAGAAGATCGCACGGCGGCAACGAAACCGGGAGCTTCTGCAAGGCCTGGCCGAGCAGCCCAAGCCGGCGGCTGGTTTACCCGGTTCGAAGCCCAAGGCGGTGTCCGCGTGACCACTTCGACCTTTGCGCCGCCGCTTGCCGAGCCGATACCCAGCCCGCTCAAGAAAAAACGCGTTCTTCTCCTGGACACGTCCGCGGCCAAGCGCGACCTGCGCGCCGAGACCATGAGAAAACTCGGCATGGATGTCGACTGTGCCGCCGATATCAGCGAAGCCCGTTCCTGGTGGCGCCCTGACCTGTACAACCTGGTGCTCATTAATATGGAAAGTGAACTGGGCCACCGCGACAAGTTTTGTGAAGACATTCGCAGCGCTACCCCGCCCCAGCAACTTGCCTTCCTGGTAGGCGAACCCGAGTACCTTGCGGATTCGCCCAATGCCGACGAAGCACCGTCAGTTCCGAAGGATGACACTCAAGCTAGTTGGGGAGATGTCAAAGCAGCGCTTTCGGCTGAACTTTCTGGAGGTCTCCCGCAACGCTGGGGAATCCTGGAAGCCTCCCGGCGCATCTCCGCTGTCCGCTCCGTTTCCGTCGCTCGTTCCAGGGCGATGCGCGATAGACCCGCCCCACCTCGTGATCTTGAAACCCGCTATGCCAAGCGCATCGCAGCCTGGTCCCAGGTTCTGCCTGAATTACAAAAAGAGGAGATGCAATGAAGAATCTTTACGTAGGCAATCTGCCCCACAGCACAACCGAAGCCCAGCTGCGCGCCGTTTTCGAGCCGCACGGTGCGGTCGAAAAGGTCAGCATTGTGACCGACCGCGACACCGGCCGCGCCCGTGGCTTTGCGTTTGTGGAAATGACCGATGCCGGTGAAGCCGAGAAAGCCATTGCCGCCTTGAACGGAACAGAACTGGGAGGACGCGCGTTGACCATCAACGAAGCCAAGCCCAAGGCCGACCGGCCACGCAGCGGCGGTGGACAGCGCTTCGGCGGCGGTGGAGGAGGACGCGATGACTATCGTGGCCACGCCCGTCAGCCCCGCGAGCCCCGCTGGTAGCTTTTCCGATTCTCTGGAATTCGCCGGAGCCGGCATCGGGCTGGCCCGTTAACGCCATAAGAGACAGGGGGGATTGTGAATGCCAAGAGGCCGATCAACATTTACCAAGCGTCAGAAAGAACAAGCCCGGCAGCAGAAACAACGCGATAAAGCCGAGCGCCGGAACCAGCGTAAACAGGACAAACCCGAAGACAGCGTTGACGAGATGCGCGAACTGCGCGAGCACGCCGAAGCCCAGGCCGCCCTGTTCCGCATCGGCTCCGACGAACCCACTTCTGCCGAGCCATCCCCAGCCGACGACAGCAAGGAAATCGAGCGGCTAACTAAGCAATGACATCCTGCGCCTTCACAGGCCAGCCCATCTGCGGGTGAAGACGTGCCCCAGTGTCAGTTGTGTTTTGCCTTGGCGTCACGTATCTGCGGCAGCAGAATGTCCCGCACGTAATGCCAGTATGGAACCAGCTCCAGTGCGGAACGGGCATACTGTTCCGCGGCATTCAGGTCCGGCGTAGTCCGGTTCAAGTTGGACCAAGCCAAATTCATCAGCAACTCCGGCTCTCCCCACGACGGTTCCAATGGATCGCTCACGGTGCCCTTCTGCTTCCGCACCGCTTCCAGTCCCTTTTGGTAACCTTCCATAGCTTTGTCCTGGCCGCCTCCTCGCTCCGGGGGAGTATTCCAGCGGCTTGGACCTAACACCCAAAGCAGGCGGGGATTATCGGGGGAGGCCGCCTGGGCCTGCTTCAGCACCGGTACAACCTGGGCCACCAGCTCCTGAATGCGTACGGGGTTTTTCTGGTTCAGGTACATGAGATAGCCCAGACACGACCCTGCCCCGATTTTTGCATCCACAAACCCAGGGTCAAGTGCCGCCGACTGGTTGAATTCGTCCAGCGCTTGCGTCAGATCCTGTTCCTGCTCCTTGGAGTCGACCGAGTCGTTGAATCCGTTGATGGCTCTGCGCCACAGGGCAAACCCGCGCCAATATCGCACCCGCGAGGCAAGCTCGTTGTCCTTCGTGAAGGGGGTCAACTCGTCGTAAAGGCGCTTGAGGGCGGTGCGGTCGCCTTCATAGTCGGCCCGCTGAATCTGGGTAACGATCTTGATCACCGGTTGACGCGCCGCGCCGGGCGCTGCCGTCCCCAACGGGACCCACGCTGAGGCAAACAAAACAGCCAGGAGGATCGCTGTTTTTCTCCGGCTACGTCTCGCCGGCTCCGAGTGTGGGCTGGGAAGCCTGGCCAGCCTCGATGGCGCCACCGCTGCTCCGATGCATTGCTCCATATATTTCCTCCTGCCAAGGCACAAGCTCCCTGCCGCAGAGTGCCAATATGGGGAGAGACGCAACCGCGAAACAAAAGATATCGCGAAACTGGGACTTTGGACGGCGAACCATCCAGGAAAGTGGGGCAAAATTGCGGAGGGCACCGCGGGGCCAAGCCCAGAAAGGCGGCGCGGACAAGGGTGCCCGCGCCACACGGGTTGATCTCCTTCTAGACAAAAACCTCGCCGGGCAACGCGGTCAGCGTCCGGGAAGCGAGGGTGTTTTGCACAAACCGCTTCGGCCGGCCGGCGGTGGATGGGTCCACCTGCTCGCGCTCGATGCGCAACTTCAATGTGCGCTCGATATTGCGAAGCTCCAGAACCTCCGCCCCTGCTACGAGCGAGGAGGCGCGGCCCTGGGATCCAGCACGTCCCGTACGCCCGACCCGGTGGATGAAGTCTTCGGCCATCTTGGGCAGGTCATAGTTGATGACGTGGGCCACATCGTCCACGTGCAAGCCACGCGCCGCGATGTCGGTCGCCACCAGCACCTGGAAGCGGCCTTCCTGAAATCCGTTCAAGGCCCCATTACGCTGCGACTGGGTGCGGTCGCCGTGAATCATCGCAGCATTGAAGCCGTCCCGCACCAGTTCGTTTGCAAGCCGCTGCGTGCCGCGCTTGGTACGCGCGAAAACCAGCGTCTGTCCCTTTTCCGCATAGAGCAATTGCCGCAGCACGTCCATCTTCTCTCCCGGACGCACCTCGTACGCCTTGAGCTGAACACTCTCCGCCGGCTTGAGGACCGAGCCCAGCGCCACCCGCACCGGCTGGCGCATGTACTCATGCACCAGGCTGGCGACAGACTGCTCCAAGGTAGCCGAGAAGCAAAGAGTCTGCCGGCGCACAGGCAGCACCGACACAATGCGCCGGATGGCAGGCAGAAAGCCCATGTCCAGCATGCGGTCCGCTTCGTCGAGCACCAGCAGCTTGACCTGACCGAGGCTGGCCAGCTTTCGATCCATAAAGTCTTGCAGCCGCCCGGGCGTGGCGATGATGAGCCGAGCTTGGCGGAGGGACCGAATCTGGCCCACCTCCGACACGCCGCCCATCACCAGCGCGGCTTTGGGCAGAGCTTTGGTGCGCAGCTTCTCGTACTCCTCGTTGACCTGCATGGCCAGCTCGCGCGTAGGCAGCAGCACCAGCGCGGTCACCTGGCGCAACGGCTCGCGGCTCAACTGTTCGATGAGCGGGATGAGAAACGCCAGCGTTTTACCGGTGCCGGTCTGCGCCGTGGCGAGGACGTCTTTGCCCTCGAGAGCAGGCGGAATGGCCTGCGTTTGGATAGGGGTTGGAATGGTGAATTGAGCTGCTGCCAGCTTCTGCTGCAAAGCAGAAGACAGCGGCAGTTCCGCAAAAGTTGTCATTTTCGAATTGTTCTTTCTGGAGGGGCTGGTCGTCACACACTCAGATACACGTGCAGAACTTTCACGCCGCTCACATTGATTTCAGATTTAACGCTGAACGAAACGGCGGGCAGGAAAGGCGGAGATGAATCTGATCCAACGAGGGACCACCGCGTGACGAGCAAACCGTGGCAATAGCGTCCCGAAGAGTATAACAGAACCAGGCTGCCCTTGCTGGACGGTCTGTAGCCAGTTGCAAACTAACCATTTAGCGGCGACAATCGAATGCGTGCGCAATGCTGACCAACCCGGCACGGGTGCCGCCAGCGCTGGCGACCCCTTTCGGCCCGGTACCCTGGTCGTGATCACGCTGGGCAGTCCGCGGGAAAAGCTCTGGGGCGCTCTTCTTTCGCTGACCCCCGAAGGCCTCAGCCTGTGCGGCATCGAGTTGGCCTCCTTTGAGGACCTGGTTTCGCTGGTGAAGGAAGGCGAGACCTTTTCCCCGGGCGTAGTCTTCTTTCCCATGCACCGCGTGGAGCGCATGGAACTCGACCTGCCCGATGGCAGCATCCCTTCATTGGCGCAACGTTTCACCGCCAAGACGGGCCTCGACGCCGCCGGCGTCCTCACCCGCTCCCGCGCCGCGCGTTCCGAGGAACGGGCGTGAAGCTCTCGCAACTGCTCACCGCTCCCAACCAGCTCACGCTGCTGCGCATGATGTTCCTGCCCTTCATCGTCATCCACCTGGTAAACCGCCACTACTCCTGGGCGCTGACTTTGTTTGTGCTGGCTGGACTGAGCGACGGGCTGGACGGCTTGCTGGCGCGCACCCTCAAGCAGCAAACCCTGCTGGGACAGTACCTCGACCCGATCGCCGACAAACTCCTGCTCAGCACCATGTTCCTGGTGCTGTCCATCCTGCACAAAATCCCCTGGAAATTCACCGTGCTGGTCTTCAGCCGCGACATTACGATCCTGTTCGCCAGCGCGGTGCTGTACGCCATCGCCGGCCTGCGCGATTTCCGGCCCAGCATCTTCGGCAAAGCCAACACCTTCGCCCAGGTCGCAGCGGTGTTCTTTGTCATTCTGTTAGAGGTAAATCACTCCCGCTGGGTTTGGATCTCGCGTCTCACGTTCCTGCGTGCGACTTTCGCCTTCACCATTATCTCAGCTCTGCACTACGTTCTTCTGGTTGGTCATCGGCTGCGCGCCCTGAACCAGCCCCCCGCGGCACCAACCGGTGACCGGATTTGACCCGTTTTCTTTCTGCCCCCTAGAATTGAGGATTCTGTCTCAAGCTGCGGGATTTTCCTATGGCGCTGCGCCTGTACAACACGCTGTCGGCAAAGGTGGAGGAGTTCCGCCCGATCGAGGACAACCAGGTGCGCATGTACGCCTGCGGGCCGACGGTCTACGACTACGGGCACATCGGCAATTTCCGGACATTCGTCGCAGTGGACGTGCTGCGCCGCTTCCTGCGCCAGAGCGAGTTCAACGTGCGCCACGTCATGAACATCACCGACGTGGATGACAAGATCATCCGCAACGCGGCTCGTGACGGTGTCGGCGTCAAGCAATATACGGCGAAATACGAGAAGGCCTTCCTCGAAGATGCGGCGGCGCTGAACATCGAGCAGCCCATTCTGGCGCGAGCGACCGACCATATTCCGGAGATGGCCAAATTCATTGCCGAGCTGGCCAGGAAAGGCTTCGCCTATCGCGCCGAGGACGGCTCTTACTACTTTCGGATTGCGAAATTTCCTGCCTACGGCAAACTCTCCAAGAAGGATTTTGCCGGCATGGAAGACGGCGCCCGCGTGGACGTGGACGAGTACGACAAGGACAACGCGCGCGACTTTGCCCTGTGGAAGGCGCCCAAGCCCGGCGAGGCTTCGTGGGAAACTTCGATCGGACCCGGCCGGCCGGGTTGGCATATCGAGTGTTCCGTGATGTCGATGGAAGAGTTAGGTGAGACCTTCGACTTGCACGCCGGCGGCGAGGACCTCATCTTTCCCCACCACGAAAACGAGATTGCGCAATCAGAGGCTCTGACCGGGAAACCCTTCGCTCATTTCTGGTTTCATGCGCGTTTTCTGCTGGTGGAAGGCGAGAAGATGTCCAAGAGCCTGGGGAACTTCTTCACCCTGCGCGACCTTGTGCTCAAGGGACACAAGCCGTCGTCCATACGCTTCCTGCTGGCTTCTGTTCCCTACCGCAACCAGTTGAACTTTACCTTTGACGGGCTGAAGCAGGCAGCCACATCGGTGGACCGGTTGCGCAATTTCCGGATGCGGCTGGCAACCTCACAATTCCCCGCCGGCGCGAACCCCGCCATGGCGGAACTGGCGTGCGAGAGCGGCGAACGGATGAAAGCGGGCATGGAGGACGACCTCAACACCGCACAGGCCCAGGCGGCCATCTTCGACATGGTGCGTGCCGCCAACGCCGCCATGGATTCGGGCCAGCTTAAGAAAGAAGACGCTGCTCCGCTGCTGGCGGCGCTGGAAAAGTTCGACGAGATCTTTGCCGTTTTGAAGGACGACGATGCGCCCAAGATGAAGGCCATCTACGACTGGGCGAAAGCTGAAGGCCGGGAGAAAGATGTCAGCCAGGAACTGCTGGATGCCATCCGCGCCCAGCAACTATCGGATGCGGACATCGAAACGAAGATCGCTGAGATGGAGCAGGCCCGCCGCGCCCGCAACTTCAAGCTCTCGGACGCAATTCGTGCCGAACTTGCAGCGGCCGGCATTCTCGTGGAGCAAACCAAGGAAGGCGTCCGCTGGAGAAGAAAGTAACTACCCAGGATTCTTAGGCCCTCTGCCGGGCAGACAATAGACACAAAAGCGGTGTAAGCTACCTCCTGCTTTTGCCGACCGGCCCTCGGCCCCTGTCCGCTAACGTCGCAAGCCTCAACTTTTGCCGGAGGTGCTGCGTGAAACATCAAGAATCCGCTCGACCCCCTTTCCTACCGCTGGAGATTGTCATCACACTAGTGGTTTTGGCTGCAAGTGCTTTTGCCGCGAGCCCAGCGGAGAAAGTGCTCTACAGCTTTCAGGGCGGCGCCGACGGGGCAGGTCCGATTGGGAAACTCATTGCGGATGCAGCCGGCAATCTTTATGGCGTGACGTCCGCCGGCGGTGTGACAAACTGTGCCGGAGGTTGCGGCACGATCTTCCAGTTGTCGCCGCCGCAGCAACCGGGCGGTTCCTGGACCGAGACCGTGCTTTACCGCTTCACCGGAGGCACCGATGGCGCCGGACCTAGCGCCGGAATGATCTTCGACCAGGCGGGAAATCTCTATGGCCCAACCCTGGTGGGAGGCGACGCATCTTTCGATGGCACTGTCTTTGAGCTCAGCCCTCCAACCACCCAGGGAGGAGCCTGGACTGAGACGATCATTTATCGCTTCCAGGGTGGAAACGACGGCGAATATCCGCGCGCCGAGCTGGTGTTTGATCAAGCCGGAAATCTTTACGGCACCACGTTCTTCGGCGGATCCTCCGGCGCGGGCATCGTCTTTCAGCTGACGCCGCCAACCCAGGGCGACCTGTGGACCGAGACGGTGCTTCACACTTTCCACTTTGACCAGGATGGAGGAGATCCGCAATCTGCGCTCCTGCTCGACCCCCATGGCGCACTCTACGGGTCGACGTTCATTGGCGGCGTGCCCGGCGGCGGAGTGGTGTTCAAGTTGAAGCCTCCAGCCGGAGGCGGCGGCTGGACGGAGAAGGTCCTTTATGGGTTCAACGGCCAGCGGGACGGGGACCAACTCAGTGCCGGCGCCTTGCTCGCAGGCAGAAACGGCACACTGTACGGCGCGGCTAACCTGGGCGGCTCACTCAACTCTGGCACCGTCTTCAGTGTGACACCGCCCGGCACCCAGGGTGGCGCGTGGACGGAAACCACACTCCACACCTTCGCGCGCGGGGACGGCATCTTTCCCCTGGCCGGCCTGGTTGCCGACCAGTCCGGCAATCTCTATGGCGTTACCCAAGGTGGCGGTCAAGGTCATGCCGGCACCGCGTTTCGCCTCACTCCTCCTCAGGGACAGGGCGACTGGACGCTCACCACGCTGCACGCGTTCCGCGGGGGGAGCGATGGGGCCGGACCGAGTGGAGGCCTGACCCCCGGCAAGCACGGCGAGCTATTTGGTGTGACGGCTTCCGGAGGATCTTCGAGCCGCGGGACTGTCTACCAGATCGTGCCTTAGGCGGCTTGCCCTCGCCACGGTTCGCAGGCCGAGGTACGCCGATTCGCGGTATCTTGTAGAGCGTGAAATCACTCGACGAATATCTGGGCGATGCCGAGCAAGCCCATGGCCATCTTTGCGCCGGGCAGGTCCTGGGTGTGCGCCTAGCGATGCTGGGCCTGGCCAAGCTGGGCATCGACGATCCCCGTGGCAAAGACCGCAAGCGCCTGGTCACGTTCGTCGAGATCGACCGCTGCGCCACCGATGCGGTCGCGCTGGTCACCGGCTGCCGATTGGGCAAGCGAGCCCTGAAATTCCGGGACTGGGGCAAGGTTGCTGCCACATTTGTCGATCTCACCAACGGCAAGGCCATTCGCATTGCCGCCCGGGAAAGTTCCAAGGCGCTCGCCCGCCAGATGCATCCGGAATTGGAAAAGAATCAGCAGCAGATGCTTGCCTATCGCGAAATGTCGGATGACGACCTGTTTATGACCCAGTGGGTGAAGGTCGAGCTACCTGCGGAGGAATTCCCAGGATTCAGAGGAGAGCGCATCGTTTGTGAAGCCTGCGGCGAAGGCATCAACTTCCGCCGCGAAGTTCCCCGGGACGGCAAAATCCTCTGCCGGGCCTGTGCCGGAGAACGGTACTACGAGGTACTGTAGGCCCTCTGTTTTCACACTCCACTGGAAACCTTGAAACTTTGAAGCCTTGAAACCTGTGGTATTACACTATCTGCGCTATGGCTACGCTGACCCGCACCAATCCTCTCTCCTATCTCACCGAGCAACTCGATGATCTGAAAACCAAAGGGACACATTTCCGGTTGCGGGTACTCGATGACGAACAGGCGCCGGTCTGCACCTTCGACGGCAAGAAGGTCATCAACCTGGCCTCGAACAATTACCTCGGCCTGACCACGCATCCCAAGCTGCGCGGGGCGGCGCTCGAGGCTACCCGCAAGTATGGTGTGGGGTCGGGCGCGGTGCGCACCATCGCCGGCACCATGAAGATTCACATGGAGCTGGAGGAAAAGATTGCCCGCTTCAAGAACGTGGAAGCATGCGTGGTCTTCCAGTCGGGATTTGCGGCCAATGCGGGGACGGTATCCGCTGTACTGGGCAAAGAAGATTTCATTATCTCCGATCAACTGAACCACGCCTCCATCATCGACGGCGCCCGCTTGTCGCGAGCCAAGATTTTGGTCTTCAACCACAAAGACATGGCGCACGCCGAGGAGCAACTGGCCAGCGTGAAGGACCATCCCGGACGCAAGCTGCTCATCACCGACGGCGTGTTCTCCATGGATGGCGACGTCGGCCCGCTGCCCGCGCTGTGCGATTTGGCTGAGAAGTACGGCGCCATCATGATGGTGGACGACGCTCACGCCTCAGGTGTGCTGGGCCGCAACGGGCGCGGCACGGTCGATCATTTCAAGGTGCACGGGCGCGTGGATATCCAGGTGGGAACGCTGTCAAAGGCCATCGGTGCACTCGGCGGATACGTCTGCGGAACTCGCGACCTGATCGACTTCCTGTATCACCGCGCCCGGCCGTTCCTGTTCTCGACGTCGCATCCGCCATCGGTGGCGGCCACATGTATCGCAGCTTTCGACGTACTGGAGCAGGAACCCGAGCGCATCGAGAAGTTGTGGGAGAACACCCGCTTCTGGAAAAAAGAGCTGGGATTGCTCGGGTTCGACATCGGTGGCCGCACCACTCCCGCCAGCGAGACGCCGATCACGCCCATCATCATCGGCGACGGCAAGCTCACTATGGACTTCTCGCGGGAGTTGTTCAAAGAAGGCGTGTTAGGCACAGGGATTGCATTTCCCACGGTGCCGGAGGGCAAGGCGCGTATCCGGACGATCATGACCGCGACGCACACGAAGGAGGAACTGCAGCAGGCGCTGGAGGTGCTGAAGAGAGTGGGGAAGAGGATGGGGATTCTTTCCTAGTTGTTGATTTGCGATTGTTGATTGAAATGCCCGAAACCGACGAGCTCGTGAAGGTCCTTTTCCAGGTGAATGACGATACGTTCGAAGCTATGGGAACCGAACGCGTGTGGGCCAAGCCACTTGGCGATGACTTGTACGAAATCCGCAACACTCCTTGGCACACGTGTGATATCAACTGGGGTGACATAGTGAAGGCGGTCTCGGAAAACGAGAATGAGTGGCCTACGATCGTCGACATTGTCCGCCGGAGTGGTCACCGGACGATCCACATCTTCTTCTTCAAGGAGACCACCGAGGTGCAGAAGGGGGAGATTCTCGGGGGCCTAAAGTCTCGGAAAGCGAGCTATGAGAACGCAAATGGCCGAATGTATGCAGTCGACATTGAACCTGACGGCGATTTCAGCGGTCTATGCACATACCTAGGAGAATTTGAAATCCAAGGTAAACTCGATTACCGAACGGTCGTGCGTCCCGCGCCTCATTGATGGGGCTTCATTCAAGAATCGACAATGGACAATCAATCCGCACGATAGACGATGTTGGCGCCCACCACCGTCGCTACAACTTTCCCGGTAAGCTGCCATCCATCAAACGGCGTGTTGTGCGACTTGGATCGCGATTTCGCCGCCTCGAAGGTCCAGCGTTTCTTGGGATCGAAGATGGTCACATCGGCGTAACTGCCGCGGGCCAGCGTGCCCCGTCCGCGCAGGGTCATGACGCGTGCCGGACCCGCGGTAAACAGCTCCACGATGCGGGTGAGTGGAACCTTCTGCTCGCGATGCAGGCGGGTGATGGCAAGCCCCAGCGCGGTCTCCAGTCCGGTGACCCCGAACATGGCGCGCTCGAATTCCATCACTTTTTCGTGGATGGCGTGGGGCGCGTGGTCAGTGGCGATGGCGTCCACCGTGCCGTCGGCCAGTGCCACCAGCAGGGCTTCGCGATCGGAAGCCGAACGCAGCGGCGGGTTCATTTTGCAATTCGTGTTGTAGTCGCCCACGTCCGCATCGGTCAGGGTGAAGTGATGCGGCGTCACTTCGCAGGTCACTCGCGCCCGGCTGCGCTTGCCGCGGCGCACCGCTTTCAGGGCGTCGGCGGTCGAGAGATGCGCCACGTGCAGGCGGGCGCCGGTGAACTGCTGGGCGAGTTGGACATCGCGTTCGACAATCGACGCTTCCGCAGCAGTCTTCATACCGCGTAGCCCCAGACGGAATGAGGTCGCGCCATCATTCATTGAGCAGTTCTCCGTCATGCGCGTGTCTTCGGCGTGCTGGATCACCAGAAGGTTGATCTCGGAGGCCACGCGCAGCGTCTCCCGCATCACGGCATCATTCAGGATGGGCCTGCCATCATCGGTGATAGCTACAGCGCCCGCTCGCTGCAGACCGCGGAAATCCGTGAGCACAGCGCCTTTGCTGGCATGGGTGGCGGCCGCAATGGGAAACACATTGACCACCGCGCCCCGCTCGGGTTGCTGAATCCAGGTGACCCACTCGGGCGAATCCAATACCGGTTGCGTGTTCGGCATGCAGCAGACGGAAGTGAATCCGCCGGCCGCCGCGGCGGCCGTACCGCTGGCAATCGTCTCCTTATAGCTCTGGCCGGGCTCGCGCAGGTGAACGTGCAGATCAATGAAGCCGGGAGCTACGATCAAGCCGCGGGCATCGAGTTTCCCGTCCGCCCCGCCTCGGATCTTGTTCGGCGGAGCGATCTCCGCGATCCGTCCCTCGCGCAACAGGACGTCCATCGGGGCATCGATCTTAGCGGCGGGATCGATGACGTGCCCACCCTTGATTAAGAGAGAATCCGACTTGGATTTGCCGTGTGCCATTCGTTAGCGTGACGTTCCGAGCCTACCTCGCCTTCCCCAACGCTTTCGCCAAAATCGCCATCCTCACCGGCACGCCATTGCGCACTTCCTCCACGATCGCTGACTGCGGGCAGTCGGCCACTTCCCAAGTGAGTTCCAGCCCGCGAATAATGGGCCCGGGATGCATCACCATGGCATCGCGCTTGGCCAGCTTCAGCCGGGCCATGGTCATCTGGTAGCGGGAGATGTAGTCCTGCAGGCTGATCTTGGTTCCTGCCAGCCGTTCCTTCTGCACTCGTAGCACCATGATCACGTCGGCGCCTCGCACGGCCTCTTCGGTGTGACGCGAAATCCGCAGTCCCGGCGCCAGGCTGGTCGCCATCTCCGGTAAGAATTCCGAGGGACCGCACAGGGTAACGCGCGCGCCGAACTTGCTAAGCAGGTGCACTGCGGACCGCGCCACGCGGCTGTGAAAGATATCCCCCACAATCGCCACCTGCAATCCCTTGAGCGTTTTCTTGTGGCGCAAAATGGTGTAAGCGTCGAGCAGCGCCTGCGAGGGGTGCTCGTGCATGCCGTCTCCGGCATTCACCACCGGAATATCCAGGTTGTTCGCCATCAGCAGAGGCGCGCCGGCATGGGGATGACGGATCACGATGACATCCGCCCCTACCGCCCGCAGAGTGTAAGCGGTATCCAGCAGCGACTCGCCTTTTTCGATGCTCGACCCGCTGGAGAGCACCAGCGTGGTCATCGCGCCCATCGACTTGGCAGCGATTTCAAAGGAACTGCGGGTGCGGGTGGAAGGCTCGTAGAACAACAGCAATACGCGCTTGCCGCGCAGCAGCGGGCGAGGCTTCAGCGGGTTCATGTGCCGGGCCAGCTTGAGCAAGCCCAGGATTTCCGCCGCCTCCATGTGTTCAATGCCGAGCAGGGAACCACGCGCCGCTTTGGTCATCGCTTGCCCGGATGATGGCCTGGCTCACTTCGCCGCAGCCTCATCCCAGACCTCCGTTCAGCTTGGCTTTTCCATCAACAGCACTTTTTCGGCATCATCCACTTCGCGCAACCTTACTTCGACAATCTCCTGCGTTGTAGTCTCCACCTTCCGGCCCACAAACGTGGCTTCCACCGGCAGTTCACGGTGGCCACGGTCAATGAGCACGCAGATCTGCACCTGCCTGGGCCGTCCCTGGCTGAAGAGCGCGTCCATGGCGGCCCGCGAGGTCCTCCCGGTAAACAGCACATCGTCCACCAGGATGATGTTCTTTCCCGTGATGGGGAAGCCGATCTCGGTTTTCTGCACCTGCGGCTTCGGGCCCAGGGTGGAGAGATCGTCGCGATACAGAGTGATGTCCAGCGTGCCCACGGGCACCGGGCTCTTTTCCATGCGCTGGATCATCTGTCCCAACCGCTGTGCCAGGGGTACGCCGCGGCGGCGAATTCCCACCAGCCCCAAGTCAGCCGCGCCGTCATTTTTCTCCACGATCTCATGCGCCAGCCGCACCAGTGTGCGCTCGATCTCCGACGCGGACATCAGCTGCGCCTTCTCGCGTTGGTTCCCCTGGCGTTGCAATCTAGCAGTCATGAACGCTGAATCATACGCGGGCCAAGCATAGCGGGGCAAGGAGGGGAGAAGAGGCCGGAATTGGCCCTTTACCGCCGCTCTTTCCTGCGCAGCAACGCCGCACCGATGGCGCCGCCCAAGCCCGAAAAGATGAGGAAGACTACAAAAATGAAGATCAATCCCAGGACCATAACGAGGGCGAGGCCCTGCGGAGTCTTCAGGTATTCGAGCATTTGCTGGGCTTGCGGGTCGGAGCTGCGGGCTGCGGACTGCCGCACCGCATCCAATAAGGCCGCGCGCAGTTCCCCGCCGGAGCGAAAGACCATCATCTCGATCGAGGTGAGGATGGCGAACATTCCGAAACCGAGTGCTCCGCTGGCCGCTCCCAGGCGCGCGCCCATGGCGGGAGTCACGTTGGCGGCGGGGTTGCGGCGGCGATAAAAGACCACGGAGAGAGCACCGGCGGCGAGCATTCCCAGTCCAAATACTCCGAGGGGAGTGGCCATGGCCACCGCCGCGATCAGTCCGCCCAGGGCCGTGGCCGGCAAGGCCTGCGACCACTGGATCGCGCCGGGCTGGGGTGTACCGGCAAGTAAAGCCGAGGGGGAAGGTGCGGCTTCCGGGCCAGTATGAGCCGCCGCATCCGCCCCTGCAACCCGGATCTGCGGGGCGTTGCATTGCTTGCAGAACGCGACCCCGTCATCGACGGCAGCGCCACAGCGATGGCAGGGATGTTCCACTACCTTTCAAGGTACCGCAGCCTCAGGAAGGAAACAAGGAAGCCTTAACCACAGAAGCACAGAGGCACAGAGAAGAAATGCAATGACTTGTTTCTCTGTTGTCACTGTGACTCTGTGGCAAGTCTGGTTCTGCTCAGATTGTCTCTTTGCCGCGGGTCTGCACAAATACCAGCGCGAAGTCGGCTCCCTTGCCGCGTGGTTCAATGGCCACAATGTGCTGGTTATCCTCGGTCCCCACCTTGAGTTCCACGGTGTTGCCGGTGTTGTCACTCGGACACTTGACGTCTTTGGGACCTTCGGAATCGTGGCCTGTCTTATTGATTTCGACATCGCCGCCGTGCTTGTTGGTGTGGCATTCCAGCACGTTGCCGTACTTCTTCAATTGATCTTTGTAAAACGCGATGAGCTTTTCCGGTGGATCATCCGACTGGTACTCAATCGCCACCACCTTCAGGCCAAACAGGCCGCTGGAAATGTTGACATTGGCGCTCTTCTCCTCGCCGTTCTCGGCTTTCTCTTTCACTCGCGCCCCGGGATACACCGGCAGGCCCACGTCACGCACGTCGGCATCTTTGCTGACATGAATTCCACCCACCGGGGTTTCGATGTCGACTTTCTTCTCCGTCCCGGTCTTGTCCTTCTTCACGTTGATGCTGCAGGCCGCCAGAACCAGCAGGGCAGAGAACGCCAGTACCAGGACGAGCCGCGAACTAGCGTTCTGGAGACTTAGGATGCGCATCTTGAAAACCTCCATGTGCGACCTGGGGCGGCCGCTCGATTCCCGCGCCTCGTGCGGCGAAGTTCGGGATGGTGACGGGCAGGTGACCGCGGATGGCGATTTCACCGAACAACGCCTTGGCCGCGCTGACCTCCGAAACGGTTGCGTTGGAATACGCACAAACATAGTTTTGAATTGCGGGAAAATCGTCCGCCAAGTAGGGGTTTCCCATGGCCAGCACCACGGTTCTCCCTGCGGCTCGATCCAGGATGGACTGCAACAGCTCGCCGCTGGCGTCGGGCAACGATACCGAGTTCTTTAAGCGTCCGTCCACCCTCATCGCCTTCCCGGCGGTGGGTACCACATACACGGCAGCGACCACCTTCTGCGCTTGGTCCACAGCGTTTGCCACATCGTGCGACATCGCAGCCGCAATGCGCGGATCCACGTACACCACGCGCGCATCGGGCACGCGCGTGCGAATCTCGTGTTCCAGCCCGCGGCCAGAGTCCATGCGCACGTCGTCCAGGAAAATGACGACTACCAGCCGACCGCCCACTTCCTCTACTCTTTGATACGGAAGCCCGGCCTTCACAGTTCCCGATTGTTTCAGCGGCAGGAGCTTACCGTTGTCGCGCACCAGGGTGATGGCATCGTCGGAGATCTGCTGGCCCATCGCCAGGTTCGCGGGTTTGCCGACCTGGGTGGAGAGCGCCTCCACGTTCACCAATCGTGTCTTCTGGAGGCCCACCGACGCCTTTGCTTTCAAGATCTTGAGCACGGACGCGTCGAGTTGCGCCCGGGGGATCTCGCCGTTGCGCGCAGCTTCGAGGACAGCCTGATACGAAGCATCCAGGTCAACCGGGATAATCAGCACGTCATTGCCCGCCTTGAATGCATCCACCGCGGCGCGGCCGATGTCCGCCGCATAAAGACGGGTGAGGCCTGCCATGTCGAGTGCATCCGTGACCACAATTCCCTTGAAACCCAGTTGGTTCTTCAGCAACCCGGTCGTGATGGCGGGCGAGGTCGTGGCCACTCGGTTTGGGTCAGGCTCGAGCGCCGGCACAGAGACGTGGGTCACCATCACGGAATCCACGCCGGCGGCAATCGCCTTGCGGAAGGGAGCTAGTTCCACTGCTTGCAACCGCGCCAGGTCGCCGGTCACCTGTGCCACTCCCAGATGCGAGTCGGTGCCGGTGTCGCCGTGCCCGGGAAAGTGCTTGGCCGTAGTCAGCATTCCGTGGGCCCGTGCCCCTTGGATGTAAGCAGCCACCAGGTCCCCCACCTGCTGCGGATCTTCGCCGAACGCACGCGTGTTGATGATGGGATTCGACGGATTCGAGTTCACGTCCGCCACCGGAAAGAAATTCCACTGCACGCCGATGGCACGGGCTTCCTGCGCGGTGATGCGCCCGAAGGCTTCGGCGTACTCCCGCTTGCCGGCGGCGCCAAATGCCATGGCATGTGGAAACACCGTCGCCCCGTACAGACGCATGGATACGCCGCGCTCAAAATCCGCAGCAATCAAGAGCGGCAGCTTGGAATCCTGCTGCAGCCGGTTGAGCAGCACGGCCGCTTCCAAGGGCTGATTGCGGTAGAGGAACGGACCGTCGGCTTGCACCGTCATCCCCAGCAAACCGAGATGATATTTCTGAATGGTGTCGCGCAGCTGCAGATACTCGGGACTGTCCACATTCAAGAATTGCGCGCGTACCCAGACCATGAAGAGCTGTCCGACTTTTTCTTCCAGGGAGAGCTTGCGCAGCGTCTTCTCCGCCCATTTGTCGCCATCGCGACCGAGATGAACCGGGCCGGGTTGCTGGTACTTTTCCTTCGGAAAGGCGGGCGCGCCCAGCAGGCACACCAGGGCGACCAGGAAAAGGGCGCGGGGACTCATGAGCAGACGATAGCACGAAGTGGGCATCGGGCTCAGGCGCTGGGCTTTAGGCTCTGGGCTCAGCGGCCAGGCAGGCCATGGCCTCTTGCTGGATCTCAGGATCATCTCCAAATCCCGCCAGCCATCGCACCTCCGGCTCCCGGCGGAACCATGTCATCTGCCGCTTGGCATAGTTGCGATGCGCTTGCTGCGCGGCGGCCACGGCCGCATCGCGGTCAATCTCGCGTCGCAGCAACTGCACGGCTTGCTTGTAGCCCAGAGAGTAAAACGGCCGGGCCGCCTCGCCGTACTTTTCCAGCAACCGCTGGGTCTCTTCCACCAGCCCAGACTCGAACATGCGCTGCGCGCGGGCATTGATCCGCCGGTAGAGCTGGTCGCGGTCCGGATTCAATCCCAGCCGCAGAATGCGGAACCCGGTCAAAGAGTCGCGACCGTGTTTCCACATCTCCGTTATCCTCTGTCGTGACGCGATGCAAACTTCTATGGCACGAATTAGCTTGGGCGCGTCGTTGGCGTGGACTCTCGCCGCGGCGGGTGGATCGAGCCGGCGCAGAAGGCGGTGCAGATAGCCGGATCCTTTCTGCCGTGCCCGCTGCCGCATACGTTCGCGCAGCTCTTCCGAACGCTCCGGGCCGGGGAAAAGGCCCTCCAACAGGGCACGCAGGTACAGCCCTGTCCCACCCACCACAATGGGGAGCTTTTTCCGCTTCGCGATCTCTCGCAGCACTGGCCGCGCCCGCCGCGCGTACTCCCCAGCCGTGATGTACGCGAGGGGATCAATGATATCGAGCAGATGTTGGGGAGCCCGAACTCGCTCGGCGGCGCTGGGTTTCGCGGTGCCGATCTCGAACTCGCGGTACATGGCGACGGAATCGCAGTTCACGATTTCGCCGCCGAAGCGCTCAGCTAACGCCAGCGACAGCGCGGTTTTACCGCTCGCGGTTGGCCCCAGCACAACCACCAGCAACGGCTCACGGGCCACGTTCAGCGTGCACCCCAGGGAATGTGGTGCCAGTAGCGGGCCAGGGTAAGAATCAGAATCACGATGGCGATGATCAGCAGCCCGGTGGCTTCCAGCGTGTACACGTGCGGCTTGGGGTGCCGTTCAGGCGGCGTCGGTTCCAGCTTCGGTTGTGGCTGGGCTCCGGACACGGCCCCATTGTAACGCCGAATCCGAAGCCAAACGACAAGGCCCCAGAGCCAGCCCCGGCGCAGCGCTTCCCGGCGGCCGGTTTTCCCGGGTGCTAAACTACGCCTCTTGTCCTATGCCGACACCGCAAGCCAGCCCCGCTGGGCGGATTCTCCGCTTCGGAGTGTTCGAGGTGGATCTCGCGGCGGGCGAGCTCCGCAAAAGCGGCATTCGCATCCGCTTGCAGGAACAGCCTTTCCAGGTGCTCGCCTTGCTGCTGGAACGGCCTGGAGACGTGGTCACCCGCGAAGAGCTTCGCCAGAAACTCTGGCCGGCGGACACCTTCGTGGATTTCGATCACAGCCTGAACACCGCGGTGAACAAATTGCGCGAGGCGCTGGGCGATTCCGCCTCCAGCTCGCGCTACATCGAGACTCTGGCCCGCCGCGGATACCGGTTCCTCGCCGCGGTTGAACGCGCTGACGTGCATGTCTCCCCTGTAGAGACGCAGCTTGCTGCGTCTCCGGCCGCCCTTCATCCCGACCTCGATGTTCCCCCGCCCCATCGCGGGCTCACGCGCGGCCTCTTCGCCCTGATTCAGCTCATGTACCTGATCTTCTATCTGGTGGCGCTGTTCCACCTGCAAGACGTCGATCGTATCACCGACGCCTTTCTGCCCGGCTGGGGCTCGTTCGCCATTGTCACCGGCGTGATCGTGACCGCGGGGGTGGGAATCATCGTCCGCTGTTACCTAATGTCGGCGGTGGGCTTCGACTACCGGCGCCTGCGGGAGAAATTCGAGCGCCTGTTTCTGCTGATTCTGCCGCTCGACCAGCTCTGGGCAGTGGCGCCCTTCCTCCTCACCGAGAAGATCGGCTTCGGCGCGGCCTTCGCGGCGACCGCGGGACTACTTTACGTTCCCTTCTCGGAAAGAACTCTGCTCCGGATGGCGTACGTGAGGCAACCCGTCCCGGTGGACCTGCGACCCGAGACCTGACACCCGAGACCTGCTCAACTCGCCTGCTCGTACGCGTGCGCCAGCCGCAGGATCGTCGCCTCATCGAAATGCCGTCCAAGAATCTGCAGCCCGATGGGTAGCTTCTCTTTCGTCTCGCCGCAGGGCACCGAGATTCCCGGAATGCCCGCCAGATCGGCGGTCACGGTATAGATGTCGGCCAGATACATGGCCAAAGGATCGTCCACTTTCTCTCCCAACTTGAACGCCGCAGTCGGACTCGTCGGGGTCACGATCGCGTCCACCTTCTTGAATGCCTCTTCGAAATCGCGCGTCAGCAGCGTGCGTACGCGCTGCGCCTTCAGGTAGTACGCATCGTAATATCCCGCGCTCAACGCGTACGTCCCCAACATGATGCGGCGCTTCACCTCTGGACCAAAGCCCTCATCACGGCTGCGCCGGTACATGTCGGAAAGCGTGCGCGCGTCGCGAGCCCGATGGCCGTAACGCACACCGTCAAAACGCGCGAGGTTCGCCGAGGCTTCCGCCGTCGCGACAATGTAGTAAGTCGGAATCGCGTACTGGGTATGTGGCAGGGAGACCGGCACGATCTCGCAGCCGAGTCCGGCTAGCTTCTGGATCGCGGCCTCGACAGAGCTCCGAACTTCCCCGTCCAGCCCCTCGCCGAAGTATTCCTTGGCCATGCCCAGTTTCAGCCCGCGCACCGGCTTCTGCAGTTCGGCCACGTAATCCGGTACCGGAACCTCCGCAGAAGTGGAATCCATGGGATCACGGCCGGCAATCGTACGCAGCACCAGGGCGGCATCCTTCACCGTCTTGGTCAGCGGGCCAATGTGGTCGAGCGACGAAGCAAACGCAATCAACCCATACCGCGAGACTCGTCCATAGGTAGGCATCAGCCCGACCACGCCGCAAAACGAAGCTGGCTGGCGAATCGAGCCGCCGGTATCCGACCCGAGTGCCGCGACCGCCATACCCGCTGCGACCGCCGCCGCCGATCCTCCCGACGAGCCGCCCGGCACCCGGCTGAGATCGCGAGGATTGCGCACCGGACACCACGCCGAGTTCTCGTTCGACGACCCCATGGCAAACTCGTCGCAGTTGGTCTTTCCCAGCACCACTGCGCCCGCTGCTTCCATGCGCGCCACCGCCGTGCAGTCATACGGTGGAACGTAATCGCCAAGGATCTTCGAGCCCGCTGTGCTACGCACTCCGCGCGTGACCATGACATCCTTGACAGCAACCGGCACGCCACCGAGCGGCGGCAACTCCTCGCCCTTCGCCGCCAACGCGTCCATTTCCGCAGCCTTCGCCAGCGCCCGCTCCTTCGCAAGCGTCAGGTACGCGCCAATCTGCGGATCACTTTTCTCGATCATGGTGTAGAACCACTCCGCCAGTGACGTGGCGGCGGTCGTGCGTTCCTGAATGGCGGAACGCGCGGCGTCGATCGTGAGGAGATTCATGTCCAAACTGAGGTTACCGTTCAATAACTTTGGGAACTTTGAAAAAAATCCCGTCCGCTTCGGGCGCATTTTGCAGCGCCTCCTCATGCGGCAAGGATTTCCGCAAGCCCTCGTGAACGTCTTCCCGGCTGGCGTAAGCGAAGCGCTCGCTTCCCTGTTTCGATTGATCCACGCCGTAACGGTCCGAAACCTGCGCCATGGGCGGCACATTGGCGGTATCCAACTCGTTGAGCCGGTCGATGTATCCGAGAATGGAGTTAAGATCACGCACCATGCGGGTACGCTCTTCCGAGGTGAGTTCCAGGTTGGCCAGATCAGCCACGTAACTCACGTCCTTTTCGGTGACTTTCATAAGGAGCGCCCTCGTCTCGCCGGCCCTTGGGATGCTAGTGTGGGGCCGGGTCTCTGACCCGGCCGAGCCGAGCCCGGCATCGCGTGCAGCGCAGTCGAGATTGCGCCTAACTGGACCGAATCACAAATTCAATCCGATCCACTCTCTCGACTACATAGCGATTGATCAACGCCAGATACCGCGGCGCCAGTTCCCGCAACTCCGCCCGCCAGCCTGCATCCGGCACTTCAACCCGCAGAATCCCCGCAGCAAAACCCAGGGCCCGCGTCCGCTCCGCAACTTTCGCCCCGCACGCCAGCGGCCATGCCAACACCGGCCCTTCCTGGGACGGAGCCCGGCGCACAGCGCCCACCACGATCTTCTCCAGCGCTGCTCCGGCATGTTCCATGGATCGGCTCATTAGGAAATCCCAGGTTTTCTGAACGAGAACCTGATTCTAACATTCCAGCTAGACTGGGGGCCGAGCCGGTGACATTTCCCGGGCAGCCCCGTCTCTCTACCGAGCGCCTCGTATGCGAGCACCCACAAACCTGTTTCAGCAAATTGTTGTCTTCGTGCTGTCCGCGTGTGTCTGGATTCCCCTGAATCAGGCATCGGTTGCAGCCACGAACCCACCGCTGGCCTTCGTGCACGTGAACGTCATTCCCATGAACCACGACGAAGTGCTGGAAGACCAGACCGTCATCGTCCGAGATGGCAAGATCGCCGAAATCGGACCCTCGGCCACCGTGCATGTTCCACGCGGCACACGGCACATCGAAAGCAAGGGGAAATACCTGATCCCCGGGCTGACCGACGCCCACGTGCACCTGCAAACACCCACCGAGTTCCCACTGTTTCTGGCGAACGGGGTCACGACTGTCTTCAACCTGGATGGCCGCCCCGCGCACCTGCTTTGGCGAAAGCAGATCGCAGACGGCGACCTGTTGGGCCCAACCATTTTTACCACCGGTCCGATCTTTGGTCAGGCGCACACTGGGGAGCAAGCGGTCCACATGGTGGATGAACAAGCCTCGCTGGGATACGACGGCGTGAAGATCTACAACCAGGTGTCGAAGGCCGAGTATTCCTCCCTGATCGCCGAAGCCAAACGCAAAGGCATGCTGCTGATGGGCCACATCGCCCGGGAGCCCGATTTCGAGCTGACCCTCGCATCGGGACAGTCCATTGCTCATCTGGAGGAATTCACTTACACCTATTTCAATCCGCAGCACGATGCCATCAACTCCCACATCGTTTACGACGAAGCCCGCATTCCCGGCGCGGTTCAGCTGACCGCGCAGTCCGGCGTTTCGGTGATTCCTACCCTTTCTACCTATGCCACGATCGTCGAGCAGGCAACGAGCCTCGATAACTACCTGAAGCGGCCCGATCTCAAGTACGACCCACCCTGGATTTTCGCCAGCCTTCAGCCCGCTGCCAATCGCTACAAGAACGGATTCAAGCCCGAGTTCTATCCGCGCATTCGCAGCTCACTGGCGCTTCAGCGAAAACTGCTGAAAGCGCTTGAAGATGCCGGGGTCCCCATCATGGCCGGCACCGACGCCAGCGACGTCGGACCAGTGGCCGGATTCGGACTCCACGACGAACTGCAGGAATACGTCAACGACGGCTTCACACCGTTCCAGGCACTGCAGACCGCGACCGTGAATCCAGCCAGGTATTTCCGGCGTTCCCAGGAATTTGGGACCATCGAGCCGGGCAAGCGTGCGGACCTGGTGCTGCTCGAACAGAACCCCCTGGCCGACATCTCCAACACTCGAAAGATTGCAGGGGTCTCAGTTCGCGGACGCTGGCTGGATCACAACGAACTGGCCGCGTTGATGGAGGATGTCCCCGCAGCCTACCCGCGGCAGATCAAGCAACTGCAACACGAACTGGAAGCCAACCCGGCGCAGGCGCAACGCTACCTCGATGACAACGACCCCCTCGACAACCTGTCGGCAACTGCGTTGTCTGGTCTGGCTGCTGAACAAGGAGCGACCAAATTGCGGCTGGTGGTGCTCAACATCCGGCGGAGCGACCCCAAGTCCGCCCTGGTGTCGGAGGAGAAAATCAACGGCCTCGGCTACACCCTGCTTAACCTGAAGAAGTATCCCGAAGCGATTGCTGTCTTCCGCATGAACACAGAGGATTTTCCGCAATCCGCCAACACCTACGACAGCTACGCCGAGGCGCTCTTCGACTCCGGGGATGTGGCCAAGGCAGTTGCCAATTACAGGAAAGCTCTGGAGGTCGATCCCAAATATCCCGGGGCGGCCGGCGCCCAGGAATTCCTGGCCAAGCACGGGAACGATCAGTGAGCGTTAACGCGGGAACTGCTGCTGAACCAGCGCCAGCGCGTCCGTTCTGGTGGTTAGCCTTCCCTCCAGTTGTCCATCCTCCACGGCGCCCAGAATTTCCTTGAAACGCGGCCCGGGTTCGTAGCCGGCGGCGATCAGATCGTCGCCCGTGATGAGCGGCGTGGGGCGAATGGCCTCGGGCGGGATGGAAGCCATCCTCTCCCGTGTGTACTGGTAGGACGCCAGGTCGCCATGACTGGCCTGGCAGTCTATGCGATGCAGTTCCAGGTGCTCGGCAAATTCCGGCATGCGGATGAATTTCTTGAAGGTGGACTCTTTCATCTTTTGTACGTCGGCAAAACGCATGTGGTTGGCCACCAGCGCTAGAATCTGCTCGGTGTCGTCATTCGAAAAACGCAGGCGGTGAAGAATTTCCTGTGCCATCTTCATCCCCACTTCCACATGCCCGTCGAAGCGGATGCGGTCCGGAGCCACACGAAACGTCGGCGGCTTGCCCACATCGTGCAGCAGCGCGCCCCAGGCCAGCGTGAGCGGGCAAGGATGCGGCAGTTTGTCGAGCAGAAGCAGGGTGTGCACGAACACGTCACCCTCAGGATGAAACTGGGGTGGCTGCTCCACGCCCTTCATGGCGGTAATCTCCGGCAAAATCTCATTCAGCAGCCCGCTCTCGTCGAGCAGCAGAAAAGCACGACGGGCGTGGCCTTCAGTGAGCATTCGAGTGAGTTCGTCCCGCACCCGCTCGCGCGAAACCTGGTGAATTTGAGCCGCCATCTTTGGAATAGCGGCGGAAGTCTTCGGTTCGATCTGGTATTCAAAGCGCGCCGCAAATCGCACCGCCCGCAACATGCGCAGCTTGTCTTCCGCGAAGCGGCGTTCCGCGTCGCCGATAGTGCGAACGACGCCCGCGTCCAGGTCCGCACGCCCGCCAACAAAATCCAGCACCTCGTCCTTGATAGGATCGAAAAGCAGGCCATTGATGGTGAAATCGCGCCGCTCAACATCTTCCCGCGGGTCCTTGCTATAGCGCACCTGGTCCGGATGCCGCCCGTCACTGTATCCAACATCGCTGCGGAAGGTAGCGACCTCGACGGCGTTGGTCTTCGGATGCTCCGAAGCCTCCGTAGAGACGCAGCTTGCTGCGTCTCCCGCCGGCAGAGGCACCAGCACCACCCCGAACTGCGCCCCGACAGCATAAGTCTCCGGAAAAATCCGCATCACCTCGTCCGGGGTGGCGTCGGTAGTGACATCGTAGTCCGCAGGCTCGCGTCCCAGCACGAGGTCGCGCACACATCCACCCACCAGATAGGCCTGATGGCCGCGCTCCCGCAGCGTGCGAACAATCGAAATGGCAAAGTCTTTCAGCAAAGCGTGGGCCGTCCGGCATCGCACTACTGTCAGATAATATAAGGTCTATGCCCCTCGCCCACATCCTCGGCATCGAGACCTCCTGCGACGAGACCGCCGCGGCGGTAGTCCGCGCAGGCGAGAAGATTGTCTCCAACGTGGTGTTCTCGCAGATCGCCACCCACCAGCCCTACGGTGGAGTGGTACCCGAATTGGCGTCACGCGAGCATCTGCGAGCCATCGTGCCGGTGGTGCGCAAGGCGCTTGCCGACGCCGGACAATCCTACCAATCCGTTGACGCGCTCGCTGTCACCCAGGGACCGGGGCTGGCCGGCGCGCTGCTGGTTGGCATCAGCTATGCCAAGGCGCTTGCGTTTGCCCTCGACAAGCCTTTGATTGCGGTGAACCACCTCGAAGGCCACATTCACGCGGTGCTGCTCGAGGAGCGCCAGAAGGGCAATCACGAGGTCAATTTTCCGGTGCTGGCGCTGGTGGTTTCCGGCGGCCACACGCACCTTTACCTGGCGGAGCAGCGCGCCGACGCCTGGTCCTACGAGAATATCGGCCACACCCGCGACGATGCTGCCGGAGAGGCGTTCGACAAAGTCGCTAAACTGCTCGGCCTGGGCTATCCGGGCGGCCCCGTCATCGACCAGCTTTCCCCTCACGGCGATCCCACCGCGGTGAAGTTTCCGCCATCCCAGATCAAGCATCCTGACCGCCGCAAGAAGGGTAAAGTGTCGGAACCGGAAGACCGCCCCCGCTTTGATTTCTCCTACAGCGGAATCAAGACCGCAGTCTTGCGCTACGTCGAGACGCACAACCTGCAAGCCGCAATTGAAGCGCGGCGCAGAGCCCTGGCGGCAAGTCCAAAGCCGAAAACGGAAGACTACCTCGCGCACACGGACAAGCAAGTCCAGGACTTGGTTGCCTCTTTTCAGCGGGCGATGGTGGAGGATCTTGTCGGCAAAACCTTAGCGGCCGCCCAGGCTTACGACATTGCAACGCTGTTCGTGACCGGAGGCGTGGCCGCCAACCACGAGCTGCGCCAGCGCTTCGAGCGCGACGCTGCCATGCAAGGACTGCCCGTGTACTTCCCCTCCCGCCCGCTCTCCACCGACAACGCGGCCATGATCGCAGCTGCGGCCTATCCCAAGCTCCTGGCCGGAGATTTCGCGCCCATGGATTTCTCCGCGGAAGCAGGTATGGCGCTGCGGTAATACAGCATTCAACAACTGGCAATGGGCACTTGGCCCCTGAACGGAGTTGTTCCGTGTTCAGTTTGGGAGGTTTGCGAATCCTGGCTGGAACCTACGTGGCTAAGTGCTAAAGGCCAAGTGCTAAGTGCTTGCTCCTAGTTTCCAGCGGCCTGCCCCTTGGCCGCGCGCGCCCCCAGCACCGCATCCAGCGCTTTTGCCAACTGGTCTTCGATATCAATGTCCTTGAAGATGGTGAAATCGGCCCGCTTTTCACTCTTGTGGAAGGCGCTCTGGCGCCCCGCCACTATGACGATGGGTGTCTTCGCCGTGGCGGGCTGACCCTTCAAGGCAGTGATGAATTCGCTCCCGCCCATCTTCGGCATCTGCATGTCGGTAATGATGAGGTCAGGCTGAATCTGCTTCAGGGTTTCCAGGGCGTCCTGGCCGTTGGTCGCCGACTCCACGACAAAGCCGCGTTCTTCCAGAAAACGGCACACGGTGTGGCGAATGAGCATGGAATCGTCCACTACCAAGGCTACCAGTGACATAGACCTCTCCGGGGCAGAGGTATACCCCCAGCCGACGCTAACAAAGTGTGCAGACCAGGGACAAGCGCAAAGCCGGTCGCTCAGATTACTTTTGTCACTGCGCGCCCCATTCCGGGCGCAGCACCGCGAGTGGAGGTTGGGTATCGGCTGGCGGATGGTTCAGGCTTCGTCGCCCAGTTTGCTTTCTTCGATGTTCATGTCTTTGAATTCGCTAGCCTCGAAGATATCGCCGCATTCCATGCACTCCACAAATTCGGCGTCTTCTTCACGGGCCACGATCTGCACGCGCGGGTGCTTACACGCTTCCATGTTGCTTCTCTTCTCGGGGACTGGCGACGGCGGGATTGGAGTCATAAATCCGGGCTGCGTTCCCCCACCCGAGCGGGCTTGGGATAAATCGCCGGAAATTGGCGGTATTTTAGACCCACCCCCGGGCTTGTCAAGTCCCCGCGGGTCATCTTTGTGCACATGCCCTTGAGTGCCATGGTTCGCTTTGAGCCAGTTTGCCATAGCAAATCCTATCCAAAAATGCGACCAAAAGAGTCGTAGTCACCTAACCCACTTACCTTCATATTCTTACCGTCCAACTATGGTTTGATACCGCTGCCTGCGGAGGGTTGCGTTCAAGGCGTCTTGGCCTTAGAATAGTGATGTCCGACTAAAAAGGTCGGATTTAGCGAAATCGAGCCATGCTCAAGCTGACCAAGAAAGCCGACTATGGCCTGATGGCCATGAAGCATCTGGCGGAGCATGCACCTGAAGGTTCATGTAGCGCCAAAGATGTGGCAGACGCCTACGGCATTCCGCAAGAGGCGCTGGCCAAGATTCTGCAGCGGCTGGTGAAGGCCGGGTTGCTGCACTCTCAGCACGGCATTAACGGTGGCTATACCCTGGCCCGCGATGCCACCAAGATCAGCGCTTTTGAAGTGATTCGCGCCATCGATGGGCCGTTGTTCATCACTTCGTGTGTCACGGTGCGCGGGGAGTGCGACCAGACCGATCGCTGCAATATCCGCGAGCCGCTGCGGCGGGTGAACCAGAGCATCGAAGAGGTACTGCGGCGCATCACGATTTCGCAAATGAAAGAAGAGCCAGCCGCCGAGAGCGAAGCCGGCAGCGTGGAGAAGAAGATCGCCGAGCTGGTGACGATCACATAATGCGTCGGACCAGAGCCTAGAGCCCAAAGCCTGGAGCCTGGATTTTTCAGGAGAACCATCATGAGCACGGATGTAAAGACGATCCCCCAGGAGCAGCACATCGCCCCCAACGGAATCAAGTTGCCCATCTACATGGACAACCATGCCACCACGCCGATGGACCCCCGGGTCCTCGAGGAAATGCTGCCCTACTTCATGGAAAAGTTCGGCAACGCGGCCAGCCGGAATCACTCCTTCGGCTGGGCTGCCGAGGAAGGTGTCGAGACCGCGCGCGAGCGCATTGCCAGGCTGGTCGGCGCCACGACCAAAGAAATCATCTTCACCTCGGGTGCGACCGAAAGCGACAACCTGGCCATCAAGGGCGTGGCCGAGATGTACAAGGAGAAGGGCAACCACATCATCACCGCCGTCACCGAGCACAAGGCCGTGCTCGACACCTGCAAGCGGCTGGAGAAGTACGGCTACCGCGTCACCTACCTGCCGGTGCAGAAGGACGGACTGGTTGATCTCGACGACCTGAAGCGCGCCATGGACGACAAGACCATCCTGGTTACGATCATGGCGGCCAACAATGAGATTGGCGTGCTGCAGCCCTGGGCTGAAATTGGCAAGCTCTGTCGCGAGCGCGGCATCATTTTCCACACCGATGCGACGCAGGCGGTCGGCAAAGTCCCCGTAGACGTCAACAAGCAGAACATCGACGTGATGTCGATCTCCGCCCACAAGATGTACGGTCCCAAGGGTGTGGGCGCGTTGTACGTGCGTCGCAAGAACCCCCGTGTGCAGATTTCCCCCATCATTGATGGCGGCGGCCACGAGCGCGGCATGCGTTCCGGAACCCTCAATGTGCCCGGCATCGTGGGCCTGGGCAAGGCCTGCGCGATCGCGACCGAGGAGATGCCCAAGGAGAGCTGCCATCTGGCCGGACTGCGCAATCGGCTTCGCGACAAGATTATGGGCCGACTGGATGAGGTCTATATCAACGGCACCATGGAGCATCGTCTGCCTGGCAACCTGAACATCAGCTTCGCCTACGTGGAAGGCGAGTCGTTGCTGATGGGCATCAACGATATTGCCGTCTCGAGCGGTTCGGCCTGCACCTCGGCGACGCTGGAACCGTCGTATGTATTGAAAGCTCTCGGCACCGGCGACGATTTGGCGCACAGTTCCATCCGTTTCGGCCTGGGCCGCTTCAATACCGAAGCCGAAGTGGATTACGTAGCCGACCGGGTAGTGGACACGGTACAACGTCTGCGCGAACTGTCGCCGCTCTACGAGATGGCGAAAGAAGGCGTGGATTTGAAGAGCGTGAAGTGGGCAGCGGAATAAGGTTTCAAGGTGGCAAGGTTTCAGAGTTTCAGGGTTTTCCTTGCCATTCGCAGCGACTGCTGAGGTCTTTGAAACCTTGAAACTTTTGAAACTTTGAAACCTGGAGATTACGCATGTCATACAGCGATAAGGTTCTCGACCATTACTCCAACCCCCGCAACGTGGGCTCGATGGACAAGAGCAGCCAGGACGTGGGCACAGGTCTCGTCGGCGCGCCCGAGTGCGGCGACGTGATGAAGCTGCAGATCAAGGTCAATCCGCAGACCAGCGTCATCGAAGATGCCAAGTTCAAGACCTTTGGTTGCGGCTCGGCTATCGCCTCATCCTCGCTTGCCACCGAGTGGGTAAAGGGCAAGACCGTCGAGGAAGCCCTGCAGATCAAAAACACCGAGATCGTGAAGGAACTGTCCCTTCCGCCGGTGAAGATCCATTGCTCCGTGCTGGCCGAGGACGCCATCCGCGCGGCTATCCACGACTGGAAGAAGAAGAACGGCGTGGAGGCAAAAGCTCCCGCGACGGCCGAGGCGCATCAGTAAGGCTGTTGGGGAACCCATGACAGAAACAACGGCCAACACAGCGACACCGGCCGCCCCCGCCAAGGGCGTCCAGGTGACCGACCGGGCCATCGCCAGGATTCGCACTGCGATGACCAAGGAAGGCATTTCGTCCGAACAGGGCGGGTTGCGTCTGGGCGTGCAGGGGGGTGGCTGCTCGGGATTGAGTTACAACATCCGCTTCGACACCCAACCCCGCGAGCGCGACCGCATCTTCCAGTTCGGCGACGTGCGGGTGTTTGTCGATCCAAAGTCGTTCATCTACCTGCATGGCATGACGCTCGATTACCAGGAGACCCTAATGCAGCAGGGCTTCGTCTTCGTGAATCCGAATGCGTCGAAGTCGTGCGGCTGTGGAACCTCTTTCTCGGGTTGAGCGTGTGTGGGGCGGGCACTCTTGTCCGCCGCCCTTGACCTGATGTTTGATCACCACGGCGCCACCATGAGCCGCGCCGGGCACCGGGCGGCGCAAGCGGTGAGCCTCCGTGGTGAATTTGTTTATGGCGAATCCAGAATCCAAGTCGAGTCTCATCATGCCCGGCGAGGCCACTTCCACCTGCTGGTCCTGCGGCACCATGCGCGCCGTGCACTTCTGCAGCGCCTGCGGCAAGGTCCAGCCCCCGGTCCCGGCGGATTATTTCACTTTTTTCGCCCTGCCCCGCAAACTGAGTCTGGACACCGCCCTCCTGGAGCGGGAGTTCTACGTCCTCAGCCGGAAACTCCATCCCGATGTGTATGCCCAATCCCAGCCACAGGAGCAGGAGTGGAGCATGGAGCAGAGTTCCCTGCTGAACGACGCGTATCGAACCCTCAAGGATCCGATCAAGCGGACCGAATATCTGCTGCGACTGGAAGGCGTGGAACTCGAAGAACAGTCCAAGACCGCCACGGAAAAAGCCCGCGCCACGGGCGAGGTCAAGAAGCAGGTCGTGCCTCCCGATCTGCTGGAAGAAGTCTTCGAACTCAATATGCAACTCGAAGAGTTGCGCATGCAGAAGAAAATGGGCGAGGACGATCCCGCCCTGGTCGAAGAGTTGCGCAAGCATAAATCAAATCTCGAAGAGAAGTACGAAGCCCTGTTGGCCGAACTGAAAGGCCACTGGAATCAGTGGGACAAGTTGGTAGACAGCGGCAGCGAAGATGACCGCATCAAGGTTCGCAACCAGATGCTCGACCTGCTGAACCGCCGCAACTACATCCGGAATCTTGTTCGGGATGTGAATGAAGCTCTGGAGAATTGAGTAGTTTGCCTTCTGAACGCATCGTCGGAATCGATCTCGGCACCACCAACTCCCTGGTGGCCTTCATGGAAGGGGACACCCCTGTCGTCATCCCGGGCGACGACGGGTTGAACCTGGTGCCCTCGGTCGTGGCCCTCGACGAGCGCGACCAGATCATCGTCGGCAACTCCGCCCGCAAATATTTGATTGAGACTCCGGAGCGCGCGGTTTATTCCATCAAGCGGCTCATGGGACGCGGCATCGAGGACATCCAGGAAGAACTCAAGCTGTTCCCCTTCCGTCTGGCCGCAGACATGCAAGCCGGAGAAGTGTTGCGCATCAAACTCGGCGACAAAACTTTCACCCCGCCGGAAATCTCCGCCTTCATCCTGCGCCAACTCAAACGCAATGCCGAGCGCTTCTTCAACGCCCCGGTCACCAAAGCGGTCATCACCGTCCCCGCATACTTCAACGATGCCCAGCGGCAAGCCACGAAAGATGCAGGCCGCATCGCCGGACTGGAGGTCCTACGCCTGGTCAATGAACCCACCGCGGCCTCTCTCGCCTACGGCCTCGACAAGAAGCAGAATGGCGTCGTCGCGGTATACGACCTGGGCGGCGGCACATTCGATATCTCCATCCTCAAGCTGCACGATGGCATCTTCGAGGTGATCTCGACCAACGGTGACACCCACCTCGGCGGCGACGACATTGACAACCTGCTCATCCGCATCGCGCTCGACGACATCAAAGGCGACATGGGCCTCGATGTTTCCCGCAATGGGGAGGCCGTTGCCACCATCCGCAAGGCCGTCATCGAAGCCAAGATCGCGCTATCCGCCCAGCCGTCGACCAAGCTGGATATCGAACTCTCTGGAGGCAAGCGCTACCAGCGTGAGATTACCCGCGAGCAGTTCGAACAGTTGGCCCAACCCATCATCGAGCGCACCATCGGCCCCTGCAAACAGGCGCTTAAGGATGCGAAGCTCAAACCCGAGCAGATTGGCGAAGCGGTCCTGGTCGGAGGCTCCACCCGCATCCCAAAAGTCCGCGCCCTGGTCGAAGACATGTTTCAGCGCACGCCGCACACCGACCTCAACCCCGATGAAGTCGTTGCCCTGGGCGCTGCCGTGCAGGCGAATATCCTCTCCGGAGGCTCCACAGCCACCGAGAACATGCTGCTGCTTGACGTCACCCCGCTGTCGCTGGGCATTGAAGTCGCAGGCGGCGTCACCGACAAGATCATTCTGCGCAATTCGACCATCCCTGCCTCGGCCACGCAGTACTACACCACGCAGGTAGACGGGCAGGCGAACGTTGCCATCCATGTGCTCCAAGGCGAGCGCGAACTGGCCAAAGACTGCCGCTCCCTGGCCCGCTTCGATCTGCGCGGTGTTCCGCCCATGCCCGCCGGCATGCCCCGCATTGAAGTGAAATTTCTGATTGACGCCAACGGCATCCTGCATGTTTCCGCCCGCGAGCAGCGCAGCGGCAAGGAAGCGGAAATTGAAGTCCAGCCCAGCTACGGTTTGACCGACGACCAGGTCGAGAGCATGATTCTCGACTCTTTCGATTACGCCGAAGAAGATTTCCGTCAGCGCCAGGTGATCGAAGCTTGTAACGAAGCCGAAACCATCCTGGCCGCGCTCGACAAGGGCAAGAAGAGCCCCGCCTGGGAGCAGCTCACCAGCGACGAGCGCAAGCAGATTGCCAAGCTGCAAAAGGCGCTGAATCAAGTCAAAGCCGAAGACGACTACGAGGCCATCCGCAGAGCCATCGACGCCCTGAACCAGGGCACCATGCGCCTGGCCGAACTGATGATGGACTCAGCCGTCGCCACTGCGCTGAAGGGCAAAACCATGGACCAGGCCGACCTCGGCGAGCGGCCGCAAGCCGGCCATCCGGTGGCCAAGGCGGATTTTGAGTAAAGCCGGTCTCAGGTATCAGGTCTCAGAGTTTGGATTTATGCGCCGATCCTGAGACCCGAGACCCGAGACCCGAAAAGGCAATTTATGTCAGACGACAAGACGCAATCGACCGGCACCGCCACTGCCGACACCCCCGGCGAGAACACCGTCGAAGTCACCTTCCTGCCTGAAGGCAAGACTGTGCAATTCGAGCACGGCAAGCTCCCTTACAAGGACCACGGCAAAGAAGAGTCGATCCTCGACGTCGCCCTGAACAACGGCATTCGCCTCGACCACGCCTGCGGCGGCAATTGTGCCTGCACCACCTGCCACGTCTGGGTGAAGGAAGGCACCGAGAATCTCTCCGACATGGAAGACGACGAAGCCGACCGTCTGGACATGGCTGCCGACCTCCAGTTAAACTCCCGTCTCGGATGTCAGGCAGTGATCACGAGGCCCGGTAAGGTTGTCGTCGAGATCCCCGCCTGGAACCGCAATTACGTATCGGAAGAACACTAAAGCGGTTTCAAGTTTCGAGTTTCCAGTCTGCTGCGAATATGGGCACTCGTGGTTTAACTTGAAACCTGAAACCCGAAACTTGAAACTGGAGCCCGCATGCCCGACCTCACTTGGGATAACGCCGCAGACATCGGAATCCTCTTGGCCGAGAAGCATCCTACCGTCGATCCGCTCAGCGTGCGCTTCACCGACCTGCACCGCTACGTGACCGAGTTGCCCGAGTTCAAGGATGATCCCAAGAAGTCGAACGAGGGCAAGCTGGAAGCTATCCAGATGGCGTGGCATGAGGAATTCCTCGACCGCACCCAGGACTAGACACCCCACAGCACCCCGGAACTAAGCATCTTTTTACATATTCTTGACAATCGTTGTCGCCCCTCGTCTTACGCTGTCCTCCTCGTCGGCCCTGATATCAGCAGGAGATACCCATGCAGCGCAAACTCTGGTCCGTACTCCTTTCTCTGACCGTCCTCGCCGCGACCACAGTTGCTTTCGCCCAGACCTACACCGTCACCGACCTGGGCACACTCGGGGGCAACGCCACCGTCGCCCATGCGATCAACAGCCTGGGGCAGGTCACGGGCTCGTCCAACCTGACTTCCAGTGTTGCCCACGCGTTCCTCTATCAGAACGGGAGCATCACCGACATCGGCTCGCTGGGCGGCAGCAGCGCCCTCGGACTGGGAATCAATGCCTCTGGCCAAGTCACGGGATACTCCACCCAGGCCAACGGTTCCTACCGCGGCTTCGTCTTCAGCAACGGAGTGATGACGGCGATTCCTCCCCTGAGCGGAGACTACAGCACGGCCTATGGCATTAACGATTTCGGCCAGGTCGCCGGCAATTCGGTGAATAGCCGCGGTATTCCGGCTGGATTCCTGTTCAGCAATGGGACTCTCACCGATCTGGGCAACCTCGGTGGCGAGGACGGCACCACCGCCAGCGCCATCAACAATCGTGGCCAGATCGTCGGCTACTCCTACAACACGAACGGCGATTTCCTTGCCTTCGTCTGGCAGAACGGCCACATGAAGAGCCTCGGTACGCTGGGCGGGCCCTGGAGCCAGGCTTACGGCATCAACAGCACCGGGCAGATCACCGGCACCGCCTACCTCAATGGCACCTTGAATGGCCCACACGCTTTCCTGTTCCGCAACGGAAAAATGACCGATCTCGACAAGCGCTCGGGAGTGGTGCAGAGCTGGGGTTTTGGCATCAACAGCGCGGGAGTGGTGGTGGGCAAGATGCAGGTGAAGGGCGGCGGCGGATTCGTCAACTTCCACGCCTTCGTCACCGTGAGCGGCAAGATGACCGACCTGAACCAACTGATTCCGTCCGGCTCCGGCTGGATTCTGGACGAAGCGTACAGCATCAATGACGCCGGCCAGATCACCGGCTACGGCGAGTTGAACAAAAAGACCCGGGGATTCCTGCTCACCCCCGTTTCCAAGTGATCTTCTCTCTCCTTGCCAATCGCAAAGGGCACGGCTCCCGTTGCGCTCATTGTTTCGCTTTTCCTCGGGTCGCTGATTCTATCACCTAGCGGACTCGGCCGCGCTGGATGCGTGTTCCCGGCAGGTTCTCCTATGTCGCCGCTGCGAGGCGGGGGCGATAGCTCCGGAGGCTTCCTCGCTTCGCTCGGTGGGACGGCCGAGGCGGCCGTCCCCACATGAGCTGGGATGGACAAGCCCAAAACAAAAAGGGCACGGCTTTCGCCGTGCCCTCCGGATTCCCAAGGGCTGCTATCCCACCGCTACCGGCGCCGGCTCTTCCACGCTGGCTTCGCGCAGGAAGCGGGCCGCTTCTTCGGGCGGGGTGGGGTTGATGTAGAAGCCGGTGCCCCACTCGAATCCTGCCGTCTTGGTCAGCTTGGGCATGAACTCGATGTGCCAGTGGTAGTGGTCGTTGGTGGGGTCCTGCACTGGCGAACTGTGGATCACCAGGTTGTACGGAGGATTGTCCAGCACCCGGTCGGCTTTCAGCAGCAGGTTCTTCAACGCCTTGGCCAGGTTCTCGAACATGTGCGAAGACGAGTTCTCGAAGGCCGACTCGTGCTGCTTGGGCAGGATCCAAGTCTCAAACGGGAAGCGCGGCGCGTACGGCGCAAGAGTGAGGAAATCTTCGTTTTCTGCCACCACGCGGATTGAGGTCTCGATCTCCTGGCGGATGATGTCGCAGAACACGCAGCGTTCTTTATAACGGTAATATTGCTTCGCCCCTTCCAACTCTTCCACCACGTAAATGGGCAGAATCGGCAGCGCAATCAATTGCGAGTGCGCATGCTCCAGCGACGCGCCCGCCGCCTCGCCATGGTTCTTGAAGATCAGGATGTACTTGAACCGCCGGTCCTTCTTCAGGTCCAGAATGCGGTCGCGGAAGGTCCACAGCACATCTTCAATGCGCTTGGGGGCGAGCGTGGCCAGGCTGGCATTGTGGTCGGGGGTCTCGATGATGACCTCATGCGCGCCGATCCCGTTCATCTTGTCAAACATGCCCTCGGCCTGGCGGTTGAGGTTGCCCTCAATACCCAGCGCAGGAAACTTGTTGGGAACCACGCGGACGGTCCAGCCCGGGGTGTCGCGCTGCGGCTGGGGTCCGCCGTTCAGATTGGGGCGATAGGCTTGGATCTCGGGCGGGGTCTTATTCTCGTTCCCGTAGCAGAAGGGGCAAAAACCGCCCTTGATCTTGACTCCCTCCCGTACAAAATCAGAAGGACGTTTGGCGCGGTCGGTCGAAATAATGACCCACCGGCCGACGATAGGGTCTTTTCTAAGCTCGGGCAAGCACTAAATCCTTTCAATGGGCCGAAGTCAGACCCTCATCTTACGCCACCCGGAAGGCGTTCTGAAAGACTTCGAACTCTGGCTGGCTGGAATGACCCTCATAATATACGCTCACCACATCGAAACGCCACTGGCACGAAGGTGGAATGCGCCGCAGGTACTCTCGTGCCACGCCCGCCAGTTCGCGTTGCTTATCGCGATCCACAGCCGCTTCTGCGGGCTTTACCTCATGCGAGGTGCGGGTCTTCACCTCGACGAAACACAGCACATCCCTGTCCCAGCCAATGAGATCGATCTCGCCCCTCCGCCGTGGCGACCGGAAGTTGCGCGCTACCATCACGTAGCCAAGTCTGCGGAGATAAAAGTAAGCGGCCTCTTCCCCGCGGCGGCCGGTGCGCAAGTGGGTGGGATCGGGCCCGGGAACGAGGATCTTCTCCGCCAATCGGTCGAGCAACCGGACGGCGGAGTGAGTGAAGCGGCCGGAAGACATGGATTCAGGTCCAACCGTACGCAATAGGGCAGTTCCAGCATCACAGTTGTCGCACGGCAAGTCTGTGACGACTGACCGGAGCTTTAGGTCAACGATTTGCGCGGTGGGCATGGCCGCAGAACTTGCGCCAAGGCAGCATTACAAAAGGAAACTCGGGGGAAAAATAGGAAGGGCCGTGACATTGGTTATGCTCTAGCCACTAGCTCCTGCGAGGGAGCCAACAGCGTGGAGACATGCACCGTCACAGCCCCTGATGCGATCACTGCTTTCGCAGTTCCAAACCCCGGCCCATCCTCGCAGATCAAGCCGGTTTTTTCGGGTCTGGCCGTTCAGCGGGTTGCCCCACCGAACCGGATCACCCAGCTTACTTCGGATCGGCAAAATTTTATTTAAGCCAACCCTTTCAGCCGTCGACGGGAGCTACCCTAACATTCTGATAAAAAATGTCAACGCCGCTTTTCGGTGCAGCCTGTGAATCTTTTTCTGTGCATTTCGAAAAATGCAAGCCATTGAACCAGCGACTCTTCCAGACCACGAACAAATCTCCGGAGGCTTTTTCCACAGTATCTTCCACCGTGCCCAGAAAACTTACGAAAGAGTGGATGAAACAAATTATTAACTTGACGTTCGAAATCTTCTAAAGCATGGTGGAGCCAGACACCGGACGCAATGTCAGAGTTGGTAGCTTACGTGGACGGCGGCTCGCTGGGGAACCCGGGACCATCCGGGATTGGCGTAGTTATTGAGGGTAACGCCGGAGCCCGCATCAAGATTGCCAAGTGGATCGGCCGCCAGGACAACAATGTGGCCGAGTACGTGGCCCTGCTGGAAGCCCTGCAATGCGCATTGGTGCTGAAGGCCAAGACGCTGCATGTGTACTCTGATTCGCAAGTCGTAGTGCGTCAGATGAACGGGGAATATGTCTGCCGCAGCCCTCGCCTCTACTCCCTCAATTGGGTGTGCCGCAAGCTAGCCCGCTCGCTCCAGTTCACCATTTCGCACATTGACCGCGAGCACAACGCGGAGGCCAACCGGTTGGCCAATTCCGCGGTGCGCAAGCGGTCCCACTGATACCCTGAAGCAACCGGCTGGACTGGAAGTCAGCTCCCCGCTTGTGTGGAGAGCAGCGATGGCGCCGCCGTGGCGGGCGCCTTTCCCCACAGGTTGACCATCACGACCCCTGCCAGGGCAATCCCACCCCCAAGCAGCGACAGCAGGTGCGGCATCTCTCCAAGCCAGACCCAGGCAATCCCAATGGCCAGCACGGGAATGAGGTAGAGGAAACTGGTTGTGCGGCCGGCTGGGCCGTGCGACATCACATACGCCCAGGCGACATAGGCCAACGCGCCGGGGAAGATACCCAGATAGATGACGGCGGCGGTGCCATTCAATGCGGCTGTCCGCACCGCGCTGAACAAGCCGCCCGCAAACGGCAGCATCAGCAGCGTGCCCGACCAGATGGAGTAGGCGGTGAACTCCAGAGCGCTGTAGCGTCCGAGAAAATGCTTCTGCAGCACCATGTAGATGGCGGAAGTAATCGCAGCGGCGAGAATGATGAGCGCCTGCGGTGAGAGCCGAATCCCCTCGCCTTCTGCGCTGACGATCAGCGCCACTCCGGCAAAGCTCAGGAACACGCCACACCATCCGCGCAACGTAAGCCGCTCATGCAACGCGATGGTCGCCAGTAACGCGGTCCAGATCGGAGTGGAAGCGATCAGCAGGCTGGCCGCTCCCGCAGTCACCCTGGTTTCTCCGTAATTCAACGCCAGGTTGTAGAAGGTGATGCCGATCGCCCCAGTCAGAATGAGCCCGGGAATGTCGCGGGCTTGCGGACGGCGGAAGTGCGCCAGTCCGGCGTAAATCGCCAGCACCAGCGAAGCCACCAGGAAGCGCAGCACCGCCAGGTGCGCCGGGGAGTAGGCGCGCAGACCGGCGCGAATGCCGGCGAACGCCGAAGCCCACAGCAACAGCGTTGCCGCCAAGGCCAGCAGGGCGCGAGTTGTCAGGTGCGACCGCATCTCGATAGGCATTGTTAATAGGCAATTCCTGATTCTTGATTGCAAATCAGAGTCAGGTTCTAAATTACACTACTCGCATGTCGAAACAATGGCGGAGTGCGCCGCTTGTCCTGGTTGTCGCACTGACTTTTTGTTTCAGCGCCTTGGCCCAGCAGGCAACGGGGACGAAGACTATTACCCCGCCGGTCCGGCCGCAGCGGCCGACAGAGTCAGACAGCTACGTAAAGAACTTTCAATTCGTGGAGTTGGCACGAGCCGTTGCGTCGATGAAACCGTCGGCTGAACGCGACTACTTCGAGGGCGTGCTTGCCAACCGGGAAGGGCGCCTGGACGAATCGATTACCCTGCTGGAGAAAGTGGTCCCTCAGATCAGGGCGTCGAACCCGATGCATGCCGCAGTTGCGCTTCACTTGCTCGCGGACGGCTACGTAAAGTCATTTCGTTACAACGACGCGATTCACGCATACCAGGACTTGCTGGACAACTTCGCGGGGCAACTCGACAAGGCCGAACGCCAAAGCACCACCGATGATTACGGCGCGGCGCTTCTGCTGAAAGATATTCCTCCGCAGACGATCTCGTTTGAGGGACCGGTCGATCTCACGACTCACCGGAATTCTGTTCTCGGCACGATCGACACCGACCTGACAGTCGATGGGGTCACCGCGTCATGGGTACTCGACACCGGCGCCAACTTCTCGACCGTTTCCGCGAGCTTTGCGCAACGTCTTGGCGTGCGCCTGGCGAAAGGCACGGCCCAGACCCAGGGCATCACCGGCGCCGAGAACAAGATGCACGTGGCCGTTCTGCCGGAACTCAAACTCGGGGGCGCAACCGTACGCAACGTGGTGCTGCTGGTGCTCGAGGACAGCAGCCTGAACGTACCCTCCGGCGAGAAGTCGCGGTACCAGATTCAGGCCATACTTGGGTATCCGGTGTTACGGGCACTGGAACGCGTAACCTTCACCAAGGACGGCCATTTCCTGGCCAGTCCGGGTGCGCCTGGTCCAGGCAGCGGCGCTCGTCTCTATATGAACCTGCTGATGCCGCTGCTGCAGTGCAAAGTCGAGGGCCGAGATGTAGTGTTCTCGTTCGATAGCGGCGCGAACACTTCGTTCTTCTCGGTTCGGTATAGCCGGGAGTTCGCGTCGCAACTGCGTGGTGTGCAAGAGAGGCCCTATGGGATGGGCGGTGCGGGCGGCTTCAAGAAGATGCTGGTGCCTTATTTGCCGCAGGCGTCACTCGGCATCGGTTCGACCACGGCCACACTGACTCATGTGCCCGTGCTGCCAAAGCTTGGAACCGATAGCGACAAGCTGTTTGGCAATCTTGGACGTGACCTGACCGATCCGTACCGCAGCTTCACCATGGATTTCGTGAACATGCGGTTCGAACTCGGAGAGAAGATTCCGGAGAAAGCACACGGGAAGTAACCGACGATTGTCCCGGTTGTGTAGGGGCGGGTCAGAGACCCGCCCCTGCACAAGCATTGTCAGTTAGGCGCCTTTGCTTACGATAGCGACCGACTCTTCAAGAGCGTCGATGGCCACGTCGGCTTCGTCTTTAGTGACGACCAGCGGCGGCGCGATGCGTACCGTGCTCGGGCCACAACCCAGGAAGAGGATGCCGCGTTCGAAGGCGAGTTCCACGATGCGGTCGCGCAGATCGGGGCCGTACTCCTTGGTCTGCTTGTCTTTTACGATCTCCACGCCCACCATGAGACCGCGCCCGCGGACGTCGCCGACTACGCGATACTTCTTGGGCCAGTCCGCCATGCGCTTCAGCATGTGATTGCCGACCTCGGTGGCGTTCTGCATCAAGTTCTCGCGCTCGATGACGTCGAGCGTGGCCAGCGCGGCTGCGATGCAAACCGGGTTGCCACCGAACGTGGACGCGTGCGAGCCCGGCACCCAGTCCATGATGTCGGCCCGGCTGATCATCACGCCCAGCGGCATCCCGGAAGCAATGCCCTTGGCGCTACAGATGATGTCGGGCTGCACCCCGGTGTGCTCAATCGCCCACCACTTACCGGTGCGGCCGGCGCCGCTCTGCACTTCGTCCGACACCAGCAGGATGCCGTGCCGGTCACAAATCCGCCGCAGTTCCTGCATGAAGATGTTGGGAGCGATCACGTATCCGCCCTCGCCCTGAATGGGTTCGACGAAAACCGCTGCCACTTCTTCGGGAGGCAGCATCGTCTTGAACAGCTTGTCTTCGAGGAAGCGCGCACAGCCCAGCGCGAAGGCTTCCGCTTCCTGCGCGCCGCCTGCACAGCCGCGATACACGTCCGGATAGCGAACGTGCGTAACGCCCGGAACCAGCGGGGCGAAACGACGCTTCTGCTGCGGCTTGGACGCGGTCAGCGACAGCGATCCCATGGTGCGTCCATGGAACGCGCCGAAAAACGCGATCACGTTCTGCCGCTTGGTGTGGTAGCGGGCCAGCTTAAAGGCGGCCTCCACGGCCTCCGTTCCCGAGTTGCCGTAATAAATCTTGTGCGGGCCGGGCATGGGCGCGATCTTCGACAGCCGCTGGCCGAGCGTCACCATGTTCTCGTAGTAGAAGTCGGTGCCCGACATGTGGATGAGTTCAGCTGCCTGCTTCTGGATGGCAGCCACCACGTGGGGATGGCAGTGGCCGGTCGAGGTCACCGCGATGCCGGCGGAAAAGTCGAAAAACTCGTTTCCGTCCACATCAGTAACAACGATGCCCCGGCCGGACTTCGCGACCAGCGGATAGGACCGGGTATAGGACGGCGAAATGTACTGGTCATCGCCCCCGACAATGCGCTTGGCATTGGGGCCGGGCAGCGCGGTCTTGAGCTTGGGACCGGTCAGAGTCTTGGTGGTCATGGGATCCTCCAAATTCAGTTGTCGGTTGCCAGTGGCCAGTCAGAAACCGGCTGGGCAACGGGTTGCGGAGGGCGGGTTTGGGAGGGGCACTTTAGCCGTGCCGGTCAGGTCCCCCAAGATGGAAATTTAGCCTTGGGGTAAGCCCGCAACAGGGAGGATCGGAAAACTAGTCGCTGCCGAAGAGGTTGGGGCGCGCTTGCGAAGGTAACACTGCCAGGTAGCGGCGCGGGCACACCAAAGAGTGCAGCCAGCACACGGGCAGGTGCGAATTGGGATTCTGCAAGCGCATGTCTAAATCCATGCTTATTATAGCCTGCCACGGACGCCCGCGTAACCCCCTAAAGCCTGCCTTGGGGCTCGGGGTGGGCTTCTGAATTGGTTCTGGCGTTTGAGGTTCTTACCTCTTCGGGCCAGTCTGCCGGCCTGGGGTCATGACAGAGGAAAGGCGCCGGATGCTGTCCCGGAGCTTATTGACGCTGTGCGAGGCCAAGTCGCCCAGAGGGCTTCCTGTCGCTGTGAAATCGCTGAAACCTGCGCTTTCCATCTGCTTCACGGCAGCTGTGAATCGTTCGGAACTGATGTCGCTCATGGCAACGAAGCGGAATGCCTGGGCCAAGGGGATGCCATCCGCTCCCATCTGCAAGAATTCGATCTGCGCCGTCACCTGCCCGAACACAGTGTTCAGACCCATTTTGGCGAGTGTTCCTTGCGGAATAGGACTCCTGGCGAGGATGGCAGAACCACCGGTCAGGGAAAGGCGCTGAATGACGCCAACAAACTTGCTATCGTCCACCACAAATAATGCCCGCTCAGAATTGGGGACACGGATGCGCGGCGGCCGGGTACGCTGACGAGGCTTGTTCCCCTTTTGCGGCATAGGAAAGCATGACAACTGGACTGGTCATGGTCAATGTTACTTAGGTGTTTTGAAAGCGTAACATTGCAGCCAGCCACAATCTGGGTTCGATCGCACTCTGATATCCGCCGCAAGCAAGTTTCCGCCGGAGCGGAGTGCTGGACGCCGTCTTGCTACTTTCCCAAATCGACCGCAAGCATCATTACCAGGGTAACTTGGTGTCCGCGCTTCACCGCGAGAACATGGGGCGAGCGAGAATCTGTGTGGGCGGACTCGCAGAGTTCTACGTCCGGCACAAGCCTCTCCAGAATCTTCTTAGCGAGTAGTTGTGAGCCGACTTAGTAAGTCGTACTTGCCGATAACTGCCACCCAGTGGACGACATTACTGGGCTTCACACTGGCAGCCACCACGCTGCTGATCTTTCTTGAGATCTCCACCTGGGTAATCCACGGCACGATCGAAGTCTGGCTGATTCGCGTTCTTAGGATCATGTTGGCAATCTGTGTCGCCGCGGCTCTGAATTTCACTATTGTCAAGAAGGAACGACACTTCCGCTCGAACCTGCTTGCCGAGGCAACCGAGCGGCAACCGGCTGAGCATATGTTCTCCCAGCAGGCAGCGGCAGGAGAGAATTCGGGGGCAGATTTGTACTGCGGCGAGGAGCGCAGACGAATCGCCATGGATGCAGCCGGGATCGGATTTTGGGACTGGGATTGTATTAGGGACGAACACGGCTGGTCAGACACCTGCAAAGCGTTGCTTGGTCTGCCCCCAGACAGCCCGGCAAATCTTGAAGTATTGATGAACAGCGTGCACCCCGACGACCGCGAGAGGATGAGAAGCGCGATCGACGTAGCCATCCGCGAAAAGAGAGAGTATGTTCTTGAATTCCGCGTGATGGGGCCGGACGGCGGGGTACATTGGCACGCCGCCAGGGGACGCGCTTTCTATGATGACGGAGGATGCACGACGCGCATGATCGGCGTCGTAATGGACATTGACAAGCCCAAGCTTGCCGAAGAACGCCTGCACCTGCAGGCCGCAGCCCTGGAAGCGGCTGCCAATTCCATCGTAATCACCGACACGAGGGGAACGATTCTGTGGACGAATCGGGCTTTTTCGGAACTAACCGGTTATTCGGCCGAGGAAGCCTGGGGCGCAAATCCCCGCCTGCTATCTTCCAGCAAACATGACCAGACCTTCTACACGGATCTGTGGCAGACCATCACCGCTGGGAAAACCTGGTGCGGCAAGATTATCAACCGCCGCAAGAATGGGACTCTTTACACTGAGGAACAGACTATCACTCCCGTACGGTCGGAGAGCGGAGACATTACTCACTTTGTGGCCATTAAGTACGATGTCACCGAGCGTGAGCTTCTGGAACAACAATTCCGGCAGGCACAGAAAATGGAGGCTGTGGGCCGGCTGGCGGGTGGGGTGGCGCATGATTTCAACAATGCTCTCGGCGTGATCACGGGTTACAGTGAACTTCTGCAGCTTACTTTCCCCCCGGAGGCCCCGCAGCGTAAACATGCAGACGAAATTCTGAAGGCGGGGCGTCGAGCGGCATCTCTTACCCGGCAGTTGCTGGCATTCAGCCGCAAGCAGCCTATCCAGCCCACTGTCCTCGACCTGAATTCGGTGGTGGCGGATGTTGACAAGATGCTGCGTCGCCTCATCGGCGAGGACATCGATCTTGAAATTCATCGCGACTCCAGCTTGAAAAGAGTAAAGGCCGACCGAGGCCAGATCGAGCAGGTCCTGATGAATCTGGCCGTCAATGCCCGTGACGCGATGCAGCATGGCGGGAAGCTACTGATCGAGACGGCCAATGTTGAACTCGACGAGATCTACTTACACCAGCATCCCTATGCCAAAGCGGGCCACTATGTGATGCTGAGCGTCAGCGACAGTGGCTGCGGCATGGACCAGGAAACCCAATCCCATATCTTCGAACCATTCTTTAGCACCAAGGAACTGGGAAAAGGTACGGGACTGGGATTGTCGACGGTGTACGGCATTGTGAAGCAAAGTGAAGGCTGCATCTCCGTTTACAGCGAGGTGGGCAAGGGCACGACTTTCAGGATTTATTTGCCGCAAGTGGAAACCAAGGCGGATTCGCCTGAATATGAAAACACCCCCAGAGTGCTGGCTCGCGGAACCGAGACTATCCTGCTGGTCGAAGACGAGGATTCTCTGCGTAGACTCACGTTCAGCTCTCTGCGGAGCGGGGGATACACCGTACTAGAGGCACGTGATGGCACGGCAGCAATGGAGGTCGCACAACAGCACCACGGAGCTATTGACTTGCTGTTGACCGATGTGATCATGCCAGGCATCAGCGGCCGTGAGCTGGCAGACAGTCTGGTGAAGCTACGGCCTACAATCAGAGTGCTCTTCATGTCTGGGTACACTCACGACCTGGTGACTCACCATGGTGCGCTTGACCCCGGGACCGCACTTCTGGAGAAACCCTTCGGTGTCGAATCGTTGTTGACGAAGGTCCGCGAGGTACTGGATGGGAAATTGGCCAGCGCCGCGGGCACCACTTGATTTGCAGGCACCGAAGAATGGGTATCCGGGGCCTGAGCCGACATCCCACCCCGAAAGAAAGTAGCGCCTCAGAAATCGAATCTTCAGCCAGTTATTCAGCGTCTGATATCTTTTAGCTCCCAGCTTGCCATGACCGAGGCCCAGCGCCAGCACCGTTTCTTCGTGATCCTCTGCTTTGGACTGGTGTACCTGTTCTGGGGATCGACATACCTCGGCATTCGTATCGCCGTCGAACATATTCCGCCGGCGCTGATGTGCGGCACGCGCTTTCTGGTTGCCGGCGTCCTAATGCTCGCCTATTTGGCCTTCCGTGGCCGCCGCGTCCGCTCCAGTCTGACCCAACTCTGGCACATGGCTGTGGTCGGCACACTTCTGCTCATGGGCGGAAACCTCACGCTCTCTTATGCCGAGCAGATCGTTCCGTCGGGCTTGGCTGCGCTGATGGTGGCCAGCACTCCGCTCTGGTTCCTGGTGCTCGACTCGCTGCTGCTGGGCGATCATCACATCTCGGCGCGTGGCATGGCGGGCCTGGCGCTGGGCATCGTGGGCATCTCGGTGCTGATCTGGCCCAAGCTCACTGCCACCGGCGCTCTGGGCCTCAGGGAACTGTGGTGGTCGCTCAGCCTGCTGGGAGGGTCGTTCAGTTGGGCGCTGGGATCGGTGCTGTCCAAGCGTTGGCAGTCTTCTGAAGTCGATCCCTTCAGCGCCACCGCCTGGCAAGTGACGTTCGCGGGGTTGGCTAACCTGATTTTTGCCGTGTGTTTCGAGGACGTCTCCCACGTGACCTGGACGGCGCGCGGTGTCGGGGCAGTGTTGTACCTGGTGGTCTGCGGGTCGTGGATCGGCTACACCGCCTACATCTGGCTGCTGGGACATGTGCCCACCTCGAAGGTTGCCACCTACGCCTACGTGAACCCCGTGGTCGCGGTCTTCCTAGGCTGGCTATTTGTGAATGAAACTGTGGACCGCTACATCCTGGCGGGTAGCGCCATCGTGGTGGCCTCGGTGGCGCTGGTCTCGAGCGCCAAGATCAAGACCAAGACGGTGGCTGAAGAGATGCCCGCAGTCGAGGCCGCCGGAGACTGAACGCACCTTCATTCCTTCGCGAAGTAGTCCGGATGCCGGGCTGGAGCGCGGCGATGTATTTCTGCAGACAACTTGCGCAACCAGCGCAACTCGCCGCGGAATTGCTGAATCGTCAGGCTGACGACCCACACCGCCTCGTGGAAACGGTGGCCCACCTCCTGGCGAATAGCGCGCAAGGTCGCTTGTTCGCGGGCGAGTTCTTCCTCCAGAAATTTCTGGCGGCGACGAAGCTGCTGCTGGAACACACCAGGGCGAGCCTGCCAGGAGAGCGCAATCCAGGTGAGAAAGGGCGGCCGCTCGCGCTGTGTCGTCCAGTTCTCGCGCTCCAAGGCGTCGGCGAGGGCTGTGCGCCCCTTGGCGGTGGTGGCGAACACGCTGCGTTCCGGCCCGGCGGCCGGCTCTCCGCTTTCGGCCGCACGAACCAGTCCCAGACGCGCCAGCTTTTCCAGCGAGTAATACACCTGGGGCCGCGAGATGCCTGCCCAATCCCGTACCTGGCGGCGCTCCAGTTCAGCATTGGCCTCGTAGCCGTGCATGGGCCGCTCCGCCAGCAGGCTGAGCAGCACCAGGTCGGGAGTGGTCAGGTCTCGCTTCCTGACGGTGGTCATCGTGCCCCTTTTTCTTCACCCAGGGTATGCTTCCGCTTCCGGCTCCAATACCACCAGCTGCATTGCTCAACCGGCAGCAACGGATCTCTCGCCTGCGCCACCGCCGCGCGAAAAGCATCCAGACAACAAATGTCCTGCGCCTGCCCGGTGATGGCGCACAACCGCTCGTAAAGCTTCTCCGGGTTGCGGCGGGCGAGCTGCCCCACCGTCTGAATGCCCAGCAGTTTGAAATCGTGCAGCATGGCCGGCCCTATGGAAACCAGGTCCTGCAACTGGCGTTCATCGGTTGCCATAAAAATCCTCCTTGACAAAGCCTCGCCGATCTTTTATCTTGCACTAGTCTAATTCAGACTAGCTAAGGATGCAAGGGGAAATTGCACCATGCGAACCACAACTATGGCTCTGCTGCTGCTCACATTGCTCTGGCCGCTGGCCGGGACCCAAGGAGAGGAAAAGATGAAACCTATAACGGTTAAGAAGATCACGCCCGTGCTGGTCGTGGATGAAGTCGAGCCCTGCGTGAAGTTCTGGGTGGAACGACTGGGTTTCGAGAAGACCGCTGGGGTGCCGGACGGAAACAAGCTTGCCTTCGTGATTTTGCAGAAAGGCGGCACCGAAGTGATGTATCAAAGCCTCGCCAGCGTGGAGAAGGATGCTGCCTTCAACGCGCAGGCCTACCGGAAAGGCACAACCTTTCTTTACCTCGAGGTGGAGAACCTCGACGACATCATAACCGCGATGAAGGGCGTCGAGGTCGTCATGCCGGTGCGGACGACCTTCTACGGCGCAAGAGAAATCGGGGTAAAAGACCCGGGCGGACACATCGTCACCTTCGCGCAGTTCGGAGCTACACCGCAGCACTGAAACTTGCCCAAGGCGCAATGCACTACACCAGCGCAGGGGGCGTGAGCGGGAGTTGCCGGCCGGGGTCAAGATCAGATGACATATCCCCGGCTTGCAGTCCCCAAGTAGGAAAAAGGGACTGCCTATGCGCTGTAACCTGTTGCCCCGGCAAGAATCCTTTACAATAGGTGTTGACTGCTGGCATGAGCCCTTTCCAGAAATCCCGGACAACTTCTGGCTCGCTTTTCCAGTCTTACAAAGAGATGGGGGAGATTTCGCTGCGCCGGCCCGCGCCGCGGGTACTGGTGGTCGACGACAACCCGGACACCATGGTGCTGATGCGGGAACTGCTTTCCACCCAAGGGTACGAGGTGGTGGCGGTGCAGGATGCAGCCAGCGCCGAGGCCGAGATTCGCCGCCAGCCCCCGGACGTGATCCTCTCTGACGTAGTCATGCCCGGCAAGTCGGGGTACGAACTGTGCCGCGAACTGAAGGAGAATCCTGCCACCCGGCTCATTCCCTTCGTGCTGATCACCGGCTTAAGCGATCGCGAAGACAAGCTGCGGGGTATTGAAGCCGGAGCCGACGACTTCCTCAACAAGCCAATCTTTGCGGAAGAATTGTTTGCCCGCGTCCGGTCGTTGCTCAAGCTCAAGGAATTTACCGACGAACTGGAGACTGCGGAGTCGGTAATCTGCAGTCTGGGCCGGAGCGTGGAAAGCCGCGATCCTTACACCGAGGGTCACTGCGAGCGCCTGGCGCGGAATGCCAGCAACCTGGGCCGTCACCTCGGGCTGGAGGAAGAATCCATCGTGGCCTTGCGGCGCGGCGGCTACCTGCACGACCTGGGCAAGATCGCGGTGCCGGACGAGGTTTTGAAGAAGGGATCAAACCTGACTCCGGAAGAGTGGATCGTCATGAAGCAGCATCCCATTACTGGAGAAAACATCTGCAAGCCGCTCAAGTCGCTGCGCCTGGTGCTGCCGATCATCCGCAACCATCACGAACACTCCGACGGCAGCGGCTATCCCGATGGCCTGCGCAAAGGGGAGATTCCCTTACTGCCGCGGATCCTGCAGGTGGTGGACGTCTATGACGCCCTGCGCACGGCCCGTCCATACAAGCCTGCGATCAGCCATGAGCAGGCGGCGCTCACCATGCGCAACGAAGCCGGCAACGGCCTTTGGGACGAGGAACTGGTGCTGGAATTTCTGTCCATGCTGGAGAGGCTGAGGCAGGTGGCGTAAAAGCAGCCGTCGGTCCGCAGTCGTCAGCTCCTTTTGACTTGCTGCACACTTACTCTGAAACTGTTTGTCCAAAGTGGGGGAGCTTCCGCAGAAACCCGTGCCTAACGACGGACGACTGACGACTGACAACCGGCGACTGACTTACAGCATCGTCATTCCTGCCTACAACGAAAGCGCGCGCATCGCGGGCTCACTGGAAAAAGTGCTGACCTACATCGCCCAGCGCGGCGCTGATGCAGAGGTCATCGTGGTCAACGACGGCTCGAGCGATAACACCGCGGAAATCATCCAAGAATATCTGGCGAAAACTCCCCTGCTGCGGTTGCTGGAAAATCCCGGCAATCGCGGCAAGGGGTACAGCGTGCGCAATGGCATGCTGCACGCCAGCGGCGACATCCTGCTGTTCAGCGATGCGGATCTTTCTTCTCCGATCGAGGAAGCTGACAAGCTGTTTACGGCCATCGCCAACGGCGCCGACATCGCCATCGGATCGCGCTGGCTGCAAAGCCAACTGCAGACCCGGAGGCAACCCCTCTATCGCCAACTTTTCGGGCGCATCTTCAATGCGATGCTGCGCATCACGCTGGGGCTCGAGTTCAAGGACACGCAGTGCGGCTTCAAGGCCTTTACGCGGCGTGCCGGCCAGGCAGTTTTTCCGGCACAAAAGATCGAGCGCTGGGGATTCGATCCCGAATTGCTCTACCTGGCCAAGCGGTTTGGGTTCAAGGTGGCTGAGGTGCCGGTAGCCTGGGCCCACCGCGAAGGCACCCGCATCAGCCCTCTGCGCGATGGCGCGCGGATGTTTGGCGAGATGCTGAAGATTCGATGGAACGCCTTGAGGGGAAAATACGCGCCCACACCGCGCTGAAAGGCGGGCCTTCAGGCCGCCGGCCGGCCACGGGTCAGCGGTAGCACCGTGACTCCCACACCCTCTTCAAAGACCACGGTCATCCGACCGGCACAGCGATCGCACAACCAGAAGAATTCAATCCGCCGCATGGGCTGTCGCAGGTTGGGATCGGTCCCGAATGCCGAGCCGTTTCCCGCTCCCTTTTCGAAGCGAAACAGTTTGCCCTCATGCAAGTAAAGGAAGGGGGTCGAGCAGCCCGGGTTGGCGCACTTCGAGACCATTTCGGACTCCCGTTGCGGGGGCAGACATTTGTGGAAGTTTGATTTTACTACGAGTGAAAAGATGCGAATCAACGAATTGTGGGATTTGTGGAAAAACAATTTGTCCGCTGTCCCCTCCCTGTGCTGCTTCAAGCGGCCTGCTCCCTGCATGCTAGGGCAGCATCGTCCAGGGTGGGGTAAATCTCGAATACGGAATCCAGGTTCGTGAGTTCCAGCAAGGCGCGAATGTGCCTGGGAGGAGCAGCCAGCTTGATCGAACACCGGCTGGCGCGGGCCCACATCAGGATGACCACCAACTCCCCCAGGCAGGCGCTGTCGATCATCTCCACTGCGCTGAGTTCGAGCACCACGTGGCGCGAGTGCAGTAAGAGTTCCGCCACGGCTTCGGAGAGCGCGGTGGCTTCCTCGCGATAGGCGAGACGGCCTCTGCAATAAACTACGGTCACACCATCGTTGGCACAGATTTCCAGATTCAACTTCAAGTTCAACTCCGTGCGGTTCATGCTAGAAGGGTAGCCTCCACGCCTGTCTTTGCAGGCTGTCGTTCGTCAGGCGAGTTTCATCCTAAGGGTTCGACGTCTGGGGATGGTTTCAGCGTCGTAGAAATCGAACGAAGTCTTTGGTTCCGGCGCCAGAGCGGCAATTTTTTCGCGACCGTTTCGTCCCGACCGCGCATCTAAACATTTCGCCGCCACAATCGTGACACGCCATGCGTAGAGGGGGGATATCTCTGTGCCCAGAATCTCCGCGATTGCGTTAACCCTTTTCCTGTTCGCGTCCGCAGCCGCCGCCCAAGAACCCAAGGGCAACATCTTTTTCGGATATTCGTACCAGCGCGCAGACCTGGTGTCCAATAATGGTGTCAACCTGAACGGATGGGAGGGCTCGCTCGAAGGCAAGGTCTTACCGTGGGTTGGGATCGTGGCCGACGTCAGCGGCCATTACGGATCGGATACGGACGCCAGCGTTTATACCTTCCTGTTTGGTCCGCGGGTGTCCGTTTCGGTGGGCAAGTTCACTCCCTTCGCCCATGCGTTGTTCGGGGCCGGGCACGAGAGCCTGAATGCCGTCTCGGCTTCCGATACTTCCTTTGCCACGGCCCTGGGCGGCGGGGTGGATTACAAACTGGTTCCGGCGGTCGGCTGGCGGTTTCAGGGCGATTTCGTGCAAACCCGGTTCTTCAGCAACACCCAAAATGATTTTGGTTCTCAACCGGCATTGTGCTGCATTTTTGAGCCGCGCCGGCCCCAGGTAGAGTCGCCAGCCGAGGGTATCTCCGCCACACGAACGCCTTACTGCTGCGCGGGAGGCACGTACTGCGCCGGAGGCGCCGCGCCCTGGCCAAAGAAAAACTGCTCCATTTGCTTGACGATGGCTTCCTGGTCCTCCCGCCGCGCGGGGTTCAGGCGGTATTCGTTGAGCAGCATCTTGCAGAACTCCATCCATGAATTCCACGCTTCCTGGGAGACATTTTCGTAGATCTTCTTTCCCAGTTCGGTATCGAAGGGAGGCTCGTCCAGTCCCGGAAGTTCCTTTTTCAACTTGACGCAGAACACTTTGCGCTCGGCCATGCTCTCCTCGCAGGGATATGAAGAAAAATTATCTCACAGGCGACGGCCTGGCTTCCCAACGCGGTACCGGGTACTGAGTGCTTGTTCCTCCCGACACATCCCCTGGTGATACCCGTCACCGCACCGTCGGACAACGGGACGGACAATAGAGGTGTGCACGTGTGCCCTTCCCGGGAAGGGAGAGTCCGACGACGGCTCGCTGTAGCCTCTGCCGATTTTGACATCTGGCGTGAGCGAACCTCTTTCACAGGCTGTATCGGAAGGAGGGGTTATGAAGTCCGGGGAGCGGTCCCAACCGCAGGCAGCGCCTACGTCTACGACCTTGACCCCATGCGATCCCGCTAAGGTTCAGTGGGAAATGCAGCAGGTTCAACTGGCGATCGCACGCCGCGCCTACGAGTTGTTCGAAGCCCGTGGCCGGAAGCACGGCCATGACTGGGAAGACTGGCTGCGGGCAGAGTCCGAACTGCTCCGGCCGGTTTCGGTGGCCATCTCAGAATCCCACGGGCGGGTCCGGGTACGCGCCAATGTTTTGAGCTTTGCGGACAATGAGCTGCGCGTCGCCATCGAGCCTCATCGCATCACGATTCTCGGCAAGAAGGATGTGAGTGCGCCTGAAATCGAGGGGTCGAAGAACGTTTATATCGACCTGTATCCCGACACGATCTTGCGCATCGTCGAGCTGGCCAGCGAGGTGGTCCCCGAGGCGGCTCGGATCGAATTACAGGGAGGCATGCTGCGGTTTGAACTGCCCAAAGCCGTCAGGCACGCAACCCAAACCCAGCTCAAGGTCGCTTGAGCAGGCTGCTTTTGTCAATGGTGGCCGGAACCGGCAAGTCACGAAAAGGAGAGACGGCCATGAAACTATCCAGCTTGTTTATCGGGATGATCTTCGCCGTGGCGGTGATCGCCGTCCTGCTGATGGTCTTCGGCGTCAGTTTCCATCGCCCGCTGGCCCAGGGCGCCGCCCTCTACAACCCCGCCAATGAGGTGGTGGTCAAAGGGGCAGTACACCAGATCCAGGAATTTGCCTGCCCCGTGAGCGAAGGTGAGATGGGTGCCCACCTGATGCTGAAGACCGGTGACGGCCTGCTGCAGGTGCACCTCGCCCCGGCCCGGATCATGCGCAGCCAAAACCTGACCTTCGCTCCCGGCGACCAGATCGAAGTGGTGGGCGCGAAGTTTCGTTTTCAGGGGGAAGATGGTGTGATTGCGCGGGAGATCATTCGCGGCAACGAGAGCTTCATTTTCCGCGACCCCCAAGGCAAGCTCCTGATGATGCAATAGTGTGGGGAGGGATACGCCGAGACTGCCCCGTTTCCTGTAACGATGTGCTTAGCGGCCGCGTGCCGGAGGAAAACCATGCCGGTTTACGATTACATCTGCCTGGACTGCCATAAGTCCTTCGAAAAGGTCCTTACCCTGACAGAGCACGACGAACCGGTGACTTGCCCGCGCTGCGGCAGCAAGCACGTCGAGCAGGAACCCGCCGAGTTCTTCGCAGTGACGTCAAGGAAAAGCTGAACGGAAATCGGTTTACATGCGCCTGGGTCCGGGTAGAACGCAGCGGGCACAGGTGTGCGAGACAGGGTGACGGTTTCGATACCCGGGCCCCTTTTTTGCCGGGCCCTGTGGAAACTTCACGCGCGCCATCGTTGGTATCATTTCTCAACACTCCCTGGACAACAACTGATGCCATCCACCGCGGCCCGTCCAGCGCTCCGCCCCGAAAGCGTGACGGGCTGGGTCTCCGCAGTTGTCGGTCGTTCCCTCCAGTGGGCGGATTCCCGCCCTGGATGGATGGCGCGGAATCGCGATCCTGCTGGTACTGCTCTGGCACTCGGTTTTCCATTTCTCTACGAGTTCGACCCTGATCTCCAAGCTGGAAGCGGCCGGGAGACTCTCGTGGAGCGGTGTAGATCTCTTCTTCGTGCTCTCGGGATTCCTGATCGGCGGCATTCTTCTGGATGCGAAGAACTCTCCGCGATACTTCTCCACGTTCTATGCCCGTCGGGCATTTCGGATCCTTCCGCTCTATGGGGTGGTCGTCGCGGCTTACATGCTCTGGCAGCTCCCGGTTTACCTGCTGGCCGGCGCAACAGGCGCTTATTCCGCGAGCCGGCTTCCCTTGGCCTCATACCTCACCTTCACTCAAAACGTGTGGATGGCTTACCTGGGCACCTTTGGCTTCATTCTCATTTCGCCAACCTGGTCACTGGCCGTCGAAGAGCAGTTTTACCTGACCGCACCGTTGATAGTGCGCAAGCTGACGAGCACGCAACTGACAACTGCACTCGTCGGGATCGTGGTTGGCGCTCCTGTGCTGCGGACAATTCTGTGCTTCTCCACTGCCCGCGGCGCGTTTGCGGATATGGTCCCCATGCCATGTCGTGCCGACGCCTTGTGCGTCGGAGTGCTGATTGCGGTGCTGCTGCGCAACGCGACGCTATGGAAGGCGGTCCAGCGTAAGAGTGCTCTCTTATATAGCCTCTCAGGCGTGCTCCTGGCTTCGCTGGGGTGGCTGACATTCGGCAACTATGGGCAAATCTCTATGCCAATGATGACAGTGGGATACTCACTGCTGGCGCTTTTCTATGGCTGTTGTCTGCTCCTCGCGCTCAACGGAGCTGGGCGGTCCCAGCGTTTGCTGTGCAACCCATACTTGCGGGGACTGGGAGGAATAGCCTATTGCACCTACCTCCTGCACCGGCCCCTCATGGAAGTGGCCCGGCGTTTGCTCGCAGCTCGTTTCAGCCAGGCACCAGGGGCCGTCGAGCTCATCGGAGGATTACTCGGGGTAGCGGCAACCCTGGTGATCGCCAAACTTTCCTGGAGATTCTTCGAACAGCCATGGCTGCGGCGTGGGCATGCCTTCAAGTACTGATCCGGCCACCGCTAGGAGAAAAGCTGCCGTCTGATCAACACGCCAGAAAAAAGCAGGCTAACTCATGCACGCCAACTTGGTGGGCCCGCCAGGATTTGAACCTGGGACCAATGGATTATGAGTCCACTGCTCTAACCGCTGAGCTACGGGCCCGTATGGGCCCAATCTAACACATTCCCGAGCGCCAATTGCCGCTGGCGGCAGCTGCATGCCCGCACCTCAGTGTTTCTTAGCGTACGGGTTCGGATAGCGCAGGATTCCGTCCAGATCAATGCCGCGCACGATGCCGGCAGAGTGATAAAACAGTCCCCACGAATCGATCGTGGAATTGTCCGGAAAGATGCATGCGTCCAACACGCGGTCCACGGAGTTGTTCTTGATCCAACCGCCGCCGGCGGCGTTAATGCCGCCGAACAGATCGGTGCCGCCGAGGAGAGAACAATAGCAGGACGCCGGATTACCGGTGCAATTGCCGGGTTGCGTCTGGGAGTAATACGCCAGGGCGGCCAGGCTGGGATTGGTGGTGTACAGAGTGTCCAGGGCGACATAGATTCGGGAGCCATCACTCTTCGAGGTCCAGCGGCAGAAGCTGCGAATACCCGCCAGCCGCAGGATGGGCCCACCGTTGGTGTTGTAAGCCGCCTGGCGAGTCTCCACCACGCCACCATTGTCGGTGCAATATTGGCCGGGCGGCGTGTTTTCGACTGATCCGCCCTTGCTGGCAGCAGCCACACCCGAGAGCCCTGTGCTGCCCAACAGCAGCGACGCTACTGCCATCCATGTCGCCATGCCTGCTCCCGCTGCGATCCTGGAAATTCTCATGATGCCCCTCCTGGGATTGCCCATACCCACAAAGCGATTCCGGGGCCGGAATATTAGCACACTTATGCGCTGGAGTGGCCTGCTATGAGCGAAGTCAGAGGTAAGAGCCCAGCGTTTCCGGGCCCTTAGCGGCACGGCTCAAGCTGTGCCCCAAGACCATCTCTCCTCGTCATTTTCTGCCAAAAACTTCTCTCAGTAGCGCTGTAGTCTGGGCGGCGGGGTTCTTGCGAATCTGTTTTTCTTCTTCTCCGAGCATGTAGAAGAGGCCGTCCAGCGTTTTGCCCACCACATACTTGTCGAGATCGAACTGGCCGGCCAGGACGCTGCCACCGGGGGCGCTGTTGATGACCTGGTTGTACTGCTGGACGACGCCGACGCGTTCCATCGAGCTATGGACGATCGGCGAGAAGGCGGTGGTGAGATCGGCGGATGCGGTGCGCTTGAAGTAGTCGGTGGCGGCGGTGTCCCCGCCGGTGAGGATGTGACGAGCGTCGTCGAAGGTCATCTTCTTCAGGGACGCGAGAAAGATTTCCTTGGCCTTGGGCGCGGCCTGCTCGGCGGCGCGGTTCATGCCGACTTCAAGTTCGTCCACCTTCGCGCCCATTCCCAACATCCGCAGACCTTGACCGACAGTCTTAAGCTTCGGCGGCAACAGGATCTTGGTGGCTTCGTTCTTCAGGAAGCCGTCGGGCTTGCCGGTGAGAGCCACAGCCTTACCGGTGCTGACCTGAAGCGCCTGCTTCAGCCCGGCAATGATCTTGTCGTCGCTTAATCCGGAGATATCGCGCTGGCTGAGGGTCTCGCCGGCTTTCTTGAGGACCTCGTCAAGTTGGGCTGCCGTGCCGGCCGAACAGCAGAGCGCAAGAGTGATGCTGAGCCAAAGAATGCGCATGAAGGCTCCTAACGCGACGGAGCGGGTACGGAGATGCACCCCACTCCAGTATCCGTCCTTGCATCGAAGATTTTCATGAGATCCACAATCGACTGCACCACGCTCTCATCGCCGATCGCGGTATTGAACAGGGCATGATACAAGGACCGGTCAGGCCACGGGACCCCGAAATACTTCTGGATGAAGGCAGTCCGCTCGTGATCAACGGTGTCGACACGCTCCCGCGCTTCTGCCTCTGTCTTGCCTCGGGCCATGATCCGCTGCACCTTTTGCTCGGTTGGGGCATAGAGAAAAATGCGCAACGTGTCCTGGCGGTCGCAAAGGAAGTGCTGTGAGCCCCGGCCAACGATGACGCAGTGTCCCTTGCTGGCCGCGTGTTGGACAACCCGCGCGGTCGTCTTCATGATGGTTTCGCTGTCCACCAGGTTCAGCTTGTGCGCATTGAGGCTTCCTTCATAGCTGCCGCGCAGGAACGACTTGAAGAGGCGGTAATAGAGCGGATCATCACGTTCTTCGCGGCGCTCCACGACAGCTTTGGGACAATGCGCCAGACGGGCGATCTCCTCGGTCAGGGCCTGGTCCCAAAGCTTCCATTGCAGGCGCTCAGCGAGGCGACGAGCGATCTCACCGCCGCCGCAGCCGTATTCCCGCTCAATGGTGACGATTCTAATCATCTGATCTACCGACGTGCACGGGAGCAAACTTCAATCACAAGATTATTATTCTACCCTCTTTAGCCGGCCGCCATTTCTCCTCCACCGCCGGGATGGTTGCCTTTCAAAACAAAGGCGAGGAAAAACATTACAGCTGCTCCAACCGCCAGGACCTTGTAGGTATCGATGTAGGCGAGGCTGGCCGCCTGTGCCTGCAGCGCACGATAAAGCCGGGCATAGGCTTGCATCCGGGCCTCATGCGGGGCCAGCCCGGAGTGGACCAGGCCCTGGGCCAGGCCGGTCACACGGTCCTGGAAAGCCGGGCTTCCGGCCGTAGCGTGGCCAACGAGGATTTCCTGATGATACTGGGAGCGGCGTGCGATCAGCGTCGTGACCAGCGACGTACCCACACTACTTCCCATGTTCCGCATGAAGTTGACCAGGCCGGCGACGGCATTGTTCTTCTCGGCAGGAATTCCAATGTAGGCCACCAGGGTAATCGGAACGAACAGGAACCCCAGGCCGATCACCTGGGCCACGCGCAGCCATAGGGCATTGTCGAAACTAATGAGCAGATCAATATTGCGGGTGGAATAGAACATCGCAATGCACAAGGCCAGCCAGCCAAAAGCGATCAGGTATCGCGCCTGGAACTTGCCGGTGAGCTGGCCCATGATGGGCATCTCAATCAGCAGGGCCACGCCCCCCGCCGAAATCGCCAAGCCCGCAAGCTGAGCCGTATACCCCAGCAACGTTTGCAGGAACTGCGGCATCATGACCAGGCTGCTGAACAACATGATGCCGAGGACGAACATCATCAGGTTGGCGCTCGCGAAGTTGAAGTTCTTAAACAGACGAATGTCAATCAGGGGCACCTTCTGAGACCATTCCCAGAAAACCAGGCCCACCAGGCAAACCACGGCCACGACCGCCAGGGTGACGATGAAATGTGAGCCGAACCAGTCGTCCTCCTGCCCCTTGTCGAGCACGACCTGGAGGGCCCCAACGCCCAGCGCCAGCAACGCGATGCCAACGTAGTCCAGCTGGACTCCTGCACCCTTCAGGCGGCTCAAGTAGGGAGGATCCTGGACCACGCGATATACCAGAAACAACGTAACTAGACCGACCGGGATGTTGATGAAGAAAATCCAGCGCCAGGAGTAATTGAAGGTGATCCACCCACCCAGCGTGGGACCGATGGTGGGCGCGGTCACCGCTGTAATGCCGTAAAGCGCGAAGGCCAGGCCGCGCTTCTCCGGCGGAAAGGTATCCGCCAGGATCGCTTGCGCCATGGGTTGCAGTCCCCCGCCGCCGGCCCCTTGCAATACGCGGAAGAAGAGCAGAAGCCCAAGATTCGGAGCGACCCCGCACAGGAAGGAACTCAGCGTGAACAGGAGCAGGCAAATCATGAAGAAGCGCTTGCGGTCCAGCGCGGTCGCGAGCCATCCTCCCATGGGCAGGACAATGGCGTTGGAAACCAGATAGGAAGTCAGTACCCATGTGCTCTCATCGTTGCTAGAGCCCAGGTTCCCGGCCATGTAGGGCAGCGCCACATTGGCGATGCTGGTGTCCAGCACCTCCATGAATGCGGCCAGCGCGACAACCACCGCGATCAGCCAGGGATTATACGCGGGCTGCCAGGCTTCCTGTTCGAGGGTGAGAGAAGCTGCGGAGCTCATTGCAGCCTGACGTGCGGCACGACGTTCATGCCCGGGCGAAGCTGATGGTCCTTGTTCTCGCCGGGTTCGAGGACGATTTTGACCGGAATCCTTTGCACGATCTTGACGTAGTTGCCGGTTGCGTTCTCGGGCGGAAGCAAGCTGAACACCGGACCGGTGGCGCCGGCGATACTGTCCACGTGACCTTTGAAGGTGCGGCCGTTGGAATCCACGTCAATTTCGGCCTTCTGGCCCACGCGCATGTGCTTGAGTTGGGTCTCTTTGAAATTGGCGGTGATCCACACCTGCTCCAGCGGGACAACAGTCAGCAACTGCTGGCCCGCCTGGACATTCATCCCAACGACGACTGTTTTGTTCACCTCCCCGCTGACCGGAGCAATGATTTTCGTGTAGCCGAGATTGAGCTCGGCTTGGGCCAGGGCGGCGCGTTTTTGCTGCACGTCTGCGATCGCAGCACGCGCGCGGGCCTGAGTGGACGACACCTGCTGTGGCCCGGTCTCCGCGTAGTGGTGGCTGGCTTGCGATTGCGCCAGACGACTTCGGGCCTGCCGTACGGCCTGCTGGGCCGCCGCTTCATTGGCCTGAGCGGCGGCAACCGCGGCCGCGCTGGCCTTGGCCGTGGCCAACGCCTGGTCATAAACCTGGGTCGCCACCTCCTGCTTGTCCACTAAGGCCTTGTAGCGCTGAAGATCGTTCTGCGCCCGTGCATCGATGGCCTCTGCTTCCTCCAACTGGGCATGGGAGGCCGAAAGTTGTTTCTCGGAGGCTATGATGCCGGCATTGGCTGCTTCCACGTCCGATTCCGTGGACTGCAACTGGCTGGCGGTGTTCACCGAGGTGATGGGAACGGTAATCTCGAGCGACTGAGCGGTCGCTTCGGCATTGGCGAGGTCCGCCCGGGCCCGCTCCACCGCCAACTGGTAATCCTTGGGATCGATCTCCACCAGGACCGTGCCTTCCTGCACGTATTGGTTGTCATCTACATTGACCTTCACCACGTAGCCGGACACGCGGGCGCTCACGGGATACAGATGGGCATCCACCTGGGCGTCGTCCGTGGACTCGAAGCGGTTCAGATAGCTCCACAAGAGCACGGCGCCCGCCAGAAGCACGAGAACAACGATTGCAATAATGGTCCGCCGTCGCTTCGAGCGGGGGCGCTGCGGCGACGCCGTTGCCACGGGTGGGATTTCAGCCTCGGGCGGAGGGGCAGACGATTCATCGCTCGCCTCGGGCGCCGGATGTGGGGTTTCGTCGGCCATCATTAGTTTCCTTTGAAGTACTGCTTAACGCCCTCCTCCGCCGTGCCCAAGGCGCGGGCGAGAGAGATCTTGGCGTAGTTGTAGTTGTAGAGACTGGAGATGTACCGTTCGTGGGCGCTGGCGGTCAGTTCCTGCGACTGCACCACCTCGACCGCGTCGGTGACACCGGCGTTGAAGCGGTCGCGCGATTGCGCCAGGGTCTCCTCCGCCAGATCAATGTTGCTGCGGGCCACCGCGACCTGCTCGGCAGAGGATTGCAGGTTGAGGAGAGCCGTGCGAACGTCAGAATCAATCTGTCCGCGCAGGTTCTCCAGCCGCTCCCGACTCTGCCGCGCCCTGGCGTCGGCCTGCAGGACCTCGCCATGAACCTTGCCGCCTTGAAACAGAGGAATGTTCAATGTTCCCCGGACGTCGAATACTTCGGTCGCGGTGGAGGGATGGGCTCCGCCGGCACCGTAATCGCCATTGAACGACAGGGAAGGGAAATACCCAGCCACCGCAGCTTTGCGGGAAAACTCAGCAGCGCGCACTGCTGCCAGAGCGGCCTCATAATCCGGGCGGGAAGCATAGGCACGGTTTAGCGCCTCGTCCACGGACATCGCTTCGAACGGCTGGTACGGAGACTTGTCCGTCAGAGTAAATTCCTGTCCGGGAGCCAGGCCGATCACGCGCGCCAGCTTCAGTTTCTGGATGGCAAAATCGTTTCTGGCCTGGATGAGCTGCTGCTCCCGCGTCTGCAATTCAACCTTGGTGCGGACCGCATCGATGGCGGCGGAGACTCCCGCCTTCACCTGGTCGGAGGCTTGATCGTGGAGGGCCTGCGCCGTCTTGACCTGCGCATCTGCGGTGTCAATGCGTGCCTCGTCGGCAATTGCCTGGAGGTAGGTGAAGCCGACCGCGAGCACAACCAGATCACGCGCGTCTCGATAGGTGTACTCGGCCGACCTCAGGCTCTGGCTTGCGGAGCGGGCTTCGTTGATCGCCTTCCAGTCGAACAAAGACTGCGATACAGCTACACGCGCGTCAAAATACGAAAACGGACCTACCGCCGAGGGAAGATTAACTCCTGGAAAATTGAACGAAAAGCCAACCTCTTTGAGATTGGTCTTGGAGGCATCCACGTAGGGCGCTGCGCTCGCGTGGGGCAGGAGATCACTGAGCTGTATCCATCGTTCCCCGCGGGACGAACCTACATCTTCACTCGAGAGGAGCAGACCCAAATTTTGCCGCAAGCCACGGTTGATCGCGTCTTGTAGGGAAATAGACAGCGTACCGGGGACGGGCGATGCGGGAACACTTCCTTCGAACGGGCTCGGGACTTGCGTCGGCGCGCGAGGCACGGAAGCAGACTGGGCAAACAAAGCGGTCGCACCGCACACCACCGCGAGCACCGTGCGCAGCCTGCGACAGGCTCCATAGTTGAGCCTCAAGAGCGCCTCCTTCCCTGGAATTTTCTGCTGAGCGGCGGTGTGGAGCATCCCCGAATCTGGACGACAGCCGCGTGACGCGGGAAGCCGCCTTTTCCCTGGTCACCACAAATTGGATCATCAGAACGCGGATCGTGGTGCAAAAAAAATTGAGGCGGACGAGCCAGGAGATTCCAAGATGAGCCGACGCGTGCACCCATCCTCGCGGGTTCTTCGGGTAGGAGAACGCCTTTCCCTGCCGGCTCTTGCTTTCCACGACCCGCAACGCAGGCAAGCTACGCCGACTGCCGCCCCGCACCCACGGGCACGGCCTTCGCCAGCTTCTCCAGGATGGCATCGGTCATCTGCACGGTTGAGGCCGCACCCTGGCTGATCGACTTGCTGCCACCGGAAATGCGCTTCATGTCATAGGTGCGCACCTTGCCTTCTTTCACCACCGCAGCAATCGCCTGCCGTATGCGATCGGCCTTGGCGCCCTCGCCCACGTGATCGAGCATCATGGCCGCGGACAGAATCATCGCAATCGGATTGACAATCGGCGGATTCAGCTCCGCATACTTCGGCGCCGATCCATGCGTGGGCTCGAACACCGCAACTTCATCCCCGATGTTGCCCGAAGCGGCAAACCCCAGCCCGCCCACCAGCCCGGCAAAAGCGTCAGACAAGATGTCGCCGAACAGGTTTGAGGAGACTACCACGTTGTAGTCTTCCGGATTCTTGTTGAGCCACATCAGCTGGGCGTCGATGTTCGTGGACCACAGCGCAATGCCCGGGTAATTCTTCGCGACTTCCTTGGCGGTCTCTTCCATCATGCCCGAGGTTTCGCGCACCACGTTGGGCTTCTCGCAGATGGTGACGCCCTTGAAGCCGCGCTTTTTCGCGTATTCGAACGCGGCGGTCACGATGCGGCGCGCGGCATTCTTGGTGATCACGCGCAGGCTGACCGCAAGCTCCGGGCCGGGGACAGTGGTAAAGGCTTTGAACTTGGCATGCGTGGCCAGCGCCGAACGCACGTTGTCGGGTGGGTTGGTCCACTCGATGCCGGAGTACATGCCTTCGGTGCCCTGGCGGAAAACCGTGGTGTCCACTAGCGGTTCGTCGAAGCCGCTGTCAGCACGCTTGCGAATGTAGTTCAGCGGATTGCCGGCAAACGCGATGCAGGGCCGCATGCAGATATCGAGATTGAACTTCTGCCGCATGGTGACGATCGGGCTGTAGTAGACGTAACCCTTTCCTCGCAGCTCGGGCTTGAGTTCGGCCTGGGCTTCTTTGTTGGGCTTGGAGGTAATGGCGCCGAACAGGCCGAGCTTGTGCTTGGTGAGCAGGTCAATAGTGCGTTCGGGCAGCGCGTTCCCCTGGTTGCACCAGCAGTCCCAGCCGATGTCGGCATGGATGTACTCGGCGTCAAAGCCGACTTCTTTGAGCACGCGGATGGATTCCGGTAAAACCTGGTTGCCTATGCCATCACCGGGCATCGAAACTACAGTGTATTTGGCCATATGAGCTCCTTAGAAAATCGTCTGAACAGTGACCGCGCACTGTGTGGCCTTTGTTACCTGTGCTTAGAGTAACGGGATGTCCACCGTCACTTAAGGAAGTGCGAAAGTAGAAACACCAACAAGGCGGCCCCGCCCCAGTAGCACCACTGCCGTCCAGTCTTTGGAGTCCAGACGACAAGCCCCAACGCCAAGAAGGCTGCGAGCACTCCGAGCAGGTACCTGTCGCCTTGATCCATCGCGACGCTCAAACTCCTCGGCGGCTAAAGCCGACGTAGTATACGGGTATGCACCGCGTCTAAAAGGTGCGCCCGCTCCGAACAGGTCATGCCAAGCCGAGCCGCTTCGCCACCAGATTTTCCACGCCCTCGGCGATCACCAGGGACTGCGGCACGCTGCCCAATGCGGGAAATGTGAATTTCTCTCCGCGCCAATGGATCACGCCAGAGGTGAAGTCAACCTCAATCTCATCTCCCGGAATAATTGTCTTCTCCTTCGATCCTGCGAACTGTTCGCGCAGGCGGTTCACCAGCTCCGGCACCTCCACGCACAGAAAGCCATTGTTATACGCGTTGCGCAAGTAGGTCTGCGAGAAGCTGGCGGCGATCACCATGGGGATGCCTTTGGCCTTCACGCAAGTTACCGCCTGCTCGCGACTCGACCCGGTTCCGAAGTTAAAGCCGCTGACGATCACGTCGCCCGCGCGAGTGCGCTCGGCAAACTGCGGGTCGTAGTTCTCCATCACGACCTTCGCCATCATCTCCGGCGTCATGTCGTCGCGGTAGGTGTAGTCCTTCCCGTAAATCGCGTCGGTGTTGACGTTGTCCTGTGGCATGAACACCAGACGGCCTTTTACCCGAGCCGGAAAGCCGGGGAGAATCTCAACCTTCTCGGCCGCGGCCTCACTCGCGAACTCCTTATATATACGGGCCGGCGCACGGTCGGGCATCTCGTGCGGACCCTTAATGTACCCAGCTACCGCAGAAGCGGCCACCACTTCCGGGCTAGCCAGATAGCACCGCGCATCCCGCGATCCCATGCGTCCCTTGAAGTTTCGGTTGGTGGAGGAGATGCCCACTTCGCCCGGCTCGAGCAGGCCCACTCCAAGGCCGATACAGGGGCCACATCCGGCGGGTAACGGATTGGCGCCGGCGTCGAGAAGAACCTGCCATGCGCCTCTGCGGGCCGCTTCCTCCTGCACCCATTTGCTGGCCGCGCTGAGATAGAACCTTACGCCGGGAGCGATCTTCTTGCCTGTGAGCACGCGCGCTGCCGCTTCCAGATCTTCCACGCGCGAGTTTACGCAGGAGATGAGATAGGCCTTGTTGATTCTAACTTTCTTACCTTGAATCTCAGCCAGCGAGCTCATGACTTGGACGGTGTCAGGTCCAGAAACATGGGGTGTCACTTGGCTGAGATCCAGCGTGATGCGGGCGGCGTAAGTCGCGTCGGCATCGGGGCGCGGCGGATTCTCGGTCCAGTTTTCGATGTCCCGCTCGCTGAACCGCTCGATGCCCAGCGCCTTCAGCCGCTGGTGGACACCCTTCAGATAGCCGATCGTGATCTCGTCCACCGGAAACCACCCCACGATCGGCCCCCATTCCGTGCTCATATTGGAGATGGAGAAGCGAGCATCCATCGAAAGAGAAGAGACACCGGGGCCGCTGAACTCGACGGCGGCGTTCAAAACTTCGTCGTGGTTGTAGAGGCCGCACAGGGTGATGATGACGTCCTTGCCGGTCGCGCCCGCGGGCAGCTTCCCCTCAAGGACCACCTGGATGCTGCGTGGAATTTGCCACCAGAATTCTCCCGTGGCCCAGGCTGCGGCGGCATCGGTGCGGACGATGGGCGTTCCCACCGCTCCCAGCGCGCCGTACATGTTGGAGTGCGAGTCGGACGCGACCACAAACGAGCCCGGGACGACATATCCCCGCTCCACCATGATCTGGTGTCCGATGCCGGAACCGGCGGGATAGAAATCCACTCCGTGCTCTTTGGCAAAGGCTTCGATGGAGCGGTATTTTTTCTGGTTGGCTTCGTCCTGGTTCTGGATGTCGTGGTCGAGGGCGAAGACGAGCTGATGCGGATCGTGGATCTTCTTGGCGCCGATGCCCTTGAATTTGCTCATCACCGCGGAGGTGTTGTCGTGGGTCATCACCCGGTGCGGGCGGATGGAGAGGAAGTCGCCAGTGCGGAGGGGGCGGTTGGGGCCCTCCGCGAGGTGGGACTGGGCGAGTTTTTCAGTGATGGTCTGGGGCATGGTGCGATCTCAATCTGCGGGGGCAAGATGCCCCCGCTACAGCCCGGCGAGACGCCGGCGCTACCTTTTCCTCGTCTTCTTTCTTGCTTTGGGTGCAGCCTTTCTAGACCTCACGTCGGTTTTCATTAATGCCATCAGCTTCGAGACCGAGCCGATCTTTTCCAGGTTCCAGATGGCATCTTTCAATTTCTTCTGAGCACCGGGCGACAGCACGCCGTCCGCCAGCGCCGCGAACTTCTCTTCAATCTCCGCATCACTCAGCGGATTGCGCGGGTCACCTTTAGGGTAATCGAGTTGCTTGGTAAACGAGCGTCCGTCGGTGGTTGTAATGTTCACGATTACGCGCTGGAGCGCGGGGAAGACCTTCTCGATCTCGGGATCGGCGACCACTTCGACCTTTTTCAGTTGAGCGCGGATGGTCGGGTCCATGATTTTCTTCATTTCGAACTGGGCTGGGGTCACCTGGCGCTCGGCCAGGGCGGCGGCAATCACATAGGGCAGCGAGTGGTCGGCGGTCTCTTTAGTGTGCGGATCGTACTTGCTCGGGTCCGACAGGATGTCGGCGGCGCGCGCCAGGGAGCGGATCTGAATTTTCTGCACATTCTCCGGGTGCAGGTCGTTGTTCTTCACCAGGTCGAGCACTGCGGAAATCGGGGCATGGGTCAGGGCTTCGGTAGGGAAAAACTTCATGCCACACTGGGTGATGCGCCAGGACTCGCCGAGGCCGTCGGTGAGGAGGTTAAGTTTCCACTCGGGACCAAAGCAGTGGGTAAGGCCTTCCTTGCCGTCTACCACATGTTCCGGACCGGTGTAGCC